>JAVXHR010000004.1:93528-109883 GCA_036656795.1 Lachnospiraceae bacterium | reverse complement strand
TATCCTAAATACTATTTCTTTTTGATTGCATAGTTCCTAGTAAAAAACCATACATAACAAATGATTAGTGCGATTACAATAAACTCTCCCATTCCTGTTGACGTATTATTCGGATAATAAAAATTGATTATTAAGTGAGCAATAAAAGCCAAGATGGTTATAGATACAATGACTATATTAAAGATTATTTTATCAGACTTTATCCTCGCGTCTTTTCTTTGTTGTTCTAAAAGATTTTTTTCTGCATTTTCCTTATAGTTTTCCATATTTAATCTTTCACCTGTCAGTAACTCATTTACCGTGATGTTTAATAGTTCACAAAGTTCCAACATAATAGATGGATCAGGCATAGACTTACCTGTTTCCCACTTGGATATAGCTCTATTGGTTATATTTAGCTTTTCAGCAAGTTGAAATTGAGTGAGCTTTTTTTCTTTTCTACAAGTTGCTATAAACTTACCTATTTTTTCTTGATTCATTTAGGTGAACTCCTTTCAAGTAAAAGTATATTACAAATTGAGTTTAATTTACACGAACTAACAGTTGAATAAGCCATATCAACTGTTAGTTGATATGATGATATTAATCTTTGTCACCAATTATACTGCATATCCATCTAAAATTCCAGATACGGTTTGTAGAGTTGATTTTATATAAAAAATTAGTAAAAAATCAGTTTATTGATTTGCCGAAGGTGCAAAGTACCGTGTATACTTATCCACTATGGTTAGCTTCCCCTCTATTTGTTTTATGAGTGTCATTCAACAATTGAACTTTTTCGTGGTTGTGATAAAATAGTCATAATGAGGAGTGTGCACTATACGTCCGTTAATAAAACGTGCAAAATGGCGGAGGATATCGATTTGTTGATGACATGATTTGGGCTTTGCTTAGATTTAATGAAAAATAATTTATATAAGGAGACAGTTTTATGATTGAGGTAAAAAATCTTACACTCACGTATCCAAGCGGCAAGGGCGTCTTTGACCTTAATTTCAAGGTCAAAGAAGGCGAAGTTATGGGGTATTTAGGGCCTAACGGCGCAGGAAAAACAACAACCATTCGTGCGCTTATGGGGTTTATGGGCGCGAATAGCGGAACGGCAACAATTAACGAACTTGACTGCTACTTAAAAGCACCCGACATCAAGCGAAGTTTAGGCTATATCCCCGGTGAAATTGCGTTTCCGGACGGTATTGACGGCGCAGATTACTTGAGATTTTTATGCAAAATGCGTGGCACAACCGACTTTGCACCGATGAAACGGCTTATTGAGCGGTTTGAGTTGGATACCCACGGCAAGGTTAAGAAATATTCCAAGGGTATGAAACAAAAGCTCGGCATTGTTATTGCCTTTATGCACAACCCAGATGTGCTGATCTTAGATGAGCCGACAAGTGGACTTGACCCACTTATGCAAAGTAACTTCATTGACCTTGTGAATGAAGAGAAGAAAAAAGGCAAGACAATTTTAATGTCTAGCCATATGTTTGAGGAAGTCGAACGGACTTGTGATAACGTGCTTATTATCAAAGACGGCAGAATTATCAAGCAATCGGACGTTGCGACACTAAAATCTGAGCAACGAAAAACCTACATTGTCAGAACAAAAGACGGTGAAGAGATGTTTAACATTTGTGGTGAAGAGTTGGGAGAATTTATTAAAAAACTTGGAACTATGGACGTTTTGTCCCTTGATGTTAAGACACAGGGACTTGAGGAAATATTTATGAGCTTTTATGGCAAAGAAAACTTAAAAGGTGGGAAATAATATGAGTTTTACATTATTTAAAGATACGTTTAAACGTAGCTTTAAGCTACTTCTGATTTTTGCATGTGTATTTTGTTTGTACTTAGGTGTTATTATTTCACTGATTGACCCAAAGGATATGACACAGGTCAGAGAACTTTACGGTGCGATGGGCGGATTTATGGACGCTTTTGGTATTGATATTTCGGCAATGACCGATCCACTTGCATACACAGCATCAACATTTTATGCACTGATAGTTATGGTGTTTACTATGGTGTTTTACGTTATACAAAATATGAGTCTTATTGCAAAGCCCGTTGACACAGGCTCTATGGCGTACACTCTGTCAATGCCTATTTCACGCACGAAGGTGGCATTAACGCAGGGCATTTATCTGATCTTTGCAATGGCCGTTCACGCAGTTTTGATGTTCACAGTGGGTGCTGGTATACTTTCGACTATGAGTGATTATTTGCAGGAAAACTGGTTTTTTACATATCTTAACCTTGTTGCGGTGACATTTTTACTGACGACTATGGTTGCGATGCTCTCTTACTTTTTCTCGGTAGCCTTTTGTGACAGCAAGCTTGGCACAGGGCTTGCTGCGGGTGTTCCGATTGCGCTTATTGTAGTAAATATGCTCGGCGGTGTTGGTGGAGAAAAGACAGAATTCCTTACAAAGTTTACTCCATTTGGCTGGCTTGATAGTGTTGAAATTGTAAACGGATCGGTAGAAACATTGTGGGCATATCTTGCTTTTGGCGGCGCTATCGTCGTGATTTTATTTGCGAGTGCATTTGTATTTAGTAGAAAGCGTCTACCAATTTAGAGATTCAAAAAGCGATGAAAAAGATTAAAAACAAGGATACTAAAATCAAATTTCAAGATTGGAGATTACTATAAATCAATGAACTTAAGAGAACAGGCAAAGAAACTCAAAACGGATATTCCTGCCGTATTCATTGCATTTGGAAGAAAAGACACCCCTCTGATTACAAAAATTCTAGCAGGTATTACCGTGGGATATGCATTGTCACCCATTGACTTAATTCCTGATTTTATTCCCGTCCTAGGGTATTTGGACGATGTGGTTATCTTACCAATGCTTGTTGCACTGACAGTGAAGACGATTCCGCGGGAGGTTTTTGAACAATGTCGTAAACAAGCTGAACATCTATGGGAAGATGGAAAACCAAAGAAATGGTATTTTGCGATTCCGATTATATTCGTATGGATATTAATTATATGTTTAATGATTAAGATGATTGGAAAGGTAAGATTATGAGGAGAGAAGATTATGGAAAATAATAAGGTATATGTAGAACTTATTGAACGGGCTATAAAAGCGAGAACATATTCGTATTCTCCATATTCACATTTTATGGTGGGAGCGGCATTACTTACAAAAAGTGGTAAAATTTATACAGGCTGTAATATTGAATCTGTATCTTATACGCCAACAACCTGTGCAGAGCGGGTTGCAATATTAAAAGCTGTTTCAGAAGGGGAACGTGCATTTGATGCTATTGCAATTGTTGGGGGACCTGTGGAGGGTGTCAGGAATACAAAGACACCGATCGGACCGTGTGGTGTTTGTCGACAGTTTATCTACGAGTTTGGTACAGATATAGAGGTGATTATGGCCAATGGAGTAGATGATTATCAGGTGAAAACAATAAGTGAGCTATTCCCTTTTGGATTTGGTCCTGAAAATTTACTTTAAAAAAATTGTTTGGTGAGATTGTGAAATGACCAAAACCGTTTTATTGTTGAAAAGTAATCATTTTCAAGGTATACTAGGGATATATGTATATTGTGATTTCTGTTTTGGGTTCACATTTAATTGCATTACAGACAAGGGGTAGTTTATGAAAGCGAAAAACACACAAGGGGCAAAGGGTCGCTATGTTTTACCTATGATTCTTTCAGCATTTACACTTATCTGCGTGTTGATGGGAGTTGGGTGTTTTCAATATTATATTCAACTTCAAAAAACAGTAAAAGAAGAAAGTAGTGGTTACTTACAGGAAATCTCTAAGCTGCTTGGGGATAATGCAAGTCGTATTATTAAGGATAATTTTTCTTTATTAGATACCATTACTATGGTGATACAAGAGTCAAAAGTGGATCGTTTTGAACAACTGCAAGAGATATCTTTGAATCGACATGAATATTGGGAATATGAGCATCTTTATCTAGTTGATGCAAAAGGGATTGCATTTGATAGCAGTGGTCATTCTATTATGCTGAGCAATGAAAGCTTTTTGCGTGATGTTATTATTGATCAAAAGGAAGCAATGTCATCTACAGTGGTAATAGATGGTAAGGATAGTGTGATCTTTGCTATTCCGGTGCAAGGAATTACATTAGACGGTGTTGAAATCAGTGCGATTGCTTCCAGCTATGATCTTTCGACATTTGACCAAATCTTGTCTATGACAGCATTTGGTGGAGAGGCATATGCACATATTATCAAACGAGATGGTTCAGTAGTGGTTCGTTCCAGTTCAATAAAGGCGGAACAAAGTGGATATAACATTTTGAATTCCATTGCACGAGCACAGATGAATGAGAACAGTCATTTTGAAAAGTTAAAAGAAGATATTGCAGAGGGAAAAAGTGGTATGGTGACCTATACGTTGGACGGAGTACGAAAGTATATGTCCTATATACCACTTACATCACAAGAATGGAGTTTATTAACTATTGTTCCAGTTTCGGTAGTCAATGCCAAATCTGAGGTTCTGATGAATATAACTTTATTATTGTGTAGTTGCATTACCCTTGCTTTTGGCATATTGTTGCTGATGTTAACGATGTCATTTTATAGGCATAAACGTTCTCTTGAGAGAATTGCATATATAGATCCAATTACAGGTGGTAATACCATTCAAAAGTTTTATGAAGATGCAAAGAGTCAATTGGACAAAAGAATTGAGCCGGCATCATACTGTATGATTTATATGAATATTGAAAAGTTTAAATTGTTGAATGAGCAGTTTGGAACGAAAGCTTGTAATGAAATTCTTTGTGTCATTAATCGTGTAATCACGGCAGATTTGACAGAAGAAGAATATATGGGCAGACAGTTTGCGGATAATTTTTGTCTGTTATTGAGATATAAGACGGAAACAGAACTTGTAGAGCGCTTTAATTTATGGAAAAAAGAATGTGCTTGTTATGAAATGGAGCAAAGAGCAATAAGAATAGCCTATACAGTGGAATATGGCGTATTTATCATTGATAACTTGAAGATTCCACTATCACATATGATTGACAGAGCAAAATTATCTTTGTCTGAAGGAACGTCTATACAAAGCAATAAAATACGATATACCATCTATGATGAAAGCGTACGACGGATTTTAATTCGGGAAAAACATCTAGAGGACAAGATGGAAGATGCACTTGCATCACATGCATTTGAGGTGTATCTACAACCCAAATACCATACACAAAAAGAGACTGTTGGTGGTGCAGAGGCGTTGGTGCGTTGGAATGATTCTGAAGAGGGAATGATATATCCAGATGAATTTATTCCGTTATTTGAAAAGAATGGGTTTGTGGAGAAGATAGATTTGTTTGTGTTTGAAGAGGTATGTCTTATGTTGGAAAACTGGGGACAAAAAGGACTGCCACTTTTAAAAATCTCGGTGAATTGTTCACGTGTGCATATGAAGTCACCAAATTTCTTAGATGAATATCGACGGATAGCAAGAAAGTACCATCTGCCGTTGGAGATGTTAGAGATTGAGCTGACGGAAAGTGCAGTATTTGAAGATGTGGAAGCGTTGTCAGAAGTAATACGTGAAATTCGGTCGATTGGATTTGGTTGTTCAATGGACGATTTTGGAAGTGGTTATTCATCTCTTAACTTGATACGAGAAATTCCGGTAGATACGCTGAAGCTGGACAGAATATTTTTTCAATCAGGGACAGGGAGTATAGAGCGGACAAAATCGGTGGTTGGTAGTATTATAACAATGGCTCAAGATTTACATATGTGTACAGTTGCTGAGGGAATAGAGGAGCGTGAGCAGGTAGATATGCTTAAAAAGTTACAGTGTGATTATATACAGGGCTACTATTTTGCAAAACCGATGCCAATTGAAGAATTTGAAAAACTTACCTTTGGTTTTAGTATTGAAAAGTTGATGCCGAAGGAGGACTAATAAAGATGAAGAAAAATCTTTGGAAAGCAATGCTCTTGATCTGCATTATGTTCACACTATTTGTGGCATGTGTAAAAAAAGAAGAGGTTATCTATTCAGAGGAGATACTTACACAGAAAATTGTCTCAGAAGAAAGAACACCTATTACCATTTTAACAAAATATGCTTTTTCAATTCAGACCTTTGAGGCTGCTGTGGAAGAGAAGTTTCCTAATATTGATATTATACAGATAGGGAATTACACTTCTAATAGTGGATTGGCAGAATATGAGGCAAGAATGGAGCATGATGATTTGCCGGATATTGTAATGACATGGCCTCATGAAGTGGGCAAACGGTATTGTGAGAAGCGACTTATGGATCTTTCGGGCATGTCTTTTACAGGGAAATATAATACAGTCAGTCTTAATGAGATATCTAGTGAAGGAAAGTTGTATTATCTTCCGGGACCGGCACAGATACGGGGAATTGTCTATAACAAGACTCTTTTTGCAGAAAAAGGCTGGGAGGTTCCAAAAGATTTCGAAGGATTTATTGCATTGTGTCAAAGCATTGAGGCAGATGGAATACGTTCTTTACAGTTAGGACTTGGCAATCTGGAAGTGCTTGATACGGCATTTACAGGGTATGGTTATGCAAGTTGTTATAGTACACCAAAGGATACACAGTGGATTCACGATTATAATCATGGGCAAGGTAGTTTTGGTGAACATTTTCGCCCGGCACTGGATACATTCCAATTATTGATTCAGTCGGGGATTTTAAAAAAAGAGGACTTGAATATCACATATGCAGAACGTGAACGCATGTTGTTTCGTCGACAATGTGCAATGGTGGAAGATTCAGTCCTACTATCGCGTATGGGTGAAGATATGACAGGCTCCACAGATGAGTTTGCACTTATGCCATTTTTTAATCCAGGTTTAGACAGTGATTGGGCAAGACTTTATCCTGTTTGCTATATTGGGTTAAATAAACATCTGGAGGAAGTAAAACATAAAGAAAAATATGATTTAGTGATGCAAATTATGGAATATATCAGCACTCAGGAAGGGCAGTTGGCATTGGCAGGTGACACCGGTGGTATGTATTCGAGTTTAAATAATATGCCGCCTCCTGACGTACCGGAAATCAGGCCACTTTTACCAGCACTGGAACATGGACGATGTGCGATCTTTCCGGAACTTCAATATGGTCAAGGTGCGTTACGTGAAGGGCTTGCCGGTATGGTGAGCGGAACATTGACAGCAGATGAGGTGATTCAAATGGTGGACAAGGCGAATCATGAGCCATCTAAAGAAGCCAAACCTGCAGTACTGGGTACGGCAAAGGCTGATTTTTCAATTATGGAGACAGGAAATTTTTTGACAGATGCAATGAGGGATAAAAGTGGTTGTGAAATTGCTCTATTCTTAGATAATGGCAAAGATGGTTTGTACAATGGAAAGGGACTTTGTTCAAAGTTGTACAAAGGGGATATTACAACAACGGATATACAGCGTCTGATGCCCGATACAAAGAATGGAGAAGCCGGCGAATTACAAAAAGTGACCATGTCCGGAGCTGGTTTGAAACGTGCAATAGAATACACGGTTCAAATAGATCATGGGGTTGGTGGCTGGTTCTACTATTTTTCGGGGTTACGTATGGAATACGCACCCGCTGCTGAGCCAGGAAAGCGTATACGAAAAATCACTACAGAAGATGGAAAAGAAATCGATCCTGAAAAAACATATACGGTTGCCATTATGGATGGAAGTGTTGCTAAGAAATATATAGAGACAGTAGAAGATACCCATATAAAAATCAGTGAGTTATTATCCAATGTGATTCAAAAAGAAAAGACAATATCGCCAAGTGGGGATAATCGCTTTATAGTCTGTAAACCATAGATATGGCACACGATATATTTACAATTAGGCAATAGTCATATGTATGTAAATAATTCTTCATTCGATGCACGAGGTGGCCAATTTACAAGGGGGATATGATATGGCAGATGATATGGAAACACAAACAAGATGCAATCTAAAGTTACGGGAAGGAGAGAACATGCATTCTCTGGAAATAATACTAGTTGTTGATGACAGTATTATCAATAGAAGTATCTTGTCTAAAATATTATCCACGCAATATACCGTGCTAGAAGCTGAGAATGGGCAGGACGCAATGGAATTGATAGAAAGATATAACAATGAGATTGCAGCCGTTATGCTTGATCTTATTATGCCTATTATGGATGGATATGAGGTGTTGAAAACTCTACAGGAGGATGAACGCTACAAAAATCTACCGGTTGTTGTAACGACAGGGAGCGGAAATCTTGACAGTGAACGAAAAGCACTGTCCCTTGGAGCGTGGGATTTTGTTGCCAAACCATATGCAGCAGACATTATCTTATTTCGGCTTAAAAATGCTATTGATCGAAGTCAACTTACAGCACTAAAACAATTGAGATATTTGGCAGACTATGATGTCTTAACAGGACTTTATAATAAGAAAAAATTTTTCGATGTGACACGTCAATTATTAGATGAAAATCCAAATGAATGTTTTGCCTTTCTGCGCTTTGATGTGGATCGTTTTCAACTCATCAATTCTTTTTTTGGAACGGATGAAGGAGACAAATTACTGATTTATATTGCAAAGCAAATGGCAAAAGATGCAAAAAAATGTGCGAAATCAACCTATGGAAGAATTGAATCAGATATAGTTGCACTTTGTGTACCTTACAATAGAGATCAAGTAGAGGATATAGTACGTCAGTCTAAGAAAACATTGGCGCAATTCAATTTAAACTATGACATTGTACCATCGATTGGAATTTATATTATTAGGGAACTTTCTATTTCGGTAGAAGAGATGTACAACAGGGCAACCCTTGCTGCCAAAACTTGTAAGGGGAGTTACGTTGATTTTTATGCTTATTATGATGAGAGTATGAGTGCAACGCTTACCAAGGAGCAGGAAATCACCAATGAGATGAATGGGGCTTTGGAACGAGAGCAGTTTGAGATTTATCTGCAGCCAAAATATAATATTCATACTAATTTGCCATGTGGTGCGGAAGCCCTTGTTAGATGGATACACCCTAAAAAAGGAATCATTTCTCCGGATAAGTTTATCCCAGTATTTGAGCGAAATGGGTTTATTACAAAGTTAGACTATTATGTATGGGAACAGGCATGTAAGTGCCTTCATCGATGGGTTTCTCAAGGACTTAGACCATATCCAATATCTGTAAATGTTTCTCGAGTAAATATCTATAATCCAAACTTGGCAGAAACATTGTTGGAACTTGTGCAACGTTACCAGTTAGAGCCTAAATTATTGAATTTGGAGTTAACTGAAAGTGCATATACAGATAATCCAATGGCTATGAAAAAGATGATGGCGCAATTACAAAGGCATGGATTCAGTATTATGATGGATGATTTTGGAAATGGGTATTCATCGTTATCCTTACTGAAAGATATTATGGTTGATGTATTGAAAATTGATATGCGTTTCTTGTCTGTGAGCGAATTCCCGGGTCGGGGAGAGAATATCATTGCGTCTGTTATTCGTATGGCAAAATGGCTTAATATCCCTGTGATTGCGGAAGGTGCTGAAACTGTTGAGCAGGTTGATTTTTTAAGAAGCGTAGGTTGTGATTATGTACAAGGCTATTATTATGCACGTCCAATGCCAGTGGTGGAATATGAGAAACTTTGTATTAGTTGTTCGTTAGGCAATAATAGCGAAAATAAAAATAATAATAATTATCGTTATGACGAGTTGTTTTCTCAAAATGAGGAGATGCAGAGGTTGTTTCATAATAATTTACAAGCAGCGATTATCTGTGAATTTCATGATAATCAGATTGAACTCGTCCGAGTAAATGAAGCCTATTATGCGTTGGTAGGATATGATGATTTGGTTGCAAAGTCATCAAATATTCTAGAGGATTTAGAACCTTTATATCGGGCACCCTTATTACGTACATTTTATGCATGTATACAGACGATGGAGCCAAAGGAATGCGAATATATGCGTTATCGTACCAATGGAACACCATTGTGGATTCAAGTAAAACTAAGCTATGTTACTATAGTTGGAGGCAAGCATATTGTCATTGGAGAACTTACGGATATCACAATGCGTAAAGAAATTGATGCAGAACTGGAAAAGTATAAGGCGTCAATTTTAGCCGAGGAATCTGAGTCACATACTATATTAATAGTGGATGATGTCGCAATGAATCGTGCCATACTTAAGAAAATATTACAGAATCAGTTTGTTTGTTTAGAAGCCGAGAATGGAAAAGAGGCAATTGAAATATTATTGAGTAATTCCAATCAGGTGGATCTTATTCTTTTGGATATAAATATGCCGGTAATGGATGGAAAAAAATTCTTGAAATACAAACAGAATACGATGGAGTTAAGTGGAATTCCCGTTATTATGATTACAGCGGATGATAGCCCTGAACAGCAAATAAGTACGTTTTCTTTGGGGGCAAATGACTATATTATCAAACCATTTATTCCGGCGGTAGTTACTCGTAGAGTAAGTAATGTATTAGAATCAAACCATCGTTTTAAACAAATGGTAAAAGAATACAATATCATGTCAGCCCAGATAAAAACAGATTTGATGACAGGTCTTATTAATCGCATCAGTATGGAAGATATGGTTACCAAGCGATTAAAGGAAACAACAGAAACTTGTGCCATGGTGATAATAGATATTGATAACTTTAAGCAGATTAATGATGCCTATGGGCATGATTATGGGGATAAGGTTATCTGTGCAGTTGCGAATCAGCTTAATTTTAATTTTACAAAAGAAGATATTATCGCACGTATGGGTGGTGATGAGTTTGCTGTATTTATTGCTAATATACCAGATATAGAATCGATAGAGGAGATGGTACGTTCCTTTTGTATTAGTATGGAACAAGTTGCAATTGATGGAGGTAACATTAAGATTACGTGTTCAGGGGGTATTGCTATTTCTTCCGAAGAAGAACATTCTTTTGCAATTCTATATCAGAATTCGGATAAGGCACTTTATAGTGCTAAGTGTCGTGGAAGAAACAGTATCTCCGTCTATGGTGAGGAATCAACAATTACTTCTGTTAGCAGGTGGATGGATAATACAGAGAGTGTTTTAGATGCCATTAATGATTGTATCTACGTCTGTGACAAGGATACATATGAACTTATCTATGCCAACAATAGCCTTTGCAATTTGATGAATGTTCGTCGGGAAGGCTGCAAAGGTAAAAAATGTTATGAAGTTTTAATGCATAGAACAAAGCCTTGTGAATTTTGTTACATGTCCAAGATGTTAGAAGGAAAGATGTATACTAGATTGTTTCATATGCCAAACACATCGAAAGTGTTTTTAATGAGAGGAGAGAATATCAATCAAAATGGAACGTCTGTCCATTTAGAAGTGGCGGTAGATGTTACAGAAATTGACAACAAAAACATATGCTGGAGTGAGGTGGCTGGGTATGGAGAAAAATAAAAAAGAATATGAGAAGATGGAATCAAATAATATGACTACTATGATTTTAAAAAAATGTGGAATTCAATACTGGACCTATTATCCGGGAGATAATAGCGCAGCACCGGGAACAAATATTATGGAGGACCTTGTTGATTTGAAATCGTGGGATAACTACCCACAGAAGCTGATTAGTCTGGGTCTGATTCATAAAAACAGTGTTACAGAATGGTTGAGGATGCATGAACGCATAAAGGCAGGAGAACCAGATCTTGTCAATGAAATTTTAGTGATAGAGGGTGGGGCTCCTATTTGGAAGAAAATCCAATATCATACGGAGTTTGATGAAACCGGTAAGCCGGTGAGCGCTACAGGAATTGCAGAGAATATTAGTTCCTATAAAAACTTAGCGAAGAATTATGTACAGGCGGCGAAACAGTGTGGAGTAACAATCTGGATGTTCGATCTTAAGAGTAAGATGATTTATGATATGAATAATGCCACTCACAAGACGTCATTTGATACATATACTACAATTCAGAATGTGCCGGAAGTATATATTGGACCAAATAGTTTGTTATGCCAAGAGGATGCACCGGCTATGTTGGAGATGTTTCGTAAGATTTATGAGGGGGAAAAAACGGCTAGCAGTATTGGTCGTTGGTGGAATGAAGCTCATGATAACTGGTGGTGGTATGAGATATCTTATACCACGCTATTTGATGAGGATGGAAAACCGGTGCAGGCAATTGGTACCGGAATGGACGTCTCAGAACGGATCCGATTGGAAGAGCGCTATCGTGAGGAAAGTAAATGGCGTCAAATACATAATCAGGATGTGCTTGGTTCTTATAAAATGAATTTAACTAAGAATACGTGTGAGGATGGACAAAGCGATAATCCCAAAATTCTGACGTTTCAAGGAAATGGAACCGTAGATGGTTTTTTTGCGCGAGAATATACCACGCATATAGAACCAGAGGAATTAAAAGAATACAAAAAAATATTTAATCGCAAAAACATGTTGAAAAATTTTTATAAGGGTAAAACGAGTTTTACAAAGGAATCTTATGTAGATTTTGAGAATCGTCCACCTCTTTGGGTTAGAATAGAATTGGATATGTTCTTAAATCCAAAGAATGGTGATGTAGAGGCGTATATCTACGCAGCAGATATAGATCAGAAAAAAACAAATCAAGCATTAGTAGATACAGTAGTCAATATGGATTATGATTATCTGGCAATGCTTGATATGGTTACTGATGGATATACGATATTTTCCAAGACAAAGAATAAAACACCACTTCCATCATTTTATGCAAGTAATTATAAAGATGAGGTGGAGCAGTATGCACGAAAGTTCTTGGTAGAGGAGGATATTGAGCAAAATATATATGATTTGTCCTATGAAAATCTCTTGGAACAGTTGGAAAATCAAGAGATATATACGACCTATTGTCGCGTGAAGGAATTAGACGGTAGTATCAGCCGTAAGAAACTCCAATTTTCGTATCTAGATGAAAAAAGGAAGAAAATTATTGCGGCTCGAACCGATATCACAGTGCTTTATAATGAAGAGCAGCAAAAGAATGAAGCACTGAGAGATGCATTGATAGCAGCGCAACAGGCCAGTACTGCAAAATCTGAATTTCTTTCTCGTATGAGTCATGAAATCAGAACCCCGATGAATACGATCATAGGAATGTCTGCTTTGGCAGCAGGCTGTGTAAATGATCCGGAGCAAGTGTCAGAATATTTGTCTAAAGTGGGTATTTCTGCTCGGTTTTTACTATCGCTTATTAATGATGTTCTGGATATGTCACGTATAGAAAGTGGGAAGGTGTTTATCCATCATGACGAGATTCCTTTCGAGGAGTTTATAAAAGGGGTTAATAGTATATGTTATACACAGGCTCAACAAAAGGGAATTGAATATGATGCGATTCTTACCAGTTATACAGAGGATATATACATTGGAGATGCTATGAAATTGCAACAGATATTGGTTAATATCATCGCTAATGCAATAAAGTTCACACCTGCAGGAGGAAAGGTGCAGTTTATGATTCATCAGGAAAAAATAGGACAGAATGAAGCATTGATGAAATTCACAATAAACGATACAGGAATTGGTATTAACGAAAAGTTTCTGCCACAGCTTTTTGAGCCATTTGAACAGCAGTGCAGCGGTTCTACAACACCATATGGAGGCACCGGTCTTGGACTTGCCATTTGCAATAATTTAGTCAATCTGATGGGTGGAAAAATTAATGTTAATAGCATTGAGGGCGTAGGTAGCGAGTTTATAGTAGAGGTAAAGCTTGGTATTCAAGAACGGAGTAAACAGCTATTGCAATCAAATGTACAACTGCATTTGGAGAAACTTAGAGCGTTGATTGTGGATGATGATATTATTGTCTGTCGCCATACTCAGGAGATCTTGCAGGATATGTGCATTAAGGCGGACTATGTGGCATCTGGGGCAAGGGCAGTAGAGGTAGTAAGGGAGAAGCGGAAAAGGAACAGCGCTTACGATATTATTTTAGTAGATTGGAAGATGCCGGATATGGATGGCATTGAGACAACCAAACAAATTCGTAAGATTGTTGGCCCGGAGGTCACTATTATTATAATAACAGCTTATGATTGGGCTGCAATTGAAGTAGAGGCAAAAGAGGCTGGTGTCAATATGCTTATTTCCAAACCACTGTTTCAGTCTTCCCTTGGATTGGTGTTTGAGAAGATATATAGTGAAAAAGAGCGTTCTTTATTACCGATTAAGCCTTACGATTATGATTTTTCTGGAAAACGTGTACTGTTAGTGGAAGATCATCTACTTAATATCGAGGTGGCAAAAAAGCTATTGAGTGCAAAGCATTTGGAGGTGGAAATTGCTGAGAATGGACTACGTGCAATTGAGATTTTTGCCCAGACAAAGGTTGGGTATTATGATGCGATTCTCATGGATATTCGAATGCCGGTGATGGACGGCTTAACGGCTACAAAGTCCATCAGACAGATGCGTAAAGGTGATGCAACCACAATTCCAATTATTGCTATGACAGCCAATGCTTTTGATGAGGATATTGAAAAAACAAAGGATGCCGGTATGAATGCACATCTTGCAAAACCTATTGAACCACAAATTTTGTATCAAACAATACAATACTTTCTAAATCGAGAGGAGGTGTGAGATGAAAAATCTAAATGAAATGAAAGCAACATTGATGAATCTATCCCTTCCAATAGGAGTTGCAATTATTGAAGAAAGCCCGGAACTTAAAATTCTATATACCAATGAGATGTTCACAAAGATGCTCGGATTTGATGATATGGAGGATTTTATCAAGACTTATCAACACTCTGCTTGGAAGTGTATCTATTTTGAAGATTTGCAAAGGCTGCAAGAAGCTGCGCCTACGCGTATTGGCATTTATGAGCCTTATGAGGTTTCCTATCGGGTGGTGAAAAAAGATGGGGGCATCTTATGGGTGAATCAAAATTCGCAACATATGTTGGACGAAAATGGTGTGGAGTTAATCTTTGCCTACTATACTGATATTACTACTCAGAAACAACAGGAGGCTGCAATTCTGTCAGGTGTGCAAAAGTATGAAAGTTTAGTGAATTCCGTACCCGGTGGTGTTGGGATGTATCAGCTTAATGAAACTTTTACTCCAATCTTCATTAGTGGACGGGTGTATGAACTCTGTGGTATGACTAGAGAAGAATACGTTGATGCAACCCGTAATTCAACATTAGATGTATTTCATCCGGACGATAGACAAGGGATTATAAAAGCGGTTGAGAAAGCGCGTAAGGAAAATAATAAATTTGAGTACACTCATCGTGTGCGTCAAAAAGATGGTAGTTATCGTTGGATGCGTGTGTCAGGACAAGTAATGGAGCAATTAGACGGAACACCTGTCCTATATACAGTTTTTACAGATATTCATGAACAAATTCAAACAGAGTATGCACTTCGGGAAAGTGAATCTCGTTATGCGGCAGCGGTTCGGTCTGCTAATATTAATATATGGGAATATGATTATAATACGGATACTATGACTATATTTTCTAAATCTCCTAAAATAAATGTGAAAAGCAATATTATACCCAATTATATAGATACAGCTATCTCGGGGGGCCATATTAGTAAAGAGAGTGCTCCGTTGTTACTTGAAATGGTAGAAAATCTTAAAAATGGTGAAAATGAGGTAACAGCAGATCTTTGGATTCGCAATCACCCGGAGGAAGAGTTCTGGTGTGAACGTGTCATTTACACCAATGCCTTTGATGATGCCGGCAATCCGGTTAAGGCCTATTGTGTGGGACGAGATATTACAAAGGAAAAAGAAGCAGAAAAACGATATCGTGATGAATTGTCTTATCGGGAAGCGATGCAAAAGGCAACTATGGCATCTATTAATGTGAATTTGACTAAGGATATTATTCTAGATTATAAGAGTGTATTTCCAGAAGTAGCAGATAATATGGAGAAAGCCAAAACAGTACAAGCATATTTTGACTATTTGTATACAAAAATTGCATCTAACCAAATAGAACAATGCAGGGCGATTTTTAATCGAGAAGCACTTCTTCGCCAATTTGAAAATGGTGAAACCACGTTGTCTATAGAGATGACCCGTAAAATTGGGAACCGTAGGTACTGGACGATGGTAACAGTGCATATGATGAAAAAGGAAAATAACGATATTGTTGCATTTTTGTATTCTAGAGATATCACTAATGAGCGGACTATGCAGTATATTATGGATACGATTGTAAAAACAGATTATGATTTTTTAGTGGTTATAGATGTACTGCGAGATTCGGCAATTCGTTATAGTGAAAAAAATTTTGGTCACGATTATGCCAATGAAAGTACGAATTTTGAAAAGGAGACTCAAGACTATGTGCGTCAGTTTGTTTCTCCG
>JAVXHR010000004.1:12933-93428 GCA_036656795.1 Lachnospiraceae bacterium | reverse complement strand
AAGTACGAATTTTGAAAAGGAGACTCAAGACTATGTGCGTCAGTTTGTTTCTCCGGAGGATGTCCCCCGCGTGTTAGAAGAAATCACACGTAGAAACATTCTTGCACAACTTGAAAATCAAGCTACATACAGTGTTTTCTATGGGACACCGGACGTGGGACAAGGGACTTGCAAAAAACAACTTCGGTTCAGTTATATCAATCGTGAAATAAAAAGTATTCTTATGACAAGAGTGGATATTACAGCAGCTGTAAAAGAGCAAGAAAAGAAGAATCAAGAGTTGGTTGCTGCAGTCGAGATGGCAGAGTGTGCCAATGCAGCAAAATCAGAATTCCTTTCTCGCATTAGTCATGAGATTAGAACACCGATGAATGCAATTATGGGAATGGATCAACTGGCAATGCAATGCTTGAATGACCCAATATCAATCAAAGAGTGTATAGAAAAATCACAATATGCCTCTCGTTATTTACTGCAATTATTGAATGATATCTTAGATATGTCCAAAATAGAACGAGGAAAGGTAACGCTGAAAGAAGAATTAATTGTATGTCAACCTTTTTTGGACTCTATTAGTAGTATTATTCAGATTCAGGCAACAGAGAAAAATGTGAAGTATATTGTAACAAGATTTGAGTGTTGTAGGAATAGTTATATAGGTGATGGTGTTCGACTTCAACAAGTATTAATCAATATTCTTACCAATGCAATCAAGTTTACTCCACAAGGTGGAACCGTTAGTTTGGATATTTCACAAATAGATAAAACCGAAACCTGTGCTAATATCTGTTTTACAATTAGCGATACGGGGATTGGAATTGGGAAAAAATTTCTGCCGGATATCTTCAAGCCATTTGCTCAGGAGCATGGAGGCATTCGTTCCGGTTATGGTGGAAGTGGTCTGGGGTTAGCAATCTCAAAGAATCTTGTAGAGTTGATGGGTGGAGAAATTATAGTAGAGAGTGTGCTTGGGAAAGGGACAACTTTTCGGGTGCAAATTCCATTTGGGATTCCGGAATATGAAACCAAAACAGATACAGAGATGTCCCGTAAAATCCACTATGAAAACTATGACTTTAGTGGCAAGAGAGTATTGCTTGTAGAGGATCATCAACTCAATATTATGGTAGCACGCAAGCTTTTGGAGTTTAAACATGCCAGTGTAGATGTGGCAGAAAACGGGAAGATAGGACTAGAATTATTTGCAAATGCACCGGAACATACGTATGATGTAATTCTTATGGATATTAGAATGCCAATAATGGACGGACTACAATCTACAGAAGCGATTCGCAATTTGGATAACCCGTGGGCAAAAGCAGTACCAATTGTCGCTATGTCGGCCAATGCTTTTGATGAGGACATTATAAAATCAAAAAATGCAGGTATGAATGTTCACCTTGCCAAGCCTATTGAGGCGGAGTTGCTTTATCAGACGCTATATGAATTGTTTCAAATATAACAAGCAAGTGTCGGAAAGAAGGAATTTCTTATGAATAGTAGTGAGAATGCGTTATGTAATGAAGATAAACAAAAAGGAGCAGAGGGAGATAAGTTACGGCTTTATGGTGATATCTTGTCTCAATCTTCTCACGGCATCTATGTAATAGAGAAGGCGTCCCATAAGTTATTGTATGCAAATAGTGCGATGGAAAAAATATTTGCAAGTGTCAATATAGAGAATTATTTAGGAGAAAAATGTTATTGTGTTCTGTGGAAGCGTGACCGTCCTTGTAAGGAATGTTTTGTTTCTTCTATAATGAAGTCGGGAGAACCAAGTGAAATATATTTAGATTTTTTATCCAAGTACTATTCAGTTACCACGCATGCCACAGAATGGATGGGAGTTCCGGCCTATGTTATCTATCTGGCGGATATTTCGGAAAGGAATCAAACAAGATTTGAACTTTCAAAAACACGAAAAAAATTGGCGGCTGCAATTGACCATGCAGGACTTGCTTATTGGGAATTTGATATTGCAAACAGTTGTGCATACTTAAATGCAACTTCTGTTAACGAATATACTTTGGAGGAAGTAATCGAAAATTATCCGGAGGGACTTTACGAGACAGGGGTCATTCACCCAGATAGTATCGCTTTGTATAACACATTGATTTGTGCAGTTAAAAATGGAGCACCTACGGCTAAGGCGGATATTAAAACGATTGATGCAATAGGAAATGTAGTGTGGAAGCGAGTACGTTTTACAACACTTTTCAATGAAAATAACCAGCCGTTTTGGGCAATTGCCACTGCGGAGAATATTGATGAGTATAAAGCACTGGAAAAACGATTTGCAACTGTTTTAGAACAAAATAAGATTGATACATGGTTATATGATATGCCTCGGCATACTATTATTCAAAATCATAATACAGAAGAGGTATATGGAATCCCAAATGTAGAAATTCCAAATGTGCCAGAGAGCCTAATTGAAAAGCAAAGATGTTATTCACAGGACGTAGAGCAATTCCGGGAGTTTTATAAAAAGCTACATAAAGGAGAACCACAGGTATCTACAACGGTAAGATTATGGGATTCTCGTGTACAGGAATATATGTGGAAAAGATGTACATATACAGTCTTGCCCAATCGCACAGGAGATCCGGTTTATGCGTTGGGCAGTGCAGTAGATGTAACAGATCAGATGGAAGTAAAACAAAAATATGAAAATGCAATTAGATATCGTTATCGTACGTTAGGAGAGAATGTCATATTGGCGGGGCATTGTAATGTGACACATAATCAGATATTGGAATTGGAAGACCGAACAGGTCTAAATCTAGAGCAACGTTTTGGAATGGAGAGGGATGAGTTCTTTCGCAAGATAGCAATGCTTATTCCGGATATAGAACAACAATATATGTTTTTTAAAATATATGCAAATGAAAATATGAAAAAGAGTTATGATTTAGGCATTACACAACTTGACTTTAACTGTACTATTTCTCTGGGAAAGGAGAAAGGCGTTCGTTGGATTTCAACACATGTGAATATTGCACTACAACCAAAGACAAATGACTTGATGGGATTTTTAACAATGACAGATGTTTCTGCTAGTAAGATGCAGGAACAAGTTTTAGATGCAGTTATTCAGGTGGGCTATGATTTTGTTGCGCATCTCAATTTGCATTCAGGTACGGTAGTATTTTATAATAGTAAAAACCAGATAGCACTGTTTAATGAGTATCAGTATGGAGTACCTTATTGCTATACAGAGGCAATACAACGTACTACAGATTATTATATTATAGAAGAAGATCGGGAATTGTATGCAGAACAAATGTCTATGACGTATGTAATGCAACAGCTGGAGCATAAGGACAGTTATGAATTCACTTATCATTTGCGAGAAGGAAATGGTGAAATCCGTACAAAACAAACTAGGTTTTCGATACATGATCGGGTAGCTGGAATAGTTGTGTTTAGTCGCGCAGATGTGACGGACATGTTGGTACAGGAGGAAAAACAGAAGATAGCGCTCTTGGAATCACTTGCGATTGCACGACAGGCAAACAATTCAAAATCTCAGTTCCTGTCGTCTATGAGTCATGATATTCGCACACCTATGAATGCCATTATAGGGATGTGTAAATTAGCAATTGAAGAGGAAGACAATGCACAGCAGGTACATGAAAGCTTGCAGGTAATTCAGCAATCTTCAGCGTTACTACTTTCAATGATTACGGACATTCTGGATATGAACCGTATTGAAAGTGGGAAGATGGTTCTAACGAATGAATTATTCTCGCTTTCAGAACAATTGCAACTTGCTGCCGGAAGAGCAAGGGCACTGGCAGGTAAAAAACAGCAAACGGTAGAACTGGTGGTAGATATTATTCATGATGTTTGCAATGGAGATATTGTGAGAATACATAGAGTCATGGATAATATTTTGGCTAATGCACTTAAATTTACACCGGAGGGTGGAAAAATCACATACCATCTTTCAGAATCATTATTGGCGCATAAACATATTAGTATGTATCGTTTTGAGATATCAGATACAGGGATAGGCATTAGTACGGAACAACAACTTCATATATTTGAGCCATTTTATCGTGTGCAAAATGTTATGACATCTAACGTAGAAGGTTCAGGGTTGGGCCTTTCTATAGTGAAGAGTATTGTAGACTATATGGGCGGAACAATTTCAGTGAAAAGTACGATGAATGTTGGAACGACTTTTGTGATAGAGATTCCGTTATGTTATACAGAGAATGTGGTGGAGGAAGTACAGGAAAAATCAATAAAGAAATTGGGGAATTTAGTGGGTACTCATGTGCTACTTTGTGAGGATCACCCTATGAATCAGTTGGTGGCAACGAGAATTTTAGAAAAAGCAGGAATTGAGGTTATGACGGTCAATAACGGACAACTGGGTTATGAAACTTTTATGCAAAGTGAGTTGGAGACATTTGATGCTATATTAATGGACATTCAGATGCCGATCATGAATGGATATGAAGCAACCCGTGCTATTCGTAGTTGTAGTCACCCTAAAGCAAAAAGAATTCCAATTATTGCAATGACTGCAAACGCTTTTGCGGAGGATATTCAAAAAAGTATAGAGTCGGGTATGAATACACACCTTGCCAAACCAATTGATCCCAGACAGTTATATGAGACTTTAACGGAGTTTATTTCGTAGATTGAGGACGCAAAGAAAAAAGCCCCAACCCCTTTTGTCAAGGAATCAAGACTTCTAACTGCGGATGACAGGAATCGAACCTGCACGGTCTCCCACTAGATCCTAAGTCTAGCGCGTCTGCCAGTTCCGCCACATCCGCATATTTATTGCGTTGTGTAACACGCTAGATAATAATATCAATGTTTTGGATAAAAGTCAAGTTTATTTTACAGCAATCTGCTGTAATTAACAAGAACCTCAACCAAAGTGTCTTGGTTTGTTTGTTCCGTCATCATGTGTATCTTGGGAAAAAAATAAAGAAAGCCAGAATCCAAATACCATACCAAAGATAGTGGAAAAATAAGGACTGGAGGTGATTCCACAGGTTCCGGTGACACAACCGACTTTTGCATAATACAAGTACCCAAGGATACCACCAACAATTATAAATACGAATGTCTTGATTATTTTTGACAGGTTTAAATGTTTCATATTAATACCTCCATTTCTTATAGTTGTATGTTACCATAGAGTATTTATAATTACTGTGATAAAGTCACGCTACATCTGAAAAGAATATTGAAAGGGTAGAATCAATATGTTATATTGTTTCTAGTACTTAATTTTATGAAAAGAGGTAAGAAAAGTGAGAGCGTATGAAAGATTATTAAACTATGTAAAGGTGTGGACTGCAAGTGATGAGAATAGTGTGACAGTTCCAACATCTGACAGACAATTTGATCTGGCACATCAGTTGGTGGCAGAGATGAAACAATTGGGAATTACCGATGCACGAGTGGACGAGCATTGTTATGTATACGGAAGCCTTCCAGCAACTGCAGGATATGAAGATAAGACAAAGATTGGTTTTATCGCACATATGGACACATCTCCTGATTTTTGTGGGGAACATGTGAAACCACAATTTATCGAAAACTACGATGGAAAAGATGTAGTCTTAGGAACCAGTGGGCGAACAATTAAAGTGTCTGATTTTCCTCATCTAACGGGATTGAAGGGAAGAACGCTTATTACAACAGATGGAACAACATTACTAGGTGCAGATGACAAGGCAGGTATTGCAGAGATTCTAACGGCAGTGGAAGAGATGCTTGCAATGGATATGCCACATGGAAAACTTAGCTTTGCATTTACTCCTGATGAAGAAGTTGGAACAGGTGCTGCGACTTTCGATGTAGCGGAATTTGGTGCGGAATTTGGTTATACATTAGATGGTTGGGCAGAGGGAGAGATTCAATACGAGAATTTCAATGCATCTACGGCAACCTTTGAGATTACAGGGGTAAATGTACATCCGGGTAGTGCAAAAGGAATTATGGTTAATGCACAATTAGTAGGTATGGAGCTGAATGCAATGCTTCCGACCAATGAAACGCCTGCAACGACAGAAGGGTATGAAGGATTTTATCATCTGTTCTCATCGGAGGGAACGGTAGATCATGCTAGATTAGTATATATAGTACGTGATCATGATCGTGAGATTTTTGAAAAACGTGAAGTTGTACTTCAACACATTGCAGAGGAATTGAATGAAAAATATGGAGAAGGTACAGTAGAACTTACAATTAAACAGGCATATCGCAATATGAGAGAAAAGATTGAACCATGTTTTCACCTCATTGATAATGCAGTTGCCGCAATTAAAGCAGTTGGAGTGGAGCCAAGCGTTGCTCCAATTCGTGGTGGCACAGATGGTGCACAATTGAGCTTCAAGGGGTTGCCATGTCCGAACTTGGGAACCGGTGGTTATGCATATCATGGACCGTTCGAACATACAACCGTAGAGGCTATGGATATTGTGGTTAAGACTGTTATTGAACTTGTTAAAATCTATGCCAATGCATAGAAGGCAGTGTTATATGGAATCTTGTTATTCGCAATTTAATCTTTTGTGTTAGATATGTGGATGAAGAAAAAATACCTTGGATGTTTTATGATCCAAGGTGTTTTTTAGGTGTTGCATCTTGACTTTTGGGAGGGAATACCCGTACACTATAGATAGTAAAAAAGCAAATTGAATGAAACATCATAAGGAGGCAATCGCATGTCAAAGAAAATGATAGTGGCAGGGCATATCTGCTTGGATATTACCCCTGTTTTTTCATCAAATAGTATCAAACCAATTAGTCAAGTTCTCGTACCGGGGAAGTTGGTAGAGATGAAAGATGTATCTGTTAGTACGGGAGGAGCAGTGGCAAATACGGGGTTAGGATTAAAAATACTGGGTGCGAATGTAACCCTTATGGGGAAAGTTGGTACGGACGAGTTTGGCAGCATTGTATGTAATATATTAAAGAAATATGATGCCTTGGAGGGGATGCTGGTTTCGCCGGAGAATAGTACTTCTTATACAGTTGTACTCACACCACCGGGAACAGATCGTATATTCTTACATAATCCTGGGGCAAACAGTACTTTTTCATATACAGATTTAGACTTTGCACTTATTCAGGAAGCGAAATTATTTCATCTGGGATATCCACCCATTATGAAGAAACTATATGAGAATGAAGGGGCGGACTTAGTACATATCTTCCAACGAATTAAGGAATTACATGTATTAACATCACTTGATATGGCAACGATAGATCCGGAATCTGAAGCAGGACAGGTGAATTGGATTCATATTCTTCAAAAAGTATTACCATATGTAGATTTTTTTGTTCCAAGCATAGAAGAACTGGGATTCATGTTGGATCGGAAATTATATGATACTTGGTTAGAGCGGGCAGAGGGACAAGATATTACATCGGTTATTTCTATAGAAGAGGATGTTAAACCATTGGCGGAACAGTTGCTTCAGTGGGGGGCTAAGGTGGTGCTGATTAAATGTGGTGCACCCGGGATGTTTTTTAAAACGGCATCTAAGGACGTGCTGTTATCTATGGGAGAGCAATTCACATCGTGGGCTGATAAAGAGGTATTTGAGGAAAGTTATCTTCCGGAGCAGGTACTTTCCGGAACAGGTGCCGGAGATACAAGCATTGCCGCATTTTTAAAAGCGGTATTAGATGGATATTCTTATACGGAATGTCTGCAATTGGCAGCAGGAACTGGCGCATCTTGTGTGGCAGCCTATGACGCATTGAGTGGATTGAAAACATTTGAAGAGTTACGGGAAAAGATTGCAAATGGATGGGAAAAACAACATTTGATAAAAAAATAGCAGAAAGGAGCAGGCAGCACATGGTTAAAGTAGTAGTGGCTGATGATGAAGAAAAAGTATGCCAACTTATTTTGGACCTCATTGATTGGGAAGAAAAAGGCATGGAAGTGGTAGGAGTTGCGCATAATGGAATTGAAGCGTTGGAGTATGTGAAAAAATGGCATCCAGATTTATTAATTACGGATATTCGTATGCCGGGATATGATGGATTAGAATTGATTCAACAGGCTAAAGAAGAAAAGAAAGACTTGCAATTTATTATTATTAGTGGATATCGTCATTTTGAATATGCACAAAGTGCTATGCAATATGGAGTGAAGCATTATTTGCTTAAACCAATTAACCAACAGGAATTGTCAGATACGTTGGACGGAATATGCCATCAATATAAAGTGAAAATGGCACAATTAAGTGAAGAAGAAACATTGAAATTGCGTCAGGAGCATGATATTGCTAATCTTAGAACAAACCTGTTTATAAATGTATTACAAGAAGAAACATTGGTACCAAAGATCGAACAGATTAATGAACAATATCATTATAAATTTCAAGAAGGTGATTTTTTAATCTTTATTGTTAAATTTGATTATGCTTATCAGCAGATAAAGCTCATTAATCAAAGTGTAATGAAGGACAAGATTATTCAGATTACAGAGTACCTGCTACAACCTTGCTGCTATGATATGGAGTGTTATTGTGAGGAAAGTGCTATTATTTGTGTAGCAAATTATCAACCGGAAGTAAAAAAAGATGTACGCAAGCATTTAAAAACAATTTTAGATGAGTTGTTGGTGCAAAAGACAATCTTTGGTAATGTGGAGTTTACAATTGGAAGTGGTTCGACTGTTACAGATATCTCACAGATCCGGGAATCTTATCAATGTGCAAAGATATCGGTAGATGAGCGAATTGTAAAGGGAACTGGTAAGTTCTTGGAACAAGTAGAAATTGTGGATACAAGAAAGCAAGTAGACCTGTTATTGGCTAATTTTAATCGTATCATAGATGTAGCACTTGAAGTTTTGGATAAAGAGTCTATTATCGCAGGGATTAAGGACTTAAGAGTGGGGATTAAGAGGGAAGAAAAGATAAATGGAACAGAGATATTGAGAGTGGTTACGGAAGCAATCCATATCTATATTATCGTCTTACGAAAGCATCAATTGATGTTGAACCAAGAAGAACGAACGATTCAACAATTTCAGGAATATATCCAGATATGTGGAACAGTGGACAAGTTATTTGAATGCCTTACAGAGAGTGTGGAGAGCACTTTGAATCAGATTATAGAAGAAAAGAAACAGGAGAGTATTCGTCCTATTCGAATTGCAAAACAGTATATACAGCAGCATTATATGAATCCAATCAGTTTAGAAGAAGTCAGTAATATTGTAGGATTTAATGCAACATATTTTAGCTCTTTATTCAAAAAAGAAAGTGGAAGTAATTTTTTAGAGTATTTATCAGAAGTACGTATGAATAAAGCAAAAGAGTTATTAAAAGAAACCAATGAAAGTGTGGCAAATATCTGTGAAAAGGTAGGATATAGTGATGTAAAGCATTTTACGAAAAGTTTCAAGAAGAATGCAGGCATTAATCCCAATGAATATCGTAAGTTATATTCATGAAGAATGTGGAGAATAGGACATGAAAAATAAAAAATGGAATTATTTATCTTTGAGAAGTATGGCTTATATTGGCGGTGTTTTAATCTGTATATTAGGTATGCAAATTACTCTTACTGTTATTATATTGTCTAAAAAGATGCAACCATTATATATATTACCGGGATATATTTTGCTTGGTATCCTGATAATCGTATGGTATAAATGGCTTTATCGGCCCTATCAGGAGATGAATAAAGTATGGGCGTTGTTTTCACAGGGATATATGTTCCAGGGTATTTTTGATTCCACAATGTATATATCTCCGGAGTTTGAACTTGCTTTTCAACGATTGCAAGACAGTATTGATACAAATGAGTTAATCAGTGCGTCTAAAAAACAAGCAGAATATCTGGCACTTCAGAATCAGATCAACCCTCATTTTCTTTATAACACGCTAGAGGGTATTCGTGGAGAAACATTAAGTGCGGGCTTGGTAAATGTTGCAAAGATGACGGAAGCTTTGGCAACGTTTTTTCGTTATACCATATCAAAAGTGGATCATCTAGTGACGTTAGAAGATGAGATTAAAAATATTGAGAATTATTATATTATTCAACAGTATCGCTTTGGAGAACGTCTCAGTCTTAGTGTAGAATATAGTGAAGAAGAGGAAATTGATGTATTACAATGTAAGCTTCCAAAGCTCACTTTACAACCGATTGTAGAGAATTCTATCTATCATGGGATTGAACGCAAGATAGGAAAGGGTAATCTGAAGATTAAGATAGAAGTTACAAAGAAGAGATTGATTATTACAATCTCAGATGATGGGCTTGGTATGGCACCGGAACGATTGCAAGAGATTAATAACAAATTACATAATCTTTCGATGGACTATGTTAGTGAAAATTCTGAGGCAAAAGGTGGAATTGCAATTGTAAATGTAAATAGCCGTATTAAGTTACTCTTTGGTGAAGAGTATGGAATCTGTATATACAGCGTTCTTAATTTGGGGACAGATGTTGAGATCACATTGCCGGTGATTGTGGAGGAGGAGAAAGACCATTCATGGAAGAAGTATTAAGACTGGAGAATGTTACTCAGATAAAAAATGAACGCATTAAATTAAAAAATATCAATATGCATATTTTCAAGGGCGAAATCATGGGATTAGTTGCAATTAACTTTCTTGGACAAAAAGAATTAATTGAGCTATTATGTAAAAATCTCCCAATTCATTACGGAAGAATCTATTATAATGAAACGCTTGTAAATTCTTATAATTACAGTTCCCATAGGCTTAACCGAATAGCAGTGATTGAGAAACAAAGTCGCTTGGTAGAGGATTTAAGTGTGGCAGACAACATCTTTGTCTTACGAAAGGGATTTCGTAAATATCTGATTAATCGTAAGCTTTTATATAGTCAGTTGCGCCAGTTTACCAATCAGCTTGGTATGCAAATTGATGGAAATGTCCTAGTGGGTAATCTAAGCGCTTTGGAGAAAAATGTTGTAGAATTATTAAAGGCAATAGTAGGAGGCGCAAAACTGATTATTATTGAGAATATCAGTAGTCAGTTAGGAAGCAAGGATTTATTACAGTTTCAAGAATTGTTGCACTACTATGCCACAAGGGGAGTTTCCTTTTTATATATCTGCAATCACCATGAAGAAGCATTTAAGATTTGTGATAGAATGTCAATTATGGAAAATGGACAGATTCTTAAAGTGTTTGCCAAAAGTGAATTTACAAGAGAGAATATTAAGCCATTTTATATTAGCGAATATAATCGAAAAAAAGATACGATGTCTATGCTACAAGAACAAAAGGAGATTCTTCGATTTGAACAAGTACACATAAAATGTATGCAAGGTCTAAATCTAAGAATTATACAGGGCGAATGTGTTGTGATTCAAGATATCAGTAATACTGTTTTGCGTGATATCATTGATATTATGAGTGGCATGAATACAAGTTATTCCGGAACGATTTATCTGCAGCAACAAATATATCATGTAACTAAGAAACAGACGGCTGTAAAACAAGGAATTTGTTTTGTAGATGAATACCCTACAGAAAGTATGGTATTTGGTGAAATGAGTTTTATGGAAAATCTTTGCTTCTTATTAAGTGAAAAGATAGGTGGATTAGGGGTTACGAATAAAATACGTAAAAGTGTGATTAAGGAATATGAAAGCGCTATTGGAGATGCGATTTATCAAAAGAATGTGCTAATGCTTAAACGTACATCACTCTATAGTATGGTGTATTATCGTATTCATCTTTATCATCCCAAGGTTGTATTCTTAGTCCAGCCATTTTCGGGTGCAGATTTATATGAACGAATGCATATTATTCATCTGATCAAGCAGCTAAAGAAAAAAGGAATCACAATTGTCATACTTGCTGTGAATCTCTCGGATAGTTTGATGATTGCAGATCGACTTATTATGATAGAAAAGGGGAGATTCAAGGATCAATATACAAGTCAAGAGTTTGAACAATTTAATCAAGATGCAACAATATCCTAAAGAGTTGTGCAATTGTAATAAAAAATGCACATACTATTTGGGATATTTTACTATAGCCAGATAAAACACCTAAAAAATACCCCCTTAAATCAAAAGTTTCGCCTCTAGGGTTTTTAAAAAACCAATGCTATACTAATTTTAGATAAAAATTGGAATAGAGAATAAGGATGGGTGAAAAGAATGCAGGATTATATAGTAGAAGTTAATCATGTGAGTAAAACTTTCCCAGGAGTATTAGCATTAGATGATGTATCTTTTAATCTAAAGGCAGGAGAGGTACTTGCGTTATTAGGAGAAAATGGCGCCGGAAAATCTACCCTGATGAAGATATTAAGTGGTGTCTATACAAGAGACTGTGGAGAAGTGACAATTTTTGGAAAAGAACAAAAGGATTTAACGCCAAAGAGTGCACAGGAGTTGGGTGTAGCAATTATTCATCAAGAATTAAATATGTGTGCACATTTATCGGTAGCGGAAAACATCTTTTTAGGTCGTGAAGAAATTCATTCCGGAGTGTTGGCTGACAAGAAGATGAATCAAGATGCACAGGCAATTCTAGATCGTTTAAATATTGATATTAATCCCAAATCGATTGTTGGAGATTTGGCGGTATCTAAACAGCAGATGGTAGAGATTGCAAAAGCGCTTTCTACGAATGCAAAAATTTTAATTATGGATGAGCCTACATCAGCACTAACTTCGAAAGAAATTGATGATTTGTTTATTATTATAAGAAAACTTCGAGAGGAAGGTTGCGGAATCGTATATATTTCTCATCGTTTAGAAGAACTTCAACACATTGTAGATAGAGTTACCATCATGAGAGATGGGAAATACATAACATCTATGAATTTTGCAGACACCACAATGGAAGAAATAATCTCCAATATGGTTGGACGAGAGATTAAAGAGAAGTTTCCAAGAGTAGAATGTGAAAAAGGCAAAAAGATATTGGAAATCAAAAATTTTAATGCGGGGAAATTAGTAAGAGATGTGAACTTTGATGTATATGAAGGCGAAACGCTTGGCATTGCCGGATTGATGGGAGCGGGACGTACTGAGACTACAAGGGCGATTTTTGGAGTAGATTCAAAAGAAAGTGGACAAGTAATCCTAGATGGAAAAGAAATAACAATTCATCACCCTATGGATGCTATTAAAGCAGGAATTGTACTTGCTCCTGAAGATAGAAAGAAAGATGGACTATGTGTAAATATTAGTATTCGAGATAACATAGCGCTTCCGAATTTAGATATTCTTTGCAATAGTTTAGGGGTAGTTAATAAGAAAAAAGAAACAACTATGATTAACAAGGCAGTTGATAATTTGAAGATAAAACTTCCAAATGCTGAAGTGAATGCAGGAACTTTATCTGGTGGAAATCAACAAAAGGTAGTGGTCGGAAAGTGGCTTGCCAGACAATCACGAGTTGTAATCTTTGATGAACCAACAAGAGGAATAGATGTAGCGGCTAAAGTAGAGATCTATAATCTGATGAATGAGTTGAAGAAAGAGGGAATAGGGGTTGTGTTTATTTCTTCAGAGATGCCGGAAGTATTGGGAATCAGTGATCGTATTCTTGTAATGTGTGATGGAAGAATTACAGGAGAGCTAGATACAAAAGAAGCAACACAGGATCAGATATTGACTTATGCAACTAAGTTTGATAACAAGATAGAAGGAAATCAATAGTCTAAGGAGAGAGTTATGGAAAAGAAAAAGAATAGTGTAGTAAAAGATTTTTTATCCATTCGAGGAATGGGACAGGTAGTAACAGTAACAGCAGGACTTATTGTATTATGTATTGTGTTTGGTATCTTAAGTCCGAATTTCTTCTCAGGAAGAAATGTTGGGAATCTTTTACGCCAAGTAGCACCAATTCTATTAATTGGGATAGGACAATCTTATGTTTTGATTACAGGTAATATTGATTTGTCAATTGGATCTGTGGTTGGTATGAGTTGTATGATTTCAGCAACATTGATGACAAAAGGAATGAACCCATGGATTTCCATGATTGTAACAATTGTAATTTGTCTAGGTGTTGGTCTTGTCAATGGATTCTTGGTTGCACAATGCAAGTTGCCACCATTTATTGCAACACTAGGTACTATGACAGTTGCAAGAGGTATCGCACAAATTGTTAATAATAATTATAATACAGATGCAATTGGTGAGGGTGCACAGATGTTCAGAGATATCTTTTATTACGGGAAATTTCTTGGAATTTATAATACAGTATGGATTGCAATTTTATTGTTTTTAGTGTTCAATTTCTTATTGAGCAAGACACGTACAGGACGACATATCTATGCAGTTGGTAGTAATATAGATGCTTCAAAACTATCTGGTGTTAATGTAGTTGCAACTACAATTAAAACTTATATGGTAAGCGCATTTTGTGCAAGTGTTGTAGGATTAATTACCTGTGCAACAGCCGGAATGGGTACTATGGACGCAGGAAATATGTATGAGATGTATGCAGTAGCAGCTTCCGTAATTGGTGGTGTGTCCACACTAGGTGGACAGGGATTGTTAATAGGAACTGTAATTGGAGCTGCAATCTGGGGTGTTCTTCAGAATGGTTTGCAATTTGCAGGTGCACCTGTAGCAATGAGAAATATTGTGATTGGTGTGATTGTTGTAGTTTCTGTATTGTTAGATGTTGTAATTCGAACAGGGAAACCAAGAAAGAAAAAGATAACAGACAAGAGTAATTAACAAAGTAGTAGAAATTAGAGCGTGAGCTTTAATATAAAACCTAAAAGGGAGGAAGTAAAAAGATGAAGAAAAAAGTATTATCAGTATTATTATGTGCAGCTATGGTAGCAACTATGGTTATGGGTTGTGGTGGAAAATCAGATAGTGGTACAGCAGACAAGAAAGAGGAAAAAGCGGGAGACAAGACAAAAGTAATTCTTATCACAATGGATAGCACAGATCAACATTGGGTAGCAGTAGATAAGGGCGCTAAAGCAGAAGCAGAGAAACTTGGAGATGTAGAGTACAAATGGATGGCTCCAGATAAAAAAGATGATGCACAACAAATTGAACGTATTAATAATGCAGTGGCTGATGGTGCGAATGCAATTATGATTGCTGCAAATGGCCCAGATGCAATTACAGCAGCACTTGATGATGCAAAATCACAAGGTGTAAAAATTATCTATGTAGATTCACCGGCTAACACAGAAGCAGAAGCAACTTTTGCAACAGATAATAAAGCAGCAGGGAAAACAGCTGGAGAAGAAATGATGAAAGCATTAGAAGCAGCTGGAAAGAAAGATGGTAAAATCGGTATCGTAAACATTAATGCATCTACAGCATCTACAGTAGCTCGTGAAGAAGGATTTCGTGAAGCATTTAAAGGAAGTGCTTATGAATTACTTGAAACACAATATGGCGAAGGTGATGCAGCAAAATCTCAAGATATCGCTGATAACTATGTTACAGAGGGCTGTATAGGTATCTTTGGTGCCAATGAAGGTGCAACAGTTGGTGTTGGTAATGCAGTTAAGGGCGCAGGAGCAGATATCATAGGTGTAGGATTTGATAAATCAGATGCAATTCTTTCACTTATCAAAGATGGTTCATTACTTTGTGCAATGTCTCAAAATCCTGATAAAATGGGATCAATGGGTATGGACGCAGCTGTAAAAGCAGTGAAAGGCGAGAAAATTGCAGAAAAAGAAGTTGATACAGGTGTATCTGTAATCGACAAAAAATCTCTATAATTTTAATTGAACTTAGAAATTTTAGATAGGATTACTGCATATGCGGTAATCCTATTTTTGGAAGAGGCAATTATGTGATAATATTTATTCAAAAACCTACTCCTAAGGGTGACAAAGAGGGCATGTTGGATTGTTGGGTAAAAAATAATTTAAAAAATAGCAAAGGAGGCTCTTATCCTAAGAAAAATTATGATATAATGAATCATATATTTGTAGAAAAACTTGAAACTTATCCACAGGCAGAAGACTGTATGGATAAAATAATTACTATATTAAGGAGAGATGAAGATGAAGAGATCAGAGATTAATAACGCAATACGCCATATGGAAGAGGTAATTAATGAAAACAAATTCAACCTGCCACCATTTTGTCATTGGACACCACAAGACTGGGAAACAAAGGGACAAGAGTATGATGAGATACGGGATAATGAACTTGGTTGGGACATTACAGATTATGGAATGGGAACATTTGATAAGTTGGGATTTTCACTTATTACAATTCGTAATGGGAATCTGAAGATAGATAAGTATAAAAAGACATATGCGGAAAAATTATTGATGTTAAATGAAGGACAATATGCGGCAATGCATTTTCACTGGACAAAGTCAGAAGATATTATCAATCGTGGAGGCGGAAATATCTTGATTCGTGTGTACAATTCCACAAAAGATGGGGAATATGAAGATACAGATGTGGTTATTAATAGTGATGGACGCGAATATAGTGTGAAAGCAGGTACTCAGGTGAGATTATGTCCGGGAGAAAGTATTACCATCTATCCATACATGTATCATGATTTTGAAGTAGAGGCTGGAACCGGAACGGTATTGTTAGGCGAAGTTTCTATGTGTAATGATGATAATACAGATAACCGTTTCAAAGAAGAGTATGGACGTTTTCCGGCGATTGAAGAAGACGAACCACCATATCGTTTGCTTTGCAATGAATATCCTGTTGCAAGATAATTTACAAAAACAATTATAATTCAATCATAGAGGGAATGTGTATGAAAAAAATCATTGAAAATGAATATCTAAAGATAGTGATAGCTTCTCATGGTGCGGAATTACAAAGTATACAAGATTCCAAAGGACAAGAATACCTGTGGCAGGGAGATAAGTGTACATGGACAGATCAAGCTCCCAATATCTTTCCATATGTTGGAAGGCTTACCCAAGGAAAATATCTATATCGAAGTATAGAATATCAGATGCAGATACATGGATTTGTAAAAGATGCTGAGCTGCAAAGCCATTATATAGATGAACAAACAATTTCTTTTTCATTGAGAAGTAATGAAGATACCAAGAAAATATATCCATTTTCCTTTTTTTATAAGATTACATACAAATTGGAAAAAAATCGTTTGATTATTAGTTATTATATTGAGAATCAAGATGATAAGATTATGTATTTTGGAGTGGGTGGGCACCCAGGATTTCAAGTTCCTATAGAACCGGGCTTACAATTTCAGGATTATCAATTAGATTTTGGAGTGGGAAGTGTACCATATCAGGTTGGAATGTCAGAGGATTGTTTTATTACAGATGAGGACACGCCTTACAAGTTAAGAGAATCTAGATATCTTGATTTAAACCATACCCTCTTTGATCATGATGCAATTATTCTTCGTGATATGTCGAAAAAGGTGTGCTTGCAATCACCAAAAGGAAAAAAACGGATTGTAGTAGAGTATCCACAGATGACATACCTTGGGTTGTGGCATTGGCCAAAGGCAGAGGTGAACTACCTTTGTATTGAACCATGGAGTTCACTTCCATCACATAAGGATATTGTAGAGAGCCTGGAAACCCAGGAGAATCTAAATTCGCTAGATCCGGGTGCGATATATGAGAATACATGGAGTATTGAAATTACGGAATAACCCAAGGGCATAAGGAACAAAAGAAGTAAAAGGAGTAAAAAAATATGAGAAAAAAGATATTATCAATAGGAGAAGCACTGATTGATTTTACGCCGGAAGAAACGGGGTGTGAGATTAAGCAAGTGCAGGGATTTCGCCCTATGGTAGGGGGGGCCCCAACGAATGTATGCGGTGCGGTAGCCAAACTAGGTGGGGAGTCGATGATGATCACGCAGTTAGGACAAGATCCTTTTGGGGATAAGATTGTAGAGTATCTAGAAGAATATCATGTGGATACCTCTTTGATACAACGGACAACCATGGCGAATACAGCATTGGCATTCGTATCACTAAAAAGTGATGGGGATCGTGAGTTTTCATTTTATCGTAAACCAAGCGCTGATATGCTATTGGAGAAAACATCAATTAAAGAAGCCTGGTTTTCAGAGGCCTATGCACTTCATTTTTGTTCTTTGGAACTCGTAGATGCACCGGTGAAAGCAGCGCATGTCCAAGCGATTGAATATGCGAAGAAACATCAGTGTGTGATTAGCTTTGATCCCAATGTACGTCTACCACTTTGGGAAACACCGGAAGCTTGTAAAACAGCAATACGAGAATTCATACCATATGCTGATATCTTAAAGATTGCAGATGAGGAATTGGAATTGATTACCGGCTGTATGGATATTAAACAGGCAAAAGAACAATTATTTCAAGGAAATCTGAAATTATTAATCTATACCAAGGGCTCAGATGGAGCAGAAGTTTATACGGCCAATGGAGTGCATGTGGATTTGGCGTCTAATAAAGTGAAAGCGGTTGATACAACCGGTGCGGGAGATGCTTTTATTGGAGCATTTTTATATCATTTATCAACAGATGGTGTAGAGGTTGACCAACTGGGTGATATATCAGAAGAAAAGATAATAGAGTACACCACATTTGCTAATCGATTCTGTGAATACAGTGTACAAAGACATGGAGCAATTGCATCATATCCAACCATGGAAGAGATGCAGGATAGAAAGAGGTAAAAGGTCATGATAAGATTTGAATGTGATTATGCAGAGGGTGCTCACCCAAAGATATTAAGCAGATTAACAGAGACGAATATGGAACAGACGGCAGGGTATGGATTAGATCCTCATTGTGATCGGGGGAGAGAATTGTTGAAAGAGCTATGTCACAAACCTGATGCGGATGTTCATTTCTTAGTTGGGGGAACCCAGACCAATACAACGGTTATTGCATCGATACTTCGTCCACATCAAGGAGTAATTGCTGCAGACACAGGACACATCAATGTCCATGAAACAGGAGCTATTGAAGCAACGGGACACAAAGTTCTTACGTTACCCCATCAAGATGGAAAGATCACAGCACAACAGATTCAGACATTGTATGAGATGCATTGGAGTGATGGGAATCATGAGCATATGGTCCAACCGGGGATGGTATATCTTTCTTTTCCAACAGAGAATGGAACCATATACAGTAAAGCAGAATTAGAGGCAATTCACCACGTGTGTCAGAATTGCAATCTGCCACTATTCTTAGATGGTGCACGTCTTGGATATGGATTGCAGGCAGCAACCAATGATTTGACGTTGCCTGATATTGCGCGGTTGTGTGATGTGTTCTACTTAGGTGGAACCAAGATAGGTGCGTTATTTGGGGAAGCATTAATGATTACCAATCCGAAGTTAAAAGAAGACTTTCGCTACGGGATTAAGCAACATGGTGGTATGTTAGCAAAAGGAAGACTGTTGGGGATTCAATTTGAGACATTGCTGGAAGATGGACTTTATTTTGAAATCTCACAGCATGCGGTAGATATGGCGATGAAGATAAAAGAAGCATTTGCAAAAAAAGGATATCAGTTTTTATATGATTCTTATACAAACCAACAGTTCCCGATTATTCCAAATGAGGTATTAAAGAAATTAAGTGAAACATATGCGTATGGATTCTGGGAAACGGTGGGAGATACACATACCGCAGTGAGGTTTTGTACCAGTTGGGCTACAAAAGAGGAACAGGTAGCTACATTATTGAAAGATATAGAAGAGGTATCATAGATTGAAATCTCACAAGGAAACTTATTATATAGTGTTACTCATTATAGAAAGCGTGTTGCTTGGGGCAGGCAATCCCATTGCAAAATTGGGGATGTCGGTCTTTCCGTTTTTCGGATATGTAGCAGCTCGCTTTCTATTAGGGTGTGTATTTTTACTGTTAGTATTTCATAAACATATTAGATATAAATTTCATCTTTCTTCAGTAATGCCTTGTTTGATTATCTCAATGTTTACTGCATGTGCTTTTATTGTAGGAACGTTGGCTTTTAAGTATACAACGGCGACTAATGCGGGATTCTTATTCTCATTGCCAGTGATATTCACACCTTTTTTATCTTTTTTTATCTCAAAGAAAAGAATGAAAAAAACAAATATCCTGCCTATTCTCTTTGTAATTGTGGGATTATATTTCCTTTGCTGTGGTCAAGGGGGCTTTACCCTTGGTCTAGGGGAGGGTCTGGCAATATTAAGTGCGATATCCATTGCATGTACCTATGAATTCAGTGCTAAATATGTACAACAGATAGACGCCATTGTATTAGCAACCTTTCAGGCCGGATTTATTGGTAGCGTATGTATAGGATTGAGCATTGTGACAGGTGAAACATTTCCGAATGTGTTGGATGTCCCACTTCGTGGCTGGTTGGTGCTCTTGTACCTTGGAATCGGATGTACGGGAATCGGATATTGCCTGCAAAACTATGTACTGAGTAAACTAAATTCTACAAAGGTAGCATTGATTTTTTGTTCTCAGCCTATCTTTACGGCAATGGCATCTTATGCTATTTTGGGAGAACTTCTTACACCGATTGGATTCGTGGGAGCATTTATTATTATGGGAAGTATTGTACTTGCCTCTGCGTTAGAGGGGAAAACTACCACTTCATAATTGTTGCATATTCTGATTCTAATTGTGGAGTTGCTTTTTCAAGTTGCTGTCCACGTTCCCAAATGAGTCTGCGCTGTGTTGGCGTGCCAATATAGATACGCTGCAGGGGAGTTAAACGTTGGGATTGGGAAGCAGTATTATCCACATCAATTGCCAGATAATGGGTATAGAGAAGTGGTTCTCCAGTGATGGCATCTGTAGTTGCTCCAGGGGTATATTCTTGCCCTTTGGTGTGAGGGACAACATTGTAATAAGGAGTGATATAAAAATCTGTTGTATTGTCCTCTTGTAGTCCACCGTGAACAATGCTCCACATCCATGGACCGGTTGGCTCTATTTCAAATACAACAGAACCATCTTTTGACATACACAAGTCATTGACCTGGACGGACTGTTCCTTTACAGGAAATGGTGATTGATGATTAAATAAAAGCAGGAAACCAAGAAGTAATGCGATGATTCCTGTGCTGACACATATTGCTTTGATCCATTCGTGATATTTAGAGCGCTTCCAAGTCTTTGATAGATGTTGCAACTCCCTTTTTTTGATATCCTCCGAGGTAGATACTGGTTCGGGGGTAGGTATAACTGCTTTCATGTCGTCGAGAAGTAATCGGCAGTTTTCACATTCGCCCAGATGCTCTTTCACTTGAGCGTTTGTTTCTTCGGTGCATAATTGTTCAATATAAGATGGTAACAAATCTTTGATAATATAACAAGGTAATTTAGTCATGATATTTACGCCTCCATTCTTCTTGGATTTTTTGTTTGGCACGATAAAAAGTAACTCTTGCCCAGGTTTCTGATTTCCCCCAGATCTCTCCAATATCTAAAAAAGATAATTCTCCAAAGATGCGAAGAGAAAACACTTCTTTGTATGGATCCGATAGTTCGTGAATTAGTTTATGTAATTCTTTGGCCTCTGATTTTTGGATAAATGTCATCTCCAATCCGGGGAAAGACGCTTCTTCGGGCTGGGTTTCTAGAGAGAGGTCTTTATGTTTTTTTAGATAAGAGAAATAGGTATTCTTTGCAATCTGGCATAGCCATACTTCGATTTTACAAGTTCCGTTAAAATGGTCAATGTTTTTCAAGGCTTTGAAAAATGTTTCTTGTGTAAGTTCTTCTGCCATATGTTCATTTCTACATAAAGCAAATGAAAACGCGTATACATTAGCTAGATATTGGTCATAAATCATCTCAAAATTAATCACATGTTCACCTCCTTATAGATAAGACTCTCAAAAGCGGGATATGTTACAAATTATTATATTATGTGGATAAAATAAAGCTATCCCAGTGGTGAATTGATTCGACCAATGAGATAGCTTTGCTTGCTCCTGCGGGAGAAGGGACTTGAACCCTCATGAGGAAATCCTCACTAGAACCTGAATCTAGCGCGTCTGCCATTCCGCCACTTCCGCTTGCAAGATACATTTTATCACAAAATGGAGTTACAAAAAAGGGGAAATATGATAAAATGTAAATATATTTTTAAAGGAGATGAAAATATGGGTGAAATTCAAGCTTTACAAGAGATGATTGATGAAAGTCAGAATATTGTCTTCTTTGGTGGTGCAGGGGTTTCTACGGAGAGCAATATTCCCGATTTCAGAAGTGCGGACGGCTTATATCAACAGCAATATAAGTATGCACCGGAACAAATTGTCAGTCACAGCTTTTTTGTGAATCGTACAGAGGATTTTTATGACTTCTATAAAAATAAGATGATGTTTTTAGATGCCAAGCCCAATAAAGCACATTTAAAGTTAGCGGCGCTTGAGGCTTGTGGGAAAGTGAAAGCAGTGGTCACTCAGAATATTGATGGATTGCATCAGATGGCTGGGAGTAAGAATGTATTGGAATTGCATGGGAGTATTCACCGCAACTATTGTCAACAGTGTCATCAGTTTTATGATGCGTCCTATGTGAAACATGCAGATGGAATTCCACGGTGCTCCTGTGGAGGAATCATTAAACCGGACGTGGTTCTCTATGAGGAAAGCTTGGATAGTGAAGTGATACAGCAAACTGTAAAAGCAATTCGTCAAGCAGATATGTTGATAATCGGAGGAACCTCCTTAATCGTGTATCCGGCAGCAGGTTTTATTGATTATTTTAATGGCAGTCATATTGTTGTTATTAACAAGGCAGCTACAGCGAAAGAGGTTGGAGCAGAATTAACAATTCAAGCACCTATAGGTGAAGTGCTTGGACAAATCAAGGAGGAAAAAAGATGAAATTAGGATTTATTGGTTGTGGAAATATGGCAAAAGCTATGATTGGTGGTGTAATTCAAGGGGGTGTATTAAAGCCGGAGGATATAATTGGCTCCACGTTAAGACCGGAAAGCAGAGAGAAAGTAAAAGAAACTTATGGAATTAAAGTAACAGGGAATAATCTAGAAGTAGTAGAACATTCAGATATGGTAGTACTGGCAGTGAAACCATATTTATATGAAAAGGTTATTGGAGAAATTAGAGACAGTTTACGATCTGATCAAGTCATTATTGCCATTGCGGCAGGTCAGACAATAGCGGACATTGAACGAGACTTTGATAAAAAAGTAAAAGTTGTTCGCACCATGCCAAACACACCGGTTCTTGTAAGCGAGGGAATGACAGCTGTCTGTGCAAATGCTCAGGTTACGGCAGAGGAATTGGATAGTGTATGCAAGATCTTTCGTGGATTTGGAAAGGTGGAACTTATCGGAGAACATCTTATTGATGCAGTGATAGCTACAAGTGGGAGTTCCCCAGCGTATGTCTATATGTTTATTGAAGCTATGGCAGATGGAGCAGTGGCAGAAGGAATGCCACGTGCACAGGCTTATAAATTTGCGGCGCAGGCAGTTCTCGGAAGTGCAAAGATGGTGCTGGAAACCGGTATACATCCGGGAGAATTAAAAGATATGGTATGTTCTCCGGGGGGGACAACGATACAAGCAGTGCGAGTATTAGAAGAGCGTGGACTTAGAAGTGCTGTAATAGAGGCAATGACAGCATGTGCAGAGGCTTCAAGAACGTTATAGTATATAAAAAATAAAAACAAATAAAAACAATATAAAATGCAAAATAAAAGGAGAATATGAGATGGCAAACCCAGTTGTAACATTTAAAATGAAAAATGGAGATATGATGAAAGCAGAGTTGTACCCGGAGATCGCACCAAATACAGTGAACAACTTTATTTCGTTAGTAAAAAAAGGATACTATAATGGATTGACTTTTCATCGTGTCATACGAGGATTTATGATTCAAGGTGGATGTCCGGACGGAACAGGTATGGGTGGACCGGGATATAGTATTCAAGGAGAATTTGAACAAAATGGCTGTGAGAACAACTTGGTTCATGAAGCAGGAGTTTTATCTATGGCACGTTCAATGAGTCCAGATTCCGCAGGTTCTCAGTTTTTCATTATGCATAAAAATTCACCACATCTAGATGGTGCATATGCGGCCTTTGGTAAGGTGATAGAGGGAATGGATATTGTAGATAAGATTGCTGATGTTAAAACAGACCGTAATGATAAACCGGTGGAGACACAGGTGATGCAAGAAGTGACGGTAGATACATTTGAAGTAACATATCCGGAACCGAACAAACAATAGGTAAAAGTCCATGGGATAATAGGGTGTATAGTAAGCAGGAAAGGGATAGCAGTGAGTATGATTCAGACAAAAGACTTAGTATTTGAATATGACACGAGAGATGAGGAAGGCAATGTTATCGGAGTACATCGTGCCATTGATCAAGTGAATATCGACATAAAAAAAGGACAATTCATTGCTATCTTAGGTCATAATGGTTCGGGAAAATCGACGCTTGCAAAGCACATGAATGCAATTCTTACTCCAAGTGATGGAGCTATGTGGGTGGATGGAAATGACACAAAAGATGCAGAGAAGTTGTGGGATATTCGACAATCGGCGGGCATGGTATTTCAGAATCCAGACAACCAGATTATTGGCACCGTTGTGGAGGAAGATGTTGGATTTGGGCCAGAGAATATAGGAGTACCAACTAAAGAAATATGGCAGAGGGTGGAAAAGAGCCTTTCCGCAGTTGGAATGCTGGAATATCGTCATCATTCTCCTAACAAATTGTCGGGAGGTCAAAAACAACGGGTGGCAATTGCCGGGGTAGTTGCGATGAAACCAAAGTGTATTGTATTAGATGAACCTACTGCAATGTTGGATCCAAATGGAAGAAAAGAAGTTCTGAATACGATAGAGGAGTTACGAAAAAAGGACAATGTTACGGTTATCCTGATCACACATTATATGGAAGAGGTCATTGATGCAGATCAGGTGATTGTTATGGATCATGGACAAATTGTGATGGAGGGAACACCAAAAGAGATATTCTCGGAAGTGGAGACTTTAAAAAGATATAGATTAGATGTGCCACAAGTCACAATGTTGGCATATGAATTACAGCAAAGAGGATTATCGGTGCCGGATGGAATCTTACGGATTGAGGAATTGGTGGAGGCGCTATGTCAATTAGATTAGAACATATTAATTATGTATATAGTCCGGAAACAGCCTATGAAAAACAGGCATTAAAGGATATATCATTTGAAATTCCACAAGGGGAATTTGTAGGTGTGATTGGACATACAGGGTCTGGAAAATCAACACTGATTCAACATTTTAATGGTCTTATGAAAGCTACATCAGGGGCATTGTACTACGAGAACGAGAATATCTATCAAGAAAAGTATGATATGAAGAATCTTAGAAATCAAGTTGGTTTGGTTTTTCAGTATCCGGAACATCAGCTGTTCGAGGTAGATGTACTAAAAGATGTATGCTTTGGACCGAGAAATCAAGGACTCTCTGAAGAGGAAAGTATTGCACGGGCTAAAGAGGCTCTAGAGCTGGTTGGATTTCCTGAAGAATATTATACGCAATCACCATTTGACCTTTCCGGAGGTCAAAAACGTCGTGTTGCAATTGCAGGTGTGCTTGCGATGCGCCCAAAAGTACTGGTGCTAGATGAACCGACTGCAGGATTAGATCCCAAGGGAAGAGATGATATATTAGATCAGATTGCACTTTTGCATGAGAAAAGTGATATGACAGTAATTTTGGTTTCTCACAGTATGGAAGATATTGCGAAATATGTGGAACGGATTATTGTAATGAACCAGGGAAGCGTGATGTATAGTGGTACACCAAAAGAGGTGTTTTCACATTATAAGGAGTTGGAGCGTGTAGGACTTTCTGCCCCACAAGTTACGTATATTATGAATGAATTACAACAGAAAGGGATTGCAGTGCAGACAGAGGCAACTACAGTTTCAGAAGCCGTGGAGGAGATTATGAAGGTGTTAAAACATGATTAGAGATATTACAATTGGGCAATATTACCCGGCCAAAAGCGTATTACATCGGCTAGATCCAAGAGTGAAGATAATGTGTACCTTTCTTTTTTTGATTTCATTGTTTCTATTTAAAAGCATTCCAGTATATGCTGTTGCAACATTATTTTTGATTATCATAATTCGCTTATCCCATGTACCGGTGAAGTTCATTATGAAAGGACTAAAGCCCATTATCATGCTATTAATGATTACGGTTATATTTAATCTGTTTTTAACAAGTGGTGGAAAGATATTACTGCATGTTTGGATTTTTAAGATTACAGAGCAAGGAATGCGAACGGCGGTTTATATGGGGATTCGTTTAATATATTTAATTATAGGCTCGTCGATTATGACATTTACCACGACGCCCAATGCGCTGACTGATGGAATAGAATCACTCTTATACCCATTAAATAAGATAAAAGTGCCGGTTCATGAGATTGCGATGATGATGTCTATTGCATTGCGTTTCATTCCGATTTTATTAGAAGAAACAGATAAGATTATGAAAGCTCAGATTGCACGTGGCGCAGATCTGGAAAGTGGAAATATTATTCATAAAGCTAAAAGTATGATTCCCATACTGGTGCCTTTATTTGTCTCTGCATTTCGCAGAGCCAATGATCTAGCAATGGCTATGGAATCACGATGTTACAGAGGTGGTGAAGGACGAACCAAGATGAAACCATTAATCTACAAAAGAAGAGATTACATGGCTTATGCAGGAGTAATCTCTTATCTGGCAGTGTTGATTCTTGCTGGGAGATTTCTTCCATTTCACATATGGATATTTTAAAATAAAGGTGGGTATATGAAACGGATAAAATTAACCATAGCATATGACGGAACAAACTATTGTGGTTGGCAGATTCAGCCCAATGGCATTACCATAGAAGAAGTATTAAACAATACGCTAAGCAAGATATTAAAAGAAGAGATTATTATTATAGGTGCCAGCCGTACAGATTCAGGTGTACATGCATTGGGTAATGTAGCAGTATTTGATACCCAGACTACAATTCCACCGGATAGAATTGCATACGCATTGAATCGAAGATTGCCGGAGGATATTGTGATTGTTAAGTCGGAGGAAGTAAATGCAGATTTTCATCCACGCTATTGCAATAGCAGAAAGACTTACCAATACAATATTATTAATACACATACCATAATTCCTACCAAACGATTAACGAATTATTTCGTATCATACGAATTAGATATAGAAAAGATGCGCCAGGCGGCAGCATATCTAGTAGGAGAGCATGATTTCATCAGCTTTTGCAATATACGCACCGATGTAAAAGATACGGTGCGTACCATCACAGAATTCTCCATTACACAGGCGGGGGATGAGATACAGATAGTAATATCCGGGAATGGATTTCTCTATAACATGGTTCGGATTATCATAGGAACACTTATTCGCGTAGGGCGTGGATTCTATGAACCTAAAAAAATTCAAGATATATTAGAAGCGAAAGATCGTAAGGCAGCAGGGGCGACAGCACCAGCCCATGGATTGACGCTGGTAGAGATAGAATATCTTTCATCTGGGACGGGGTGTTTTTGAAAAACACCCCGTCCCAGATGAATTGTCAGAGTCTGGACTATTTTTCCCGAACCAGTACTTTTACAACTTCAGATATATACATCATATGATAATCTTCTTCTGGATAATTCTGAACGGCTAATTGTGATTCTTCAAAGTTTTCAGGCAACAGATACTGATGATATAATTTTTTGCATACAAGCATCATAGTTGCTTCTTGAAATCCAACGGTTCCATCGATATAATAGGGCGTTAGTCCGGCGTTGGAAACTTTATCTTCTGTGCGTCCACAATGGCGTCCACAGTAGGTCAGTGCATCTTTATAGGATTCATCAAAGAATGAAATGGTACATAGTTCATTTGTATCAACAAATTCTTTTGTATATCGCTGTGGACGAATATACGTAGTCACTACATTCTTATTCCAAAGATATCCCATATTGCCCCACGCCGCTGTCATAGTGTTATATTGTTCTTGATTGCCTGCAGTAATTAGAAACCATTCTTGTCCAATTTTGGTAAATGGATTGCATGTAAATGATTTGATATCTATCTCTTTAAACCCCATATGAAGATCCTCCTGTTTTTAGAATTATTTTTTAAGTATTAATTTACGAAAATTCTTTTTGCCCTTTTTAAGAACTACCCCATCTTTTTGAAACACTTCAGCCGGAAAAGAGGCTTTAAGATCTGTGATTTTTGTGGCATCGACTAATACACCACCTTGTTCTACAGCGCGTCTTGCTTCTGATTTCGAGGTTACAAGTCCACTTGTCACAAGCATTGTTAAGATATCAATTGATCCTTGGTTTAGATCAGTTTCGGTAAGCTCTGTAGTTGGCATGTCTGCAGCAGCGCCACTACAAAATAATGATTTTGCACTTTCCTGAGCTTTCGTGGCTTCTGTTTCATTATGCACCATTTTTGTTAGCTCAAATGCTAATATTTCTTTTGCCTGATTTAATTGACTGCCTTCCCATTTATCCATCTCATCAATCTGTTCCAATGGTAAAAAAGTAAGCATACGTAAGCATTTTAGAACATCTGCATCTCCAACATTTCTCCAATATTGGTAAAACTCAAATGGAGAGGTTTTATTTGGATCAAGCCACACTGCACCGGACTGAGTCTTACCCATCTTATTTCCTTCCGAATTCAGTAATAAAGTAATTGTCATGGCATATGCATTTTCTCCCAATTTGCGTCGAATTAACTCTGTTCCACCTAGCATATTACTCCATTGATCATCGCCGCCAAACTGCATATTACAGCCATATTTTTGGTATAGTGCATAAAAATCATAACTTTGCATAATCATGTAATTGAATTCCAAAAAGCTAAGGCCCTTTTCCATTCTTTGTTTATAGCACTCGGCTGTCAGCATACGATTTACACTAAAATGAGGCCCGACTTCACGTAAAAGGTCTACATAATTAAGATTTAATAGCCATTCTGCATTATTAACCATCATTGCTTTTCCTTCAGAAAAATCGATAAACTTGCTCATTTGTTCCTTGAAACAATCACAATTATGTTGAATCATCTCAGGGGTCATCATGGTTCTCATATCGGTTCTTCCTGATGGGTCTCCAATCATACCTGTTCCACCACCCAATAATGCAATTGGTCTGTTTCCAGCCATTTGCAGACGCTTCATCAGACATAGTGCCATAAAATGACCTACATGTAAACTGTCCGCTGTTGGGTCAAAACCAATGTAAAATATCGCTTTCCCATTGTTAATTAACTCCTCAATCTCTTTCTCATCTGTTACCTGGGCAATAAGCCCTCTTGCTTTTAATTCGTCATAAATTTGCATCTCGTGTTCTCCTTTTTCCAATATTTCTATGCACAAAGGTCCTCATCCTTCAAAAGGACGAGGACCTTACTCGCGTTACCACCTTATGTTTACAAGCAACTCACATTGCTTGCCTCCATGAGTATTTATCATACTCAAGCACCATAACGTATGCCATTCCGTCGTAGCCTACTTATAACAATTCGGTACGAAGCTCCAAGATGTATTCATAAAAGACAATCCACGCACCTCTCATCAACCGGTTACTTTCTGTTTGGTATTGACAACTATTACTTGTTCTTATCATTGCTTGTTTTATATTCAATTAGATATTATATAAATGAAATGTTACCGTATGGTGTGTGGTTTGTCAAGAGGGGATAGGGTGTTTTGGTTTTAATCACCGCTTTAGATAGAAAAAACTATGGGGTTCCAGATGCAATTTTCCTTCCAGTGTTATCTCTTGTTTGCTTCGCAGATCGGTCATAGAGCCACGCAGGTCCTCGTGTTGTATATCAAAAGAAGAGGAGGAGGCATTGATAGCCACAAGTACAGTTTCATGTTCGCTTGCACGTTCAAATAATAATTGTTGATTTGTAATCACAACATTGCGATAGCTGCCGTAACACAATGCATCACTGTGTTGACGAAGTGCAATTAATTGGGTAATCAATGAAGTGAGATCATTAGGCATAGGTGTCTCAAAACAAGGACGAAGTGCATAATCATTATTAGGAGCTTTGATACCTAATTCGCCCCATTCACTGCCATAATACAGGCAGGGGATTCCTGGCATACCCAACAACATTCCATAGAGCAACGGAAGATGTTCTTTTTGATGCAATATACTGGCAATTCGAGTTACATCATGATTGTCTACAAATGTCATTAGATGTTTGCCCCGATAAATCGACCATTGTTCAGGACCAAATTGTCGATTCAGTGAATGAGCAATTTCAAATAAATTCAAATCATTAAAACTAGAGAATAATCCTTTGTAACATTCATAATTAGTGCAACTATGCAGCATAGTATCATTGACAATAATATTATAATCACCAAATAAAACCTCGCCAATTAATACAAAATCAGGTTTCAATGATACACAAAATTCACGCAGTCGACACATAAAATTATGATCCAAGGAATAGGCCACATCTAAGCGCAGACCATCAATATCAAATTCCAAGATCCAGTCCTTGACACAGTCCAACAGGTAATCTATAACTGCTGGATTTTGTAGGTTCAAGGTTACCAACTCATAATGCCCTTCCCAACCGTCATAGTAGAATCCGTCATTATAAGGGCTATTTCCACCAAAATCAATGTGAAACCAATCCCTATAGATGGAAGAATCACGATTGGTCAAGACATCTTGAAATGCCCAAAAGCCACGTCCTACATGGTTAAATACTCCATCAAGCACTATGCGTATATTGGAATCATGTAATACTTGACATACATCAGCAAAATCTTCATTTGTACCAAGACGACAGTCAATATTTTTAAAGTCCCGTGTATCATAGCCATGATTGTCAGATTCAAAGATGGGATTCAATAGGATAGAATCAATACCTAAGGAATGAAGATACGAAGTCCAGTCAATAAGCTTTCGGATGCGTGAAACTGTTTGACTATCATTTTGAAGAGGAGCGCCACAAAAACCAAGAGGATAAATCTGATAAAAAATTGAATGATAAGCCCACATATATTTTACCTTACTTTCTATATAGAATAGAGTTAATAATTAATGTTAGCATATGTGGATTGAATGTTCAAGAAAAAACAGGAGAGGGATAACAATGGAAAGGTAAAAATATTAAAAAATAGGTTGACACACGTGGTTGCGTATAATATAATATATCGGTATGACACAAGAAGAAACAGAATGCACCTGCCCCGGAGCAGACTGGTTTCCATAAAAAACAAAGTAATTATCAATAGGAGGTAAACCAATGAAAACTTATATGGCTTGTCCAGAAAAGATTGAAAGAAAATGGTATGTGGTAGACGCTGAAGGCTGTACATTAGGACGTTTAGCATCAGAAGTAGCTAAAGTGTTAAGAGGAAAGAATAAGCCAATCTTTACACCACATGTAGATACAGGTGATAATGTAATAATTGTAAATGCAGAGAAGATTCATGTAACAGGAAAAAAATTAGACCAAAAGATTTATTATCATCATTCGGATTACGTAGGTGGAATGAAAGAAACTACTTTAAAAGTTATGATGGCAAAGAAACCGGAGCAAGTAATAGAACTTGCTGTAAAAGGAATGCTTCCAAAAGGACCTTTGGGAAGATCAATGCTTACGAAACTTCATGTATATGCAGGACCGGAACATGAACAACAAGCTCAAAACCCAGAAGTATTAACATTTTAGGGAACATTTAAAAGAAGGAGGAAATTACAGTGGCTAAAGCAAAATTCTACGGAACAGGAAGAAGAAAAAAATCAATTGCAAGAGTATATTTGGTACCTGGAACAGGTAATATAACAATAAATAAAAGAAACATTGATGAATATCTAGGACTTGAAACATTAAAAGTTGTAGTTCGTCAACCACTTGTTGCAACAGAAACACTCGATAAATTTGATGTAATTGTAAATGTACATGGTGGTGGATACACAGGACAGGCAGGAGCAATCCGTCATGGAGTATCAAGAGCATTACTTCAAGCAGATATAGAATACCGTCCAATTCTAAAAAAAGCAGGATACTTAACACGTGATCCACGTATGAAAGAACGTAAAAAATACGGACTTAAAGCAGCTAGACGTGCACCACAGTTCAGTAAACGATAGTTCCAACCGAATACGAGAAAAGATACAAACCCAGGAAATGCTTATATTTCCTGGGTTTTCTTTATGTCTTTAAAAATATGAGACACCACAAAAAACAGTCAAAATTTATCGGTAACTTACACATAACTTACAGGTAACTTACAAACAGAAAGATAAAAAGGTTGTGTCTTACGGAAGACTTTGATATACTGTCAAAAAGCGGAAAGAAGGGCAAAAGATGAATAGAACAGAATACAAAAACCAACATCGCAAAGAAAATTACGACAGAATAGAATTCACTTTGCTAAAAGGGGAAAAGGAAAGAATAAAAGAAACTGCCGAAAAACTAAAAATGTCAGTTAACGAATATCTATACGCGCTAGTGTGTGATGACCTGGCAACGGGGGAAAGCAGATTAGGAAAGAAAAAGCAAGGTTTTAATGAAGAACAACAGCGAATGCTGGAAAAGTGGCAAGTGCCTAGAAAATATTATGATATGATACAAGACTTGTCTTATACAAAGGAGGAAGGGTATTTTATATATTTAAAACCTGGCTTTGTGAATGATGAAACGGGAAGTAGAAATATCCATTGTGAAAAAACATCAGAGGTAAGACGAATTATAGGAAAAACACGAAAAAAATAAGGTGGAGTTATAAGCCCCGCCTTATTCTATATTTTATTGATTGCGTCTATCAATTCTTCTATTTCAAAATGCGTATATACTGTTTCTGTTACACCCTGTATACAAAAAGTACAATAATATGAAAATCAGCTTAAGAGGGAAAGAGTACGAAAGGGTGAAAAGTTTGGTAACACCCCGGAACACTGCGTCATAGCAAATGAAGATGTGACAGATGCGAAGTGTCCGGCGAAGCTTGATAAACAGTGGTATGTAGACAAGGCAAAGAAAAGATTGAAAGATTTTGGGGTGATGTGATGCAGAATATAATAAAAATAAAATACGGTTCAGGACATATGGAAATAGACCTGCACAAACTGTTTTATTATAACGATAAGATTGATGATACAGATTTAATTCACTATTCTAAATCGCAGCGCGTCACAAAATTATTCGAGTTTTTTATCAGGTGCGGTTTGATAATGAACAAAGTATTGAACTATGTTTGAATTGGTTGAACACAGAAAGAGAAACGTGGTGCCATTTCCTGAAAATGGCATCTGCAAACTTGGAAATGCAAATAGTAGGTTCAAGTAGATATAAAAGTTATAAAAAAGAAGTTAATACTTGCAATAAATTCTTAAAGCTGTTTGATATAGCTATCAGAATGCTAAATGAAGGAAGGTGACGATATGAATATATTGAGCAGTGTCCATCAAGTAGCAGACAATTTTATGATCTGCAAGAAGAGCTAAAATCTCTCGGAATCAAAAAAGGAGTTGTACTTCAGCTGTAAGGAAGCAAGCGTTTATCCTGTCAGAAGGAACTAAAGACCCGTACCATAATTATGCACAGAATGGCAGAAAGGTATATTACAGATGATGAAATACGAGGCTATATGGCAAATACAAATGCTAAGGTTATGTTTATCCAGTGGGGCAGAAAGCGTCAGGTGTTTTTTAGCGATGGTGGAGTTTCAGTTATCAAAAAAATGGTGATGACTGGATATATAAAACGGCATGGAACAAAACGGATTTCGATAACAACACATTAAAAATATTGGAGGTGATGAATAAGAATGTCAGATAATTTAGAATACGATGCAGATCATTACTGCCCTGCGTACAACAAGATTATAAGTGCTGACCTTTGTTATGATTCCATGATGTGTTTAACGGGGTTCTTTAAGGAATCATCCACTAAGGAGCTTTCAGAGCTTGAAGAAATTGAAGAGGCACGAAGAAAATGTAACGCGTGTCCGTATAGCGAAGGGTAATACCACTCGTTCTGAATAATGAGTGGTATTTTTATACCCATTTGGTCGGCAGATTAGACCTAAAACAGTCGATTCGTAGAGGATGGATACACGCCTAATACAACCTAAAACGAAAGGAGACCGCAGTATGAAAACAGAATTTTTAAAAGAACTTGGTTTGGAGAAACCAGACCTTATAAAAACTGTCCAACAAAGTGTTGACACTCCAAAGGATAAGCCGAGAAAGTGTATGGATGAATATGAAGATACCCAAATGTATGTCTTGCAATCGCTTCTTTGAAGACAACAATGAAATTCCTACATGTGAAGCGTTTCCAGAGGGAATTTCACATGACGTAATGTGGGAACCAGTCGATAAAGAATGCCATGATGGGATAATGTTCGATGAATAAAAAATAAGTATTATGATGGATAATTTTAAAATAATCTATAAGATATTAAAGGCTTTTGAAAAATCTATGGACGTCAAAGAGTTCAATAATGATATAATAGTAGCGGAGCAACTATCGAAACAGTATTAAATATTTAAACAGCATAGGTTACATTATCGCCCCTCAATTATTGGGTGGCGCTTATAAATAAAGGCGTGGAAGCGTCTTATTTTTATACTCTTTTTTACTGGTTGAAGAATATAAAGAACAATGACAAATCCCAAGCATGCAGTGCCCAAGACTAAATTTAATAATCAGGAAGAGCCGTAAGAGTATGGCAATCAATTATAGGAGTAACCGTAGATGGGGCTTTTGGACAGGTGACAGAACGTGCAACAGTTACATGGGGATAAAGCAATGATATCTCAGCGCCACACAATAGCGTGGGGGCGTATGCTTCTACATAATTCATCATAAATTATTGTATTATCAGAAGAAAGTAAGAAGCAGTACTACATTGTGGCAAAACCCCAAAACCATCATAAGATGTTATATACCATAAAATCAGAGAAACAAAAATCATAGAAAAGAAAGAGGGATTATAACATGGATGTAACATTTTTAACGGATTTTTATATGCCCCTGGTATTGATATCATGTCTCATGGTGGGATATTGTATTAAACATATTGGGTGGCTAGATAAGATCAGTAACCAATATATACCAACGATACTGACAGTGTTAGGAGCAGTTTTAGGTTGTGTGGTAAATTCGTCGATTTCCATGGAGAATGTAGTGTATGGTGCATTTAGTGGATTAGCAAGCACAGGATTGCATCAAGTATTTAAAAAAATAGTGGAAAATGAAAGTGGGGAAAACTAGATGGCAACTTATAATGTACATGCAGGACACGCACCAAGCAATTCTGGTGGAGCAACTGGAGCAAATGGATTTTTAAATGAATCTAGTGAAGCGAGGGCTGTAAAAGATGCTTTAATATATTTCTTGAAAATGGAGGGACATACGGTCTATGATTGTACTTGTGAGGAAGGACTTAATCAGTCAGGTGTTCTGAAATATATCGTCAACAAGTGCAATGCACACACTGTAGATTTGGATATTTCAATTCATCTAAATGCAGGTGGAGGACATGGAGTGGAAGTATTGGGAAGAAGCGTTGCGATGCAAAAGGAATGTAGCGCAATCAGTGCAAGTGTAGCTAACCTTGGATATCGTAATAGAGGGGCAAAATATAATACAAAATTGTATGTATTGAATAAAACAAAGGCAAGAGCGGTATTGGTGGAGTGTGCCTTTGTAGATTCCAAAGAAGATTATGATAGATGGGATGCAACAAAGATGGGGAGAGCAATTGCAGAAGGGATACTAAATAGGAAACTCATATCGCAAGAACCAAGTAAACCACAAGACCCCGGGGATTTACAACCAAATAATTCAATCACAGACGTAGCAGGAGGTAGATGTACAGTGACAGTAACTATGCCGATTTTAAAACGAGGAATGACAGGAAGAGTAGTAAAAGTATGGCAATCGATTATAGGAGTAACAGTAGATGGATCTTTTGGACCAATAACAGAACGTACCACCATCAATTGGGAGAAACAACATGGAGTGGCTGCACCATATGAACGTGTGGGTCCGGGTGCGTGGAAGAAGGGTCTGGATAATCTTTAAGCGTTCATTTGCCAACAGATTATAATAGATTTCAAAAAAATATAGTATCAACTACTAGAAATATAGATGTAATATCTATATAATGTAAGATAAGTAGCAAAAAGCGCACAATAAAGGAGATAAAGTCATGGAAATGATATCAATTGAAAAAGAACTGCAAAGTAATTCTTATCCGGGAAGAGGAATCATCATAGGGAAATCCACAGATGGGAAAAAAGCGGTTACCGCCTATTTTATTATGGGTAGAAGTGAAAATAGTCGTAACCGCATATTTGTAAAATATGGGGAAGGGATTCGCACAGAAGCATTTGAACCTTCCAAATTAACAGATCCAAGTCTAATTATATATGCGCCGGTTCGAGTGTTGGGGAATAAGACCATTGTGACCAACGGAGACCAAACAGATACAATTTATGAGGGATTGGACAAGCAGATGACCTTTGAACAATCATTACGTTGCAGAGAATTTGAGCCGGATGCGCCGAACTACACACCACGTATCTCGGGAGTGATGCATGTGGAAGCAAATTCTTATAATTATGCATTATCAATTCTAAAGAGCAATCATGGAGATCCAAGCTCTTGCAATCGATATACATTTGCGTATCAAGACTGCAAGGCCGGGGAGGGGCATTTTATACACACGTATCAGTGTGATGGCAGCCCACTATTAAGCTTTCAGGGAGAGCCAAAGTTAATTTGCATTCCAGATGACATGGATACTTTTACAGATACCATATGGAATAGTTTGAATCCGGAGAATAAGGTGTCATTATTTGTTCGCTATATAGATATTGCAACAGGTACCTATGAAACCACAATTGTAAATAAAAACCAATAGAACATATTAACCCAATCAATCAGGATAAGGAGTATATTAATGAAAGAATTAGAATTGAAATACGGTTGCAACCCAAATCAAAAACCGTCTAAGATATATATAGGTGAAAATAAAGAACTACCAATTCAAGTACTTAGTGGCAAACCGGGTTATATTAATTTTTTAGATGCATTTAATGGTTGGCAACTGGTTAAAGAATTAAAGAAAGCAACGGGACTTCCGGCAGCGACTTCATTTAAACATGTATCACCGGCAGGTGCAGCAGTAGGGTTTCCATTAGATAAAACCATGGCACAAATCTACTGGGTAGATGATCTTGGAGAACTGTCACCACTGGCATGCGCCTATGCAAGAGCCAGAGGCGCAGACAGAATGTCGTCTTTTGGCGATTTTATCGCCTTATCTGATGTGTGCGATGTAGCCACAGCAAAGATTATCAAACGTGAAGTATCAGACGGAGTTATTGCACCCGGATATGAACCGGAAGCACTGGAGATATTGAAGCAAAAGAAAAAAGGAAATTATAATATCGTTCAGATAGACCCGTTGTATATGCCGGCACCAATTGAACATAAAGAAGTATATGGAATTACATTTGAACAAGGAAGAAATGAACTGGATATTAATCGTGAACTCTTGGCTCATGTTGTGACAGAGAATCAAGAGATACCAGATTCTGCCAAGATTGATTTGATTATTTCGTTAATTACTTTGAAATATACACAGTCTAATTCTGTTTGTTTTGCAAAAGATGGACAGGCAATTGGTATTGGAGCAGGACAACAATCCAGAATTCATTGTACAAGATTGGCAGGTAGCAAGGCAGATAACTGGTTCTTGCGTCAATCACCAAATGTATTGGGACTCCAATTTGTGGACGGCATAGGAAGAGCGGATCGAGATAATTCCATAGACCTTTATATTGGAGAAGACTATATGGACGTCTTAGAAGAAGGAATCTGGCAGAATATCTTTAAAGTGAAACCGGATATCTTTACAATGGAAGAGAAAAAAGAATGGCTAGAGCAGATGACGGATGTGGCATTAGGTTCGGATGCATTCTTCCCATTTGGGGATAATATTGAGCGTGCACATAAAAGTGGTGTGAAGTATATTGCGCAGCCGGGTGGTTCTGTGCGTGATGATAATGTAATTGACACCTGCAATAAATATCATATGGCAATGGCATTTACAGGAATCCGATTATTCCATCACTAAAAAATAGTTGTATATTTTCCTAAAACCGTATATAATAACAAAGTAAAAAAACTGATTGTGCAAAAAAAACGGTCAATAAGTCAAAAGACCAAGGGAGAATTAAAATGGGAAAATATTTTGGAACCGATGGTTTTCGGGGAGAAGCTAATGAAGTATTAACAGTAGAACATGCGTTTAAAGTAGGGAGATATCTTGGCTGGTATTATGGGCAAGAGCATAAGGCACGTATTGTAATTGGAAAAGATACAAGAAGAAGCAGTTATATGTTTGAATATGCATTGGTTGCAGGATTGACAGCTTCAGGAGCAGATGCATATCTTCTACATGTAACAACGACTCCAAGTGTGTCTTATGTCACGCGTACGGAAGACTTTGATTGTGGAATTATGATTTCTGCAAGTCATAATGCATTTTATGATAATGGAATTAAAGTAATTAACGGAAAAGGGCATAAACTTGAATCAGAAGTAGAAGACAAGGTAGAAGCATATATTGATGGAGAGGTGGAGGAGATTCCACTTGCAAAACAAGAAGCAATAGGTAGAACGATTGATTATGCGGCAGGACGTAACCGATATATTGGTCATCTTATCTCATTGGCGACTCGTTCATTTGAAGATATGCGTGTGGGACTTGATTGCTCTAACGGAAGTGCATTCGCAATTGCAAAGAGTGTATATGATGCCCTAGGTGCTAAGACTTATGTAATTAACAATGAACCTGATGGAACAAATATCAATAAGAATTGTGGGTCTACTCACATTGAAGTATTACAGAATTTTGTTAAAGAGAAAAAATTAGATGTTGCATTTGCATATGATGGAGATGCAGACCGATGTATTGCTGTAGATGAGAATGGCGAAGTAGTAGATGGTGATTTGATTCTGTATGTATGTGGAAAATATTTAAAAGAGCAAGGGCGTCTAAATGATAATATGATTGTCACTACTATTATGTCTAATCTGGGTCTTTATAAGGCATGTGATAGAGCCGGTATTAAGTATCAGAAGACGGCAGTTGGAGATAAATACGTGTATGAGAATATGGTTCAAAACAATTATTCGCTTGGTGGAGAACAGTCTGGACATATTATCTTTAGTAAACATGCAACAACAGGAGATGGTATTCTAACATCGCTTCTTGTAATGGAAGTTATTTTGGAAAAGAAACAAAGTCTTGCAAAATTATCAGAAGAAGTAAAGATATACCCACAATTATTGCAGAATGTTCGGGTATCGGATAAGAAGCTTGCAAGGGAAAACCAAAGGGTCGTAGAAGCAATTGATGCTGTAGCAAGGGCATTAGGAGATGATGGACGTATCTTAGTTAGAGAAAGTGGAACGGAGCCTGTTATTCGGGTAATGGTGGAAGCGGCTACGGACGAGTTATGTGCCCAATATGTAAAGCAAGTCGTTACAGTGATGAAAGAAGAAGGGCTAATGATATCTTAAATATTACTTGACCCGGACCATATCATCATGTACTATTATAGAGGATATACGTATATAAATTCAAAGAATGGTTGAATGTTTCTACCAACTGCCGCATCAGTTGACTATAGGTTTTCCGTTAAGGAGTCTCTATACTATTTTGAGTGGGAGTTGGTATTTTTTATTGTCCAAAAGGAGGAAACAAGATGTATGATGTAATCATTATTGGAGCCGGACCGGCAGGTATATTTACAGCGTTAGAAATGGTCCGAAACAAAAGTAAGCAAAAGATTCTTATGATAGAAAAAGGGAGCAGGATTCAAGATAGGAGATGCCCCAAAGTAACAACAAAGAAATGTGTGAATTGTAAACCTTGTAATATTACAACGGGGTTTTCAGGTGCAGGAGCATTTTCAGATGGGAAATTATCTCTCAGTTACGAAGTGGGGGGAGAGCTTCCAGAATTGATTGGAGCAGACTTTGCCCAAGAGATGATCGATTATACAGATCGGATATATCTCGAATTTGGAGCAGATGCGCATATTGAAGGGCTTAACCAAGGGGAAAAAGTAAAAGATATTCGGAAAAGAGCAATTCAAGCAGGACTAAAACTTGTAGATTGCCCAATTAGACATCTTGGAACAGAAAAGGCTCAGGAGATATATTATTCCATTCAAGAATATCTAATTCAAGCAGGGATTGAGATTAAATTTGGATATCAATGTTCTGATCTTATCTTACAGGATACCATCTGTAAGGGTGTGATTGTCGAACCTACGAACGGAGCAAAATCCCAGGAAGAAATTCTAGCGGAGAATGTGATTATTGCCACAGGACGAAGAGGGGCAGATTGGCTGGAGCGAATCTGTGCAAAATATGAGATTGCACATAAACCGGGAACTGTTGATATCGGGGTACGTGTAGAAGTTAGAAATGAAATTATGGAAGATGTAAATAACGTATTGTATGAATCTAAATTAATCGGATATCCCAATCCGTTTAAGAATAAGGTACGTACATTTTGCCAGAATCCGGGTGGATTTGTAAGTCAGGAAAATTATGACAATGATCTAGCAGTGGTAAATGGACATTCTTATAAAGAATTAAAATCTAATAATACTAATTTGGCGATTCTGTGTTCTCATAATTTTACAGAGCCGTTTAATCAACCAATTGAATATGCACAGAAGATTGGAGAATTAACAAATATGTTAGGTGCGGGGCATATCTTAGTACAACGATATGGAGATATCCTAGATGGTAAGAGAACATGGGAGAAAGAACTAAGTCAATCCAATCTAAAACCAACACTGCCGGATGCGGTAGCAGGGGATATTACGGCAGCTATGCCATATAGAGCGATGATAAATATCATTAATTTTATACAGGCTGTAGACCATGTAGTGCCGGGATTTGCCGGGACGGAAACCTTACTATATTCACCGGAGCTCAAGTTTTATAGTAATAAAGTAAAGATGGATACTGATTTTAATACAAATATTAAAGGACTTCATTGTCTGGGAGATTCCAGTGGCTGGACCAGAGGATTGATGATGGCATCAGTTATGGGAGTGCTTATGGGACGACAGTTGGAACCACGCACGACATAACAGAAAATTAAAAAGGACATGGCAACATGTCCTTTTTTGATGCAGACAGATATTTGAAATTCACGATCTTATTCCTGCACAGTTTTTATTAAGTTATACATTGTGGAATCCCTTTCCGATGATTTCACTGGTATTGGAAATCAAGATAAAGGCTTCAGGGTCTTGTTGTTTAATAAAGTTTCTTAATTTAATTGCCTGTGGACGATTCAAAGCAGTATAGACAATATACTTGGGCTCTCCTGAGAATGCACCTCGTGCATCACATATGGTAGCACCACGATGCAGTTCGTTTACAATAAAATCACAGATGGGGTCAGGGTCACTACAGACTACATTGAAGTATTTGGAAAGATTAAAGCCTTCGATAAAGTTATCAATCATAAAAGAGCTAATAGCTAATCCTACAAATGAGTAAAGCGCTGTTTTCGTATCTAGCACAAATATACTGGCAACAGTAATAAAAACATTAGTAATTAAAAGTGCCCGGCCGATATTGACGCTGGTATATTTCTTGAGAATCATTGCAATAATATCGGTACCACCACTGGAAGCACCAACATTAAATAGAATTGCAGATGCAAAAGATGGAAGTGCAATTGCAAATACAAGTTCCAACATAGGCTGATCGGTTAATGGATGTGCCATAGGAAACATGCGTGATAATACGGAGATTCCAACAGATAGAAGTGTACTGCAATAAGCTGTTTTTAATCCAAATTTTCTTCCTAAAAATAAAAACCCCAACAATAATAACAACATGCTCACTACAAAGTTAAAATCACTTGCAGATACAAGGCCTGTCTGAGAAACAATAATGGCAAGTCCGGTAATTCCACCAAAAGCAAAGTTGTTGGCAAACTTGAAAAAATAGACTCCAAAAGCCATGATTAAGATACTAATTGTCAGTGTAAAAAAAGTTTTTAATTTTGCTTTCATTGATAAATTCCTCATTATTTTTTTGACTTGTTTAAATTAAGTCCATTCGATTGTAACGCTATCATTCTAAAAAGTCAACGCATTAGAATATAAATTCGGGTAATAATAGGATTCATGAAGGAGGATGAGAAATATGTATAATTTTTTACCAATTACCGATGTGTACGCAAGAGAAATTCTCGATTCACGAGGAAATCCTACGATAGAAGTGGAAGTGTTAGCGGACGGGAAATATCTTGGGAGAGCAGCGGTTCCCTCAGGAGCATCTACAGGTCAATACGAGGCAGTGGAACTAAGAGATGAAGAAAAACGATATAGTGGAATGGGCGTACAAAAAGCGGTCGACCATGTAAATACAATTATTGCGCGAGAAATTATAGGGGTAAATATATATGAACAAGCATTTATTGATTCATTGCTTTTAAAGATAGACAGAACTTCTAATAAAAGTTATCTGGGGGCAAATGCAACACTTGGTATCTCAATGGCAGTAGCAAGAACTGCGGCAAAGGCACTTCACATGCCTTTGTATGCATATCTAGGTGGTATTCACAGTACCAAGATGCCAGTACCGATGATGAATATCTTGAATGGTGGAAAACATGCGGATAATACAATTGATATACAGGAATTTATGATTATGCCAATAGGTGCAGCGACCTTTGCAGAAGGATTGCAGATGTGTGCAGAAACTTATCATGCATTAAAAAAGATACTTCAACAGAGAGGGCTTCATACAGGAGTAGGAGATGAAGGGGGATTTGCTCCAAATTTACCGGACGCAAAAGAAGCGTTACAACTTATGGTAGATGCTATACATGAGGCGGGATATCAAGAGGGAACACAGATAGGCTTTGCGTTAGATGTAGCGGCCACTGAACTATATGATAAAAAAACGGGGCGCTATTCCTTTGAGGGAGAAGGTAAGATGCATGGACATAAGATTTCTCGCTCGACAGAAGAGCTTATTGACTATTATGAAGATTTAATTAGTGAATATCCAATTTTATCTATTGAAGATCCACTAGATGAAGAAGACTGGGACGGTTGGGAGTTATTAACAACTCGTATGGGACAAGAAATACAACTGGTTGGGGACGATCTTTTTGTAACCAATACAAGACGATTGAAAAAAGGGATTGAACAGCATGTAGCTAACGCAATCCTCATTAAAGTGAATCAGATAGGAACGCTGACAGAAGCGATAAATGCTATCACAATGGCAAAACAGGCAGGGTATCATACCATTGTTTCTCATCGTTCGGGGGAAACAGAAGATAGTTTTATTGCGGACTTAGCGGTAGCATTTCGCACAGGACAAATCAAGGCGGGAGCCCCTTGCAGATCGGAACGAGTGGCAAAATATAATCAACTACTTCGAATAGAAGAGAAGATAGGGGATATATCTGAGTATGTAAATCCATGGTTATAAACACAAAAACCTCTTGTCATTTCATTCAAACCATGGTAGTATAAGTATGGTTTTATTCGTAGGAGGTGTAACGTAATGGACATTTTAAAAATAGTAATTACAATTTTATTTGCAATAGACTGTATCGCATTGACAGCAATCGTATTACTTCAAGAAGGAAAGTCGGCAGGGCTTGGAACAATTAGTGGAGCGGCTGATACGTACTGGGGTCAGAACAAAGGACGTTCTATGGAAGGTGCTTTGGTCAAGTCTACAAAATTCTTGGCTATTTTATTTATCGTGTTAGCGGCAGTACTTAATTTGAAAGTATTTGCTTAAGAAGACTGAAGAATGTACACGCGGGAACACTCTATAAGATAGAGTGTTCCTTTATATTATTCATAATTAGATACAAGAAAGGAAATCAATAGAATGGACAAGACATTTGAAAAAAGGAAACAAGTTATCTACGAGTTTATCTGTGATGAATTCTATGTTCCTATGAAGTTGAAAGAGCTTGCAATTCTATTGCAGGTTCCAAAAGAACAACGTGGTGAGCTTAAAGCAGTGATGGACTCTTTAGAAACAGAAGGCAAGGTATACGTATCACAAAAAGGAAAATATATTAAAGGTGAGGCAAAAGGGCTGGTAGGAACGTATCAAGCTAATGCCAGAGGTTTTGGGTTTGTAATAATTGAAGATGCGGACCAAGATATCTTTATTTCGGAAGATGATAGAAATGGTGCATTTCATGGAGATCAAGTAGAAGTTGTCATTAAAAGTGCTCCTGAGGGAAGACGACAAGAGGGCAAGATAGTCAAGATATTAGAACATCGTACTACAAACTTAGTGGGACTTTACCAACAAAGTAAACATTTTGGGTTTGTGGTTCCGGATAATCAAAGATTTATTCAGGATATTTTTATCCCATTAGAGCGTTCAAAAGGGGCAGTATCAGGACATAAGGTGGTAGTAGAACTGACTTCTTACGGTGGGCAAGATAAGAAACCAGAGGGTAAGATTGTAGAAATTATTGGTCATCAAAATGATCCGGGAACCGATATTATGTCCATAGTAAAAGGATATGAGTTACCTGTTGAATTTGGAGAAAAAGTCATGAACCAAGTAGCACGTATATCGGAAGAAGTAAGTAGTGCAGACATGGCAGGACGTATGGATCTTCGCAATTGGGAGATGGTTACCATTGATGGAGAAGATGCAAAAGATTTAGACGATGCAATCTCAATTACGAAGATAGGGGAAGAGTATAAGCTGGGAGTACACATTGCAGATGTGACAAATTATGTGCAGGAAAACAGTGCATTAGATCATGAAGCTTATGAGCGAGGGACAAGTGTATATCTTGTAGATCGCGTAATTCCTATGCTGCCTCATAAACTATCCAATGGAATCTGTTCGTTAAATGCAGGAGCAGATCGTCTGGCACTTAGTTGTATTATGACCATTGATTCGAAAGGGGAAGTGACAGATCATCAGATTGCGGAAACAGTAATCTGTGTTGATGAACGAATGACTTATACCAGTGTAAAGAAAATTTTGACAGATCAAGACACTGTGGAAAGAACCCGATATCATAAATTGGTACCGATGTTTGAATTGATGGAAGAATTGGCCGGGATTTTACGAAAGAAACGAAAAAATCGTGGATCTATTGATTTCGATTTTCCGGAGACCAAGATGATCCTAGATGAGAAAGGAAAACCAATCAATATTGAACCTTATGATAGAAACATAGCAACCAAGATTATAGAAGATTTTATGTTACTTGCAAATGAAACCGTAGCGGAAGATTATTTCTGGCAGGAGTTACCATTTGTATATCGTACCCATGAAGCACCTGATGAAGAAAAGATTAAGAAACTAGCAATATTTATCAATAATTTCGGATATTCCATGCATATTGGTCCCAATGAAATTCGACCAAAAGAGATTCAAAAATTATTGAGTACAGTGGAAGATACCAATGAAGAAGCGCTCATTAGTAGACTGGCACTTCGTTCTATGAAGCAGGCCCGATATACTCAGGAGAATACAGGACATTTTGGACTTGCAACCACGTACTATACGCATTTTACATCACCTATTCGCCGATATCCTGATTTGCAGATTCATCGGATTATTAAAGAGAATCTACGAGGACGTATGAATGATTCACGGATTGCACATTATGGGAAAATTCTACCGGAAGTAACGAAACATGCCAGTGAGACGGAACGTCGTGCAGAAGAAGCAGAGCGAGAAACAATTAAACTGAAAAAAGTTGAATATATGGATGCTCACATTGGAGAGATATTCCAAGGAGTCATATCAAGCATTACCAAATGGGGAATTTATGTAGAATTATCCAATACAATTGAGGGACTGGTTCATGTGACGAATATGAAAGATGATCACTATAACTATTACGAAGAACGTTATGAGATGGTAGGAGAACATCTGGGACATGTATATAAGCTTGGAGAAGCAATCTGTGTAAAAGTCCTTGGAACTGACCACATGCAGCGAACGATTGATTTTGAGATAGCAAAGGAGGAGTTTGAAGATGGCAAAGACACCGGGGAAATTAATTGCGAATAATAAAAAAGCATATCACGATTTTTTTATCTTGGAGAATTATGAAGCGGGAATCTCATTACACGGAACAGAAGTGAAATCATTACGCATGGGAAAAGGCAGTATCAAAGAGGCATTTGTGCGCATTGAACATGGCGAGATGTATATCTATGGAATGCATGTAAGTCCTTATGAAAAAGGAAATATATTTAATAAAGACCCATTGAGAGTAAAGAAATTATTATTACACAAGGCGGAGATTCGAAAATTGGAAAGTAAGATGAAAGAACAGGGCATGACATTAGTTCCTTTGAAAGTATATTTTCAAGGAAGCCTTGTAAAAGTAGAGATTGGTCTTGCCAAGGGGAAAAAGCTATATGATAAGCGTGAAGATATTGCCAAGAAAGACCAGAAACGAGAGGCGCAACGAGACTTTAAAGTGAAGAATCTAGGATAGGAGGTGGCCCTATGGTACCAACCACAAAAGATGCATTACATCAATTAGTAACGGAGACAACAGCGGAGATCTATGAGGAGTTAACACCACAACTAATTCAATTAATTGATACAACTAAACATAATGACCAATTGACAGAAGCACAAAAGCAAGATGAGATATCGTTGCATATGTTAGGATATACAAAGTCTTGTACTAATGAAATTATTGTAGAAGTACTGGCAGAAATTCTTGGAATATGTTAGACTATAAGAGCCTTACAATTGTGAGGAATACCTTTAAGGGGTAGTAAAGGTTTCGACAGGGGTTTTGAAGATGGTGAAGCTATCCGCAGGAAGATGCGTCAAATCGCAAACTTAAAATTAAACGCAGACGAAAATTTAGCGTTAGCAGCCTAGTTGCTGCTCGTCAGCCTTAGAGCACTCACACTTTAAGAATCTGGCGCCGACTTTGTGAGAAACGATATTGGCAAAGCTTTGAGCCGGTAGTCGTATAATGAAGCTACTGAAGTTACCAGCGTGTTAGTTCGCGTGTAATAGAGGGAATGTAAAAAAACTGACTATGATAGAAGAAGAACATGGGATAAACTTTTGGACACGAGTTCGACTCTCGTCTACTCCATTGGGCGTATATGATGAAGATATACGTCTTTTTTCATGGTTACAAAGAACCCATATCAAAAAGAACTTACCGTTTGGTGTCAAAAGGTGCTATAATAGGTACAAAGTACTTCTTCAGAGAAAGGAGAATGGAATGTTTCAGAAAGATAGTTATATTATGTATGGAAAGATTGGTATCTGTAAGATTGATGATATATGCACACCGGATATAGGTGGATTAAAAGGCCTATACTACGTACTAAGTCCCATGGACAACAATGGTGGCAAAATATATAGAGCTGTTGATAATACAAACATATTGATGCGTGAGATGATTACACCAAAAGAAGCAAATCGGATTCTTTCAATACTTCCGGAGGTAGAGCCGGTGTGGGTAACAGATGCACGGGCAAGAGAGTTGGCATACAAAGAAAACCTTAGATCAGGGGATTGTGAACAATGGATCAAGATGTTAAAAGGGTTATATATTCGTAAGGAAGAGATGGCAAGTATTAGTAAAAAACTAAATATGGCAGATGACAGAATGTGCCGTACTGTAGAAAAATTATTAGTAGGGGAATTGGCGATGGTGCTTGAGGAGTCTCCGGAAGAGATACAGAAACAATTATGGAAGTATGATAAAAAAAACTCTGAAATGATATAATCATTTGAGAGTTTTTTTATTTCTGTCTTCTTCTTTTCTAATTTTCGTTCTCTGGGGTGTAAAAAGTTGTGCAAACCATAGGAACATGATATTATAAAACCATAGGAACTGAATATTTGCATAATGATGGGAAGGAAGATGTACGTGGGTGAGCAATATAAAGTTTTAGTAGTGGATGATAAGGAAATCAATCGGAAAGTTCTTAGAAAGATTCTATCGGAAACTTATGAGGTTCTTGAGGCTGAAAACGGCAAACAAGCGTTAGAAGTGCTAGAGATCCAGCAACATCAGATAGCAGCGGTGTTGCTGGATATTAGCATGCCGATTATGAATGGGTATGAGTTCCTTAAAATTGTAAGGGATTCGGATGAATTTATAAATCTTCCTATTATAGCAATTACGGGTATAGATATTGAAGAAACTGAGGAAAAAGTTTTGGAAGCGGGCGTAAATGATTATTTAGAAAAGCCTTTTAAACCAGAGATTATTAAGATACGGTTGGGGAATGCAATTCGTCTTCGTCAAGCGTTAGATAGTGCTGAATTAGATGGGTTGACACAATTACTTAATCGTACTGCATTTCGTCAAAAGTTTGAGCTATACATGAATGGGTCGGGTAATCAAATGCCACAAGCTGCAATGTTGATGATTGATTTAGATGATTTTAAACAGACTAACGATACATATGGACATGCCTATGGAGATTTAGTATTGTCTGAATTTGGCGCAAGTTTAAAAGAAGTGTGCAGTTCACAGTCACTGTTAGGGCGATTAGGTGGCGACGAGTTTATTGTTTTGATCAAAGATGTTAAGAATGTCGAGGAAGTAAAAAAAATTGCACAAGATATTATTCATAAATTAAATATTACAGTGTTAAAAGAAGGTGCTCGTCCTTCTACTTGTTCTATTGGAATTGTGATATCACCTAAAGATGGGACAACTTGGAGTGAACTTTACTTTCGGGCAGATGAAGCGATGTATCATGCAAAGCATATAGGGAAAAATCAATTTTCATTTTATGGAGATGCTATTACTCTTGCGGAGAGAAATGAATGGATGAATAAAGAATGGATATTAGATGCACAGGATAGCTATATCTATGTATGTAATGCAATTACCCATGAAGTTTATTATTGTAATGCCAAGTGTAAGAAACTGATAGAAACATTGCCGGAAGAGATGGAACGGTGCTTTTGTTTCCAATTAGGCCTTGCGGATACAAACTATAGTTTTTGTGCAACCTGCCCATTAGAAGGGGATTCGGTTTGCTCCAAAATCCAGTATAGTTCAGTGCTTGGACAGAAAGTGCTTTATAGTGGAATACTTGTTTCATGGAACGGTTGTACGTCTAGAATGGTTACGGTGTCGGCCATTCCGAAATGCTAAGAAGAGGTGAAGAAGATGGAACAATTGAGAATTCTAATCGTAGATGATGAAAGTAGAATGAGAAAGCTGGTACGTGACTTTCTGGAGCGAGAGGGCTATCTTGTTATAGAAGCTGAAAACGGATTAGAAGCAATGGAAATATTCTATGAAAGTAAAGACATTGCATTGATTATATTAGATGTGATGATGCCGAAGATGGACGGATGGGAAGTATGTCGAGAAGTTCGTATGGAATCGCAGGTTCCTATTATCATGTTGACTGCAAAAGGGGAAGAAAATGATGAATTGCAAGGATTTGATTTAGGCGTGGACGAATATATTTCCAAGCCCTTTAGTCCGAAGATTTTGGTGGCCCGTGTAGAAGCTATATTACGTAGAACGAAAGCAATATCACCGGACGAAGTGATTAATGCGGGGGGAATTATTGTGGATAAGGCAGGCCACATGGTAAAGATTAATGATAAAGATATTGAATTAAGCTATAAAGAGTTTGAATTACTTACGTATTTTATTGAGAATCAAGGGCTTGCACTTTCCAGAGACAAGATTTTGAATAATGTATGGAATTATGATTATTTTGGTGATGCCAGAACCATTGACACCCATGTAAAAAAGTTGCGAAGCAAGTTAGGTGACAAAGGAGATTACATTAAGACCATATGGGGCATGGGTTATAAGTTTGAGGTTCAATCATGAGACGCTCAATCAGAAGGCAAATGGTGATTGTCTTCATTGGTATTATTGTATTTGTTTTTTTGTCATTTTTAATCATCAATGGTAATTTTTTAGAGCAATATTATATTTTGAACAAGCAAACAGCTCTGACACAATTATATACAGCATTAGAGAAAGACACAAAGGATAATGCTATTGAACAAGAAGAGATACGGACAGAATTGGCAAAGATGGCAGAAAAAGCAAATATATCATTTGTAATTATTAATCAAGAGAATACATTGGCACTTTCTAATGTCCGCGACAATACAGGTTTAAAAGCGCAACTGGTTGGTTATCTATTGAATCAAGGAGATGGGCATGTTCTAAAAAGCACAAAAAAATATCAGATATGTAAGACCACAGACCCACGCAATCAATCGGAATATATTGAGATGTGGGGGCAGATGTCTTCCGGATATACATTTATTCTAAGAAGTCCACTGGAAAGTATCAGGGAAAGTGTGGCATTGTCGAATCGATTCTTAGTTTATGCAGGAGTAATAGTGATTTCGATTAGTGCAATTCTTATTTGGTTTTTTTCCAAACGGATTACAGATCCGATCTTAGAATTAGCAGTGTTGTCGCAAAAGATGGCCAAACTTGATTTTAATGCAAAATATACGAGTGGTGGAGAAAATGAAATAGGAATCCTTGGCTCCAATTTTAATATTATGTCAGAGGAACTAGAAGGTACAATTAAGGAATTAAAGAATGCAAATAGTGAATTGCAGAAAGATATCGCAAAAAAAGAACAGATTGATTCTATGAGAACAGAATTTCTTGGCAATGTATCTCATGAGTTGAAGACTCCTATTTCCTTAATTCAAGGATATGCTGAGGGTTTAAAAGAAGGTGTAAAGAGTGATGATGAAAGCCGAGAATTTTATTGTGATGTTATCATAGATGAAGCGGATAAGATGAATCAACTTGTGAAGAACCTATTAACATTGAATCAATTAGAATTTGGAAGTAATGAGATAGAATACGATAGATTCAATCTAGTAGAGCTAATTCGAGGTGTGATACAAAGCAGTGATATCTTGATTCAACAACAAGATGTTACGGTGAATTTTTTGCAGCAAGACTCCATTTCTGTATGGGCAGATGAATTTAAAGTAGAACAAATAATTCGCAATTATCTAAGCAATGCACTACATCATGTAGATGATAAGAAAATCATTGAGATTAAGATCAAAATCTCAGAAGATGTGGCAAGAGTCTCTGTATTTAATACGGGAATGCCGATTCCGAAAGAAGATTTGGAACGAGTGTGGGATAAATTCTATAAAGTAGATAAGGCACATACAAGAGAATATGGTGGCAATGGAATCGGACTTTCTATCGTAAAAGCAATTATGGATTCATTTCATCGAAGTTATGGAGTCAAGAACTATGATAACGGGGTTGAATTTTGGTTTGAGATTGATGTAAAATAAAAGACAGAGGTAAAATAATAGATAGATGCAAGAGGTCACTGGGAAAGGGAACGATTATGATAGCAATTATTGATTATGATGCAGGAAATATTAGAAGTGTAGAAAAAGCGTTCCTTTTATTAGGAGAAGAAGTCGTGCTGACCAGAGATGCAACAGTGCTGTTACATGCAGATAAAGTGGTTTTACCAGGAGTGGGGGCTTTTGGAGATGCAATGATGCATCTGAAGAAGTATGAACTTGAAAAGGTGATTCCGGATATTATTGCAAAAGGGATTCCATTTCTGGGAATCTGTCTAGGCATGCAGTTGTTATTTGAACAAAGCGAAGAAACACCCGGAGTTCAGGGACTTGGAATTCTTAAAGGGGATATTGTACGTATTCCAAGTGGCAAGGGAATTAAGATACCGCATATGGGCTGGAATTCCTTGAGATTTCCAAAAGAAAGTAAACTGTTTTCTGACATATCGGAAGAATCCTATGTATATTTTGTACATTCTTATTATTTAAGAGCAAAAGAAGATATTGTAACGGCAACAACTGATTATCAGGTACAGATACATGCGGCAGTGGAAAAGGGGAATGTCTTTGCCTGCCAGTTCCACCCAGAGAAAAGCAGTAAAGTGGGGTTACGGATATTGAAAAATTTTGTAGAACTTAATTAGGAGGAGTCACATGTTTACAAAGCGAATTATACCATGCTTAGATGTACATCATGGACGCGTGGTAAAGGGAATTAATTTTGTGGATTTACAAGATGCAGGGAATCCGGTAGAGATTGCAAAAGCTTATGATGAAGCAGGTGCAGATGAACTGGTATTTCTTGACATTACTGCATCGGTGGACCAACGTGATACTGTGATTGATATGGTTCGTAAAGTTGCGGCCTCTGTATTTATTCCATTTACAGTAGGTGGCGGCATTCGGACAGTGGAAGATTTTAAAGTCTTACTTCGAGAAGGAGCTGACAAGATATCTATTAATTCTTCAGCTATTGATACGCCGGAATTAATTACACAGGCTGCAGAAAAATTCGGGAGTCAATGCGTAGTAGTGGCTATTGATGCTAAGAAGCGCGCGGATGGAAGTGGCTGGAATATTTATAAGCATGGTGGTCGCATTGATGTTGGAATAGATGCAGTATCTTGGGCAAAACGAGTAGAAAATTTTGGAGCTGGAGAGATTCTTCTGACTAGCATGGATGGGGATGGAACGAAAGCAGGGTATGATATAGAACTAACAAAATCGATTGCAGATCAGGTCTCGATTCCGGTAATTGCTTCAGGTGGAGCGGGCAACTTGGAAGACTTCAAAGAGGTTTTTTTAGAAGGACATGCAGATGCAGCGTTGGCAGCATCTTTGTTTCATTATAAAGAATTAGAAGTACAGGAAGTTAAGCAGTATCTAAGAGAACAGGGGATATGTGTTCGCATATAGAGGAAAAGAGAAGGAGAGTTATTGATGTCTATGATAGAGAATGATTGGCTGAATGCGATAGAAGAAGAATTTCATAAGCCATATTATAAGCAATTATATCAGTTTGTATGTGAAGAATACAGGATAACGAAGGTATATCCACCGGCAGAAGACATTTTTAATGCCTTTCATTTTACACCTTTGAGTCATGTGAAAGTACTTATTTTGGGACAAGACCCCTACCATAATGAACATCAGGCACATGGGTTGAGCTTTTCAGTATTGCCAGAACAAGCAGACATTCCCCCTTCTTTACAGAATATCTATAAAGAGATGCATGATGATATCGGGTGCGAGATTCCCAATCATGGGTATCTAAAAAAGTGGGCAGATCAGGGCGTACTTTTACTGAATACCGTTTTAACAGTGCGAGCTCATCAGGCAAATTCACATCAGAGAAAAGGTTGGGAACAGTTTACAGATGCTGTGATTCAGGCAGTTAATGCGCAAGACAGACCAATTGTATACATGTTGTGGGGAAAACCGGCACAAAGTAAGAGTTCCATGTTGACGAATCCAAAGCATCTGATTTTAAAAGCACCTCACCCAAGTCCCTTATCGGCATACCGAGGATTTTTTGGAAGCAGACCCTTTAGTCAGGCAAATGAGTTTTTAAAAGAAAAAGGCCAGATTCCTATTGACTGGCAGATTGAGAATCAATAACCGTTGAAAGGTCAAATGGAGGGTACTATGGATACATATTATGATTTGTTGATTGTTGGAGCGGGACCGGGAGGCTATATCGCAGCCAAGAAGGCGGCTAAACTAGGAATGAGTGTTGTAATTATTGATAAAAAAGAAGTGGGTGGGACATGTATTAATCGAGGTTGTATTCCTACTAAAGCAATGATTCATGCATCTACATTATATCGTGATATGCAAGAATGTGAGAAGTTTGGCTTGTCTGCTGAAAAAGTAGGATTTGATCTTCAAAAAATCTATGAATATAAAGATGCATCTGCCGTTGAGATGCGCAAAGATATTGAACAGGATTTTGAAAAATTGGGAATCGAATCAGTAATGGGAACAGCTTTGATATTAGCAAATAAAAAAGTGCGCGTCACATTAACAGATGGTTCCATTGTATATTATCAGGGCAAGAACATCTTGATCGCCACAGGAGCAAAAGCGAATATGATTGATATTCCGGGCATGGACTTGCCGGAGGTTATGACAAGTGAAGAATTATTGACATCTAATAAAAGCCAGTATAAGAAGTTATTAATCCTAGGTGGAGGAGTGATAGGACTTGAATTGGCTACGGTCTTTAATTCACTAGGAACAGAGGTTACCGTGGTTGAGTCGGCAGATCGATTGTTGCCAACCATGGATGCAGAATTCTCAGTAGCATTGGAAGAGATTTTATTGCATAGAGGAATTCAACTTTACAAAGAAAGTTTATTAGAAAGAATTACAGAGGATGAGGGACTTCGTTGTCATTTCGTTCATCATGGAAAGAATGAAATCATTAATGTAGACGGAGTATTGGTATCTGTTGGACGAAGCGCCAATACAGAAGGGCTATTTGCGTCAGATGTTCCGATTAAAATGGAACATGGAAAGATTGTGGTAAATGAATTCTTTATGACAAATATCTCTGGAATCTACGCAGTTGGAGATGTGATTGAAGGGGTGCAACTAGCACATGTGGCATCTGCAGAGGCAACGTATGTTGTAGAACGCATGAATGATATTGAACCATCGGTAGTACTGTCCATGGTTCCAAGTTGCCTGTTTGTATCGATGTCCATTATTCCCAATTGTCTGTATACAGATCCGGAGATTGCATCTGTGGGATTAACAGAGGAAATGGCACGTAAAAAAGGAGTTCCGGTTCGTTGTGGCAAATATACCATGAGTGCTAACGGCCAATCTATTATTTCAAAAGAAGAAAAAGGATTTATTAAAGTATTATTTGCGGCAGACAGCGATGTATTGCTGGGGGCACAGCTGATGTGTCCGAGAGCGACTGATATGATAGGAGAATTGGCAACGTCAATTGCCAATGGATTAACCTCCAGACAATTGATGTATGCAATGCGTGCTCACCCGACGTTTAATGAAGCGATTTCTATGGCAGTAGAAAATAGTCGGGAACAAAATAGCCGTTGGTAGGAAAGAGGCAGTTATGAATAAATTAGAAACAGAGTGTTGTGAGGAAATGCATGTTCATTCCGAGATTGTTCATAAAGTGGAACAGCAAATGCCGTTGGAAAGTAAAATGTGCGAGTTAGCAGGTTTCTTTAAAGTCTTTGGAGACACAACGAGAATTCGAATATTATATACTCTTTTTCAATCAGAAATGTGTGTGTGTGATTTGGCCATGCTTCTTCAGATGACTCAATCGGCGATTTCGCATCAGTTAAAAGTATTGAAACAGATGAAATTAGTGAAAAATAGGAGAGATGGAAAAACCGTGTTTTATTCATTGGCAGACAACCATATTCAATCCATTATGAATCAAGGAATGGAACATATTAATGAGTAATTGTGCGTAAGCTACTAAAGAGGATTAATTATGACAAAGACAATACAAGGACGTTACCTCAGAATAAGCATTGGATTATTCTGGTATATTTTAACAATTTTGGCAGTGACGCAGAGTATGATAGAAAGCACCATTCAGTTGGGTCTGTTTTTGGTTCCATATCTGATTATTGGGTTTTCTATTATTCAGAAGTTCGTGCAAAGTCTTACAAAAGGACATCTGTTTGATGAAAATGTTTTAATTGTAATTGCAACAGTTGGGGCTTTTGGAATTGAAAAATATATGGAAGCAGTGGCTGTGATTACACTTTTTGAATTGGGAAATGTAATTGAAGCGATTTCAATTGCACATTCCAAGAATTCTATTACGGAATTATTGGATATCCGTCCCACGTATGCAACTCGAAAAGTGCGTGGGCAAGAAGTACAAGTGGATCCGTCTGAATTAAAGTTAAGACATATTATCATTGTAAAACCGGGCGAGCGCATTCCCATTGATGCAGTAGTTACCAGTGGATCCAGTACAGTAGACACTCAGGCATTGACCGGTGAATCCATGCCACAAGATGTAAAGGTAGGCGATAAGATCTATAGTGGAAGTATTAATCTGACAGGAGTGATTGAGGCCAGGGTTAGAAAAATATATACAGAGTCAACAGTATCTAAAATTATGGATATGGTAGAACAGGCGGAAAAAGAAAAAGGAGAAAGTGAAACATTTATTACAAAATTTGCAAGAGTGTATACGCCTCTTATAATTGTGTATGCAGTGATTGTAGCGATTGTACCTCCGTTATTCTTTCAGGAATCATGGAATATGTGGATATATAAAGGCCTTATCTTCTTAGTAGTGGCATGTCCGTGTGGATTAGTAATGTCCATACCCATTGCCTTCTTTGGAGGGATTGGAGCGGCAGCAAGGTGTGGAATTCTGGTAAAGGGTGGTCAAGCATTAGAAACACTGGCAAAAGCAGATACCTTTATATTTGATAAGACAGGGACATTAACCAAAGGGGTGTTTGCTATTACCCAGATTCATCCCAAAGGGATATCACAAGAAGAACTTTTAGAAATTACAGCCCATGTTGAGAGTTATTCTAATCACCCCATTTCTATATCCTTACAGAAAGCATATCCGGGAACATTGGAACAAAGCCGTGTGAAGCGTGTGAAAGAATATCCGGGGTACGGAATCAGCGCAACATTAGATGGAAAGCGTGTGCATGTAGGAAATCGGGGAATGATGGAGATGCAGAAGATTAAATTCACTCCAATAGAAGCACCGGGAACCATTGTATATGTAGCGTTAGAGAAAACCTATGTGGGTTGTATTGTTATTACAGATGAATTAAAAGAAGATGCGAGATACACAGTTAGTTTTCTGAAAGAGCACGTACATGCAGTTCTAGTGATGCTTACAGGAGATACCCGTCTGGCAGGTGAAGAAGTTGCACGGGAGTTAAATATGGATTATTGTTACACGAATCTATTGCCAGGAGATAAATTAGAACGTCTGGAAGAATTTATGATGGTAGAAGATGATATAGAAAAGGTGGCGTTCGTTGGAGATGGCATGAATGATGCTCCGGTACTTGCGAAAGCGGATCTTGGAATTGCAATGGGAGCACTTGGTTCTGATGTTGCAATTGAAGCGGCAGATATTGTATTACTAGATGATGAACCTCATAAGATTATTACAGCAATTAAAGTGGCAAAAGAGACATTATCAGTTGTAAAGCAGAATATTGCGTTTGCTCTTGCCATTAAGGTCATTGTGTTGTTAATGTCTATCTTTGGCTATATTACCATGTGGGGAGCAGTATGTGCTGATGTTGGTGTGATGACAATTGCAATTGTGAATGCAGTCTGGGTTGCCAAGTACCAAGATTAATATGATGTCGTGAAGAGTTATCAAAGGGAATTTTGAGAATCCACTTTGGAAGGAGTTAGAATGAAAAAGGTTAGAATAATAATAGGTATTATACTGTGTGGATTGTTGGTGGGCTGTAGTCATCCAACAAAAGATGGTGTTTCCTTGTTGCAGGAAAAAAAATACAAAGAAGCAATCGAAGTATTCCAAAAGGCAGTTGACCATAAGAAAGATACCGGAGAAGCGTACCGAGGAATGGGAATTGCTTATTGGGAATTAAAAGATTATGAACATGCAAGAGAGGCATTCATAAAAGCAATAGATCATGATGTGAAAAAAACAGGAACCCTTTACAATTTTATAGGGATCTGCGACATGAAAGAAAAGAATCCCAAAAGTGCTTTGAATTATTTCCGATTAGCATTAGCTATGAAAGGAAACAGTAAATCATTAATTCAGGAAGTAGAGTATAATGAGATTATAGCATATGAACAAATTGAAGATTGGGAAAGCGCAAAAGTAAAATTGGAACAATATATAGAAAAGTATCCGGAAGACAGTTCGGCAACAAAAGAAGCGGAATTTTTAAAAACCAGATAGGGATAAAGTAAAATGATAGAAGGAGATATATGGCAGAGTTAATTGAGATAGAACGAGAGATAGAAAAAGTGATTCTGGTAGGAGTTAGTTTAGAAGACCATGATGATACCCAACAATCTTTAGATGAGTTGGAGGAATTGGTGGCAACGGCAGGTGCGATAGTGGTAGGACGTGTAGTACAGAATCGTGGTCAGATACACCCAGGAACCTACGTGGGGAAGGGAAAGCTAGATGAGATCAAAGAATTATTATGGGAGACAGAGGCAACCGGAATTATCTGTGATGATGAATTGGCACCGGCGCAATTAGGGAATCTTCAAGATGCATTAGATACAAAAATCATGGACCGTACCTTAATTATCCTTGATATATTTGCATCTAGAGCATCTACCAATGAAGGAAAGATACAAGTGGAGCTTGCGCAATTAAAATACAGACAATCTCGTTTGGTAGGACTTGGAAAATCACTGTCCCGATTAGGTGGTGGGATTGGAACAAGGGGACCGGGAGAGAAGAAATTAGAGATGGATCGACGTTTGATTAAGGGCCGTATTGCGCAGTTGAACGTAGAATTAAAAGATGTGAAGAGACATCGAGAAGTAACCAGAGAGCAACGAAGTAAGAATCATATTCCGGTTGTAGCTATTGTGGGTTATACAAATGCAGGAAAATCTACATTATTGAATGTATTAACAGGTGCATCAGTGTTGGAAGAAGATAAGTTATTTGCTACATTAGATGCAACTACAAGAAGTTTGAAATTGCCAAGTAAGCAAGAGGTATTATTAACAGATACCGTAGGATTTATTAGAAAATTACCACATCATCTGATTGAAGCATTCCGAAGTACGCTGGAAGAAGCCAGATATGCGGATATTATTCTTCATGTTGTAGATGCTTCACATCCACAGATGGATCAGCAGATGTACATTGTATATGAGACATTAAATCAGTTAGAAGTGGTACATAAACCAATTATTACTGCATTTAATAAACAGGATAAATTAGAAGAACTGCCTATTTTACGCGATTTTAAGGCTGATGAAGTTGTTACAATCTCAGCACGCACGGGAACAGGCCTTGATGTATTACAAGAAAAGATAGAACAGATATTAAGAGAGCGAAAGATTGAGATAGAACGTGTATATTCTTATACAGAGGGTGGGAAGATTCAATTGATTCGTAAGTATGGAGAATTATTGGAAGAAAAATATCAAGAAGATGGAATCTTTGTAAAAGCTTATGTTCCGGTGGAAATCTACCAAAAAATCAATTAAAAGGAGGCCACCATGTCATTACAATTCATATTTGGAAATTCAGGTTCCGGTAAATCGTATGCTCTTTATCAATACATTATCAAAGAATCTTTGAATCACCCAAAGCAAAATTATCTGGTCCTTGTGCCTGAGCAATTTACAATGCAGACACAACAGGACCTTGTTTTCATGCACCCCAATCATGGAATCATGAATATAGATGTATTGAGTTTTGAACGTTTAGCCCATCGAATCTTTGAAGAAGTCGGGCAAAATCAAAAAATCATGTTAGATGATGAAGGAAAGAATCTGATTCTTAGAAAAATAGCGGGTGATTGTGAACATCAGTTAAAAGTGCTGGGAAGTAATATGAAAAAACCCGGTTATATTAGCGAAGTGAAGTCCGTAATTTCCGAATTCACCCAATATAATATTGGAATTGAAGAATTAGAAACATTTTTATCAACATTAGAGGGACAACCCTATCTATATCAAAAGATGCAGGATATTAAATTGGTATATCAAGAGTTTGAATCATATCTGGAAGAACGTTATATTTCAAGAGAAGAATTATTGGAAGAATTAAGTCTTGTTGCAGGAAAATCTGCAATATTAAAGAATAGTACCGTGGTTCTAGATGGATTCACAGGATTTACACCAATTCAGAATAAATTATTAAAAGAATTATTTGTCATCTGTGAGAAAGTAATGATTACGGTCACCATGGATCAAAGAGAAGATCCTTACGTATATACAAATAGGTATCAATTGTTCGCATTGGGCAAGCAGATGGTATCAAGCCTGATTACAATTGCACAGGAGGTACATGCAATTGTTGAAGAACCTATCTGTCGGTATAGTAAACCAGTATATCGATTTCGCAACAATGAGCCGTTGGCTTTTTTAGAATCAGAACTATTTCGATATTCAAAAAAGCAATATAGAACATCACAAGATGCAATTCGGATATATTGTACAAAGAATCCAAAGCAGGAGGTAGATATACTGGCACAACAGATTCGCAGGCTGACACGTGAAGAAGGATATAGATATAGGGATATTGCTGTGATTGCCGGTGATATGACCAGTTATTCTGACTATATACAAACGATATTCTCCCACTATAAGATCCCACTTTTTATGGATCATAAAAGGAGTGTTCTGCTGAATTCATTTGTGGAATATCTGAGAAGTTTATTGGCTATGGTAGAGCAGAACTTTACGTATGTAAGTGTATTTCGGTTTTTGCGAACAGGACTGACTGGTTTCTGTAACGAGGATATTGATACCTTGGAAAACTATGTGATTGGTTTAGGAATTAAAGGATACAAAAGATGGCAGGAGCAGTGGGTACGCAAAGTACGTGGTATGAGTGAAGAAGCATTAGAGAGTGTTAACCACTCACGGGTTGTGTTCGTTGAGAAGATAGATGGACTGGTATTTGTTCTTAAGCAACGCAGAAAGACAGTGAAAGATATTACGTTAGCATTGTATGATTTTTTGGTAAAGGAGAAGCTCCAAGAACAACTGCAAAATTATGAATTGCAGTTTCAAAAGTCCCAAGAACTGACATTATCAAAAGAATATGCACAGATTTATCGTGTGGTCATGGAGCTATTTGATAAATTCGTAGAATTGTTGGGGGAAGAGGTTCTTCCATTAAGAGAGTATTGTGAACTTTTGGATGCGGGATTAGAAGAAGCACAGGTTGGTGTGATTCCACCAAGTCTTGATCAGGTGGTAGTAGGTGATATTGAACGAACAAGACTAAAAGATGTGAAAGCACTTTTCTTAATTGGTGCAAATGATACAATGATTCCTGGAAATTTAGGACAGAGTGGATTGTTATCAGAATGTGACAGAACGTATTTTGAGGCGGCTCATTACACACTTTCCCCGGGAGCAAAAGAGAAAGTGTATATACAGAAGTTTTATCTTTATCTAAATCTAACAAAACCAACGGAATTACTTTTCTTGTCCTATAGTAAGACTTCCTCAGATGGAAGTAGTCTGCGCCCCTCTTATCTGATTCAAGATATCAGACATCTATATCCATTGCTTCAGGTTATAGATCAAGAAGAAAGACAACTGTCGGAACTGGAACTGACTCAGACAACAGGCATGGAGTACCTGATACAAGGCTTGCGTCGTCATGGTGAAGTATTAGGAGAGGATTGGAAAGAATTATATACTTGGTATTGTAAAGAAGGGACATGGAAGAAGCAAATTACATGTTTATTGGAGGCCGGATTTTATGAAAAGCCGGAAGATATATTATCACAGGCGGTTGCAGAAGAATTATATGGAACAGGATATTCTTATAGTGTAACACGATTAGAACAATTTTCATCTTGTGCTTATTCTCATTTTCTGAACTATGGACTGGGGTTAAGAGAGCGTGAAGAATATAGTTTTAAGCCTCTGGACTTTGGAATGATATTACACAGTTCATTGGAACGTTTTGCGCATAAATTAGAGCAAAAAGGAATAACCTGGACGTTGGTAACAGAGGCGGAACGTATTCGCATGGCAGAGACAAGTGTGGAAGAAAGCATTGCTGATTACGGAAACCAAGTGTTGTACAGTTCGGCAAGGCAGATGTATATGGTTACGCGAATCAAGCGACTAATGAATCGGACAGTATGGGCAGTGAGTAAACAACTAGAGAAAGGGAAATTTATGCCAACCGGTTATGAGGTTGATTTTGGATATGGAAAAATCGATCGCATAGATACTTGTGAGATGCGGGGAAAAAGATATGTGAAAATACTGGATTATAAAACGGGGGCACAGACATTTGATCTAACATCACTCTATTATGGTTTACAGCTTCAACTGCCAATCTATATGAATGCAGCATTGGAAAAGGAAACAAAAGAACACCCGGGAAAAGAAGTCATACCTGCGGGTTTCTTCTATTATCGAATTCAAGATCCAATTCTAGATAAACTAACAGTAGGAGAAGCGAAAGATGAAACGATGTTAGCGGAGCTTAAATTAGATGGGTATGTCAATGCAGATCCGGAAGTAGTGGATTTACTAGATCAGGAATTTGAAAAGACCTCCAGTGTGGTGCCGGTGGCGAAGAAGAAGGACCAAAGTCTTTCAAAGACGTCTAATATTGTAACCTTAGAAGAATTTTATGGAATTGGTGCATATGCGGAAAAACTACGAGTGGAGCTTTCCACTCAGATTCAAAAGGGAATCATACAACCGATTCCTTATGAATTGGAACAAAAGACTGGGTGTGATTATTGCCGTTATAAAGAAATATGTGGATTTGATATTAGAATAAAAGGATATGAGTATCGACGTCTTAAAAAAATGAATCGGACAGAGGTGCTGCAACTGCTAAAGGAGGATAATCAAAGTGAGCATACAATGGACGAAGGAACAACAAAAGGTCATTAAGTTACGTGATCGTAATATTCTGGTGTCAGCAGCGGCGGGCTCAGGAAAGACAGCAGTACTTGTGGAGCGCATTATTCAACGATTAATGGGAGAGAACCCAATTGATGTTGATCGTCTGTTGATTGTTACATTTACAGAGGCGGCAGCAGCGGAGATGAAAGAAAGAATTCGAGATGCAATTACACAACAATTGGTGAATCAACCGGATCAGATACATCTTCAACGACAGGCAACGTTGATTCATCAGGCACAGATTATGACAATTCATAGTTTCTGTCTGTCGGTGATTCGAGAACATTTCCACCGAATAGAGTTAGACCCCGGTTTTCGAATTGCAGAAGAAGGGGAATTAAAGTTACTGAAGCGAGATGTATTGCAAGAGGTATTGGAGAAAAAATATGAAGAGCAAGAAGATTCTTTCTTGAATTTTATTGAGGGCTTTGTCACAGGACGGGATGATAAGAAAGTAGAAGAAATGATATTACAATTGTATGAAGCCTCCAGAAGTAATCCGGAACCGGAGAAATGGTTGGAAGAATGCATACAGATGTATGATATATCAGATGAAGATGGAACGAAGGAACCACAGTTTGTGCAGAGCATTCTAGAAGATGTCAGGTCCTATCTGGAAGATGTTATGAAATTAGTACAACAAGGATTGACAATGTGTGATGCATTAGAAGGTCCTTATATGTATCGTGATGCGTTAGAGCAAGATGAGCAAGAAATTTCAGAACTTCAAAAATCAGATTCTTATGCAACTTTCTACCAAAAATTGCAATTATTTTCACAAGAGGGATTAAAAGCCAATCGAGATAAAGCAGTATCGCTGGAATTGGCCCAATGTGTAAAAGATATTCATGGACAGGTGAAAAAGACAGTTGATGATTTTAAAAATCAGTATTTTTATCAGGAACCCGGGCAGATGTGGTTGGATATGGAACAAAGCAAACCATTTTTAGAGGTACTTGTGGAGCTGGTAATAGAATTTACACAGACTTTTGAGCAAACGAAACGCAGAAAGAACGTGATTGATTTTGAAGATATGGAACAATATGCGCTTCGCATTCTAACGAAGCGAGTAGAGGGAGGGCTAGAACCATCTCAGGCTGCAGAAGAATATCAGAAACAGTTTTTAGAAATTATGATTGATGAATATCAAGATAGCAATCTGCTGCAGGACACTATTTTAACCAGTGTTTCAACCGTTCATAAAGGTATCCCTAATTTATTCATGGTAGGGGATGTGAAACAGAGTATTTATCGTTTTCGCTTGTCACGTCCGGAATTGTTTATGGATAAATATAATCATTACTCGATGGAAGATAGTCCGGAACAACGAATTATCCTTGGAAAAAATTTCAGAAGTCGCAGAGAGGTACTAGACAGTGTGAATTTTATCTTTACACAGATCATGACCCAAAGATTGGGAAATATTGTCTATGATTCGGAAGCAGCGTTGTACGTTGGAACTGAGTATGAACCACAACCAGGGAATGAAACAGAAGTCTTATTGGTGCATGAGGACAGTATAAAGAACAGTTTAATTAACAAAGATATAAATATAGAAGATACAACTAGAGAGTTAGAAGCTCGTGCGGTTGCTAGGCGAATTAAAGAGTTGTTAGACACACATCAGATACTAGATAAGAAGCGTGGAATTTATCGGAAGATTCGTTGCAAAGATATTGTGGTTTTAACCCGTAGTATCAAGGGATGGACCAATGTATTTGCAAAGATTTTAAATCAAGAGGGAATCCCAACATTCACAGGAACAAAAGAAGGATATTTTCAGACCATGGAGATTAGTCTTATCTTAGATTATCTTAGTGTCTTGGATAATCGAAAACAAGATATCCCGTTAGCGGCAGTGTTGACATCTCCACTAGTTGGACTCTCAGGGGAAGAGCTGGCGAAGATTAAAAGCTATTATAAAAAACTACCATTTTATGAAGCAGTTCAAAGATATGCAATCGAGGGGGAAGAGCAAAGAATTATGGATATCCTCCAAGCTTGTTTTGAAAAAATGGAATCATTTCGTGTACGTGTTCCTTATACGGCCATTCATGAATTGCTTTGGAAGATCATCGATGAAACAGGGTATGGAGCTTATGTGTCTGCACTTCCGGGTGGGGAGCAAAGACAGGCGAATCTGGATATGTTAATAGAGCGCGCAATTGCATTTGAATCTACAAGTTACAAAGGTCTTTTTAATTTTGTACGATACATGGAACAATTACAAAAGTATCAGGTGGATTATGGAGAAGCTAGTATTGAAGATGAGCGTGCTGATGCAGTTCATCTTATGAGTATCCATAAGAGTAAGGGGTTAGAGTTTCCGGTGGTTATTGTAGCGGGTATGGGCAAAAGATTTAATCAACAGGATATAAAAGGAAGTGTGGTGATCCACCCGGAATTGGGTGTGGGAATAGATGCTGTTGATTTGGAAAATCGAACAAAGATTCCGACGTTATTAAAAAAAGTAATACAAAAAAAAGTGCAGTATGAAAATCTGGGGGAAGAATTACGAGTTTTATATGTGGCATTTACAAGGGCAAAAGAAAAATTAATTATGGTGGGAACGGTTTCGAATTTTGAAAAAAAACTACAAGGAATGGCGCCTATATGGAGTCAAGAGGAGATACCACTTACATTTAGCAGATTGACTAAAGCGACATGCTATTTTGATTGGGTGTTACCGGCACTTATACGTCATTCTTCCTTTGCGGCCACACTTGCAACATATGGAATTGCAGCACCATTTACCAATCCGCTGTATCATAATGAGATGGCAATGCGAGTGGAATCTATCTATTTGGAAGACTTGGTAAAAAAAGAAATGGTAGAAGAAGCACAAGGAAAACTAACCAAGGACATTTTGCAGACATGGGATACAACATGTACTTATGATGCCAATATAAAAAGGCAATTAGAGCAGCAGTTTACCTATGAATATCCATATCAAGATAAAAATTTCAAACGAAAATTTACGGTTTCTGAATTGAAGAAAAGACCAAATCTAAAAGAAGAGGCGGGAGAAGTCATCTATGGGGAACCTGAAATGTTACCTATCATACCAAAGTTTCTGCAACAAGAGGAAGAACTTCATGGCGCATCAAGGGGAAGTGCATATCACAAATTAATGGAATTATTGGATTTCACGCATTCATATGATAAGAGCAGTTTAGAAGATACCATGGAATGCTTGATTCAGAGCAACCGAATGTCAAAGACCATGGGAGCGTGTATACAGCGGGAAGATATCTTGGAATTGCTAAATTCCACATTAGGAAGGAGAATGCAGAACGCAGGAGAGCATCAGGCGCTTTTCGTAGAGCAGCCATTTGTACTGGGTATGAATATTCAAGAAGTTTATCCGGAGGAAACCAGTCAAGAGATGGTGCTGGTCCAAGGAATTATTGATGTGTATTTTGAAGAAAACGGGGAATTGGTAGTCTTAGATTATAAGACGGATCATGTGAAAACAGAGCAGGAGTTAGTGGATAGGTATCATGCGCAATTGGATTATTACGCAAAAGCATTGACTAAGCTAACACAAAAACCGGTAAAAGAAAAATTGATATACTCTTTTGCATTACATCAAACAATTGTTGTATAGATATTTATGAAGAGATGCTCATTGATAGAGAATAATATATAGAAAGAAGAACCCATGAAATTGGTAATAATATATGTTTTGCTTATAAACTTAATTGCATTTACCTTATATGGACAGGACAAATGTAGAGCAGCAAAAGGGGAGTGGAGAATTCAGGAAAAGATACTCCTTGAAATAGCAATACTAGGAGGCTCGTTAGGAGCCTTTTTAGGAATGCAGTTCTTTCATCACAAAACAAAAAAACCGAAATTCTACATAGGGATACCAATGATTATGCTGATTCAGATATTCATTGGTATTCTTATAAAGATAAAATAAAAAAAGTATTGACATATAATACTATACGTCATATAATATAGCAAGAACAACAGTATTGAGTTTGAAATAATATTATAAGGGAGTGATGATATGGTATTTAACACAGGTGCCGCTTTATTGGATGCGGTCGTTCTTGCGGTTGTGTCTAGAGATGGTCAGGGGACTTATGGTTATAAGATTACACAAGATGTTCGTCTGGCAATTGAAGTGTCGGAGTCAACACTATATCCGGTCTTACGCAGATTACAGAAAGATGAATGTCTGGAAGTCTATGATATGCAATATGACGGTAGGAATAGAAGATACTACAAGGTAACTGAAAAGGGAATTGCCCAACTAAACCTATATCGGGTGGAGTGGAAAAACTATTCAAAGAAGATTAGTGAGATGTTTGAGGGAGGTGTTACTGCATGAATCGCTTAGAATTTATGACAACATTAGCAGCATTATTACAGGATATATCAGTGGAAGAACGAGAAGAGGCAATGCAGTATTATAATGATTATTTTGATGATGCAGGGATAGAGAATGAGATGCATGTGGTTGCAGAATTAGAAAGCCCACAAAAGGTGGCGGCTACAATTAAGGCCGGATTAAGTGGTCAATGTAATATAGCCGGCGAGTATAGCGAAAGAGGATATACAGATACAAGATTCGAGCAAAAGGAACCATTGATTAATAGAGGAATTGTACATGAAAAAGAACCGGTAAAGACAAGTAACTGGTTAAAGATAGTACTGATTATCTTAATTGTGATAGTGGGTGGACCGATAGTACTGCCGATTGCATTTGGAATACTGGCTACAGTAGGTGCTCTATTTTTAGCAATGATTGCGATTTTTGTAAGTTTTTTATTTGCCGGAATTGCAATATTTATTGTAGGAATTGTAGTGGCAGTTTTTGGAATGGTCCAGTTGGTATCATCGATACCAATTGCATTGGGAATGATAGGAGGCGGCATGATTCTATTCGCAATAGGAATGGTAACGACCGTTGGTATGGTAAAACTTTGTATCCTCGTATTTCCTGCAATATTTAAAGGGGTTGTATGGATATGTAGAAGACCATTTCAGGGGAAGGCGGTGAAGGCATCATGAAGAAAGGCTGGAAATTATTCTGGATTATTAGTGCATCTATAGGTGGGATAGGTCTTATACTATGCTGTATTTCATTGGCACTTGGTGTCAGCTATGAGGAAGTGCTGGAGCACTATCCAAATGGAATCGGCTGGGTAAGTGCGAGCGATGAAGAGCAGATAAATCAAGAACAAGACAAAACAATACCAGAACAGTATACTAAGAAGTATGAACTGACAGAGTATCCTATTGAAGAATTAGAGATAGAAATCGGAGCAGGAGAATTAGATATCAGACCTTATGATGGTACTGCAATTATAGTGAATACCGGTTCATCTAATCATACAAAGACATCGGTGACAGATAACATACTTTTGATTGAAAATCATGTAAAAAAATTGAATAGTAGTCATCATATAAAAAAAAGTATTATTTACATTCCCAAACAAGTTAGATTAATATCGACAGATATCTCAGCAGGAGCTGGTGAGATAAATATTGAGGGCCTTTGTACAGAAGAACTTGTTGTATCGTGTAAAACAGGAGATGTGACGATCACGGGTGGAATAATTCAAGATATTGGTATAGAAAGTACAGTGGGAGATATTACAGTGAATTTCAATGGAAAAGAAACGGATTACAATTATGATCTAAGCTGTGGTATTGGAGATCTTAAAGTAAATGGTCAGGAATGGTCAGGTATCCGGCCTGATTTCCAAATGGATAACAATGCGGCAAAAGAGATGATGATTGAATGTGGAATTGGAGATGTAGCAGTTTCATTTCAAGAAAATTAAAACAATCTTATAAGGAGGAATAGAGTATGGAAACAAAAAGATTATATCGCTCAAGACAAACGAAAATGATATGTGGTGTATGTGGTGGAGTTGCAGAATATTTCAATGTGGATCCAACATTAATTAGATTGGCAATGGTATTGTTCGGTTGTACAGGCACAGGAATTCTCGCTTATTTTATAGCGGCAATTATTATTCCGGATCAACCTAATATATATTAGAAATAAAAGAATGCGAAAAGTAAGGGAAAAAAGATACCGATGGTATCTTTTTTTATTATTTTTAATTGGGGACAGGGTTTATTTCGTTTGGGACGGGGTATTTTTCAAAAATACCCCGTCCCAAACAGAATAAACGCCACGTAGTTGCCTATACTTTAAAAAAAGGAAAAGAGGACTGATATGAAAAAAAAATATATGCCAATTGATATGAGTAAAATTGAACCAGAAGAAAAATTAAAATATGAAATTGCAGAAGAATTGGGTTTATTGGATAAGGTATTGGAAGAGGGGTGGCGCTCTCTGTCTTCTAAGGAAACAGGAAGAATAGGAGGGTTGATTACTAAAAAAAGAAGAGACGGCAAAGAGTCATGAAATAGCAAGTGTAACAGATAGGTGGGTTGAAAAATATAATTATCTTTGTTATAATCGTACAGCTGGGGAAGAAATGATAGGTGAGTTATATGAATGAAAAGATTACTATATTAGATATACAGATTGATAATTATACTGCCAAGAGGGCGATGCAGGAAGCAATGCAATATATGGAAACAGAGCTAGTCAGTATCATCGAGATGGTAACTGTGGAACTGTTGGTATATGCCAGTGAGCAGGAAGAATTAAGAAATTATATAAAAGAGATAGATCTGTTGTTACCACGAGAACGGGCCGTCCTAGAGGCAACAGGGGTAACTGCTTCAAAACAATTAAAAGAGGCAACGAACGCTCAATTTTTAAAAATGTTTATGAGCTTTTTGCACAAGAATCGACAGGCAGTGTTTTTGTTGGCGGCAACACAAGACGAAGAAATGCAGTTTCGAACGTATTTAGAAACATATTATAGTGGTATCCATATTGTAAATACAGCAGTGTTATCTGAGAACAGTACTTCCGATGACATGATTATTAATGCAATTAATGGCGCAGAAGTTTCTTGTGTGCTTGTTGCATTACCATCGCCACTGCAGATGTCCTTTGCGATACGGAATCGCTTGGCACTAAATGCGAGGGTATGGCTTGGATTGGGGAGAACTGTGATGCCACAACGTACATTCTACAGGAAAAAAAATCAAATTAAAAATTTTATACAGAATCATATTTGGAAAAAAGAACTTGAGAAAAAACAAAAAGAAAAGGAGAACTAAAGAAATGAGTGGATTTCATAAAAGAGAATCATACAAGGAGTATTTTTTTATTATATTAGGGACTGCTATTATGGCATTTACCTTAAAATCTATCTACGATCCTAATAATTTAGTGGCAGGTGGCTTTACGGGTATTGCAATTATTGTAAAGGCTGTAACCCAGGGAATGATAGAAGGTGGCGTGCCATTATGGCTGACCAATGCCCTGTTAAATGTACCTGTTTTTTTAATTGGATTCAAAATCAAGGGAAAAGAATTTATAGGAAAAACATTACTGGCTACGGTAGCATTATCTGCTTGGCTATACGTTATGCCGAGCTATATTTTGATTCCGGACAATCTGTTCTTGGCGTCTGTTTTTGGTGGGGCAATTCAAGGGGTAGGTATTGGTCTGGTATTCATTACTCAGGCAACCACCGGTGGTACAGACATGGTAGGCGCCATTATTCAACATTACATGAAGCATGTGTCGGTGGCGCGGTTGATGACTATTATAGATGCAGTAGTAGTTACGGTAGGCGGATTTGTATTTGGAATAGAAAAAGCACTATATGCTGTAATTTCGATTGTAGTCATTAATAAGGTTGCAGACGCATTAATTGAAGGACTAAAATTTGCAAAAGCATCTTATATTATTACAAACAAACATCAAGAAGTTGCAAAGGCAGTTATGGAGCGTTTGGATAGAGGTGTTACAGGAATCTACGCAAAAGGAATGTATACGGATCAAGATCGCTATATATTGTTTTGTGTTGTAACAAAAAAAGAACTTGTACAATTGAAAGAAATTGTTGGAGAAATTGATGAAAATGCCTTTGTAATTGTAAGTGATGCAAGAGAAGTCTTGGGAGAAGGATTTTTGCCAGTTGGATAGACAGTTGTATACTATGTATATGGACAAATTGTAACTAAACTATTAAAAAAACGAGAAAATGCATAAAAAAAAGTGATTTCCTCTTTATTTTTTTGGTGTTTTGCATTAATATAGAGCTTAGGTGTATCTGTGCGTTCAATAATATGAGAAATATATTGTGAAACATGCACACATATATTATTTGCTGAGTGGAGGGGATAGAATATGATATCGAATCAAATACTTCAAAATACAATTGAAGGGTTAAAAGCTATTACAAGAATTGAATTGTGCGTAATGGATACAGATGGAAAAATCTTGACGAGTACAACCGGAGAGACGGAAAATTATGAGGCGGCTGTGTTGTCTTTTGTGGATTCACCTGCAGATAGTCAAGTCATTCAAGGCTACCAGTTCTTTAAAATCTTTGATGAACATCAATTAGAGTATATATTACTTGCCAATGGAGGTAGTGAAGATGTGTACATGGTAGGTAAGATTGCAGCATTTCAGATTCAGAATTTATTGGTTGCATACAAAGAGAGATTTGATAAAGATAATTTCATTAAAAACTTATTGTTGGATAATTTATTATTGGTAGACATATACAATCGTGCCAAAAAGCTACATATTGATACAGAGGTTAGACGTGTTATCTTTATTGTTGAGATTATGCATGAAAAAGACAATAACGCATTGGAAAGTATACGTACTTTGATAGGTGCAAAAACCAAAGACTTTATTACTGCGGTAGATGAAAAGAATATTATTGTTGTGAAAGAATTGGGGCCAAACGATGGATACAGTGAGATGGATAAAGTGGCTCAAAGTATTATTGATACCTTAAAAGCAGAGGGTGAAGAAGCACATGTTGCGTATGGTACCATTGTAAATGATATTAAGGAAGTGTCTAAATCTTATAAAGAAGGAAAACTGGCACTTGATGTAGGCAAGATATTTTTTAACGAAAAAGATATAATTGCATATAGCAAATTGGGAATTGGCCGATTAATCTATCAGCTTCCGATTCCTCTTTGCAAGATGTTTATTCGTGAGATATTTGAAGGAAAATCACCCGATGATTTTGATGAAGAGACCTTAATTACGATTAATAAATTCTTTGAAAATAGTCTGAATGTATCCGAAACATCCAGACAGTTATATATTCATCGTAATACATTAGTATATCGGTTAGATAAATTGCAAAAAAGTACAGGGCTGGACCTTCGTATTTTTGAAGATGCAATTACCTTTAAGATTGCATTGATGGTAGTGAAATACATGAAATATATGGAAACGTTAGAGTACTAGTCAACAGGAGGAGCGTATGATAGAATTAAAAAATGTATCAAAAGAGTATTCAAAGGGGACGGCGGCTTTAAACGAAGTTAGTTTGGAAATCGAACAGGGAGAGTTCGTTTTCATCGTGGGTGATAGTGGATCAGGAAAATCAACATTAATTCGATTAATTATGAAAGAATTAGACCCTACTTCAGGAACTATTATGGTCAATGGTCAGAACCTCAATCGTATGAAACATCGACACATTCCAAAATACCGCAGAGGGTTAGGCGTTGTATTTCAAGACTTTAGACTTTTAAAAGATAGAAATATCTACGAGAATATCGCATTTGCTCAGAGAGTTACAGAAACACCTACCCGTATTCTGAAACAAAAAGTTCCGGCAGCACTTTCCTTAGTTGGACTTGCGCAAAAGTATAAGTCTTTTCCCAAGGAACTATCCGGTGGAGAGCAACAGCGTGTTGCGATTGCAAGAGCAATTGTGAATGAGCCTGCAATTCTGTTGGCAGATGAACCAACCGGTAACTTAGATCCAACGAATTCATGGGATATTATGAAACTTTTAGAAGAGGCAAATGACAGAGGGACAACGGTGTTGGTTGTTACTCATAATCAGGAAATTGTAAACCAGATGAAGAAGCGCGTGATTACGATGAAGAAAGGTGTCATTGTAAGCGATGAGAAAAAAGGTGGGTATATAAATGAGGATTAGTACAGTAGGATATACAATGAAACAGGGAGTGAAAAATATTGGAAGAAATAAGATGTTTTCTCTGGCATCAATTGCAACAATGTCTGCATGTATCTTCGTATTTGGATTATTCTTTTCGATTGTAATTAATTTCTCTCATATAGTAAAGAGTGCAGAAGAAGGGGTGGCCATTACTGTATTTTTCGAGAAAGATGCCACAGATTCAGAAATCAAGAATATTGGGACAGAGTTAGAGAATAAAAAAGGTGTTACTGACGTGAAATTTATGTCTGCTGATACGGCATGGGACACTTATAAAGAGGATTACTTTGGTGATGCACCTGAGTTAGCAGAAGGATTTGAAGCAGATAATCCATTAAAAGGAGCAGATAACTATGAAGTCTATATGTCTGATGTAGCCAGACAGGCGGATTTGGTTGAATTTGCAGAAGGATTAGATGGTGTTAGAAAAGTAAATAAATCAGATGCAGTTGCAAAAACATTGACCAGTGTAAATAAATTGATTGGATATGTATCCATTGCAATTATCGGAGTACTATTAGCAGTATCCGTCTTCTTGATTAGCAATACCGTTACTATGGGTATTACCGTAAGGCGAGAAGAGATTGCAATTATGAAATATATAGGAGCGAAAGATGTATTTGTAAGGGCACCATTTGTTATTGAGGGTCTGATTATCGGATTCGTAGGTGCGATATTGCCATTAATCCTACTGTTTTTCTTATACAATAAAGCAATTATATATGTGACAACGAAATTTAGCTTGCTGAATAACATCTTGACATTTTTGCCGGTAGAAACGGTATATCGCACATTATTGCCGGTTGGATTAGCCCTGGGAGTAGGGATTGGTTTCGTAGGTAGTTTCTTTACGATTAGAAAACATTTGAAAGTATAGGTGGGGACATGCAAAGAGGGAAAAAAGTATTTAGTTTTATATTAGTAGGGGTACTAAGTTTTACGATGGGAATGCCAGCATATGCAGCATCATTATCGGAAACAAAAAAGAAAGCAGATGCATTGGAATCGCAAAAAAAGGCTGCAGAGGAGGAACAATCCTCGTTGTCAGTGCAGTTGAATAAGATTGTAGGGGAGATGCAACAGGCAGAAGCTGATTTAGTAAAAAAACAAGATGAAATCGCCCAGGCAGAAGATGAATTGGTTGCAGCGAAAGTAAAAGAAAATGATCAATATGAAAGTATGAAGAAGAGAATTCGGTTTATGTATGAGAATGGAAATACAGAATTCCTTGAGATTCTAGTAAAAGCAGACAGCATCTCCGATTTTCTTAATCAAGCAGAATATGTAACACTTATCTCCACATACGATAGAAAGATGTTGGCAGAGTTTCAAAATCTGGTAAAACAAGTAGAGGAAAAAGAAGCTGCACTTCAAAAAGAACGGGAACAATTAGAAGTATTGCAGAATTCATTAATTGAAAAGCAAACCCAGGTACAAGCATTGCTAGCCAGTAAAAGTACAGAAATTGCGAATTTGGAAAGCGAAATCGGTGCCAATGCAAAAGTGCTACAGAATCTGATCGCAGAAGCTGCGGCAGCGGCAAAGCGAAAAGAAGAAGCAGCATCCGATAAAAATCATGGGGGTTCATCAGGTGGCAGCGCCGGTTCACCTGTAATCAGCGGCAATGGTCAGCTGTCATGGCCTTGTCCGGGTGCCAGAGTTAGTAGTGAATTTGGACCACGTAAAGCCCCAACAGCCGGGGCAAGTACATACCATAACGGAATGGATTTTGCAGCAGGCTCAGGAACTCCGATTTATGCGGCAGCAGAAGGAACCGTTATTACAGCGGGTTACAATAGTGCTCGTGGTAAGTATGTTGTAATTAATCATGGTGGAGGTCTTCAGACATGGTATCAACATGCAAGTGCGCTTTATGTAAGTGCAGGTGCGCAGGTAAGCCGTGGGCAGAATATAGCTGCTGTAGGTCAGACAGGTATTTCTTCAGGAGCACATCTTCATTTTGAAGTACATGCAAATGGAACACCGGTTAATCCAAGAAAATATCTATAGAAATGGAAGATGTGGAACTTATGGAAGAAAATGCAAAACAAACAAAGCATGATTTTTTAAAAGGCGCCCTTAGTGGCGCCCTTACTATATTGTTATTGGGTGGTGTAGTGTTGTTTGCTATGCATGCAACCGGTACTGGGTTTGATATTGATTTTGGAAGCCAAAGCAAACATGTAATAGATGGTGATACAGCTCGCAAGATGAAAGAGATACAGACATTAATTGATACAAAGTACCTTCGGGAGAGTGATATTAAGATAAAAGATATGGAAAAAGGTATCTATGATGGTTACGTAAGTGGACTATCGGATCCATATTCGTCTTATTATGACGAAAAAGATACAAAAGACTTACAAGAAAGTACTGCAGGTATCTATAGTGGGATCGGAGCCACACTTTCACAGAGCAGAGATACAGGAATTATTACGTTGACAGGTATCTATAAAGAGAGTCCGGCATGGAAAGCGGGTCTGCAAGAGAATGACATCTTGTACAAGGTGAATGAAAAAGATATTTCGGGAATGGAATTGTCTAATGTTGTATCTAAAATAAGGGGGACTGACGGAACAGAGGTCCGCATTACGGTTCTTCGAGGTAGTGGACATGAAGAAGTGGAAGTTGTTGCAACACGAGGACAGATAGAAATGCACACAATAGAATACGAGATGAAAGAAAATCAAATTGGATATCTACGCATTACAGAGTTTGATACCATTACAGAGAAACAATATCAGGAAGCCCTTGATGATTTAGAGGCACAAGGTATGAAAGGACTTGTGGTGGATTTGCGCAACAATCCAGGCGGAAATCTTGTGACAGTATGTAAGATGCTTGATCAGATGTTACCAAAGGGGCTAATTGTCTATACAGAAGATAAAAATGGTACGAAACAATCCATGACATCAGATGAGGAACACCAATTCACAAAACCTATAACAGTATTGACCAATGGACATAGTGCCAGTGCGGCGGAGATTTATGCAGGAGCTATCCAAGATTATGGTCTTGGTGAGATTGTAGGAACAACAACTTATGGAAAAGGTGTTATTCAACAGATGTTTTCGTTGAAAGATAAAACATGCTTAAAATTAACAGTGGCGGAATACTTTACGCCCAAAGGTCGGAATATAGATGGCAAAGGAATTAAGCCGGATGTAGAGATAGAATATGAAAATAATGAACAAAACCCAGAGGCAGATAATCAATTAGCAAAAGCATTGGAACTTGTAAATGCAAAACTTTAGAGAAAACATGAAATTAAGGGAATGCACATTTTGCATTCCCTTTTGGCTTTCTATATGATAAAATATATAGAATATGTAATTTTTACTGAAAGGAATAAACCTATGAAAACATTGATTAAAAATGGACATGTGTTAGATCCTCTTACAAAGCGAGATGAAATATGTGATGTACTCTTACAAGGGCAGTACATTCAAAAAGTTGATAAAAAGATTCAGACAGAAGTCGAACAGGTGATTGATGCAAGTGGCTGTTATATTATGCCCGGATTTATTGATTTGCATGTGCACCTTCGAGATCCCGGATTTGAATATAAAGAGACACTGGAAACAGGAGGAAAAGCGGCAGCACGTGGAGGTGTTACAACTATATGTGCAATGCCAAATACAAAACCGGTGATAGATACCAAAGCCAAGGTGGAAGATGTTCACGAACGTGCCAAAAAGACTTCGCCAGTGCATGTAATTCAAATAGGAGCAGTCACTAAGAATCAAGAGGGACGAGAGTTGGCAGATATTAGAGGTATGGCACAAGCCGGTTGTCACGTAATTAGTGAAGATGGGAAATCCGTAATGAATGCTTCTGTCTATCGGAAGGCAATGAAAATAGCACAAGAAGAAGGATTGCGTGTCTTTGCCCATTGTGAAGACATTACCATGGTAGATGGTGGGGTTATGAATGCAGATGACAAAGCTCAAAAATTAGGTCTTAAGGGGATTACAAATGCAGTAGAAGATGTGATTGTGGCAAGGGATATTTTGTTGGCAAAAGAAACCGGAGTACAATTACATCTGTGTCATTGCTCAACAGCTGACAGTGTTGAGATGGTGCGATTAGCTAAAAAAGATGGACTATCCGTTACCGCAGAGGTATGTCCACATCATTTTACATTATCAACCGATGATATTGTGACAGATGATGGGAATTATAAGATGAATCCACCACTTCGCAGTAGAAAAGATGTGGAAGCATTGAAACAAGGACTTCATGAGAACATAATGGATGTCATTGCAACAGACCATGCACCACATTCACCACAAGAGAAAAATTGCTCTATCAAAGAGGCCATGTTTGGTATTGTTGGACTAGAAACCATGGCAACCATCACCTATACAGAATTGGTAGAACCGGGAGTTCTTACACCGATGCAGATGGTTGAGAAGTTAAGTGCCAATCCAGCGAAGATTCTGGGGTTGGAAGAGAAAGGCTCTATTTCAGAAGGAAAGAGCGCTGATATTGTGATTTTCGACCCATCGAAAAGCCATATTATTGACAGAGAGTTATTCTATTCCAAAGGGAAGAATACCCCGTTTCATGGCTATCGGGCAAAAGGTGATATCCGTTATACATTTGTAGATGGAAAAGTTGTTTATCAAGATACCACATATAAGGAGGAACTGTAATGATACAGAAATTAATTGAGAACATTAAGAGAACCAATGCACCAATTGTAGTAGGGTTAGATCCCATGCTTGATTATATTCCGGAGCATGTACAAAAAAAGGCCTATGCAGAACAAGGGGAGACACTAGAGGGGGCTGCAGAAGCAATTTGGCAATTCAATAAAGAAATTATAGACAAGACCTATGACTTGATTCCGGCGGTAAAACCGCAGATTGCGATGTATGAACAATTTGGGATTCCCGGATTACAGGCATTTAAGAAAACAGTGGATTATTGCAAGGCAAAGGATTTAGTCGTTATAGGAGATATCAAACGTGGAGATATTGGGTCTACGTCGGCGGCCTATGCCGTCGGACATCTTGGACATGTACAGGTAGGAAGCAAGCGCTATGCACCATTTGACGAAGATTTTGCAACGGTGAATCCATATCTTGGTTCCGATGGTGTGAATCCATTTATAAAAGTATGTAAAGAAGAACATAAAGGATTATTTATCTTGGTCAAGACTTCAAATCCATCTAGTGGAGAATTCCAGGATCAAGTAGTAGATGGTCGTCCACTTTATGAATTAGTGGGAGAGCAAGTAGCGAGATGGGGAGAAACACATATGGGGAATGACTATAGTTATATAGGTGCTGTGGTAGGAGCTACTTATCCAAAGATGGGGAAAGTACTTCGTAAGATAATGCCTCATACCTATATATTAGTGCCTGGATATGGTGCGCAAGGTGGACGAGGAAAAGACCTTGTACATTTCTTTAATGAAGATGGACTAGGTGCAATTGTTAATTCTTCCAGAGGTATTATAGCAGCTTATAAACAAGAAGCTTATGCAGGCTATGGTGCCGAACATTATGGAGATGCGGCCAGAGCGGCAGTGGAAGCAATGGTTACTGATATTAGTGGAGCAATTGCAGCAAGATAAGGAGACGTAAAATGATAGAAAAAGCAAAGGAATTGGTTACGGTAGTATCCCAAGAACCATTGGCAACAGGTATCTATAGCTTGTGGTTGCAATCGGAACATCTTGCAGATACTGCAAAGGCAGGACAGTTTCTCTCAGTATATACAAAAGACAGCAGTAAATTATTGCCACGTCCTATTAGTATCTGTGAGGTGAATGTACCTCACAAACAAGTGCGTATTGTATATCGTGTTACGGGGACGGATACAGGAACCGAACAATTTGCGGCTTTAAAAGCAGGAGATACGATAGAAGTGTTGGGACCTTTGGGCAATGGATTTCCAATCGAATCATCTATAGAGGCATGCTTAATTGGAGGTGGAATTGGTATCCCACCTATGTTGGAATTAGCGAAAACACTTTCTTGTAAAAAAGATATTGTAGTAGGATACAAAGATGAACTTTTTTTGCAGGAAGAGCTAGCACAACAAGGAACTGTCTATATTGCAACGGAAGATGGGAGCGCGGGAATAAAAGGAAATGTTGTAGATGTACTAAAAGAACGAACCTTATCTCCCGATATCATCTACGCTTGTGGACCAACCCCGATGTTAAAAGCGGTGAAAGACTATGCGAAGGCACACAATATCCTATGCTATATCTCTATGGAAGAACGTATGGCCTGTGGAATTGGAGCGTGTCTGGCTTGTGTATGTCAATCAAAAGAAAAAGATGCTCATAGTCAAGTCCATAATAAACGTGTGTGCAAAGACGGACCGGTATTTCTATCTACGGAGGTGGAACTGTAATGAATACTACAATTAATTTGGCAGGTGTAGAACTTAAGAATCCGGTAATGACAGCTTCCGGAACATTTGGATCAGGTGTAGAATACAGCGAATATGTAGATTTGAATCGTCTGGGAGCAGTTGTGACAAAAGGAGTGGCTAATATACCATGGGCAGGGAATAAAACCCCACGTGTGGTGGAAACATATGGGGGGATGATGAATGCCATTGGTCTTCAGAATCCGGGCATTGAGTTATTTTGCCAAAGAGATATTCCGTTTTTAAAGAAGTATAATACGAAGATAATTGTCAATGTCTGTGGAAAGACCATAGAGGATTATTGTGAAGTTGTTGAACGCTTGTCTGAGGAACCGGTAGATTTATTGGAGATAAACATCTCCTGTCCAAATGTAAAAGAAGGTGGCATTGCTTTTGGTCAGAACCCAGTGGCGATAGAAACAATTACAAAAGAATTGAAAAAACATGCAGCACAACCTATCATTATGAAATTAAGTCCAAATGTTACAGATATTACAGAGATGGCAAAGGCGGCGGAAGCAGGAGGCGCAGATGTTTTATCGTTAATTAATACGATTACCGGCATGAAAATCGATATACAGAAGCAGACATTTGCCCTTGCCAATAAAACCGGTGGAGTGTCGGGACCTGCAATTAAGCCAATTGCGGTACGCATGGTTTATCAAGTTGCGCAGGCAGTGCAGCTTCCCATTATTGGAATGGGGGGGATATCAGATGCAGAAGACGCTATTGAATTTATCTTAGCAGGAGCAACGGCAATCTCCGTGGGAACGGCTAATTTTATGAATCCTACAACTACGATAGAAGTAATCAATGGGATAGAAACTTACATGAAACAAAAAGGGATTACAGATATAAAAGATATGATTGGCTTGGTAAAAGAGATATAAATTGCCCAATGCATTTTGTTAATGGAAAGCCCTTAAATATATTCAGATATTATGGTAGATTGTACATAAGTTTATGAAAAGGAGCTGAGGTGGGGTCAAATGACGGAATAGGTTATTCACAGAATGTAAACAAGGATATGATTGGAGTTCGCCCTGCTTTTAAGTTGAATAGGGCATCTGTGCTTCGCACATCTGTTAGTGGAATGAGCAAAGCTGATTTTGCGAAAGTAGGAAACAGTAACATCGGTGCCAATACATGGAAGCTTACATTAAAGGGGACGGATACTACTTTAGTTCCCAGTAAGACAGCGGGAAATACCACATTACAGGAGGGATATGTAGCTGAAAAGTTAACAGTAAGCCATAGTGCTGCAACTGTCTTAACAGATGCTACACAGGTATCTGCAATGTTAATGGATGGTGATGGAACTGTATTATGTTATGGAAAGATTAATGACCAGACTTCGGCAACAAGTTCTTACGTTACCATTCCCACAGGACTTGTGGCAGGGAGCTATAGTCTGTATGTATTTGCAGAGGATGTGAATACCGGTAATAAAACAGACTATGCAACTCCGGTGGGAACAGCAATTGAGATTACCATTAATGCTGCATCAACAGATCCTACACAACCCCCAAGCACTAGACCAACGGTTACCACAGGAGCAGGTGGAACCCATGTGGCAGGTACAAATGGAAGTTTACAGATTACCTGTTCTGGAGCATTAGGAGAGCTGACACTACAGGGAAAAAACCTACTACAACACCAGCGACAAGGGGTGAAGT
>JAVXHR010000004.1:0-12833 GCA_036656795.1 Lachnospiraceae bacterium | reverse complement strand
GAGCTGACACTACAGGGAAAAAACCTACTACAACACCAGCGACAAGGGGTGAAGTACCAAAGACCGGTGATAATACACCAGTTGTATTGCTTTTCATCGTTGCAATCATCAGTGGAACAGGGATTCTATATTTGAGCAGAAAGAAAAAGACGGTCAAATAATAGGAGATTAAGGATAATAGACGAGTGGCAGATGCCACTCGTCTTCGTCTAAGACGGAGAATACAAAAAAGATATGAGAGAGTACAATGCGAAGTGACCGTCAATAGTTGACAGGTCATTTTTTAAATATCATTAACTCATTCAGATTGAAAGTAATAAGGTTTTATGGTAGAATAGGAACGATATTGGGAATCCTTCTTATTCTACACAAGGAGGTATAAAGCATTGAAAACAGGAGGTCTTAAGATAAAATGGAACAATACAAACAGGAATTTATAGAATTTATGGTGGACTGTGGGGTACTGAAATTTGGAGATTTTGTAACAAAAAGTGGAAGAAAAACCCCGTTTTTTGTAAATACCGGATTTTATCGTACCGGCGCACAGCTTCGCAAATTAGGAGAATATTATGCAAAAGCGATTCAAGGAACATTTGGATTTGAATTTGATGTCTTATTTGGACCAGCTTACAAAGGAATTCCATTAACAGTTGCAACATCTATGGCAATTAGTGAATTCTATGGAGTGGATATTAAGTATTGCTCTAATAGAAAAGAAGTCAAAGACCATGGAGATAAAGGAATCTTATTGGGAAGTCCTATTACAGACGGAGATAAAGTGGTTATTATTGAAGATGTTACGACAGCGGGGACGTCGATTCAAGAAACCTTGCCAATTATAAAGGCACAAGGTGACGTGGAACCGGTGGGATTGGTAGTATCGGTAGACCGAATGGAACGTGGGCAGGGAAGTAAAAGTGCATTAACGGAGATTCATGACACTTATGGACTTGTAACAACAGCAATTGTAACCATGTCTGAAGTGGTAGAACATCTCTATAATAAACCATATCATGGGAAAGTCATCATTGATGATACATTAAAAGCAGCAATTGACGCATATTATAAACAATATGGGGTCTTGTCATAAGGAGGAAACAAAGATGAGTGAAAGAGCATATAAAACAATGGGACTTGCAGGTGGTGGAAATATTGCACTTGGAGTAATTGTATTGGTAGTAGGAGTTGCAACAGGAGTTATGGCAATTGTGAGTGGGGCGCGTTTGCTAAAAAACAGAGAAGGATTAACATTTTAAGTTGAAGAGGTACTATTTTGAAAGCAAATAAAAAGAAGGCCCTGCGTATTTTCGCAAAAGTAGTATTTATAATCTATATAGGATTTGTGTTTTATTTTTTGATTTTTTCGGATTGGTATGGACGAACCGGAGAGATGACTAATTATCACTATAATATTGTATTGTTTAAAGAAATCAAAAGGTTTTGGGAATATAGGGGGACGGTAGGTACTGTTTCGATGTTTGCAAATCTTGTTGGAAATGTTATTATATTTCTGCCATTTGGTTTCTTTATGCCTATGGCCAGCAAGTATCGGAGCTTTTGGACAACACTGTTCTATAGTTTTGGATTGAGTCTGATTGTAGAAACGTTTCAACTGGTTACCAAAGTTGGCTGTTTTGATGTAGATGACTTATTACTTAATACAATTGGTGGAATAGTAGGATATGTTATATTTGTAATATGCAATGCAGTAAGGAGAAATCATGGCACAAGGAACAAGAGGAAAAGATAGCTTGACAGAAAAAGATGTTGCAAAAGAGCGTAAGCGACGAGGAAATCGCAAATATGGTCAAGCCCAACAAAAACATGCAAAGCGAGGTGTTATATCCTGCGTAATTTCTGGAATCATCACATGTTTATTAGGAATACTTTTCGCTGTGGTATACATAGATAAAGGACATGCATCGATTTATATAGGAGCTATAGGATTGATTTATCTGATTCTTTCATGGGTTGGCTGTGTATTCGCATTTCGTGGTTTTAGAGAGCGTGATAAGAATTATAGTACCTGTAAGATAGGAATAGTGTGTAATGGTTTTATCTTTGTTTTCTTAATACTTGTATTTTTAAGGGGGATTTTGTAGATGACAGAACGTTATGAACTAAGTGTGGTACGTATCAATCAGATAGTAACAGAAGAATCAGTATCCAAGAAGTATCGGGATTATTTTAGAGAAGTGGCTTCTTTCTTGTTGCAAATCGATCGGGTATTTCAACGGAAAGTACAGAAACTTGTGTGCTCTATGGAGGAGTTGCAAGCAGAGAATCAACAATTATATCAAGATATTTTAGTAGAGAATTATGAAAAAAGTTACGCAAATCCCACTTATGCTGTTCAAATTCTTGGAAAGACATATGGGCAGATTCTAAGCTTTTTATATACAGAACTGCGAGGCGAAATTGGGTATGCATATGAACAGAAATTAGAATATCTGGTGATTTGTAATGAATTATTTATAGAAATCTACAATTGTTTTGAAGAAGAGGAAGAACCAAAACAACAAGAGATACTGGAGATTATCTATTGGTATGCCAGTGATTATTGTGATGTGTTTATGGCAGATAGAATAGAAGAACAGATATGTCCGGAACGAGATTTTGCAATGCGTATTATTCAAAACAGCAACTTAAAGGATTTATCTTATCTATATGAATACGGAGAATTTATAACGGATAATGAGATCTTGACTGCAAAACATCTGAATCAACTATCGGAAGATACTATTCAAAAGATGGCAAAGGTATATACAGAAGGCTATCAGATGGGATTTGTTAATACGGGAAAAGATTTGTCTAAAAAGAAGACCGTTAATATTCGATATACAATTGGATTTGAACGTGTAGTAAAAAAAGCAATTGAGAATTTTGCTTTATTGGGGTTGACACCTACAATTTATCGGGCGGCAAATAGTGTAATTACGAAACAGCAGCAACGTAAGATAGGATATTATGGAGCCATAGCCAATAAACAATACGAATATGACCATCGAGCAGACCAGGGTCTGTTTTTGGATAAAAAATATGTGGAACGTAAACTTGAGGTTATGAAGACAACTTATGAGAAACAAAAAGAATGTGCATCTGAATTTGCAGGGCCGGCAGTAATGGAAGTCTTTGGGGAGGTGCCATTTGCACCAATCCGAAAAGAAGAAAGCATCTCACTAACGGAGAAACAAGAACAATTATCTTTGTTATTTGATAGAAAATCCAGTCAATTAACCAATCAATATATAAGAGGCGATGAGAGAAGCTTTACCATTATTGCCTATCCAACACCTGAGATTGGACCTCAATATGAGAAGATATTCGAGGAAGTTATTCGTATTAATACCCTAGATGCTAAGGTCTATGAAGCGGTACAACAGACTATTATTGATGCACTGGACCAAGGAGAATATGTGCATATCCTTGGGAAAGAGGGCAATCAAACAGACCTCAAAGTACAACTTCATCACATGGAGAATCCTGCAAGAGAGACCATTTTTGAAAATTGTGTTGCTGATGTCAACATTCCGGTGGGAGAAGTATTCACATCACCGGTACTGGAGGGAACAGATGGAACACTTTTTGTTAGCAAAGTATACCTAAATGAGTTACAATATAAGAATCTGGAGATTACCTTTCAAGATGGCAAGATTGTAGCGTATACATGTACTAATTTTACACAGGAAGAGGATAATCACAAATATATACACGATAATATTTTACACAATCATGAGACGTTACCATTGGGTGAGTTTGCTATAGGAACCAATACAACGGCATATGTGGTGGCAAAGAAATATGGGATTGAGGATAAGATGCCAATTTTAATTGCTGAGAAGATGGGTCCTCATTTTGCTGTAGGGGATACTTGCTATAGTTGGAGCGAGGATAATAAAGTATATAATCCCAATGGAAAGGAAATCGTAGCAAAGGATAACTCGGTTTCTATATTAAGAAAAGAGGCAGTTGAAAAAGCTTATTTTCAATGTCACACAGATATTACAATTCCTTATGAAGAATTGCAAGAGATCAGGGTGGTAAAGCCAAACAAAGAGAGTATTTTAATTCTTGAGAATAGTCGGTTTGTGCTAGAAGGTACACAAGTGCTGAATGTACCATTAGAAGAGTTGAATTAATTGTTATTAGAATATATAATTACTAATATAAGATAGAGATGTTGACATAATACGTATGTATTAGTAAAATAGCTTATAAATAGAACGATATTTATTCACAATACTTATAAATGAGAAAGGAAGAACAAGATGTCAAAAGTAGGAATTGTTATGGGTAGTGATTCGGATATGAAGGTAATGTGCAAAGCAGCAGATATGCTGGAGAAGTTTGGAATTGATTATGAGATGACCATTATCTCAGCGCACCGTGAACCGGATGTATTTTATGAATATGCAACATCCGCAGAAGAAAAAGGATTCAAAGTAATTATAGCGGGAGCAGGTATGGCGGCACATCTTCCGGGAATGTGCGCCGCAATTTTCCCGATGCCGGTAATTGGGATTCCAATGTCCGGAAAGAATTTGGAGGGGGTAGATGCATTGTATTCTATTGTGCAGATGCCACCGGGAATTCCCGTTGCAACAGTTGCAATTGATGGAGGAGTGAATGCTGCCATCTTAGCGGCAAGAATTCTGGCTACTTCAGATGCAGCACTTTTAGAAACATTGAAGTCTTATACACGAGAGATGAAAGAAACAGTACAGGATAAAGCTTCAAAATTAGAACATTTAGGACGAAAAGAGTATCTAAAACAAATGTAATTATTGGAGGAAAACAAATGAATTATAAAAATGCAGGTGTGGATATTGAGGCGGGTTACAAATCGGTAGAATTAATGAAAGAGCATATCAAACAGACAATGAGACCAGAGGTATTGACTAATATTGGAGGATTTTCTGGAGCGTTTTCTATGGAAAAATTCAAGGATATGGAAAAACCTACACTTGTATCAGGCACAGATGGTGTTGGAACAAAATTAAAATTAGCTTTTATTATGGAACAGCATCATACAATCGGAATTGATTGTGTGGCAATGTGTGTGAATGATATTGCGTGCGCAGGAGGAGAACCTTTGTTTTTCTTGGATTACATTGCTTGTGGGAGGAATGAACCGGAAAAGATTGCGACCATTGTAAGTGGCGTTGCAGAGGGGTGCAAACAATCAGGAGCGGCACTTATCGGTGGGGAAACAGCAGAGATGCCTGGATTTTATCCGGAAGAGGAATATGATCTTGCCGGTTTTGCAGTGGGCATTGTAGATGAAAAGGATTTGATTACTGGAAAAGAATTAAAGGACGGTGATGTGCTAATTGGAATCTTGTCTTCCGGTGTTCATAGCAATGGATTTTCTTTAGTAAGAAAGGTTTTTGATATTAAAAAAGAAGCTCTTGCTAGATATTATGATTCCCTCCAATGCACACTTGGAGAAGCATTATTAGCACCAACAAGGATCTATGTAAAAGCATTACGACAGGTTAAAGAGGCGGGGATACGTATCAAAGGCTGCAGCCATATTACGGGTGGTGGATTTTATGAGAATATTCCACGTATGTTATGCGATGGAGTGCATGCAGTTGTGAAAAAAGACAGCTATCCGACACCACCTATCTTTGAGATGCTTGCAGTAGATGGAGATATTCCGGAAGATGCAATGTATAATACATTTAATATGGGACTTGGTATGATATTGGCAGTGGATAAAGCAGATGTTGATTCTACCATGGAGGCGCTTAAGGCATCTGGTGAAGATGCTTATGTAGTGGGACATATTGAAGCAGGTGATAAAGGAGTTACTTTATGCTAAAAATAGTCGCGTTAGTATCCGGTGGCGGAACCAATCTACAGGCGGTGATAGATGCCATTGACAAAGGAACCATTGAACATGCGGAAATTGTTGGAGTGATTAGCAATAATCAACAAGCATATGCGCTGGAACGTGCAAAGCAACATCAAATTTCCTGTACCTGCATTTCACCGAAGAACTTTACGTCAAGAGAACTATTTAATCAGGCATTTATGACAGAGGTGGAACGTATGAATCCAGATCTGATTGTACTGGCAGGATTTTTAGTTGTAATTCCGGAAGCGATGATTAAAAAGTATCGGAATCAGATGATTAATATTCATCCTTCTTTGATTCCCTCATTTTGTGGAAAGGGTTATTATGGTTTGAAAGTACATGAGGCCGCTCTTGCCCGAGGTGTAAAAGTAGTAGGGGCAACGGTACACTTTGTAGATGAAGGTACGGACACAGGACCAATTATCTTACAGAAGGCAGTTAGTGTTGTGCCGGGGGATACTCCAAAGACGTTGCAGAAACGTGTTATGGAACAAGCAGAGTGGAAGATATTGCCGGAAGCAATTCAACTAATTGCCAATGGCAGAGTGAAGATAGAAGATGGCATTGTTGTGATAAGCGAATCGGTATAAGGGAGAGGAATCTATGAAGGTATTAATTGTTGGTAGTGGCGGTAGAGAACATGCAATTGCATGTTCGGTTGCAAAGAGCGATAAAGTAAATAAGATATATTGTGCTCCGGGAAATGCAGGGATTGCTGAATATGCAGAATGTGTGGATATTACAGCCATGGAATTTGATAAGTTAGTGGCTTTCGCCAAAGAATATCAGATTGATTTGACAATTGTTGGAATGGACGATCCTTTGGTAGGAGGACTGATTGATGCTTTGGAAGCACAAGGACTTCGGGCATTTGGGCCTAATAAAGCAGCGGCTATTCTAGAGGGGTCCAAGGCATTTTCCAAAGACCTGATGAAAAAATACCGGATTCCAACTGCAGGATACGAGAACTTTACCGATGCAAAGTCCGCTTATACATATTTAGAGACCGCAAAGTTCCCGGTAGTACTAAAAGCAGATGGGTTGGCACTTGGAAAAGGGGTGCTTATCTGTAATACGTTAGAGGAGGCAACAAATGGTGTGAAAACCATTATGTTAGATAAACAATTTGGCGCCGCAGGGAATACAATGGTTATTGAAGAGTTTATGACAGGGCGAGAGGTATCGGTGCTGTCTTTTGTAGATGGGAATACAGTAAAGACTATGACTTCAGCGCAAGACCATAAGCGTGCAAAAGATGGAGATCAAGGTCTGAATACAGGAGGGATGGGAACGTTTTCTCCAAGTCCTTTTTATACAAAAGAAGTGGAAGAGTTTTGTAATCGATATGTCTATCAGACAACGGTAGATGCTATGAAAGCGGAAGGCAGACCATTCAAAGGAATTATATTCTTTGGATTGATGCTTACAAAAGAAGGCCCTAAAGTATTGGAATATAATGCAAGATTTGGGGATCCGGAGGCACAGGTTGTGTTGCCACGTATGAAAAATGATATTGTGGAAGTAATGGAAGCTTGTATTGATGGAACATTAGACCGGATTCAGTTGGAATTTGAAGATAATGCAGCAGTGTGTGTTGTATTGGCGTCTGATGGGTATCCACAAAAATACGATAAAGGGTTTCCAATTACAGGATTCGAAGAATTTAAAAAGCATGATGGTTACTATTGTTTTCATGCAGGCACCAGATTTGAAGGCAATAAAATTGTAACAAATGGTGGACGCGTACTGGGCATTACGGCAAAAGGAAAAGATCTAAAAGAAGCGAGAAAGAATGCATACCATGCCACAGAATGGATACAATTTGAGAACAAATATAAAAGAAATGATATTGGCAAAGCAATTGATGAAGCATAGGAATGAGAAGCCAAAAATCACAGAAAAGGATTCATACATGTTACTGGTGTTGAATCTTTTTTGCAATCAGAAGAGAAAAAGGTGATAGTATGTTCATTGAGATTGACTTTAATAGCAATGAGGCTATTTATATTCAGTTACGTAATCAGATTATTATTGGAATTGCAACTGCTACAATTCAAGAAGGTGAGGCTCTACCATCGGTGCGTCAATTAGCAGACCATATTGGCATCAATATGCATACAGTGAATAAGGCTTATAGTGTTCTAAAGCAAGAAGGGTTTATTCAACTAGATAGAAGGAATGGCGCAGTGATTGCATTGAATCTCGATAAATTGCAGGCGATAGCAGATATGAAGGAACAATTAAAGATATTGTTGGCAGAAGGAAGTTGTAAAGGAATTGCAAAAGAAGAAGTGCATGAATTGGTAGAAGAAATATATGCGGAGTATAGAGTATAGGAGGACAGTATGCAGAGCAATTATACAAATCAGGCCCAAGAAGTATTACAGATGGCGAAAAAGATAGCACGTCAATTTAAACATCCATACGTGGGTACCGAACATCTATTATTAGGATTAAAACGTGTTTATTCAGGCGTTGCAAGTCAAGTACTGGAGATGAGTGGCTTAAAAGAAGCGGCGGTAATTAAGGTAGTAGATGAATTGGTATCACCAGTGGGTGCTATTAGGGCGTATGATAGGCTGGAATTAAGTCCTAGACTGGAATATATTTTAGAGGAAAGTAAGATGGAGGCCCAACGTTTTCATTCCAAGAAAATAGGAACCGAACATATGTTGATGGCAATTATAAAGGATGTGGATTGTGTAGCAACCCGCACACTATTAACACTGAATATGAATCTTCAAAAGATATATCAGGATATATTGGTGGCCATTGGAGTGGACCCAAGTCTATATCAAGATGAGATGCAAGAGGAAGGTGGCAAAAAAGGCAATACCATCGATCAATATGGAACAGACTTAACAAGCCAGGCAGAAGACGGAAAGCTAGATCCGGTTATTGGTCGGGAAGAAGAAATCCACAGATTGATGCAGGTACTGAGTCGAAGAAATAAGAATAATCCGTGTCTTGTAGGAGAACCGGGGGTTGGGAAGACGGCAATTATTGAGGGATTAGCGCTTCAGATTGCGGCGGGAATTGTGCCGGAAAGTATGAAAGATAAGAGAATTGTCGTATTGGATCTGGCGGGAATGATTGCAGGATCTAAGTATCGTGGAGAATTTGAAGACCGTATGAAACGATTGATTCAGGAAGTAAAAGGAGCGGGAAATATCATCTTATTCTTAGATGAAATGCATACGATGATCGGAGCAGGTGGTGCGGAAGGTGCAATCGATGCTTCTAATATTTTAAAACCGTCTTTGGCAAGAGGAGAACTCCAATTAGTAGGGGCAACAACTCTTACGGAATATCGTAAATATGTGGAAAAAGATGCTGCTTTAGAACGTCGTTTTCAACCGATTGTGGTTGAAGAACCAACGGAAGAACATTGTCTTCGCATCTTACAAGGACTTCAAAGTAAATATGAAGAACATCATAATGTGCAGATAACAGAGGAGGCGCTATCTTCGGCGGTTCAATTAACGCAGCGCTATGTAAACGATAGACATCTGCCGGATAAAGCAATTGACGTATTGGATGAAACTTGTTCAAAAGCTAGCCTGAAAGGATTTAAAGTTCCGGATAGTTTAGCTCGTCTGGAAGAAGAGATTCATGAAATCATGCTGAAAAAGGAAACTACAATTAAGGAAGGCAATATGGAGGAGGCGTCACAATTACACAAAGCACAGATAGAGGCAGAGAAAAAATTGGAAAGTGTAAAAAAACGTTTTCGTAAAAATAATGCAATGAAAAAAATAGTAGTGGATAGTGAAGATATTGCAGAAGTGATTTCGGTGTGGACTAAGATTCCAGTACAAAAGCTGGAAGAAGATGAAAGTGCAAGACTACAAAAATTAGAGTCCACATTACACAAGAGAGTGATTGGACAGGAGGAAGCAGTTAGTGCAGTGGCCAAGGCAGTAAAGCGTGGTCGTGTAGGTCTGAAAGATCCCAAGCGTCCGATAGGTTCTTTTCTGTTTTTAGGACCAACAGGAGTAGGAAAGACGGAATTATCCAAGGCATTGGCAGAGACATTATTTGGAAATGAGGAATCCATGATTCGTATTGATATGTCTGAATATATGGAACGTCATAGTGTTGCGAAGATGATTGGGTCACCTCCCGGATATGTAGGGCATGAAGATGGAGGACAACTCAGTGAGAAGGTGCGCCGTAATCCATATGCGGTTATATTGTTTGACGAAATAGAGAAAGCACATCCTGATGTGTTTAATATCTTATTACAAGTTTTAGACGATGGTCATATTACAGATTCGCAGGGACGAAAAGTAGATTTTCGCAATACCGTAATTATTATGACGTCCAATGCGGGAGCCCAAGCAATTATTGATCCCAAGAAGTTGGGATTTGTATCAAAAGAAGATGTAAGTGGTGATTATAAGCGCATGAAATCCAATGTAATGGACGAGGTCAAGATATTGTTTCGCCCGGAATTTCTAAACAGAATTGATGAAATTATTGTATTTCATTCTTTAGATAAGGAACATATGAAGCAGATTGTAAGTTTAATGTGTAAAGAATTGATTCTAAGAGCGAAGAAACAATTAAATATGCAATTGGTTATTCGTGATTCTGTTAAAAATTATATAGTGGAAAAAGGCACCGATCAGAAATATGGTGCAAGACCACTACGCAGAGCAATCCAGAATGAACTAGAAGACCGAATGGCTGAAGCAATCTTAAGTGGCGAGATAAGCTCGGATTCAGTTGTGGAAGTTGGAATTTCTAAAAAAGAAATTAAATTTTTCCCAAAGACGATAAAGAACTAGAAATCATGACGGATTTATTATATAATGATGGCAAGAGGATAAATATGAAATTCAGATATACCTTAGGAGGATACCAAACATGGCTGTAGTAAAAGAATTGTTAAGAGCTGAAGCAGATGGAACACTTAGTTTTGGGGATTACACATTGGATGCAAAGACCAAGTTAGATGGTTTTGAGCATGAGGGGGATTTGTACAAAGTAAAGACATTTAAGGAAATTACGAAGTTAGAAAAGAATGGAATGTTTGTATATGAGTCTGTTCCAGGTACAACAGTTGAGAATTTGAAAGTTGAAGAGGAAGTGCTTTCGTTTTGTGTATCTGGTCCGAAAGATGCACAATTTACTTTAGAATTAGAACCGGAACAAGAGTATGAAGTATATGTAGACGGTGCAACGGTAGGGAAGATGTCAACCAATTTAAGTGGCAAATTAAGTGTCAGTGCAGAGCTGAATGAAGATGTTAGTGTTGCTGTGAAAGTGATTAGAATGTAACAAGTAAGAGTATTGCGAAGGAGCAGCAAAGAAGAAACAAAGAAGAAACAAAGTATCTACTATGATTAGGATACGTGAAGATATAAGAGGGTTGCGAGACTGCAATCCTCTTTTGTTACCAAAAGGAGAAGGATATGGCAAGTGGGAAAAAAAGTGTGTTTTTTTGTCAGAACTGTGGACACGAGGAACACAAATGGCTTGGACAATGTCCAATGTGTAAAGAATGGAATACCTTTGCAGAAGAACAGGTATCTACTGTAAAGACGCGCATTTCCAAACAGGCAAGAGATGTGGAAGCGGTTACATTATCAAGTGTTACAACTGATAAGGAAGAACGAATATATACTCACATTAAAGAACTTGATCGGGTGTTGGGAGGGGGAATTGTTCCTGGTTCGCTGATCTTAGTTGGCGGAGATCCGGGAATCGGGAAATCTACATTGCTGTTACAGGTTTGTCAACGACTTGGAGAGGCAAAGAGAAAACTTCTATACATATCGGGAGAGGAATCCCTAAAGCAGATTAAATTAAGGGCAAAACGAATTGGTGATTTTACAGATGATCTATTATTGTTGTGTGAGACAAATCTTGACATTATTCGTACAGTTATAGAAAAGAAAAAACCGGAAGTAGTCATTATTGATTCTATTCAGACTATGTATAATGAAAGCGTGGCTTCGGCTCCCGGAAGTGTATCACAGGTTAGAGAATCAACCAATGCATTTATGCAAATTGCAAAAGGGCTTGGAATCTCGATTTTCTTAGTGGGACATGTTACAAAAGAGGGAACAGTGGCAGGACCAAGGGTTTTAGAACATATGGTGGATACAGTGCTTTATTTTGAAGGAGACCGTCATGCGTCCTATCGAATTCTTCGTGGAGTAAAGAATCGATTTGGTTCTACCGATGAAATTGGCGTATTTGAGATGCGACAGGCAGGTCTGATTGAAGTGGAGAATCCATCGGAATTTATGTTAAATGGAAAACCGGAACACGCATCAGGTTCTGTAGTAGCATGTTCTATGGAGGGAACACGTCCTATTTTGATAGAAATTCAAGCACTGGTATGTTCCAGTAATTTCGGAATGCCAAGACGAACGGCAGCGGGAACGGATTATAATCGTGTTAATCTGTTGATGGCAGTTTTGGAGAAAAGATTGGGATTGCAGCTTTCGAATTCGGATGCTTATGTGAATATTGCAGGTGGGATTAAGATTAATGAGCCAGCGGTGGACCTTGGAATTGTAATGGCACTTGTATCCAGCTATAAAAATAAACCTATTGATGAGAAGACAATTGTCTTTGGTGAGGTAGGCCTAAGTGGTGAAGTTCGAGCGGTCAGTATGCCGGAACAACGTGTAACAGAAGCGAAAAAGTTGGGATTTAAAACTTGCATTATGCCAAGCGTTTCAAAAGAGGCGGTAAAAAATATAAAAGGAATTCAAGTGCTGGGAGTGAAGAATATTAGTGAGGCTATAAACCTGTTGTAAAAATGACGTAAAATAGGATTTTAAATGACGAGAAATTGGGGAATCTGTCTAAAAACAGCGAAAAATAAAAAAAATGAAAAAAAACGTTGACATTAGTGGACCATGGTGTTATTCTGAATAAGTCGCTCGCAGGTAGTGAGCAACACAACACAGAACATTGATAATTAAACAATAGACAAAACAACCTTGAAAATTTCCGC
>JAVXHR010000003.1:0-141733 GCA_036656795.1 Lachnospiraceae bacterium | reverse complement strand
TGCACCGTCCCTGCAAACATGTCCACTGCCACGGTTTTTTCCACCTGATAGCCTCTTTCCTGCAGTACTTCCAGATCTCGCACCAAACTTGTAGGTTTACAGCTGATATACACCATTTTTTCCACACCAAATGCAATAATCTTTTCCAATGCTTTCGGGTGTATTCCATCTCTTGGAGGGTCAAGAACAATAATATCCGGCACTTCGCCCAGTTCATTAATTACTTTCAACACATCGCCCGCCCAAAACACACAATTTGTTAATCCATTTAGAATCGCATTCTCCTTTGCAGCCTCAACAGCCTCCTCCACAATTTCCACTCCTACAACTTTTTTTGCTATGGGTGCCAGCATCTGTGCAATCGTTCCCGTTCCACTATACAAATCAAAGATTACCTTGTCCTTCGTATCTCCTATATATTCGCGCGCTGTTTCATACAGTACCTCTGCACCTAATGTATTCGTTTGAAAAAACGAGAATGGTGATATTTTGAATTTTAATCCTAGCAATTCTTCATAAAAATAATCTTTTCCATAGAGGATATCCGTTCCCTCATCTTTAATAACATCTGCAACTCCATCATGGTAGGTATGAAGAATTCCAGCTACATTGCCAGTAAGTCCCAGATTCAAGATACGATTTACCCATTCTTGTTCATCCATAGCCCCTTCATGAGTGGTAACAAGAACAATAAGGATTTCATTTGTTTTGGTGCCCTTTCGGACCAAAAGATGACGTAGATAGCCCACATGACGCATGCGATGATAATAAGTAGCTCTCAACTCTGTGAAATATGCCAATGTACATGTTAGAATCTTTCTATAATCCTCATCTACAATATCACATTCGCACACATTTACAATATCATGAAAACTACCACGTTTATGCATTCCAAGTGCTAAAGGACCATCTTTATATTCATCGCCAAATGAGAATTCCATCTTATTTCGATATGCATATTGTTTTGGGCTCCCTTTAATACCCTCAAATTTGCAATCCTTAACCACTCGCTCTAGCAGTGTTTTAACTTGTCTTTCCTTTAAGGCCAGTTGTTCCTCATACGGTAGATTTTGATAAGTACAACCACCACACTGTCCAAAATGGATACAATGTGGTTCAATTTCGGAGGCCGATTTTTCCAGTACTTCTAAAAGTCGTCCTTCTGCTTTATCCTTTCGAACTTTATTTACAGAAAACCGTACCTTTTGTCCGGGTAATCCATTTTTTATAATCACCACCTTTTCTTCATCCGGTAGATGAATCTGTCCTTTATTTGGGAATTCTACGCTTTCAATGATTCCCTCATATACTTGTCCTTTTTTCATATCTTCGATTAACCCTTCCCCTTGTCTGCCTATTTTGATAAAAGTGCAACACCATTTCCTGCTCCGATTCTATCGGCTCCCGCCTCTAGCATACGTTTCGCATCTTCCGGCGTACGAATTCCACCACTTGCCTTGATTTGCGCCTGTTCTCCCACTACTTTTCTCATCAATGTAATGTCTTCTACCGATGCACCATCTGTACTAAATCCTGTAGAAGTCTTCACAAACTCAGCACCGGCTTTGACTGTCAATGCGCAGGCCCTGATTTTCTCTTCCTCTGTTAACAAACAAGTTTCTATAATCACCTTCACGATAGCTGGTTTCGCTGCTTCTACAACACCTCGAATATCATCGCACACATATTCATCATTTTTATCTTTAATTGCACCAATATTGATAACCATATCTATTTCCTGGGCTCCTGCCTTTACACTTTCAGACGCTTCATATGCTTTCGCTGAAGTTAACATAGCACCTAGTGGAAATCCCACTACACAACAGGTCTTCACTTCACTATTATGCAACAGCTCTGCCACCAATGACGCATGGCAGCTATTAACACATACAGATGCAAATCCATATTCTTTAGCTTCTTGACAATACTTATGAATCATTTTTGTTGTTGCATCAGCTTTAAGCATGGTGTGATCGATCCTTTTATTTATGTTCATTTTATTCTTCCTTTTCTATTATTTTATCCTTATAGTTATGCATAGAAACAAAAAGGCACTGAATTCACAACTTTTTGAATTGTAAATCCAGCACCTGTTCTTACGATTTCTTAAAAGCACCTATACTTGGTCTTCATCATTAAAAAAATCATCATCAAAATCTTCTTCAAAGTCTTCCAAATAATCTGGTGTAAAGAAGCAATATACTGCATAAGCAATCCCTGCTACTGCTGCCACTACCCCAACAGCTGCCAGAATCCAAAGTACTGTGTTTTTATGCTTATCATCTTCTTTTTTGTGAAGCAACTCATTTAATTTTGAAGCCGTAATAAAATCTTCTACTTTTGACATATTTTCTACTTCCTTTCCTCTTTTCATGTTCTAACAAGTATCCATTCATTTCATCAATTATAACACTATCATTTTCATAATACTATAGTATTATGCCGGATTATTTGTTTTTTATATTTTTGTTAATTTAGCAAAGGTTGCAAACATCTTTTTTACGCCTACTCCATTAAACTGCACTGTAACTTCGTAGTCCCTTCCACCTTCTGCAATTGCTGTAACCAGCCCCTGTCCAAACTTCGTATGACATACTGTATCACCCACATCATATCCCAACCCATCACTACCACTTACCCCAAATTGCTGGGTAGGTTTTGGAGTTGAAAATGCTTTAGAATGAAAAGATTGTTTAGCTTGAAAATATGCCATTTGCTTTGGCAGTTCTTGTTCCTCTTTTTCAACCAATTGACCAGAAGCCAATAACTCTACCGGTATTTCTTTCAAGAATCTGGACATCTTGTTATATTGAGTCTCTCCACGTACCATACGACGTTTTGCACATGTAAGTGTTAATTCTTCTCTAGCCCTTGTAACCCCGACATAACAAAGTCTTCGCTCTTCTTCCACCTCGTCCGGATCATCTGCCGTAATTGTCATATAACTTGGGAATATACCATCTTCCATACCTGTAAGGTATACGTGAGGGAATTCTAATCCTTTTGCACTATGTAACGTCATAAGCACCACATAATCTGTACTTTCAACTAAACTATCAATATCTGCTACCAGTGCTACCTCTTCTAAAAATCCACTCAAGGTAGGATGTTCGTCTTCACAGGATTCTTCATAGGCCACAATTTTACTCATCAATTCATCAATATTCTCAATACGAGTCTGAGCCTCTTCATCATTTTCTGCTTTTAAATCTTCTACATATCCTGTCATTTCTATAATTTTAGACATTAAATCTGAGATTCCACAGGTCTTTGCTTCTTCTTTGAAGTGTTCAATCAATGCTACAAACGACTCTAATTTCGATACGCCACGCCCAATATTCGGAATCATATCAACCGTACGCAATGCTTCATAGAATCCAACTTCACGTTCCTGGGCATTTTCCTGTACCCTATTTATCGTAGTAAGTCCAATTCCTCTTTTAGGAACATTAATTATTCTACGAACTGCTAGATCATCTTGCCCATTATCGATGGTTTTAAAATATGCAAGCAAATCCTTAATTTCCCTTCTTGCATAAAAATTTACACCACCTACAATTCTATACGGAATATTAGATACCACAAATTTTTCTTCAAAGATGCGTGATTGAGCATTGGTTCGATATAATATTGCATGATCATTATAAGAACCCTCTCCATTACGCACGCATCTCCCTATCTCTCCAACTACATATTCCGCCTCTTCATAAGCAGAATCAAATTGGTTTAAACTAATCTTCTCGCCCTCTCCATTATCGGTCCAAAGAGTTTTCTCTTTTCGCCCTACATTATGTCGAATCACTGCATTTGCCGCATCTAATATAGTACTGGTAGAACGATAATTTTGTTCTAACTTAATAACTTTCGCATGGTGAAATACTTTTTCAAAATTCAGGATATTTTTTATATTAGCACCTCTGAATTTATAGATAGACTGATCATCATCTCCAACCACACATAAGTTATTATATTTAGATGCCAAAAGACGAATCAATTGAAACTGTACTGTATTTGTATCCTGATATTCATCTACCATAATATAGCGGAACCGTTCTTGATAATATTCTAAGACGTTCGGTTGTGTCTGTAACAATTGTACTGTCTTCACTAAAAGATCATCAAAATCAAGAGCGTTATTTGCCCTCAATTGTTTCTCATATTCCGCATAGACCTGTGCTATCTTTTGTTTTCCATAATCCCCTGCTACATTCAATGCATATTCGGCTGCTGTAACCAGCTCATCTTTCGCTGATGAGATAGCACTTAACAACATTCTTTCTTTGTATACTTTTGTATCAATCTGTAAATATTTACACACATCTTTCATTAAAGTCTTTTGATCATCCCCATCATAGATTGTAAATGATGTATCATAACCTAAGAGATCAATATGTCGTCTTAAGATACGCACACATGTAGAATGAAACGTACTAACCCATATACTTTCGGATCCAAATCCAACAATGTCATCTACTCGCTCACGCATCTCTCCCGCAGCCTTGTTTGTAAATGTAATTGCTAATATATTCCATGGATTTACACCTTTTTCATCAATTAAATATGCAATACGGTGTGTCAGCACTCTCGTCTTACCTGAGCCCGCTCCGGCCAATATTAAAAGTGGTCCCTCCGTATGAAATACGGCTTCCTGTTGTTGCGAATTCAGTGTATCATATATGCTCATGTAGTTCTTCCTCTCTATAACATTAACCCCATCACGTAAAGATCATAATATACCCCATCTAGCAAAGTGGAATTCTTTAAACAACCTTCAATTTCAAATCCAAAACTGATATATAATTTAACAGCCAAGCGATTATCCGTTCTTGTGTCTAATCTAATTCTTGTAGTTACACCATTTCCACGTGAAAATTCAATCAAACGTCGAATGATTTCGCTTCCAATTCCTTGTCCTTGATGTGCTTCCTCTACCACGATACCAAGCTCACCTTCATGACGGGCTTTGATTTTATTTCCAGAACTAATCGTCCCAATTGCCACGATTTTCCCTGCATCAAGTGCTAGTAACATCGTACTTGTAGCATGTGCATTGGTCTCTTCAATGTTTTCTCTCTCTGCTTTTACATCCCTTGGATATTCATCTTTTTCAAAACTTAGATAACTCGTTTCTCCACCTACTCGGTTATAAAAAGCAACAATCGCTTCCGCATCCTCTATTACTGGTTCTCTAAATTCGATATTATTCATCTTCTTGTCCTCCTTCTTTTGACACTGCCTCTTCTGGCATTTCTTCCTCTTTTGACATTTCTACTTCTTTTGACATTTCTACTTCTTTTGACATCTCTACTTCTTTTGACATCTCTGCCTCTTTTGGTTCTTCCACTAGTTCAACAGGTTGACTTTCTCTATCCAGCTCTTCTTGACGCCTCTTTTTTTTCTTTTCATGTTCAGTCAACAAGCAATACGTAATACCTGCCAAGCCAATGCTTACAATTACCATCCACATATATATAGCCTCCTACACTTTTCTACTATCATACCCCATCTATTTCTAGATGACAATAAAAACAATAGTAAATGATAAAAATACTTGCCATCTAGTTTTCATTACTATATAATGAATACATTGAGGTGATTAACATGACAATTAATACAGATGATTTATTAAACAGTATCTTGGACAGCATTGCACGTGTAACTCACGTAAGTCCTGATAACATTCCGAATATTGATCTTTATATGGACCAAGTGACAACTCTTATGGACGAAGAATTAAAATCTTCCAAACGCTATAACGAAGATAAAATTCTAACAAAAACGATGATTAATAATTATACTAAGAACAACTTACTACCTGCATCATCGAAAAAAAAATATTCCAAAGAGCATGTACTTGTATTGATTTTTATCTACTATTTTAAAAACATTTTGTCAATTAAGGACATTGAAACATTATTGAATCCTGTCACCGAGCAATATTTTGATACTGACAAGGAGCTAGATCTTAGCACCATCTATCGTGAGATTTGTAAGATGGAAGAAGATCGTATTCCTGCATTGCAAGATGATATTACCGATCTATACAATCATTCCATGGAATCATTTAAAGAGGTTGATGAAGACCAACGTGGATATCTCTTATTGTTCTCTTTTATATGCAATTTGAGTTTTGATGTCTACATTAAAAAACAAATTATCGAGAAATTAATTGATGAGCTTCCCAAACCTGAAAAAGGCAAAAAATAGCCCAAAAAAGTACAAGCCTCTGTTTTTGACTTGTACTTCTTCATAACATTGTTTTTAGATACTTACTTTTTATGTTCCCCGATTCTTGCAAACACCATATCATATCCATCATTCCCATAATTAAGCGAACGATTTACCCGACTGATTGTTGCTGTAGAAGCACCTGTTTTTTCAGCAATTTCTAAATAGGTCTTCTGTTCTCTCAACATCTTAGCAACTTCAAAACGTTGCGATAACGACAACAGTTCGTTTACTGTACAAATATCTTCAAAAAACGTATAGCACTCTTGCTTATCCTTCAAACTTAAAACAGCCTCGAACAGATAATCTACTGCATCGGTTCTTATTTTTTTACTCATGCATATATCTCCTTTGTAAATCACATCAACTGCAATTACATTTTAACACATTAAATTCATAAAGTCTACCCCCTGTGCTAAGGTCAAACTTATTGTTTCAGCTAATTTCTATTATTCTTTCCACTTCACCGTTAAAAATTAATTACATTTATATGCATTGATATAAGGTTCTAATTTTTTTAAACTTGTATTTGCAACCAATCTTTCCGGGAAATTGCATGTTTCTAATAACTGGATTGCATTCTTGAAATTGCCTGCATCTATATCTATATGTGCATCGCTCCCTACTGTAACAGACACATCATACTGCTTGCAATAATGTAGCATTCTACTTGCGTTTTCATATGCATTTTTGCGAAATCCATTTGGCATAAGGGATGAATTATTTATTTCCAGCAATGTATTTGTGGCCTTTGCTCCTAGTACCAGTGCCTCCATATCAACCGGAAATCGTCCATCATCCGGATGTCCAATAATATTAATATATGGGTTCTTCATAGCGTTAAGATATGCCTGTGTATTTTCTGCCATTGTTTTATCAAGTCCAAAACAAGGCATATGAATACTTGCAATAACAATATCTTGAAGCTGCAGTGTATCTTCTTCAAGATCCACACTTCCATCTATTCCCATAATATTCACTTCAGAACCAAGTAATAATTGTATACCACATTGTTTTCTTGGAACCACTTGATAGTTTCTAAAATAAAATGCGCCACATGTTCCCGGCATCTGTGGTGCATGTTCTGTAAGCGCAAGAACTTCTAGGCCATTTTTTGCTGCTGCACTTGCCATCTCTTTCATTGTACTGTACGCATGACCACTCACAACAGTGTGCGAATGTGTATCTGCAATAATCTTCATGTATATCCCTCTTTTCTATCAATTATATTATTATATCATATTTTAATTAAAAGATAAAATCCAAGTATATTTTTTTATACAATTTCCATACTACAAGATAGAGGTGATAATATGTCAGAAATAAAACAGAACGCAGAAAATCAAATAATTATTGACAATTACGATTATATTAAACATTCATCGGTTCTCTCGGAATGCACTGGATTGATACCATCTGCGCCAATGTCCACTGAAGAACTTGAATCTTATCAGGCAATGTATCCGTTTGAGCCACCCCAGGTTAAACCACAAAAAGACATCAAATAACACCAATGACATTCTTTTTCATATACTAAACAAATAACACCATTTTCAATATTCAGGAGGTCTTTATGAAAAAGCGTTTTCTTTCTTTATTGATTGTTGTAGCTCTCGTTACAACATCATTTCTTGCCTGTTCTTCTAAAAAAGAAGTATCTAACACAGAAATAGAAGGAAGCACAAAAGAAGAAAGTATAACACCAACAACTGTGGTTTTAAATGAAGTCGCACACTCCATTTTCTACGCACCTATGTACGTGGCGATTCAAGAAAATTATTTTAAAGATGAAGGTATTCAAGTTACGCTTGTTACTGGATTTGGTGCAGATAAAACAATGTCTGCTGTATTATCCGGCGATGCAGATATTGGATTTATGGGACCGGAAACCACCATCTATACCTACAACGAAGGATCCACAGATTATATTGTTAATTTTGCTCAATTAACACAACGTGCAGGGAACTTTTTAGTAGCAAGAGAAGAAAATTCCAACTTTAAATGGAGTGATTTAAAAGAAAAGACTATATTAGGTGGTCGGAAAGGTGGCATGCCTGAAATGGTATTCGAGTACATCTTAAAACAGGAAGGTCTTGATCCAGCAACAGATGTAACAATCAACCAAGGTATTGACTTTGGTGCTACCGCCGCCGCCTTTTCAAGTGGTCTTGGCGATTATACAATAGAGTTTGAACCGGCGGCAACCACTTTGGAATCTGGAAAGAAAGGTTCCATCGTTGCATCACTTGGTACCGACAGTGGCTACGTTCCATATACTGCATTCTGTGCCAAATCAAGCTATATCGAAAAAAACCAAAAGATAATTCAAGGATTTACAAATGCACTACAAAAAGGAATGATTTACTGTAAAAACCACTCTTCAAAAGAAATTGCGGCCATTATTGCACCCCAATTTAAAGAAACAGACATCAGTACTTTAACAACTATTGTAGAGCGTTACCATGCTCAGGATACTTGGAAAGATAATTTAGTCTTTGAAAAAGAAAGCTTTGAACTACTTCAAGATATCTTAGAATCTGCAAATGAATTAAAAGCTCGTGCAGATTATAACCAATTAGTAACAACTGAATTTGCAGCTAACGCCATTAAATAAATCAACAAGGGATGTGTTCTAATCCAATAGAATCACATCCCTTGTCCAATCAATACGCTATCATTTTATATGTCTTGGATTATTTCTAACAATCTCTACCGCTTTTGCAACTGCCACCGCAACTTCTATTGGACTGGTATATTTAAGCATATTGGCTCTAGAAAGAACTTCTCCTTGTTTTGTTGTTACATAATAAGGTTGTAAATGATTGAGTGCTAACGTAATGATATCTGCTTGACATTGTTTGCATGTACAACAATCAAAATTACTCACATTGTTTTCCAATTCTTCTTTTACAATTGTTTCCATTATATTTTTAATATAAAATCCTTCTACCAATGGGGTCCTATCTTCAAAATCTCCCATATTGACACCTCGTCTTTCTATTTATCTATACATGAAATTTCTTATTCATTTCTTGAAAAAATTCTTTTCTTTTAAATGTAACAAGTGCAATCATAACTAAAAAGCATACACCAACACATATCACTAATGGAAGTTTAACCGTTACTATTCCCGTTAACAATAAGATGGATGGTAATAATAAGCCGTACATTGCCGCCATTGTAAAATAAATCATATATTCTCTTGCTGTATGCGATTGAATCCGAGATATAGTAAACATGGAAATCAAGATAATTACACATACTACCGGTAGCACATAATTGACAGACCATTGATTCCATCCTGTGCCTACATCCCACAAGATACAGCCTTGTGTTACTACAAATAATTGCCACATTGCATTCTTTAGTAAATTATGTCGTTTGAAAAATCCAATAGCTAATGACAACCACATACTTAGTACCCCTCCTCCAACAAAGGCGGCCCAATAGCGATGCGGTGTAACAATTGCATTGACCATCACACCAATTACAACTGTTGCAATACATAGAAAAGAAAACAATTGGAAAAATTGGATTCCTTCATACTTCGGTTCTTGTTTCTCCGGATAACAAAGTTCTTCCATATGAACTTTAATTCCTAATTCTGACAAGATACGGAAGAAATTCCGTTGTATATTAAGGCTATCAAATCGTGACGTAAAACCCAAAGACATGATATCCTGAAACGAGCATACACACAACTCCACCTTTGGCGTACTCGTATAGACACCAAATCGCTTAATATATGGTTGATATATTTCTGGTATGGAAACAGCATTCATATTAGACAGAACTGCTGTTAGGTTTTTCTCCGCCAGCTTCGCTCCTGCCTGTATGCATACATTTTTCAAACTCAATGGTGCAAATTTTAAAATCGGATGCTTCTCAAGAGCAATTAACTCATTTATATGAGTGGCCATATGCTCCACCGTAAGTTGTGTTTTAAAGAATTGACTTGTTTTCTCCAACACACTCTGAAAATCACCGGGTTCATTTTCAAAACAATACCCCGGTTCTATCCAGCCGAAGAAATTAAGCATAGATTCTGATGGGAAAAATTTCCTTAAATTTACTGGTATCATAAGCGTTACCGGTTTTCGTTCTTGACTTTTTAACATTTCCTCATGAATTGCACACAACAATGCCGTTGTCAGCATTACTGTAATGGAAACCTTTCTTTCTCTGGCTATCTTCAATATCTGACTTACTGAAATCGTCGCCTCCGTCAGTCGTAATTGACTATGTTCTTTCTTTATATGTCGAATTTGAAAAGCATTCGTTTTCTTATGACGTGGTTTTTTTGTCCTAGAATTATAATATTTAGAAAAACTATCATCTTCTTGGTCTTGAATTGTAAGATCATCATTAGATAACAGAACATCTTCAAGTCCATCTTCGCTATGTGTAAGCAAAATATAGTTTTTAACAAGCTCACGTAGAAATGCCATTGCACCTGTACCATCTGTAAGCGCATGAAACACCTCGAAATTAATGCGATTCTGATAATAAGTCACTTCAAACAAAAGCGTCATCTTATCTCTAACGTACAGATTACTGCACGGTTCTTTATATTCCTCAGCCACAACCGGTCGAAGTGCACTTTTTTCTAGATAATGCCAAAAAAATCCTCTTCGCATTACCGATAAAAAGATGGGATATTTTTGAATTGTAATATTTAAAGCTTCCTGCAAAGATGACGGTATAATAGCTTCCTGCATCTCGCAATAGAAGCGAAACACCCTTGTATCTCGTTTGTTACTTGTGGCAGAAAATAATTTCGCCGCATTATCCAGTCTTCTCCAATAAGCTCGTTTTTGCTTAAACACTGCTTAGACCTCCTCTAAGAATTTATTAATGAGTTCAAAGCTTTCTTGTACATACAGATATCGAATCCCCAATGCAAAATACCCATGAAGAGCATCTTTAATTCTGTGTACTTCTACTTGATTGCCTGCTTCCAATAACCTCTTCGCATACGCTTCTCCTTCATCACGTAAAGGATCATATTCTGCTGTAAGTACTAACGTCTTTGGTTGATTGCTAAGATCTGTTTCTAAGAGGGGGGCAAAATACGGGTTCTGCTTATCTTCTTCACAACTTGCATACAAATTAAGATAATCTGTCATCTTCCCTGCTGTTAGAAGATAATCTGTTCCATTTTCCTTAACCGACACATAAGGAGACGATTCCGAATAATCATTGTTAGTAGCGGGATAGATAAGAATCTGTCTTAATGGCATGAACTCTTTTCTATCTCTTGCCATTAAAGATAATGCTGCTGTCAGATTACCTCCTGCACTGTCACCAATTAATGTGATTCTATCTGGATCCACATTCAAAATAAAACGGTTGGTGTATAATGCTTTTGCTACTGCATAACAATCTTCTAGTCCTATCGGGAATTTATATTCAGGGGCCAATCGGTAGTCTACCGATACAACAATATGATTCGTAGCTGTAGCCATACGAGCACACACGCGTTCATAATTATCTACACTTTCTGTCACCCAACCCCCACCATGGAAGAATAAAAGCACGGAGTAGGTATTTCCTTCCATTCCATCTCCACCAAGTGCTCCTTCTTCGGGCAGATAGGTACGTGTTGGAATCTGATAGTCTTTATTATAAATCTGATAGTCAATCGTTTTACGAAATATTTTCATTGGATCTAATGCTTTCAAATTGGCTAAATGTCTGGATGCTTCTACTTCAATTCCTCCAAAAGACAATGCCGTTAATACTTTTTTCATGGTTTTATTAATTGCCATCTGTGTCTCCCATTCTTATAATCTCGTATCTATTTATTATACATGAGCCTTTCTAGAAACACAATAAAAAGGCATCACATATTTTACATATGCAACACCTTTTTATGAATATAACTCAGAATTCCTTGACTTAGATAAAGATGTATTTTAAAACAAATAATACTGCAAGGACATACATCAGAATACTAATCTTCTTTTCCTTCGCTTTTCCGGTAAATAAGTTAATTAAAACATATGCGATAACTCCCATTGAGATACCTTCTGATATACTATAAAAGAAAGGCATCGCTGCAATACAGATAAAACATGGAATTGCTTCACTGTAATCTACGAAATCAATATTTACAATATTCGTTAACATATAGAACCCTACTACAATTAATGCAGGCGCTGTTGCAAATGATGGAATTGCCAAAAAAATTGGAGATAGGAATAATGCCAATCCAAATAAAATCGCAGTAATAAGTGCTGTAAGTCCTGTACGTCCACCCTCTGACACCCCAGATGCACTTTCTACATATGTAGTTGTTGTAGAAGTACCAAGAACTGCTCCTGCTGTTGTTGCAACTGCATCTGCTAACAGTGCGCCCTTAATACGTGGCAATTTTCCATCTTTATCTAACATATTCGCTTTGGAAGATACCCCAATCAAAGTTCCAATGGTATCGAATAAATCAACAAATAAAAACGCAAATACAACGACTACAAAATTCAAAGAGAAAATTCCAGAGAAATCCAGTTTCCCTAATACTGGCATAATGCTTGGAATTGACAATCCAGAACTGAAATCCGGTAGTAAATTAAAGAACCCAAGCTCAGGATTTGGTACATACAATCCTCCCAATTGGCAACCAATACCAAGAATCCAAGTAATCAAAATTCCCCAAAGGATATTTCCTTTTACATTCTTTACAACTAAAATTGCGGTTATAATTACTCCGATAACTGCTAATAATGCTGTAATTCCAACATCTGACATTGTTGCTGTTACTCCATTGGCAAGATTATAACCATCCAGAGAAAATAATTGAACTAATGTAGCACCACCGATAACAATCTTCGCATTTTGCAATCCTATAAATGCAATAAATAACCCGATTCCTACACTTACCGCTGCCTTTAAATTCTTCGGAATTGCATTAAAGATAGCTTCACGCACACTGGTCACAGATAACACAATAAATATAACACCTTCTATAAATACCGCTGCTAATGCAGTCTGCCAAGTATATCCCATACCCAATACTACAGTATATGCAAAATAAGCATTTAACCCCATACCCGGTGCTAATGCAAATGGATAATTTGCAAAAAGTGCCATAAACAACGTTCCCAAACATGCGGCAATTGCTGTTGCTGTAAACACCGCACCTGCATCCATTCCTGTTGCTGATAAGATACTTGGATTCACTGCTAAGATGTACGCCATAGTCATAAATGTCGTAATTCCTGCTAAAACCTCAGTTTTTACATCTGTTCCGTTTTCACGGAGTTTAAAGAATTTTTCTAACATAATTTCCCTCCTACGTATAATACACACTTATTCTCTCATTTTTAATAAGCTCTACGGTATAGTGTACCAAAACATATCTTGAATGTAAACTACCACCCACAAATCATCTATTACTTATAGTAATAACTACTTATTACGATTCTCTTTAATGTCTTTTTTAGTCAAATATAGGTGTGGACAGATATCTTTCACCTGTATCCGGTAATAACGCAACAATTGTTTTACCTTCATATTCTTTCTTTTTAGCCAATGAAAGTGCCGCATAAAGTGCCGCCCCCGATGAGATGCCTACCAGTATCCCCTCCGTATGCGCTAACTCCCATACTGCTTCATATGCTTCTTGTTCCTCTACTGTCACAATCTTATCATAACTTTTGGAATCTAAAATGGTTGGAATGAATCCCGCCCCAATCCCCTGTAATCCGTGGTTTCCTGCCTTACCACCTGATAATACAGCTGAGTTTCTGGGTTCTACAGCCACAACTTGAATCTGTGAGTTTTTTTGTTTTAGATAATTTCCCACTCCGGTAATTGTTCCTCCCGTCCCAACTCCGGCAACAAACACATCAATTTCACCATCGGTATCTTCCCATATCTCCGGACCTGTAGAATCCATATGCGCTTTTGCATTTGCCGGGTTCACAAATTGACCAAGAACAATAGAATTCTCAATTTCCTTTGTTAATTCCTCTGCTTTTTCAATGGCACCGGTCATTCCAAGTTTCCCATCTGTCAGAACAATCTTGGCACCATATCCTTGTAACAATTTTCTACGTTCTATACTCATAGTATCCGGCATGGTTAATATGGCATGATATCCACGCCCTGCTGCGATAGCTGCCAAACCTATGCCGGTATTACCACTTGTTGGTTCAATTAAAGTTGCGCCTTCATGAATCAATCCTTTTTCTTCTGCATCTAATACCATTGATCTGGCCACTCTGTCCTTTACACTTCCTGCCGGATTAAATAATTCTAATTTCACAAGTAGCCTGGCTCTTAACTCCTGCTGTTCTTCCATTCTGACAACTTCCATCAACGGGGTATGTCCAATTAATTCCAACACATTTTTTCGTATATTGCTCATCTGTTCCTCCTATTTCCATTTTAATGGTTTCTATGTTATATTCTTAATAATAACCTGTATTAAGTGTATCATTACCTGTGTAATTTTTGCAAATTTCTTTTTTCTATTTATTTAGTAATTATTGTTGATATTTGATTGATATTCGTTGACATCGTTGTAAAATTGTGCTAATCTGACAGAGTATTAGCATATGCAATACACTACTTTATTATTTATATTTTTATGGAGGTAACACAATGAACAAAGGTACAGTAAAATGGTTTAACAACCAAAAAGGGTATGGATTTATTTCTGACGAATCTGGTAGTGATGTATTTGTACATTATTCTGGTTTAGCTATGGATGGATTCAAATCTTTAGAAGAAGGTCAAGCAGTGGAATTCGAAGTAACAGACGGTGCTAAAGGACCTCAGGCAATCAACGTAATCAAACTTTAATCAGAATTTTAGATGTGCCTTTTACTTATATAAACTTGATTTAATAATTAAAAGCAAACCACAAAATGAGATTAGAAAAAAGAACCGTTTTTACGGTTCTTTTTTTCTTGTCTTTTTACACTTAGCAATTGGCTGTATATGCCTCTTCCTCTTTCCATACATTAAATCCATTTTTTAATAGTACATCGATTGCTTTTTCTGAATCTTCGGTCTTTAGTACTGCCGATGCGTCCTTCCCATTGGCAAACGCATACATATATTCCACATTAACCCCGGCTACAACCAATTGATGCATTGCTTTGCTAAGTGAACCAGAGGCATGAGAAACACGTAGTGCAATCACTTCTGTTATCATGGCTGTAATACCTACCGCCTTTAGTACTTCTTTTCCTTTTTGAGGATCGGATACAATCATTCGCAGCATCCCATAATCTGAAGTGTCTGCAAGACTAAGTGCAACAATATTTACATTCTGTCTGCCGAGTGTTTCTAATACTTCATCGAGGCGTCCTTCTCTATTTTCTAAAAATACAGATAATTGTTTAATAGTCATCTTCTTCCCCCTTATACTAATTGACGTTTATCAATTACATGTTTTGCTTTTCCTTCGCTGCGTTCAATGGTCTTAGGCTCTACTAACTTTACTTTTACCGCCAACCCAAGTGCTTGTTTTAATACATGTGCTATCTTCTGTGTCAAACTATCTAAAGCACGAATCTCATCTGAGAAAAAGCTTTCATCTATTTCCACCATTACTTCTAATGTATCTAGATTATTTACACGATCTACAATCAACATATAATGTGGTGTTACTCCACCCATTTCAAGCAATGCACTTTCCACTTGAGACGGGAATACATTTACCCCTCGGATAATCAGCATATCATCAGAACGTCCTACAAATTTAGAGATTCGGGCATGGGTTCTTCCACATTCACATGGACGATAATCAATACTGGTTAAGTCCTTGGTTCGATATCGAAATAATGGCAATGCCTCTTTCGTCAATGTAGTAAATACAAGTTCACCAACTTCACCATCTTTACAAGGATTTAAAGTCTCCGGATTAATAACTTCTGGAAGAAAATGATCTTCAAATACATGAAGTCCCTGATGATATATACAATCTCCTGCAACACCTGGTCCCATCACTTCACTTAATCCATAGATATCATGTGCCTGCACATGAAGCTTTGCTTCTAATTCTTTTCGCATATTTTCAGTCCATGGTTCTGCACCAAGAATACACGATTTTAGTTTAATCTTATCAATCTTATCGGCTTCTTCCAACGCCTCCGCAAGATGTAACGCATATGACGGAGTACAGCATAACATGGTCGCGCCAAAATCTTCCATCATAGTAATCTGTTTTTTGGTGTTTCCTGAAGACATTGGAATTGCGGTTGCACCTAGATGTTCTGCACCATAATGAATGCCAAGACCACCGGTAAATAGCCCATACCCATAGGAGATGTGTATTCTGTCTTCTCTTGTTCCACCTGCCATTGTAATAACACGAGCCACACAATCCGCCCATATATCAATATCTCTTCTTGTATAAGCTACAACGGTTGCTTTTCCTGTTGTTCCCGAAGATGCATGTACCCTTGCAATCTGTGATTCCGGGACTGCCACTAAACCAAATGGATAATTATCCCTCAAATCCTTTTTTGTAGTATAAGGTAATTTTCTTACATCTTCCACATGGGTAATATCACCGGGTTCAATTCCCATTTCCTGCATTTTTTTTCGATAAAAGGTCACATTGTGATACACTCTATCCACCATCTTTGTAAGACGTTTTCCTTGTAGATTGGCAATCTCATCTCTACTCATGCATTCTTTTGCTTCATTCCAAATCATGTTTTGCCTCCTGTTAGCTTTATTAATCTAGTTCTTTAACTATTTTCACATCTGCCTGTTCTAAGATTGCCGTTGCTTTCTCAAAATCATCGGTATTAAAAACCATAACCGGGGCTTCCCCTTGGCGAATCACAAAAGAATAGATGTAATTAATATTAATTTTACCATCTGCCAATATAGAAAGCATCTGATTTAAATTTCCTTTTTTATCTTCTAATTCTACTCCAATCACCTCATGAACACGAACCACGAATCCACGTTGGGTCAAGTAATCTTTCGCTTCTTCTGCTTTGTCTACTACAAGACGAAGAATTCCGAATTCCGGAGTATCAAAAGAAGCAACTGCACGTATGTTTACATGTGCATTTGTCAATGCATCTGTTACATCCATTAAACTTCCCGGTTTATTTTCTACAAATATGGATAATTGTTTAATCATAATCTCCTCCTATAGATGATAGCCTACGTCAAAAGCTTTCTTATTAATCTCAATTGTCTTAGGTGGCACCGTCTGCTGAATCACTTGATACCACTGGTCTTTAGTGAAATCCATATGTCTTGCGGCAACTCCTAGCACAATCATGTTAAAGACCCTTGAATTTCCTAATTCTTTTGCTTCTTTTGTTGCATCCACTACATAAACTTGATGTGTTTCTGCTAATTTTTCAAGTATTTTTTCCGGATAAGAAGCAGCTCCAATCACAACAGGCATTGGGTCGATACGCCAATCATTTGCAATAAGCACTCCTGTATCTTTTAGAAAATGCGCGTAGCGCAATGCTTCTAATCGTTCAAACGCAATTACAACATCTGCCTGTCCTTCTTCTACAATCGGCTCCGCCACTTGTTCTCCATACCTTACAAATGTTACAACACTTCCACCTCGTTGTGCCATTCCATGAACTTCGGATAATTTCACATCATACCCACCTGCAATGGCAAGCCCTCCTAAGATTCTACTTGTAAGTAATGTTCCTTGTCCGCCTACCCCTACAATCATAATATTCTTTGTTTCCATTATCTGTCACCTTCTTTCACCAGCTCAATTGCATCAAACTTACACAATGTTTTGCATAATCCACACCCCGTACACATGGTATCATCAATCTTGATAGTACCATCCTCATTCTTTGTCATAGCGGGGCACCCCGGTTTCATACACATTCCGCACTTTTTACATCGATCTGCATGGGCAATATATACCGGTTTCTTTGATTTGTCTAATAATACACAAGGTGATTTTGTAATAATGACAGATACTTCATCTTTTGCAATTTCCTCTTGAATAGTCTTTTCCAATAAGTCAATATCAAACGCATTTACTTCCACCACATTTTTAACGCCCAATGCTCTGCAGAGATTTGGAATATGAATTGCATTGGTTTCATCTCCCTGTAACGTCTTTCCAGTAGCCGCATGATCTTGATGTCCGGTCATACCGGTGGTGGAATTATCCAGAATCATAACCGTACCTGTTGCCTGATTATACATCATGTTCATCAAAGAATTGACTCCCGTATGTAAAAAAGTAGAATCTCCTATTACTGCAACCCAATTTTTAATATACTCTTTTCCTTTTGCTTTTTCCATTCCATGAAGGCTGCTAATACTGGCCCCCATACAGATTGTGGTATCTACAACGCTCAGTGGTGCAACAGCCCCAAGGGTATAGCACCCGATATCTCCGGCTGCATGTATCTTTAATTTATTCAATACATGATATACACTTCTATGTGGACAACCAGGGCAAAGAATTGGTGGACGCATTGGGACTTGAGCTGCTGGTTTAGCTTGAATTTCTTCTTTTAAAATTGCTTTTTTAAGCATATTCGCACTATATTCACCTTGTACGGTAAATATTTCTTTCCCAATAACGGGAATTCCCCATGATTTCACTTGTTCTTCAATGACCGGATCTAACTCTTCTACTACATATAAAACCTCTACCTTACTTGCAAATTCTTCTATCATCTTTCTTGGAAGAGGATGAACCATTCCAAGTTTTAAAACAGAAGCGTTCGGAAGTGCTTCTTTTACGTATTGATACGGAATACCACTGGTAATGATTCCCATTTTGGTGTCTTTCATCTCTACCGTATTAATAGACAGAGTATCCGCTGCTTTTGTCAATTCCAGATTGCGTTGTTCGATTTCTATGTGACGCAATTTTGCATTCCCCGGCATCATAACGGTCTTCTTTACATCTTTTATATATGGTTTGTCTTCCACTTCTTCTCGTTCTTGTAGGGTAACAAGTCCTTGCGAATGTGCTAATCTGGTTGTTGTTCGAAGTATCACCGGACGGTCGTAGGTTTCACTGATTGTATATGCTAATTTAATGTATTCTTTTGCTTCAGCACTATCTGATGGTTCCAATACCGGAACTTGTGCTGCTCTTGCAACCATGCGTGTATCCTGCTCATTTTGAGAACTGTAAAGTCCGGGATCATCTGCAACAACTAAAACCAATCCTCCATTTACGCCCATATAAGATACCGTATATAACGGATCTGATGCTACATTCAATCCCACATGTTTCATACATGCCAATGCACGCACGCCCGAAACACTTGCACCAATGGCCACTTCCGTAGCTACCTTCTCGTTTGGAGACCATTCTGCATATAAACAATCTTTATATTGTATAATTGCTTCGCTGATTTCCGTACTTGGGGTTCCCGGATAAGCTGCGGACACTTTAACGCCTGCTTCATAGGCACCTCTTGCAATTGCCTCATTTCCTAACATAATCATTTGTTTCATCTGTGATTCTTCCATGTCTATAATCCATCCTTTCGTAAGTCCGTAACTCTTCGTGCTTTTCCTTCAAATCGTTGTAATGAATGAGGTGCTACTAATTTTATCTGAGCCGCCAATCCAAGCAAAGATTTCAGATTCGCCTTAATCTTCTGTTCCAATTCACTTAATTTTGCATAACTATCCAGTAGGCGATCATCAATTAACTCTACCGAGATGGTCATAACATCCAATCTGTTTTTACGCTCTACTAATATTTCATAATGAGGACCGATTTCTGTAACTTGTAATAATACTTCTTCAATTTGTGTTGGGAATACGTTCACCCCACGAATCACTAACATATCATCAGAACGCCCTGACAGATTCTCCATTCTTACAGTTGTTCTTCCGCATTTACATGGTTCATAGTGCAATCTTGTCAGATCTTTTGTCCGATATCTGATAATAGGTAATGCTTCTTTTCCTAAACAGGTAATAACCAGCTCTCCCAATTCTCCCGGAGGCAACACCTCTCCTGTTTCCGGATCAATAATTTCAGCAATAAAGTAATCTTCATTCACATGCATTCCACATAATTGGGTGCATTCACCCGATACCCCGGGGCCACACAATTCACTCATACCATAATTCTGGGTACACATAAATTCATCTCCCCATATCCGATGCATCTCATCACGCATAGGTTCTGTCATTCCTTCTCCACCAAATAAACCCGTTCGAACCTTCAGATCTTTTTGTGGATCTAATCCCATGGCTCTTATCTCTTCTCCTAGATGCAACGCATAAGAAGGGGTTGCAATCAATAATGTTGTTCCCATATCTTTCATATACATAATCTGTTTTTTTGTATTTCCGGCTGAGCAAGGCATTACTGTAGCTCCTATATTCTCAAGCCCCGCATGTAATCCCAGTGCCCCTGTAAACATTCCATATCCGAATGCGTTTTGTACAATATCATCTGCGTTGGCTCCACCCATACAAGCTACTCGTGATACGTTATTTGTCCACACTTGCATATCATGTTTGGTATAACCTACGATAGTCGGTTTTCCTGTGGTTCCAGAACTTGCATGTATTCTTACCAATTCTTTTTTTTCTACTGCAAATAATCCGGTGGGATAATTTTCTCGAAAATCCGACTTATTTGTAAATGGTAATTTCTGAAGATCTTTTAATTCTTTTATATCCTCTGGTTTTACATGTGCCTCATCCATCTTTTGACGATAAGGCGCAACCTTTTCATATATATATGTAACCGTTTCCTTTAACTTTGTTAATTGAATCTTTTCGATCTCATCTCTGTCTAAGGTTTCTTCCTTTGCCCATATCATGATATTGCCTCCATTCATTCTATAAATATTTATTCACTTTCACTATTATAGCACAATACTTTGTCGGTTTAAAGCATTAATTTGCGAAATTTATAAATCAAATAAAGAAAGCTGATTTGTCTCAGGTATATCCCCAAACATACCTAAATCCGCCATAAAATCAATAACTGTCTTGCTTGCCTTGGTACGCTGTCTAAAATCATCTTTGGATAAATAGCGTCCATCAATTGCCGCATGTTCTACCGCCTCGGCTGCCTTATCTCCCATACCTTCAATACTATTAAGTGGTGGCATCAACTTTCCATCTATTATCTGAAATTTTCTCGCCTTTGCCCGATAGATATCAAGTGGCAGAAATTCATATCCTCTGGCATACATCTCTTGCACAATTCGCATATCTTTTAATGTATCCTGTTCTTTCTTGCTTAAAGTATCCACGCGTTGCTTATAATCTTTCAAATAATACTCCAGTTTTTCTTTTCCCTGACACATTAATTCATAAGAAAAAGCAGATGCACGAATACTAAAATATGCCGCATAATATGCTAATGGATAATTCACCTTACAATAAGCAATTCGATAAGCCATCATAACATAGGCTGCCGCATGCGCCTTTGGAAACATGTACTTGATTTTTTTACAAGAATCCAGATACCACTCCGGAACATGTGCTTCTTTCATTGCCGTTTCCCACTCCGGTCGTAAGCCTTTTCCTTTACGCACGCTTTCCATGATTGTAAAGGATAATTCACTGTCCATTCCCATGTGAATGAGATAAGTCATAATATCATCTCTCGTACAGATTGCAGTAGATATGGTCGCTTCTCCCGTCTTAATATATAATTGAGCGTTATTAAGCCACACATCAGTTCCATGGGACAACCCTGAGATACGGATTAGATCCGAAAAGCTCTTAGGCTTTGTATCAACTACCATTTGAATAACAAAATCAGTTCCAAACTCTGGAATTCCCAGACACCCTACCGGAATCCCACCGATATCAGCCGGTGTAATCCCCAGGGCTTTTGTGTTGGCAAATAATGACATTACATCTTTATCATCTAATTGAATCTTTGTTGCATCAAATGGTACACCGTTCATCTCTGTAATTAATTCCTCTAACATCTTAATAATCGTAGGATCATCGTGACCTAGTATATCTAATTTCAATAAATTATGGTCAATAGAATGATAATCAAAATGCGTCGTAATAATATCCGTTTCCATAACATTTGCCGGATGCTGAATCGGAGTAAATGAATTAATATTCTCCCCATGTGGTAACACAATAATTCCACCAGGATGTTGTCCCGTACTTCGTCTTACTCCGGTACACCCTTTTACAATACGATCAATTTCACATCTTCTTTTTCTACTTTCACGCTCTTCATAATAATTTTTAACAAATCCATATGCTGTCTTCTCCGCCAGCGTTCCAATTGTTCCTGCCTTAAATGTCTGACCCTCCCCAAAGATAACTTCGGTATATTTATGTGCTTTTGCCTGATAATCACCCGAGAAATTAAGATCAATATCCGGTTCCTTGTTTCCTTTGAATCCAAGAAATGTTTCAAAAGGAATATTGAACCCATCTTTTACCATTGTTGCTCCACAGTTTGGACAACTCTTATCTGGCATATCCCAACCGCAGCCACCGGAGAATTTCTTTACCTCGTCAGAATCAAAGTCACTATAATAACATGCCTCGCAGCGATAATGCGGACTTAATGGATTGACCTCTGTGATTCCAGCCATTGTTGCCACAAAAGAAGAACCTACCGAACCTCTAGAACCAACAAGATATCCATCTTCATTGGATTTCCATACTAACTTCTGAGCAATAATATACATCACTGCAAATCCATTGGATATAATGGAATTTAATTCTCTTTCCAAACGCTCCACTACAACTTCTGGTAATTTTGTTCCATACATCTTATGTGCTTTCTCATAGCAAATACTTCGAAGTGTCTGATCCGAATCTGGAATCACCGGTGGACATTTGTCCGGGCGTACCGGAGATATCTTCTCTATCATCTCCGCAATATGATTTGTATTCTCAACCACAATCTGATATGCCTTCTCCGATCCAAGATACGTGAATTCTTCTAACATCTCTTCTGTGGTACGTAAATAAAGTGGGGGTTGTTTATCTGCATCTGAGAACCCTTTTCCCGTCATAATAATACGACGATATACTTCATCTTCTGGGTCTAAAAAATGAACGTCGCATGTTCCAACTACAGGTTTATGGAATTTTTCTCCTAAAGTTACGATTTTACGATTAATCTCTTTGAGATCTTCTTCCGAATGCACCGATGTAATTCGTTCACTTAGGAGCATAAATGCATTATTTCCAAGGGGTTGAATCTCAAGATAATCATAAAAATCTACAATTCTTGCAATAGTCTCATCTGATTTATTGTTTAAAATTGCTTGATACAATTCACCTGCTTCACATGCACTTCCCACAATGAGTCCTTCCCTGTATTTGTTAAGCTCACTTTTAGGGATTCTTGGCCGTCGCCCAAAATACGTCAGATGAGAAAGTGAAATCAATGTATATAGATTCGTTCTTCCAATTTCATTTTGCACCAATATAATTGTATGATATGTTGGAAGTTTTCGAATGGCATCTGGATTCATATCTCCAAATTGATTGACACCTTTAAGCGTCGTTATATTTCTTTCTTTCAACATTTCCACAAATTTGAGAAATATCTCTGCTGTTGCAGTCGCATCGTCTACTGCACGATGATGATTTTCCAACGAGATATGAAGTGCTTTGGCTACGATATTCAACTTATACTTTGATAAAGTTGGTAATAAGACTCTTGCAAGTGCAACCGTATCTACTGATATAAAATCAGGAATCATGTTCTGGTAACGACAATTTTGCTCAATAAATCCAACATCAAAATTAGCATTATGTGCCACAAGTACTGCGTCCTTAGCAAATTCTAAGAACTGAGGTAATATCGTTGTAATAGTAGGTGCCGCAAGTACCATTGAATCTTCAATACCAGTAAGTTGTGTAATACGAAATGGAATGGGTCTTTCCGGATTCACAAAAGTACTATAGGTGTCTATAATCTCTCCATCTTTTACTTTTACTGCACCTATTTCTATGATTTTATCTTGAATTGCACTCAAACCTGTTGTCTCTAAATCGAATACCACATAGGTATCTTCTAGTGTCTGGTCCTGTGCTCCTACTGCAATCTCGGTTAGATCATCTACAAGATATGCTTCTACCCCATAGATAATCTTAAATGGATCAGATTGATCTAACGTTTCGATGTAATGATTTGCATCAGGAAATGCCTGCACTACTCCATGGTCTGTAATTGCAATTGCCAAATGTCCCCAATCATGGGCACGTTTTACAATATCTTTCACTTCTGAAACTCCATCCATATCACTCATCTTTGTATGACAGTGCAACTCCACTCGTTTTTCTGGAGCCGTATCTTTTCTTGAAATCGTAAAGTCATTACTCTTTTTAATCCCCACCACCGAACCAATTGTAAGTTCTCCATCGAATTTATCAATGGTTGTAACACCTCGGATTTTTAAAAATGCACCTTCCTTTACTTCTTCCAGAATCATTGGCAGTTGCTCATTCTTCGTAAACATCTTCACCATAATAGTATCTGTAAAGTCGGTAATTGCATACATAATAATGGTCTTGTCATTGCGAATTTCTCTTGTATCAAAGCTAATGACTTTTCCCCGAATGGTAATCTCTCCCATCTCACCTATAACCTGCGATAATTCAATTGCTTCCTCTTCGAAATCCCGTCCATAAATCAGATTTATATCTTCTGATTTTTTAGCACCATACGCATAATCATTCTTTTTTTGATATGGATATGTATTTTTCTTTGGCTTTTCTTCTTCTATATCTGCCCTTGCTTTCTTTTCCTCTTCATGAAGACTATTCTGGTCGAGAATTGCATTGACCTCCTGCTGTAATTGTCGCTCATTATGCAGTTTCATATTGCTCTCTTTTGGTAACTGATATACAATACGAACTTGAACCGGAATTTGGCATCGTTCATTAAACACCTCTTCTAAAAAACGAACAATGGATTCTTGCTTGCCCTGTGCAACAATTGTATCCTGCATCTGTAAGCACAGAATATTGTCTTCCTCAAAAGAATACGTTGCCTGCTGAAACATATTCTTTTCAATAATGCTTCGTTCCCCTAATTCTAGCAATATACTATCTCGATATTCTTTCATTAGATTTTCAGGTGTATATTGTTCCGATAGATGGTATTGTTCCACGACTTTTATCTGAATAGGCATCTGACCAAACAATTGCTCTTTGATCATTGTTTCCATCGCATACACAAACTTTTTGGCGATCAAGTGACTGCTTTGAATGTGTACCCTTAGTAGTTTTCTTTCAGACGTAGTGGACACCTTTGTTACTTCGACCTGTTGTAACAACATCTTCATTTCTTTATTTATTTTTAAAGTTGGAAATACTTCAAAAAACAACTTATTCATCTATTTACCCGCCTATTTTTTTTCTGTGGTATCCCAATGTAACAACTCTTGGCGCAGTTCTTCTAATAGCTCTTCTTCTTTCACTTTTTTTATGATTTGTCCTTTTTTGATGATTAGTCCTTCTCCGATTCCTCCGGCAATTCCTATATCTGCTTCTTTTGCTTCCCCCGGTCCATTCACAACACACCCCATAACTGCAACTTTGATGTTTAATGGAATATCCGCAACCATAGTTTCTACCTGATTGGCCAGTTTAATCAAATCAATCTGTGTGCGCCCACAAGTAGGACAAGATACCACTTCAATTCCACCTTTACGAAGTCCCAATGATTTCAAAATCAATCGAGCTGACTTAATCTCTTCTACTGGATTTCCTGTTAACGATACCCGTATGGTATCTCCAATTCCCTCATGTAACATAATACCTAGTCCAACAGCGGACTTTATATTTCCAGACAATAACGTCCCTGATTCCGTAATTCCAACATGCAATGGGTATTTACATTGCTTTGCAATAATTTCATGCGCTTTTACACACATCATAACATCTGATGACTTAATACTAACCACTAGATTTTCATATCCTAGTGTTTCGATTAGATGCACTTTGTCTAAAGCACTCTCCACAATTCCTTCTGCTGTAACACCACCATAACGTTCCACTAATTGTGATTCTAAGGAGCCACTGTTCACACCCACTCGAATTGGAATCTGATACTCTTTCGCTTTATCCACCACCAACTGTACTCGTGAAATATCTCCTATATTACCCGGATTGATTCGTATCTTATCTGCACCATATTCAATAGCTGCAATTGCCAATCGATAATCAAAATGAATATCTGCAACTAATGGAATATGAATCCCTTTTTTGATATCCTTAAGAGCTTCTGCCGCCTGTAAAGTTGGAACTGCACATCTGACAATCTGGCACCCTGCTGCTTCTAACTGAAGAATCTGTTGTATCGTTGCTTTGATATCTTCCGTCTTTGTGTTTGTCATAGACTGAATGGCAATTGGATTTCCTCCTCCTATTTTACAATCTCCTATCTGAATCACTTTTGTCTTTTCTCTCCATGTAAGTTGTTCCATTGTATCGGCTCCTTTCATCTAAAAATCCCTCTATCCTGCGCTTTTGATAGCACCGGCATAGAGGGAATCTATGGTAGCATTATTTTTTTTCAAATACCATTTGATCTCCATACTCGCGTTCTATTAATACAAGTTTATGGTGTTCCACACTGTAATTAAATGTAGTTGCGATAGAACTTAGCGCTGATTTTAGACTACTTGCGTTAATGTCGCCTTCTGAATTATTTACCACTTTTTTAACTTCTGATTCATCTACTTTAATTGTAATTGTCTTATCTTCTTTATCCAATGTATAGTTCATCTTGATTTTAACATTTGTATTCTCTAACAAATCCGCCCATTTAACTGTAAGCAGATTATTTCCTGTAATATTTAATTCCATTCCACTGTCTTTATGAATCCAAGTTCCCTCTAACGGATTACTTGTAAATAATTTTGTAATAAAAAAAACTGCAATTACTATAATTAAAATTGTTGTAATTGTTGTTACTATGCGCCACACCTTACTTCTCTTCTCTTCATCATTTTTTGCAAATATCATCTATTTTCAATCCTCTCCATTCTTATCCTTTTTTAATTATACGAAGTTTCCATCTTGATGTCAACGCATTCTATCTATGTTCATAAATCATTCTTCACAAAGTAATGTTCCGTTGCTAAACATATTGTTGTTTTGTGTTGCGTTTTGGCACTTTTATGCTATTTTTATCTTTCTACTGGTAATATATATCGTAGAAACATAAGGAGGGTCAACATGAATTTTTCAAATACATTAAAAAACCTAAGAGAAACTAGAAATATGACCCAAGTACAGCTTGCTGATTTACTACAAGTATCTCGCCCTACGATTGCTGGTTATGAGACAAAAAACAGGCAACCTGATTTTGAAAAATTATTGCAATTGTCTGATTTTTTTGAGGTAAGTGTTGATTATTTAATTACCGGGGAAGGATTTCATGGTTCTCATCTCTCCTCCGAACGAGAACATACCGAACAAATCGTAGACCAACGCTTAATGCAATATTATCATAGCTTATCCTTAGAATCTAAACAAGATGCATTGAAATATATGGAATTATTAACACTTCGTGATGAAAAATCAGCAAAGAAATAAGACCTTTGTGATTGAACAATATTATAAACAGCCCTGTCAGACATCTGTCAGGGCTGTTTTCATCTCAACTATCCTCTATTTTGCACGTTTCTTTGATACAACATCAAAGATAACTGCTGCAAGTAACACACTTCCTTTTACCACTTTTTGCCAGTTAGCATCCACACCCATAATAGACATTCCTAAATTAATAACGCCCATTAATGTTGCTCCAACTATAACTCCAGGAACTGTACCAGTTCCACCATATGCAGAAGCTCCACCAATAAAGCAAGATCCAATAGCATCCATCTCGTAGTTTGTCCCTGCGGTAGGATTTGCTGAGTTAAGACGTGCAATGGTAACCATTGCAGCTACCGCTGCCAGCATGCCCATATTTGCATATGCAAGAAAGTATACACGATTTGTATTGATTCCTGACAATTGTGTTGCTTTTTCATTTCCACCCACTGCATAGAAGTGGCGCCCTACTGTTGTCTTGGATGTAATATATGCATATATCATAACAATAAGAACTACCCATATTAATACATTTGGAATACCTTTATATTGTGCAAGTCTCCACATGAATACAAGAATAACTGCACTTACTAAGATATTTTTAACTACAAATCCGGTCAAAGATTTAACTGCATATCCATTTTTCACACGTTTTCTTCGTCCCGCAATTGCACTAAACAGAAAAATAAGTGTTGCCAAAACTCCCACTAAAAGGCAAGTAATATTAATCGTACTTCCATGGAAGAAATCAATAATATAATTATTAAATAATGCAAGATACTCCTCTGGCATTGGTGCTACCGTCAACCCATTTAATACAACATTTGATAATCCACGAAAGATAAACATCCCCGCCAACGTTACAATAAATGGTGGGATTCTAACATATGCAATCCAAAACCCCTGCCATACACCAATTAAGATTCCAACAACAAGCATAGCAATCATTGCAATCCCCGGCGAAACATCTTTGTTTACCATCAAGGTTCCTCCGATAGCGCCTACAAAGCACACCACTGATCCAATACTAAGATCAATATTACCTCCGGTCAATATACAAAGTAGCATACCAGTAGCTAGAATAAATACATACGCATTTTGTGCAATTAAGTTGTTAATATTTTGTGGAAGCAACATACTTCCGCCCGTTCTCCATGTAAAGAATAGGGTTACAACAATTAAGGCAATGATCATTGTATATTTTTTTAACATTGCTGAAACATTTGTTTTTTCCATGTCTATTCTCCTTTACCTGATTTTAAAATATGTGACATAATCAACTCTTGAGTCGCTTCTCCACGATTAAGTTCACCGACCATCTTTCCTTCATTCATAATATAAATACGGTCTGCCATACCCAACACTTCCGGTAATTCAGATGAAATCATAATCACTGATTTCCCGGATTTCACTAACTCATTAATAATACAATAGATTTCATACTTTGCACCAACATCAATACCACGAGTTGGCTCATCAAGTATTAAGATATCCGGTTCTGCAAACATCCATTTTGCCAATAGCACTTTTTGTTGATTGCCACCACTCAGATTTCCAACATTCTGCTCTACCGTTGGACATTTTGTTTTCAACTTTGTACGATATTCATCTGCAACTACGTACTCTTTGTCTTGATCAATGATTCCTCTATGGCTGACCCCTGCAAGATTAGCCAAGGTTGTGTTTATCTTAATTGCATTACTTAGAATCAAACCATTTCCTTTTCTATCTTCCGTTACGTAGGCTATCTTATGGTCAATTGCATCTTTTACAGAATGTAACTTAACCTCTTGACCCTCTAGATATAATTCTCCTGTAATATTAATACCATAGCTTTTTCCAAAGATACTCATAGCTAATTCTGTTCGTCCTGCACCCATAAGTCCTGATATTCCAAGGACTTCACCTTTTCGAACATTCATAGTGACATTATCTACCACTTTACGTTCTGTATATACCGGGTGAAAAACGCTCCAATTTTTCACTTCAAGCGCTACCTCTCCAATAGAGATGCCTTCTCTCTCCGGAAAGCGATCTGTCAAATCACGACCAACCATCCCTTGAATAATTCGGTCTTCCGATATATCATCTGATGCTTTATCTAATGTTTCGATTGTCGAACCATCCCGAAGGATCGTAATCTTATCAGCTACATATGCAATCTCATTTAACTTATGAGAAATAATAATCGAAGTCATACCTTGTTTTTTAAATTCTAATAACAAGTCTAATAGGGCCTGTGAATCTGCTTCATTTAATGATGAAGTTGGTTCATCCAGAATCAGTAGTTTCGCATTTTTTGCCAATGCTTTCGCAATCTCTACCAATTGTTGTTTTCCAACACCTATATCTTTAATTAATGTCTGTGAAGATTCTTCTAGTCCTACTTGCTTTAAGTACTTGTCCGCTTCACCATACGTCTTACTCCAATCAATCGCCATGGCATGACCTTGTTCATTCCCAAGATACATATTTTCTCCAATGGTCATATATGGAACAAGTGCCAATTCTTGATGAATAATAACAATTCCTTTATCTTCACTGTTACGAATCTTACTAAATTTACATACCTCTCCACTATATATGATATCGCCTTCATACGAACCATATGAATATATACCACTCAACACATTCATTAACGTTGATTTTCCAGCACCATTTTCGCCTACAAGCGCATGGATTTCTCCTTCTTCTACTTGTAAGTTCACATTGTCTAACGCCTTAACGCCAGGGAAAGTCTTGGTAATATTTTTCATTTCCAATAGAATGTTTGCCAACTGTATCCCTCCCTTTTCAAGAAATGCAGGCGAGTGATTTACTCGCCTGCAAATCAAATCATTTGATTGATTATTTTAAATCTTCTTCTGCATAATATTTAGAATCAATTAGAATTTCTTTGTAGTTATCTTTTGTAACAACTACTGGTTCACATAAGTATGTTGGGATAACGCCTGTTCCATTATCATATGTTTCTTTATCATTTGTTTCTGCTTCTCCACCACCCATGATTGCATCAACCATAGCAACGGTTTGTTTTGCTAAGTCACGTGTATCTTTAAAGATATCCATAGATTGTTTGTCAGCAATTAGATTCTTTGTATTGGCTACATCACAATCCTGACCTGTAATAATTGGCCATTCACCTTTGTAGTTTCCTGCAAGTGAATTTTCAACACCAAGTGCGGTTGAATCGTTTGAACAAAGAACTACATCAATGTTAGCACTTGCGTAGTTAGAAGCAATAATAGCATCCATTCTTGCTTGTGCTTTTTCTGTGTTCCAATCTGCTGTAGCAACATCTGCGAAATCAACTTGTTTTGACTGAACAACTAATTTCCCTGCATCAATATATTCTTTCAAGACATCCATAGCTCCACCATAGAAGAATTTGGCATTGTTATCACCTGGGTCACCTGTAAAGATTTCAAGATTAAACGGTCCTGCTGCATTCTTTAAATCAAGAGTTTCAACAATATATTCTCCTTGCTTTGTTCCAACCATGTAATTATCAAATGTTGCATAGTAAGAAATAGCATCTGAATTCATAATAAGACGATCATAGGATACAACTGGAATATTTGCTTCTTTTGCTGCTTTTAACGGTGTACCTAATGATTCACCATCAATAGATGCAATAACCAATGCTTCACAACCACCGGATATCATATTCTCAATTTGAGATACTTGTGTACCTACATCATTGCTTGCATATTGTAAGTCTACTTCATAGCCTGCTGCCTCTAATTCTTTCTTCATGTTTTCCCCATCTTGGTTCCAACGTTGTAAATCTTTTGTAGGCATTGCTACACCAATTTTACCTGTTCCTGCCTCTGTCTTTTCTTTCTTTGCAGTTGTGTCCTTTTTGGTCTCACCACTTGTACATGCTGCTAATGAACATGCCATCACAACAACAAGCCCGAGTGCAAAAAGTCTTTTCATACTTTTTTTCATACTTTTTTCCTCCAATTAATTTTTATGTAACCTTTGCTACAAATTCAATATATCACAATTGATATAGGATTAGTTTGCAAACGTTCGCACATTTTAATGGAGTATATTTAGAATCTTTTCTTGCAGGATTTTCTTGTGTTATCGTACTACAAGAAAATGCTAATTCATATTAAGATATACCTCGTCCTGTAGATGAAAACCAGAACGAACTATCACTTCGTCCATATTATCTTTTGTCACAGCAATCGGTTCCAACCCACAATAAGGCACCTCTCCTACGTCATTAGATTTCATATCTGTGATATCTGATAGTTTTCCTTGATTCGCTAATTGAACTGCATATGATGCTGCCTGTTTTGCCAGTTCCTCTATAGGTTTATATACCGTCATCGCCTGAGTTCCTTCAATTACTCGCTGGCACGCTTCAAGATCTGCATCTTGCCCCGTCACCACAATTGTTCCTGCTAATTGCTGTTCACTTAACGCTTTAATAGCATACCCTGCCAGTCCATCATTTCCACACATGACTGCATCTATCTTTTCCACACTTTTGAAAGCATCATTCACGGCCTGAAAACCATATTCCGGAGTCCATGCTTTCACAAATCCCTTCTCAACTATCGTAAGATTACTCCCATTTAACTCTTTTTCAAACCCATTGACTACGTCTAATGTATTTGTATCTGCTTCCGGTCCGCAGATCATCACAACATTTCCACCATTTGGAAGACGTTCTTTTATCGTTTTTGCCATGGCTGCCCCTACCTGTTCATTATCTACTGTAATATATAAATCTGTCACAGTACCTTGCACCATACGATCATAAGATATTACCTGTATTCCTTGTGAACGAGCTTTTTTCACCAAGTCTGTCACTCGAAAACAATCTACCGCTACAACTACAATCACATCCATTTGCTCTTCAATAAATTTATTGATTTGACTTCTTTGCTTACTGACATCGCCATTTGCATTTTGTACATCTACCTTCGCCCCCAATTTTTGAGCCGTTGATACAAATACATCGCGATCCCTTGTCCATCGTTCTAACACAAATGTATCAAATGTAATTCCTATATGAACCGCGGTTTCTTTTTCTCCCATATCCTTAGCTCCTTCTTTAGGCACTTTGGCACAACCACTTAATCCACTAAGCAAAATACATATGCTTAATAGAACGATGCTAAATTTCTTCACGCTTTGTTCCTCCTTCACGATACTCTGACGGGGTTACCCCTACACACCTTTTAAATGTGCGGCTAAAATAATTAGGATCACTATATCCAACTTCTATACATGTCTGTTTGATGCTATATTCGTCATGTTGTAATAATTTCTTTGCCTGATCAATACGTATCTTTGTAAGGTAATCAATATAATTTATACCTGTTTCCTCTTTAAATAACTTACTGAAATAGTAAGGACTGATATTAACCTCTCTGGAGACATCATCCAAAGACAATTCCTTCTCATAGTTTTTATCAATATATGCCTTCGCCTGAGCAATAACGCCGGTAGACTTCTCTTTCTGTTTCCCTACCATGTTATAACAAGCCCCTAACATCTTTGTCAAAAACCATTTTCTTAATGCATCATAATTCTGGCACTCTACCAAATCGTCCAGATATTCTTGTCTGTCATTAAAGTAATAAGTCATTCCACCATGTTGATATGCGAGATACTCTGCTCGTAGCACAAATTCCATCACTTTTAATTTCACATTACCATTCAACTTTGGAGTATATTCTTGCATCCAATCAATAAACGCTTCACTTTGTGTTCGTACCAATTCCTGTTGACCTTTTTGGATTCCTTCAAACATCGCTGTTTCAATTTGGATAGGGTATTTTTCTTCATACTTACAACCTACCGGTATATCCTTAATATGAGTCACTTTCCCAATGCTTTGCTTCATGGCAGTTAGTGCTTCTTTGTAAGAATCATGAATGGACGATAATTCTTTCATCGAACCAATTCCCACCTTAAACTTTAGTCCCATATGTTCGTCCAATTTGCGAACCATGGCTCTTGCACGTTCTATTACCTGTACACGTTCATTGTATTCCAGTTCTTTAGATTCCAACGTTACACATACGATAACTTTATTTGCCATTAAAGGTCCAACTATCCCATTAAAATATTCCTTCATGATTTCACGTAAGTCCATATAGTATCTCTGCATCTTTACACTGGCACCCACTGGATTTGTTAATTGCCCGTTCTTTGATTCATCTCCATATTCTACAACTATAATATAACCGTGTTCTCCACAGATATCTAATAAACTGTCATATCCTAGATTATCAGTTCCACCTTCATCAGAAAGTAAAATACTATAGATAAATCCATTTTCAATAATTGGAATGACGGTTTCTAATTTTTCCTTCACTTCCAAATCATAACTTGTCTTTGCTTTTCGTTTCTCTACTTCCTGCGTTGCACGATTCAGCACTTCTACTACCTTATCTTTATTCATTGGTTTAGTTAGATAATCCAATACCCCTATGTCAATTGCCTCTTTTGCATAACTAAACTTATCATAAGCAGTAAGAATAATAATTTCTATATTATGATGCTCTTTTTTTATTTCTTTGATTGCTTCTATTCCATTAATACCCGGCATCTGAATATCCATTATAACAATATCAGGGCGAAAACTATCCGCAAGCTCAATGGCTCCACGTCCACTTTTCGCTGTTTCAACAAGATAGTCTGCTCCTAAATTTCTATCAATAATAAATTTTAAAGAATCTCTTACAATTCCCTCATCATCACATATCATGATCTTTATCATAATTCATTCCTCTTTTATTCTTTGCCTTTTGAATTATCTTCACACTTAGGAATATAGATAATCACTTCAGTACCACCATCTGCACCCCGACGAATCGAAAATACTTGTTCTTCATTATAGTAGCGTTTCAATCTATTGATTACATTATCAAGTGCCACTCCGGTAGAATCTTTTCCCGCTTCGTCCTGTACGTTTTCACCATTCATAATCTTTTCTATCGTTTTATCATCAATTCCTGTACCATTATCAATTACACTAATACAGACATAGGATTCATCAGTATAAATAGATAAGCGTATTCTTCCCCTATTTTCCATCCCACGTATTCCATGATTAACGGCATTTTCTACAATAGGCTGCAATATCATACTTGGCATATGTACTTGTAAGAGACGTTCATCTACCTGTTTGACAAAATGAATATCCCCTGAAAATCTCACATTCAAGATGTAGACATAACTGTCAACAAGACTGATTTCTTCTCCAATGGTTGTATCTTTTCCCATCTTTCGGACATTATAGCGGAAAAAATCCGCCATGTTTTCCACAAATAAGCAAGTCTTTTCCGCACCTTCCATCATGGCTAATTGTGCCCCTGCATTCAATGTATTAAACAAAAAATGTGGATTAATCTGGGCTTGCAAGTATTTAAGCTGAGCTTCTTTTAGATCATTTTTCATTATTAATTCATTCTCAATTAATTTGTTTTCTCGTTTATAATTATCCTTTGTTTTTTGAATGTAGTCACGTATACTTTCAATCATTTTATTGCAGGCCTTTGCAACGGTTTCTATCTCATCACCCGTATCTACAATTGGGAAATCTACATCGATATTTCCCTTCGCTATCTCATCTGCGGCTCCTGCCAGATTAATCAATGGCCTTGTAATATTTCGAGTCATCACGATAATCCACAGCGCTACAATACCTATAATAAACAAGAGTAAAATCATACTGGCCCACATTAAAAAATTCATAGAAGAACGTAGAACCGAATAGCTTTTTGAATTCTCTAAAAATACCGTGGTATTTAATCCACCAATTGCGGATTGAATATAACGATAGATTTTTTCCGCTTCTGCATAACTCCCTTTATATTTGGTAATATCACGTCCACGCTTTGCCTCAACGGCTTTTCCTGCCTGTTCTAGATAACTATTGGACATATTATAGATGTTTTTCTCCATTAAAATTGTTGGACTATTCATAGTTTTTGTATTTAAATTATTGATTAAATTATAATAATCCTGCTCAAATACATAATACGCCTCTAAAGTCTCCGAACTTTTAGTATTCAGATACTGATACAGATTCTTCTGTAAGTTACTTAGTGTCTCCGATAATTGATTCAGTTCAATATTACTGCTATAGACACTGTCCATACGTCCCATTGCCCGATTTGCATTGTAATACGTATAGATATTCACTACAAAAACAGTACACGACGCAAGCATAAATACAATGCCAAGCTTAAACCGAATGGATCTACCATGCATTTTTTTTCTAATTTCTTTCATATGATTTCCTTTTACTTGCGTTTTTGTTCTGCAATATATTGTTCAATATTTTCTTTGGTAATCAATTCTCCTGCTACTGGTAGATATTCACTTACATATTCATTCCTTACATATTCATTCAATCCTGTCACTCCTACACTTCCCATTTCTTGCGCATTCATAGCAATTGTTGCTTCTATAATTCCCTTTTGAATGCCGGAAAGTATCTCTGTTGAAGAATAATAACCTATCAATGAAACTTTTCCAACCAAATTGTAATCTATAATGGATTGATACGCACTAATAGTATCCACCGCGCTTAAACACACCAGTACATCAGGTCTTGTTGCATCATCAATCAATAAATCACGAATCATCTCTTCCGCCTCAAAATTTTCAGTGTTTTTTATCGTAAATGCTGAGATATCTACCCACTCTTCGTTATCTGAAAGGGTTTCACTGATTCCGGAATAGATAAGATTAGGAACTGCTGTTGTATCTGTTGAATCTACAAGTACTGAAACTTTCGGATTGTTTTTTCCTGTTGTTTGATTTCTTTTTTCCAACGTTACTTTCACTTGATTACCATACAATTCACCCAGCGAATAATGATTTGCACTTACAAAACTTCTTCGCTGGCTCTCCGGCACATCTTCTAATATAGTAACCGTTGGAATTCCCGCATTGGCAGCCTTATCAATCAAGTCTTTCATCTCTTTACTTTGATTCCCCTTAATCATAATCCCATCCACTTTTGCCGAAATTGCCATTTCAAATAATTCGTTTGTTGTATATTCTTCCGACAATCCGGAGCCAAAATCTTCCACATAAGCATCTAACTTCTCACCCTCTGATTTTGCTCCCTGATAGATAGATTCCCAAAGTACTTCTGTTGCGCTGTCGCGAATCATCACATAATGATACTGGTATTCTTTAATAGGTTCTGACTGTTTTACATCCAACGCATTTACTTTCTGATGAAAAGATACCATAATTACAATGGAACAACCAAATACAATAACGAAAACAAGCAGAATCAAGCACTGTTTTTTAGTTAATTTTTTTAAAATTTTTTTCATCTCAATTCTTGAAATACTCCTTTTAAAGCAGGGTATACTTGTCTAAATTCCTGATAACGTGCTTCATATCGTTCTACCAACTCTGGTGTTGGTTCTATAGTATCAATTACTTTTACAAATTTTGCAGCAGCTGTTTCCACATTTGGATATTCTCCACACCCTACTGCTGCCAAAATTGCGCCTCCAAGAGCGGGTCCTTCTTCACTTTCAATCACGTCCACTTTTAGATTCATAACATTGGCAATAATTTTTTTCCACAAAAGACTTTTTGCTCCACCACCACATATCTTGGTACGTGTAATATGGATTCCCAAACTTCTTGCCACTTCCAAAGAATCTCGCAGTCCAAATGCAACCCCTTCAAGCACCGCCTGTGTCATATCTTCCCTTGTTGTATCCATCGTCATTCCAATGAATGTAGCCCGTGCTTTTGGATCGTTGTGTGGGGAACGTTCCCCCATCAGATACGGTAGGTAGAAGACATGATTTTCTCCTAACTCTTGAATTAATTCCTGCTCCGCATGATAATCTTTGGTCTTAAGTATCTCATCCATCCACCATTTATTACAGGACGCAGCACTGAGCATGCACCCCATAAGATGATAATTACCATCTGAATGTGCAAATGAATGTAATGCATTATGTTCATCCACGCCAAACTTCTTGCTGGAGATAAAGATGGTACCGGAAGTTCCCAATGATATATTACACATTCCATCGCCAACCGTACCTGTTCCCACTGCAGCCGCTGCGTTATCTCCTGCTCCTGCTATAATTTTAACCGAATTTGGCATTCCTAATTCTTGCGCCATGGTTTCCGTTAATGTCCCCACCACTTCATAACTTTCATAAAGGGTTGGTAATTGTGTCTCTGTAATACCACAAATCTCTAACATTTCTTTTGACCAACATTTATGTTCCACATCTAACAATAGCATGCCCGACGCATCTGACACATCTGTACAAAACGCTCCTGACAATCGATAAGCCAAATAATCTTTTGGTAGCATAATCTTTTGAATCTTGCTAAAATTATCCGGTTCTTGGTTCTTTATCCATAGGATTTTTGGAGCGGTAAATCCAGCAAATGCAATATTCGCTGTATATTTAGATAACTTATCTTTTCCAATGACTTCATTCAAATAATCAGTTTCTTTTCCTGTTCGTCCATCGTTCCAAAGAATGGCAGGACGAATAACATTGTCTTGACTATCCAGCACCACTAAACCATGCATCTGACCTCCAAAGCTTATCCCTCCAATTAGTGTCTTATCACAATCTGCTGTTAATTCTTTCAATCCCTCTATAGATTTTTCATACCACTCTTCTGGATTTTGTTCTGACCAGCCTGGATGTGGAAATATCAAAGGATACTCTTTTGATACAATCTTTTGAATATCACCTTTTTCATTCATCAATAATAATTTTACAGCAGAAGTCCCTAGATCTATTCCAATATATAACATACGCATATCTCCTTTTTCTATTTTGTAGACAAAGAGACCTGTCAATGCAAGCATTGCAGATCTCTATATCTTATCTCAAGTTACTTATCCCATGAAAGGGTTTTCCGTTGGGTAACGAACACCTTTTGGTTGATTGTAACCAATCTCTTCTACTTCAACGCCTACATATTTAAACACTTCATAAAGAACTTTTCCGTAATTGCCAAATGCAACTGCACCATGATGTGGATAATTTTTTTCGATTAATACGTGTCTATAGAATCTTCCCATCTCAGGAATGGCAAAGATACCAATGGCACCAAATGACCTTGTGGCAACCGGCAACACTTCACCTTGTGCAATATAAGCACGTAATTTTGCATCCGCTGTACTCTGTAGTCTAAAGAACGTAATATTACCAGGTACGATATCGCCTTCCAGCGTACCTTGTGTTACTTCCTCCGGTAATGCTCTCGCCATAATCATCTGATATTTCATCTCACAAAATGATAATTTACTAGATGCGGTATTTCCACAATGGAAGCCCATAAATGTATCTTGCAATGTGTAGTCATAAGAACCTTTAATGTCTGATTCATACATATCTGCAGGTACTGTATTATTAATGTCAAGCAACGTTACTGTATCTTGGCTTACTACTGTTCCAATGAATTCACTCAATGCTCCATAGATATCGACTTCACAAGATACCGGAATCCCTTGCGCCGTAAGTCGACTGTTTACATAACAGGGAACAAAACCAAATTGTGTCTGGAATGCCGGCCAGCACTTGCCAGCAATTGCTACATATTTTCTGTAACCCTTATGTTCCTCTACCCAATCCTTAAGTGTCAATTCATACTGTGCCAGTTTAGCAAGCACTTCTGGTTTCTTATTTCCAGATCCCAACTCTTCTTCCATTTCTTTGATAATTCCGGCAATTCTATGATCTCCTGCATGTTTATTATATGCTTCAAACAGATCCAGTTCTGAGTTTTCCTCAATTTCAACACCCAAATTATATAATTGTTTAATTGGTGCATTGCATGCCAGAAAATTAAGTGGACGTGGGCCAAAACTGATAATCTTTAATTCACTGATTCCTATCACTGCCCGTGCAATTGGAGCAAATTCATGAATCATATCTGCACAATCACTTGCATCGCCTACCGGATATTCAGGAATATATGCTTTCACATTCCGAAGTTTCAAATTATAGCTTGCATTGAGCATTCCACAATAAGCATCTCCACGACCTTGAACCAAATTATCTCCATGTTCTTCGGCTGCTGCAATAAACATCTTTGGTCCGTCAAAATGTTTGGCAAGCAATGTTTCTGCAATCTCAGGGCCAAAATTCCCCAGATATACTACAAGCGCATTACATCCTGCTTTTTTTATATCCTCTAATGCCTGAACCATATGAATTTCACTTTCTACAATACAAATCGGACATTCATAGATTTCATCTGCACCATATCTTTCTTGATACACTTTCATAAGTGCTTCTCGTCTACTTACAGACAAACTTTCCGGAAAACAATCTCTACTTACTGCTACCACACCTATTTTTAATTTTGGCATATTATTCATCTTTTTTCCTACCCTTCTATTGTAATATTCTCTCCAATAAGTCCTTCATACGCACCCTTTATTTTCGCGTCTTCATGTGCAATCAGCCATTTATTCTTTGCAGTCATTAGACGCTCTTCTCCGTCTGCCTTTAAATCAAATGTAATCTCTGTATTCGTATCCTTTGGCAGTACAACAATACACTTGAACCCGCCACTTCGCACAGTACAAGGAGCATAATGTAATGTCGTTGCATACACTTCAATGATTGTTCCTTCCGGTACAAAAAATGCCTCAACCAATGAGGTATCATAAGTATAATCCGGTGTAATATCCTGTTGCGAACCAAGAAGTAATATTAAGTCTGTAATTGCTATATTCACTTCTGACGATCGATGATACTCTAATGCATTTAATGCATGATTATCTCCATTACAATATCCGATTTGAATCGGCAATCCACCATAAGCGCGCTCTTTCAACTCCTTTGCAATTGGTAATACTTCCAGTTCCTCCACAGACGGAATATAGATAACATCATCAGGAAGTGGTGTATGTTCCATCTCCTTACTCAGTCTGCTGCCATCATATCCATCTAAGATTTTTCCATACTTGCGAAATGAACTGTCTGTTACTCTTTGAATATTCATTCTGCTGCCTCCTAAGAAATTAATTGTTATTATTGCTTGTTCTAAGGCTATTGTAGCAGATATTTTTGTACTATTCGACCAAAAACTTATCTAATCAATGTCACTTTCTTGTCCTGCATTGTTTTTGCGATACTGACTAGGTAGAAGTCCATAGCTTTGTCGAAATGCTTTTGCAAATGCTTTACTATTGGGGAATCCATTATTAATTGCAATCTCACTAATTGTATCTTCTGTATTGGTCAAATCCTTATATGCATGTGCCATACGTAGATTTTGAAGATATATTTTATAATTTGTCTTTGCATATTTTTGGAACATACGAGACAAATAAGTAGGCGAATAACCAAAGATCTTTGCCAGACTTTCCAGAGATATCTCTTTATTATAATTATCCTGCATGTATGTGGTAATGGTTGAGAGATGATTTAATTTTTTATTTCTCCGTATTACTTCAGGAGAAACTTCCGTTTTACGATACTTTGTAACTAACAGATACAACAATAGAAAGAATTGACTCTGTACTTTCAATTCATAACCGATATGTCTAACACTATATGTCTGATACATAGATGAAATCAATTCTGTTATCTGTTCATCTTGAACTCTGGCACTGTGTGAAAATGCAATAAATTGATCATCTGTAAAATAATCTTCAAATATTTTAAGTGGGATCTGTAAGACAATCGTAGTATTCTTCTCCGGGGCTAAAATAGAATGGATTTCATTGGAATTAAGTAGCACAAAATTACCCGGCACCAGATGATACGCTTGCGAATTCACATAAAAATCAATATTTCCTTCAAAGACCGCAAATATCTCTATAGAACGGTGCCAGTGTTTTTCTACTGCATAATGGCCGTCATATCCTTCAAATATAAACATTCGAAATGGTAAATCATCGTTTGGAATAACCAACTCATGTTTGAATTCCATCCTTTCACCCCCTACTTTTTAAGATACTAATGCTCCTAAAAATCCGTAAGAAACTACCGTCATAATTACCGCTGCCATACAGATACCTAATATAATTGCAGGGAATGCTTTCTTAAATTTCACCCCTAATAATGCTGCAATCAAAGCACCCGTCCAAGCGCCTGTTCCGGGTAATGGAATTCCTACAAAGAATGCCAATCCCCAAAATTCATACCGTTCAATCTTGTCACTTTTACTCATCGCCTTTGCTTCTAGTCTTTCCACCATAGGACGAAATCGTTTGGTTCCTTTGAGCCAGTTGAAAATTGGTGTAATTAGTAATAGGATAAATGGAACTGGAATAATATTTCCAATCATACAAATTGGAATTGCAATCCATTTATCAATATTTAAAATTGCAGGCGATGCTGCAATAAGACCACCTCTCAACTCTAAGATTGGAACCATGGATATTAAAAATACAATAAATTCTTTGCTAACTTTTCCCCCTAGATTTACTACAAACCAATTAATTATCGTTTCTTTCATATATTCAATATCTCCCTTATTTTATATAATTTTTCAAGCATGTTAACAACTGGATCATCTGTTCTTTTGTTCCAATGGTAATTCTAATATATTGTTCAATTCTTTCATTTTCCCAATAACGAACATAGATATCCTGTTCCCTCAGCATTAGATATAAGTCTTTTGCCTGATATCGTGGGTGAGTAGCAAATATGAAATTCGTCTTGGCATCCGGAAATTCGAATCCCAACTTCTTTAATTCTACTTTTGTCCATTCTCTTGTATCCAGTATCTTTTGGATAACTTCATCAAAATAAACTTTATCTTTAACAGATTCTGTTCCTGTTACCAGTGACGTTTGATTCATGGTATAAGAATTGAACGAATATTTTGCGTCATTAAGATATTGAATTAACCTTGGATTTCCTATGGCATACCCTATGCGCATTCCCGCCATGGAACGAGATTTTGAAAAGGTCTGCACCACAAGTAGATTCTCATATTTTTCCAGTAATTCTATAGCAGAAGGACCTGCAAAATCAATATATGCTTCATCTATAATAATAATCACATTTGGATTATGTCTCACGATATCCTCTACGGTGTCCAGTGTCTCATAAAGCCCAGTTGGCGCATTGGGATTCGGAAAAATTATGCCTCCATTTTCCTCATAATAATCTTCTTTTATCAATCGGAATTTCGCATCTAATTTTTTGCATTCATAGGGAATTCCATATAATTTTGCCCACACTTTATAAAAAGCATATGTAATATCCGGAAAAAATATAGGCTTTAATGAATTGAAAAATGTTAGAAAGCACATGGATAACACATCATCTGAACCTACCCCTACAAATACTTGGTTCGAAGACACTCCATAGTATCTTGCTAATTCATCGACCAACAAACCGGCAGTTGGATCCGGATATAACCTTAGATTTTCCATCTGCATAGAATCCATTGCTATCTGTACGTTCGGAGATGGCGGATATGGATTCTCATTGGTATTTAGTTTGATAACTTTTCGTTGTGGCTGTTCTCCCGGAACATATGGATCTACTTTACGGATATTATCTTCATAGCTTCTCATACAATAGGATGCTCCTTTATAATTGGAATTCTTTTGCTAATTCTTGGAATTTAGGCATTGCATTATTAATTGTATCATATGATACGCAGTATGCAATCCTTACATATCCGGGACATGCAAATGTACTTCCCGGAACAAGCAAAATCCGATGCTTTTTCGCAGCTTCACAAAATAGCTTCTCATCTGCAACCGGCGATTTTACAAAGAGATAAAATGCACCTTCTGGCTTAATGCACTCAAATCCACAATCCTGAAGCCCATGATACAACGTTTCTCTATTTTTATCATAGTAGGCAATATCAGTCTTTGCATCTACACACTTTGCCACTACTTTTTGAATCAATGATGGTGCATTGACAAATCCTAAGATACGATTTGCCACACTTGCTGCCGCTATCACTTGTGCACTATCCGTCACTTCATTAGGAATAACAAGATAGCCAATACGCTCTCCTGGCAATGATAATGATTTACTGTATGAATACCCTACAATGGTATTATGATAGTATTTCGTAAGATATGGAACAATAGCTCCATCATATACCAGTTCCCGATAAGGTTCATCTGATATTAGGTAAATATCTGTTCCAAATTCTTTTTCTTTCTGTTCCATAATTGTTGCAAGTCTCTTGATAACCTCTTTCGAATACACAACACCAGTGGGATTATTAGGCGTATTTACAATGACTGCTTTTGTTTTCTTTGTAAGCTTTGTGGCAAATTCTTCTAAATTTGGCTGAAATGTTTCTGTATCTGGCGACACTTCTACAAGCACACCATCATAATTTGCCACATAACTTCTATACTCACCAAAATATGGGGCAAAGACAACCACTTCATCTCCTGCATCTAATAATGTTTTTAAGATAACATTAAGTCCACCTGCAGCGCCTACCGTCATCAGTAGATTTGATGCCGAAAACGTAGTTCCAAACTTTTGATTCAAAGACTCTGCTATTGTTTCTCTTACATCTTCATAGCCGGCATTGTTCATATAACCATGCAAGACTATTGGATTTTCCTCTTCTAGAATATCTGTAATTGCTTTTTTCACTTCTTTTGGAGCTGCTACATTTGGATTTCCCAAACTAAAGTCATATACATTTTCTGCACCATGGATCTTTGCCAACCGATTTCCTTCTTCAAACATGGCACGAATCACAGAACTGTTTTGTACATAACCCACCATTTTCTTTGCTATCATCTTGTTTTCCTCCTATAAGACACTGCTTTTCTATTACTATTTCTTGATTACTATTTCTTGATTACTTTTTCTTGATTACTTTTTTGTTGCAATTCCTTTTTCAATTAAAAAAATAGGTTTATACGACAATTTTGCTTTGCGAAGTCCTTCTGCTCCTGTATCTTCTTCTCGATTAACATACGGATAATTTATACATTCATTTAATACAAATTGTTGATTAATCATGGGATACGCACCCGGCACATCTGCAAATGCTTTTTCGATATGAACCACAAACGTATCTTCGCAAATTGGTTCACCTATGGAAAATGCAACAATTTTACCATTCACACGCAAAAGTCCACCCACCAATCCCAGCTCTTCATATAGGCGTAAAGAATTCAAGGTTACACACATCTCTGCATTCTTCTCTTCATCTGCATCACAACCATTATCATTTCTCCATTGAAGTGCCATCTGAAAGCATTCTTCTATATTATCTTGATTAAATGATTCGTAATCCCAATCCTCAAACATTAATTTAAACTGGTTAATATGATTTCGTTTCCCATGCAGTTTCTTCCCACTTAAAGTTGCTAATTTTTCTGATTCATATACATAATCCGCAAGGTCTCTATTATATTCCATCTCATATTCATCTGGATACCATTGTTCCAATTGTTCATATTGCTTTTTTGTAATTCCATAAAGTCGAAATGGTTTATTACGCTCCACACTATATGCTTCCAGTACCTCAATGGATTTCTTTACATCTTCTGCTTCCCCTACCGGATATGCAAATGCCAGTTCTCCCTCTTCCTCATTCTTAAACACAATAGCATTCTCTATAATAGCATACTCTACATGATAATGTCTTGCCCATAAAAATACATTTGCAAACGTTCTGTCACAACTTCTACTTGGATATCTTTTGAAATAAGAATCCAATAATTCTTTATCTTCTATAGTTGGTTTTTTAAATGTAAGTTCATTCATTCCAGTGCCTTCTTTCTTTTCTTTTTAATAAAATTTCTTACCCCATATATCAATACTGCTACAACTATAATGAAAACAAGTAAAATTCCAATGACTGCAAAAAATATTCGATTGGGATGTTTCAACAACTCTTTAACATTCTTACTGTCATGTACCTGTTTTCTTCCCTCTACTTTGGCATAGCGTTCTGGAACTTGTCCATCACCTGTTTCTGTAAAAGATTGCAGATAACTTGCCAATGCCTCCCACTCTTTGATTTCATGTCCCGTTTTTTTATCATAGACAATACAAGATTCATAGTCTGTAACTAAGTTACCCTTTTTATCCTTTGGCTCCAACGATAAGATTCCGTAAGAGATATCTTTTACCGTTCCAAGCATCTGTGCTTCATACAATCCTGTTACTACACGATATAATTTATCATCTACAAGAGTAACTTCCCTGCCATCTGTTTCATTCAAAGATACCTCTGTTACTTTATTCAGAATCAGTCGATGTGGATTAAATGTCCATGACATGCCACTAGCATATAATTGTGCCGTTGTCATAATCGGTGCTATCGATGCATCTAATTCTGCAACCGTCTTTAACTCCTTACCTGTTAGATAGACACTAACCAATGGATAACCTGGAATCCGGTCCGGTCCTATCCCTAATGAGCTTACATTAAATACATCGGACACCGTAATTGGACCTTTTGCAAATGATTCCCTGACCACTCCTGAAGCTATAGTTGCGAAACTTATCGGTTCGTAACTATCTCCTTGTGCTTCCTTTACTGCATAGATATAAGAATCCGAAATTAAATTCCCAAGAGTATCTTCCCGATGTTCTAATCCGAATTTCTCAATTGGTGTAAATCCAATAGTATTATTTACCAACACTTCATCAAAACTATATCCAAATTGATTCAAGTACTCCGTATTGACTATCTCTTTATACTTTAAAAGTTGTTGGTCAATCTTTTCATCTACTGCGACGGACTCATTTAATGGATAAAGTTCATACTTTTTCATCTTCCACCGGTTCTCTTTTGTCTGTGTTAATTCTATCTTACCTAGATTGACTCCATAACATCCCGATGATACTATATACGTATGTCCATATACAATCGGATCTTCCAAAATGGAATGAGTATGCCCACTCACAATCACATCAATCTCCGGAACTTCCTGTGCCAATAACTCATCTTCTGATTCTTTTGGATCTTCCCACGTTCCACTATGAGAAAGACAGACAATCATATCTACTTTCTCTTTTTTTAATTGTTGAACCATGGATTTAGATGTTTCTATACTATCTTCAAATTCCAATCCACTTTCCGGAGCACATTCATCTGCATCTTTCCCTAGTATTCCAAAGATTCCAACACGAATCCCCTCACGTTCTATAATAGTATATGGGCAACAACCATAACTGTCCATTGCCTCTTTTACTTGTTGATTCTCTTTAGATGTATTTTTATCCCAATTTATATTGGCACTTACCAATGTCGGAAATATAATCTCCGGCATCTTTTTTTTATTCTCTGCTGCACTGGCAAGCATCTTCGCCAATCCTACTCCACGATAATCAAATTCATGATTTCCAAAAGTAGTGGCATCTACGCCCACCTCTCCCAACATCGTTAATTCTGCTGCATTACTTTCATAGATTGTCTGATAGAGTGTTCCCATAGAAAAATCTCCACCATCTACTACAAACGTAGCAGGATTCTCGGATTTTTGTTTTTGAATGCAAGTCTTCATACGACCAAATCCCCCAACCATACCCTCTGTTGTGGACCATTCGTCTAGATGTGAATGTAAATCATGACTGAAGATTACAGAAACCGTTTGCTGTTTGTCATCTGATGCATGTACCACGCTAATTCCTAAAACACACAACATAATAACAGCCAATAATGACGATAGAATATGTTTTCTTTTCATGCTCTACGGTTCTCCCTTTTCTTATCGGAATTGCATCTGATACAAAGATGCATATACACCATTTTGCTCCAGCAACTCTTCGTGTGTTCCCTCTTCTTCTATCCCATGTTCCGTCAATACAAGAATTCGTTTTGCATTCCGAATAGTAGATAAACGATGTGCAATAACAAAGGTCGTTCGATTCTTTGCTAAGCCTTCCAGCGATTGCTGTACAATCTGTTCGCTTTCATTATCAAGAGCTGAGGTTGCCTCATCAAAGATTAAAATAGGTGGATTTTTTAAAAATACCCTTGCAATGGATAATCGTTGTTTTTGTCCACCCGATAGTTTTGCACCTCGTTGTCCTATATCCGTATCATATCCGTCCGGAAATCCCATGATGAATTCTTGTGCATTTGCTTTTTGAGCAGCGCTTATAACTTCATCATCTGTCGCGTCCGGTTTTCCATATCGAATGTTTTCCATAATCGTTCCTGCAAATAAATATACATCTTGCTGTACAATTCCGATTTGATTACGCAATTGTTCTAACTTGATATTCCTAATATCTATGTTATCAATTGTAATCATTCCTTCCGACACTTCATAAAACCTTGGAATCAAACTGCATAGTGTAGTTTTCCCTACACCAGACGGTCCTACTAATGCCATATAGTCTCCCGCAGTTACCTGTAGATTAATACGATTCAATATCTTTTCCATCTGTTCCTCATATTGAAAAGAAACATCTTTGAATTCAATATTGCCTTCTAATTTTTCTATATTAATAGCATCTGCTCGATCCTTAATATCAGGTGCAATCTCCATAATCTCTAAAAACCGTTCAAATCCAGTATACCCATTTTGAAATTGTTCGGCAGAGTTTACAAGTTTTTTAACCGGTTCCGTGAAATTATTAATATATAAAAGAAAAGTAATTAAATCGGTGACTTTAATACGTCCCGTTGTCAAAAAGCTCACTCCCGCCAATAGCACTCCAACTGTTACAAGTGTAGTCAGTGCATTTAATCCAGAATGGTAGATACCCATATATCGGTAGCTGTTCTTCTTTGCTTCTACAAATCGGTCATTCCCACGATTAAATTTCTTCAGTTCTTCTTGTTCATTTGCAAAAGACTTTACCACTCGAATTCCTGATAGGCTATCCTCAATCTGACCATTAATGTCTGCAATCTTTGCTCGGTTTTTTGAAAAAGCTTTCTTCATCTTGCGATTATAATATCCCGCAAAAACAATCATCACCGGAACAAATGCAAATGCAACAAACGTAAGTTTTGCATTAATATTAACCAAAATTACAAATGCACCCAACAATTTAATAATTGAAATAAGCACATCCTCAGGGCCATGATGCAACAGCTCACTAATATCGAACAAATCACTTGTGACACGTGAAAGCAGATGTCCTACTTTTTGATTATCATAGAATGCAAATGTCAATTTCTGATAATGTCCAAAGATATCGCTTCGCATATTTGCTTCCATACGTGCTCCCATCATATGCCCAAAATAAGCAATATAATAATTGCAGCCAAATTCTACAAGAACCAGCCCTACCATAAGGATTCCAAGGTAAAGAATCGCTTGGCTTGCCTGAGCTGCATCATAATAGATTACGGTATTGGTAATATATCGAACAATTAAAGGAAGAATCAGTGATACACTGGCTCCCAAAATTGCAAATAACAAATCACTATAGAACAATAAACGGTAAGGCTTATAATATGCAAATAGTTTTTTTAGTTTATGCTTCATATCAATACCGCTCCTTTTTCTTGTAGCTAATGTGCAATTTGAATGAGGGACATAGTAAACTATTCGTTCACTACGCCCCTACTCATTTAATTACCTTGAAGATTGCTTAATTTGGCTGCTTGATCTGCTGCAATCAAGCTGTCAATAACTTCGTCCAAATCTCCATTTAATATGGTGTCTAATTTATGCAATGTCAGTTTAATCCGATGATCTGTAACTCGTCCTTGTGGAAAATTATACGTCCGAATCTTTTCAGAACGGTCACCCGTTCCCACTTGACTTTTACGTGCTTCTGCTTCTGCATCATGCTGCTTTGCACATTCCATCTCATATAATCTTGCACGCAATACACGAAGTGCCTTATCCTTATTTTTTAATTGTGATTTTTCATCTTGACAAGAAATAACAATTCCAGTCGGCAAATGGGTCAAACGCACTGCTGAATCCGTTGTATTAACACACTGCCCACCATTTCCGGACGCACGGAATACGTCGAATTTACAATCGTTCATATCCAGTTCCACATCTACTTCCTCTGCCTCCGGCATAACTGCTACCGTAATCGTAGAAGTGTGGATACGTCCTCCTGATTCTGTCTCTGGGACACGTTGCACACGATGAACTCCACTTTCATACTTGAATCTAGAATATGCACCCTGACCCGCTATCATAAATACAACTTCTTTAAATCCACCAATTCCATTTTCATTCAAGGAAATCATCTCAACTTTCCAACGTCTTCCCTCTGCATAATGAGCGTACATACGGTAAATCTCAGCTGCAAAAAGAGCTGCTTCATCTCCACCTGCTCCACCTCGAATTTCCACAATAATATTCTTATCATCGTTTGGATTTTTTGGTAATAATAGAATCTTTAATTCTGTTTCTAACTCATCTACACGATTTTTAGCATCATTTAATTCTTCTTTTGCCATCTCACGCATCTCTTCGTCAGATTCTTCTTCTAACATTGTTAAACTATCTTCAATTGCCTGCTTACAATCTTTATATTCTTGATATGCTTCTACAATTGGGGTTAAATCATTCTGCTCTTTCATCAAACTGCGAAAGCGTTCTTGATTATTTACCACATCCGGTTCTTGTAATTCTCCCATAATCTCTTCAAAACGAATCAGCAGATCCTCTAATTTATCAAACATATTAATCTCTCCTATTTTTCTAACTTCTATCAAATATTGTACATGCCAAATACCACACGGTCAAGTCCTGTTAGATCCTTTTTCACAGTAATACTTGTATATCCTTGTTCTTTCATAAGACAAGAAACCGCTTTTCCTTGATTATAGCCAATCTCCAAAAACAACCATCCCGATTGATTAAGGTACTTCTTTGCTTCTTGAAGAATCTGACGATAAAAATAAAGTCCATCCTCTTTACCATCCAATGCAATCTGTGGTTCATGGCATCTAACTTCTTCTGCTAATTCCAGCAACGCAGATGTCTGAATATACGGTGGATTTGATACAATCACATCATAGGTTCCCGATACCTTTTGAAACAAATCGCTTTGTATAAATGTAGCCTTTTCTTTTGTTATGTGATATCTCTTTGCATTGCTTACGGCAACTTCCAGTGCCTTTGTTGAAATGTCAACGCCTACCCCTCTTGTATTACATTGGTGAACCAGAAGACTAATTAAGATGCATCCGGAACCGGTACACATATCTAGCACTTTCATCTTGGGTTGTAATTTCTTCAACACTTCTTCTACCAATACCTCTGTGTCCTGTCTTGGAATCAATACATGCTCATTGACTTGAAACTCTAATCCCATAAATTCCTGAATGCCTGTAATATGTTGCAATGGCATATGTAATGCACGGCTCTGAAGATTTAAAAGATATGATTCTTCCTGTTCTATAGATAACGATTCCTGTAACCTCAGATAATAAGTGGCTCTATCTATCCCAGTTTCCTGTTCCAACAGATACCATGCATCAATTGACGCATCTTCTATCTTTGCTTCTTCAAGCTTCTTTCTTCCATATGAATAAGCCTCTTCTAACGTCATACCTGTTCCTCGAAATTCTTTTTCAGATAATCTTTCCAGTCAAATACTGCCTCCACTGCACAGATTGCAACTTCAATCATATCGTCCTCCGGTTCTTTTGTGGTTAATCTCTGTAGCCAAAGTCCCGGTTTACTTAACATTCCAACAAATCGATTGTCACTATTTCCCGCCCACTTTATTAACTCATACGAGATACCGGCAATAATAGGTAATAAAGCAATTCGTATTACAACGCGATATACCGGCGATTCTACACGGATAAAGAAAAACAGAATTATACTAACTAACATAACAAATAATAAAAAACTGGTTCCACAACGTTTATGCTGCTTAGAACTGGCTTTCACGTTCTCTATCGTAAGTTCTTGTCCATGCTCAATACAATTAATACACTTATGCTCAGCACCGTGATACATAAAAACACGTCTAATATCTTTCATTCTGGAAATCAGTAATACATAGCCAATGAAGATTACCAATCGTACAATTCCTTCAATAACAGAGCGTAATGCCATAGATGGAACTACTTTTGATAATCCACTTGTTAGCAAATAAGGAAGCACCATGAAAATACCGGCTGCCATTACAATCGAAAATGCAACAGTTGCACCCATAATTACTTTCTCTTGTTTTTCTTTTTTTGCTACTGCCACATCACTTAATTCTACCATTTCTTCTTCCTCAAAAAAACTGGCAGAAAAAGTAAGGGTCTGCATTCCCAGTACCAACGAATCTATAAAATTAAAAATTCCACGAATAAATGGAAGTTTCTTTATACTTTTCAAATGGATGATACTTTTATATTCTTCTATTTTTAAGGCAATCTCACCATCCGGTTTTCGAACTGCAACGGCGTAATTATCCCCATTTTTCATCATAATTCCTTCTAATACTGCTTGTCCGCCTATATTTGATGACTTCATTCTATCCCTTTCCCTTAAGGTCTCCATCTAATATGCAACTCACTTACGTTTTACTAAAAAGTGATAAACATCTTTCCACGGTTATAACACGACAGGCTGAGATTTTTCAACCTCAGCCTGATACTTTTGAATTCTTCTGTTGCGTAATTATTCTTGAATTCCGTATTTCTTGTTAAACTTATCAACACGACCACGTGCTTGAGCTGCTTTTTGTTGTCCCGTGTAGAACGGATGACATTTGGAACAAATTTCTACATGGATATCTTCATTAGTAGAACCGGTTACAAATGTATTTCCACAGTTACAAGTTACTGTTGCTTGATGGTATTCTGGATGTATTCCTTCTCTCATGATTTTCACCTCTTTATTATTATTTACGCGAAAGCGATGTGCCTGTCGCAAGTTTTCTCGCTGCCAACGACCTTTCGCGATGAAATTTGTCTCTTAAACAGCTTTGTTATTGTACCATACATATAGATGCTTTGCAAGTTCTTTTTCATATCCTCTAGATGAACTTTGTTTTTTTAACTAATTGAACAAATTCCTCATTATTTTTTGTACGTGAAAACATATTAATCACGTTATCTACTGCTTCCTCGGCTTTCATTCCATTCAATGCTTTTCTAACAATGTATACTGCTTCCTGTTCTTCTTTTGTAAGTAATAAGTCCTCTCGTCTTGTTCCCGATTTGGGAATGTCAATCGCAGGAAAAACTCTTTTTTCCTGTAACTTGCGATCCAACACAAGCTCCATATTTCCCGTTCCTTTAAATTCTTCATATACAACATCATCCATCTTACTTCCAGTATCTACAAGAGCCGTTGCAAGAATGGTAAGACTTCCGCCCTCTCTCATATTACGTGCCGCACCAAAGAATCGCTTTGGCATGTGTAGAGCCGCAGGGTCAAGTCCACCTGATAATGTTCGTCCACTCGGTGGAACTGTAAGGTTATATGCTCTTGATAGGCGTGTAATACTATCCAATAATATCATAACATCTTTTTTATGTTCTACCAATCGTTTTGCACGTTCAATAACCATCTCAGATACTCGTTTGTGATGTTCCGGTAATTCATCAAAGGTAGAGTAGATAACTTCTACATTAGGCCCTTCTATCGCCTCTTTAATATCTGTTACTTCTTCCGGACGTTCATCAATCAGTAAAATCAAAAGGTGCATCTCCGGATTTGATTTTTGCACAGAAAGTGCAACTTCTTTTAATAATGTAGTTTTACCTGTCTTTGGTGGAGATACAATCATCCCTCTTTGCCCTTTTCCGATTGGCGAAAGCAAGTCCATAATTCGCATTGCAGTTGTACTTGTTGGATTCTCTAAACGCAATCTTATATTTGGAAAAATAGGAGTCATGTCTTCAAAATTTCCTCTTCGTGACACTTTATCCGGTGACAGTCCATTTATTTTCGTCAGATATAATAGTGCACTGAATTTCTCCGACTGAGTTTTTACTCGTGTATGTCCCTCTACAATATCGCCTGTTTTTAGACCAAATCTGCGAATCTGAGATGGTGATACATAGACATCATTATCCCCCGGAAGATAATTGGCACTCCGAATAAATCCATATCCATCCGGAAGCACTTCTATAATCCCGCGGGCCGTGTATCCACTATCCAGTTGTTCAATATCTGTTGTCCCCGTTTTTTCTTTTACCTCTTCTTTGATAACTTTCACCTTATCTTTTTCATCTTCCCCTAACATAGCCTCCACAATCTCTGCTTTCTTCATAGTGGAAATGCCTTTTAAACCTCTCGATTTTGCAACTTCTCTTAGAGAAGTGAGGGACAATGATTCATACTTTTCTTTCATAAACGCTCCTCTCTTAATTGTGATTTTTATATGTTTTCTTCTTGGGATTCTCGTCTGAATTGACATCTATGATATAACACTACGTATTATACAATACTTCCTGAAAAATATAAAGCATTTTTCTTTATTATTTTACAGAAGTATAGTAAACTAATAATAATGTAAAATAAAAATAAAAAAAGAAAAGGTGTAACTACAATGACAATAAATGAAAAATCTTTAGAAATGCATGCACAATGGAATGGAAAATTAGAAATTACAAGTAAGGCACATGTGAATACGCGAGAAGATCTAGCAATTGCGTATACCCCCGGTGTTGCCGAGCCATGTAGAGTAATTGCTCAAGACAAAGAAGCTGCATACAAATATACCATGAAATCCAATACCATTGCCGTTGTATCCGATGGAAGTGCCGTACTTGGATTGGGAAATATTGGTCCACTTGCTGCCCTTCCTGTTATGGAAGGAAAAGCAGTATTATTCAAAGAATTTGGTGGTATCAATGCGGTTCCCATCTGTCTTGACACCCAGGACACAGAAGAGATTATCAAATGTGTGCAGAACATTGCTCCTGCCTTTGGGGGAATTAATTTGGAAGATATCTCTGCTCCTCGATGCTTTGAAATTGAAGAACGCCTAAAAGAACTTCTTGATATTCCAGTATTTCATGATGACCAGCATGGCACCGCCATTGTGGTACTGGCCGGTATTATCAATGGATTAAAATTAACAGGAAAGAAAAAAGAGAACTGTAACGTAGTCGTTAATGGTGCCGGTTCTGCCGGCGTTGCCATCACAAAACTATTACTAGCTTACGGGTTCAAACACATAACAATGTGTGATATCAATGGGATTTTATCCTCTGCTTCTCCTCATCTGAATTGGATGCAGCAACAGATGGTAACCATCACAAATCTAACCGACGCTCATGGTTCATTGGCTGATGCTTTGGTTGGTGCCGATATCTTTGTAGGAGTATCTGCTCCTAATATTGTTTCCCCTGACATGGTTTCCTCTATGAACAAGGACTCTATACTGTTTGCTATGGCAAACCCTGTCCCTGAAATTATGCCGGACATAGCAAAAGCTGCAGGTGCCAGAATTGTAGGAACGGGACGTTCCGACTTCCCAAATCAAGTAAATAACGTCATTGCTTTTCCGGGGATCTTTAAGGGAGCCTTGGAAGGACGGGCAACTCAGATTACCGATGAGATGAAATTAGCAACCGCCATTGCCATTGCTGATTTGGTTCCGGCTTCCATATTGCATGAGGATTTTATCCTTCCTGAAGCTTTTGACCCACAGGTAGCGGAAGTTGTAAGCAATGCAATCAAGGCCTTAATATAGGTTTTTGAATGAAAGGAGCATAACACATGTCCGAATTGTTTACACTATACAAATTGATCATCTTATATATGTTGCAAAAAGTGGAGTTTCCATTATCCAATGGACAACTCTCCGAATTTCTTTTAGAAAAAGGTTATACTACTTATTTTACATTGCAGCAAGCACTTTCTGAAATGGTAGATTCTGAATTATTACAATCAGAAGAAATTCACAAACGCACTTTCTACCACCTGACTGATAATGGTACACAGACTATTATATTCTTCCGAAACAAAATATCTCCGGCTATTAAAGAGGATATTCATACATTTCTAAAGGATAAAAAATATGAACTCAAAAACGAAATAACAGTCAACGCAGACTATTGTCGCAATCCCCAAAAAGAATTTGCTGTTCATCTGCAAGTCTTTGAAAGCACCAACTGTTTAATTGATCTGACTTTAACAGTTCCAACCGAACCGGAAGCCAAAATTATGGTAGCAAACTGGAAGGAATCTAATCAGCAGGTATACGCATCAATTATGGGTACATTATTATCTTAGCTTTTTTTTACATCTTTCAAATGTTTCTTGATTGTCTTTTCATAACCACTGTCACTCAAATTATAAAAAGTTATATCTTGTATCTCAGATGGCAGGTATTGTTGTGCTACATAGTGGTTTTCATAATCGTGTGGATACTGATATCCCACTCCATGACCCAATTGTTGTGAACCTCTATAATGTGCATCTTGCAGATGAGACGGAACAGTGGTTTTGTTGTTCTTCACATGGTCCATAGCTGCATCAATGGCCAAATAGGCTGCATTACTCTTTGGCGCACACGCAACATAAGTAACAGCCTGGGATAAGATAATTCGGGCTTCCGGCATCCCAATACGTTCCACTGCCTGAGTCGCTGCCACTGCCACCGTCAAAGCCATAGGATCTGCGTTCCCCACATCTTCTGAAGCACATATCATCACTCTTCTTGCAATAAATTTAATATCTTCTCCTGCATATAACATCTTTGCCAGATAGTATACTGCTGCATCCGGATCGGAACCTCGCATACTTTTAATAAATGCAGAGATAGTATCATAATGATTATCGCCCTTTTTATCATAGCGTACAACTCGTTTTTGTATACATTCTTCCGCCACTTCTAATGTAATATGTATCTTTTGATCCGTACTGCGCTTTGTTGTTAAAATTGCAAGCTCAATCCCATTTAAAGCTGCTCTGGCATCCCCACCCGCAATATCGGCAAGAAACTCCAATGCATCTTCTTCTATTATCGCCTCATAACTTCCCATTCCTTTGTCGCAATCGTAAACCGCCCTATGAATTAGTATTTGAATATCTTCTTTAGAAAGAGGAAGTAGCTCAAATACACTGGACCTTGAAATCAAAGCTCCATTCACTTCAAAATATGGATTTTCAGTAGTTGCACCAATTAAAATCAACGTCCCGTCTTCTACAAACGGCAACAGATAATCCTGCTGTCCCTTATTGAATCTATGTATTTCATCTACAAAAAGAATGGTTTTTTTCTGATACATTCCGTAGGTTTCTTTTGCTTGTTTTACAACATCTTCCATATCTTTTTTCCCGGCAACCGTAGCATTAATCTGTTTGAATTCGGCACTTGTTGTATGAGCAATTACTTTTGCAAGCGTGGTTTTCCCCGTCCCCGGTGGTCCATAGAAGATAATAGAGCTCAGCTTATCCGCTTTAATTGCCCGATATAGTAGCTTGTCTTTTCCTATAATATGTTGTTGACCTACCACTTCTTCCAATGTTGTTGGTCGCAATCTAGATGCCAGTGGAGATTCTTTCTCCATTGCATTTTCTCGTACATAATCAAACAAATCCATATCGTTTTCTCTCCGCATCTTTTTTATATTTTTATCTATTCCTAATTTTGTGCTACTCTATCTTCGCCAAATCACGAATCACTTTTCCCGCAATCAGAAGCCCCGCTACCGAAGGGACAAACGCAATACTTCCCGGTAACGCACGTTTCCCTCCCAGTTCTTCTTTTGTGACTCTTTGAGATATGTCCACCGGTTTTTCTTTTGAATATAACACCTGTAGTCCTTGGATATTTCTTGATTTCAATTCTTTTCTCATCACTTTACACAAAGGACACACTGATGTTTCATTGATATCTGCAATTTCAAATTGTTCCGGATGCAGTTTGTTTCCTGTTCCCATACAACTAATCATTGGAATCTGCTTCTTTTTAGCAAATTCTACCACTGCCAACTTTGCAGTTACCGTATCGATAGCATCTACAATATAATCCACCGGTCTTTGGAACACTTCTTCAATCTTATCTGGCAATACAAATACTTCTTGTGTAAGCACCCTAATATCCGGATCAATATCTCGAATCCGTTCTTTCATAACTTGAGTCTTGTATTGACCTACTGTGCTATGATACGCAATGGACTGACGATTAATATTTGATAAAGAAATCTGATCATGATCTACCAACATGATCGTTCCGATTCCCGTTCTTGCTAATGCTTCTGCACAATGAGAACCAACACCACCAATCCCTAATACCATCACACATTTTTGATGCAATGTTTCTACTTTATCCGAACCTATCAATAATTCTGTTCTTCTATATTCTTCAATCATGCTGTCTATCTACTCCTCAATTTAAAATTAATTGATCTACGGTAACAAATTCATATCCATCCGCCTGTAATATATCTATAATTCGAAGCGCTGCCTCCACAGATGTTGTGTAACAATCATGTAATAGAATGATATCATTTTCTTTTACCTTAGTCACTACTTTATTCACAATTTCATCCACATTCTCCGTTGTCCAATCCAAGGGATCTACGGACCACATCACCGGAAATACCGGCACCCCCAGTTCTAGATCCTTTTGCCATAACCCAAAAGGTGGGCGCATATACTCGACTTCTTTACCTGTAATCTCAAAGATTAGATTATTTGTGCTTTCCAATTCTTTCTTTGCCTCAGCATCCGTCACATGAGTAATTTCTATATGATGGTAAGTATGATTCCCAATCAGATGTCCTTCTTCACATATACGCTTAGTAATTTCCGGATTTTTTTTTACATTTTCTCCTATTAAAAAAAAAGTCGCTTTTATCTGTCTTGTTTTTAATTCATCTAATAATCGTGGCGTACACGTTGCACTGGGTCCATCATCAAAAGTAATTGCTATTTTAGGTGGCTCTATCACTGTTTCATTCAGATATTGTAACGCTTCCTTTATATCTTTTGATTCCTTTTTCACATATTTTAATGATAAAAAAAGACATACTATTGTCATAACTACAATTACATTTATAAAATATCTTTTCCACTCCACCCCGTCTTCACTTCCTCGATTGACATACTCCCTAATATATATGACCCTTACAAATTGAGTATGTGGTCCATTGCATTATTTATCTCAAAATGCTATAATAACTACTTGTCTAAAGGAGGTTACACATGACACAAACAACTATACCAGAGAATAAAATGGGAACTATGCCCATCCCCAAACTATTAATTACCATGTCTGTCCCTATGATATTATCCATGTTGGTTCAGGCTCTTTACAACGTCGTAGACAGTGTCTTCGTGGCACAGATAAGCGAAGATGCGCTTACCGCAGTATCTCTCGCCTTTCCTATACAGAATCTTATGATTGCCATCTCTTCCGGAACCGGAGTCGGTATTAATGCACTTGTTTCTCGCCATCTTGGTGAACGACAGTATAAGACTGCCAATCATATTGCACAAAATGGTATTTTTTTAGGAATCGTAAGCTGCCTGATATTTGCAATACTTGGAAATCTAGGTGCTCGTTATTTCTTTGAGATGCAGACGACTAATCCTGTCATTGTCAACTATGGTGTTCAGTATATGCGTATTATTACTTTTGTTTCGGTTGGAATTTTTATGCAAATTACATTTGAACGTCTGCTCCAATCAACAGGAAAGACACTCTACAACATGATTACGCAGGGAACGGGCGCAATTATCAATATTATCCTTGATCCAATTCTAATCTTTGGTTTATTTGGATTCCCTCGATTGGAAGTAGCGGGTGCTGCACTTGCAACTGTAATTGGTCAACTGATTGCCGTTGCCTTATCGCTCTATTTTAATTGCAAGAAAAATGATGAAATCGATATTAACATGAGAGGATTTCGTCCAAGCAAGGATATGATTTCTGCCATTTACAAAATTGGAATTCCATCTATTATCATGTTATCCATCGGTTCCATCATGACCTTTGGTATGAATCGAATTCTATTAATGTTTTCTACAACAGCTGCCGCCGTCTTCGGTGTGTACTTCAAACTGCAAAGCTTTATTTTTATGCCTGTATTTGGTCTAAATAACGGAATGGTACCTATTATTGCCTTCAACTATGGTGCTCAAAGCAAAAAAAGAATTCTATCTACCATAAAATTAAGCATTGGAATCGCAACCGGAATTATGCTTCTTGGATTAACGGCCTTCCAATGTATGTCTCCTACTTTACTAAGCCTCTTTGATGCTTCTGACCCCATGTTAGCTATTGGAATACCTGCGCTTAAGATTATTAGCCTAAGTTTCATTTTTGCAGGATATAGTATTGTAGTTGGCTCAGTCTTTCAGGCGCTTGGCAATGGTGTATACAGTTTGATTGTATCGGTAGCCCGTCAATTGCTTGTCATCTTACCGGTTGCATATCTATTTGCCAGAATCTTTGGATTATACATGGTATGGTGGGCAATCCCAATTGCTGAAATTGTTGCTATGTTACTATCCACGCTATTATTAAAACGTATTTATCGACTAAAAATCAAGCCAATTCCTATAAAATAGTATCACCATTCAACTTAATAATTTTACTTAAATTCTAATATTAAAAGGGTTGTATCCGTTCAAGCATGGATACAACCCTCTTTACATTATGATTGGAGTAGATTTTATTTTGCAAGTAACATCATAATTTCATTACTGCGTGCTACAAATGCTGTCATCTCTTCCGAATTCAACGGTTTATTACTTAACATTGCCAAATCATACAACTGTTGACAAATCAGTGACACATGTTCACTTTCTTCATGTTCTACAATGTATTGAACCAATGGATGGTTTGCATTTAGAATCAATGTTGCATCGGTTCCAAACATACTTGGATCCATGCCCGCCATACCGTATGTCTTCATCATCTCCTGCATACGACGTGATTGTTCTGATAACGTTACCATAGATGCTACATTGTTGTTCTTTAATTTTTCAATCTTAACATCTAATTTTTCATTGCTTAATGCTTTTCTGAATATCTCCGTTAATGCATCTGCTTTTTCTTTAAATGCATCTTGATCTTCTTCTGCCACTTCTTCTTTAAAATGTTCTGTTAGATCTGCATCTATTCGCTGGAACCTTACATGTTCATTTCGTTGCTCCAATTGTGTGATAAAAGCCGAATCAATATTATGTGTTAATAGCACCGCATCTAAGCCTTGTTCTTTAAACATATTGATATACTGACTTTGTTGTTGTTCATCTGTTGCATAGTAGATTTTTGTCTTTAATTCCTCTTCCACTTCAGTTTCCGACGTACCATCTTCTTCTTTCTTCTCTTCTACTACAACTCCACCATTCTTTTCAATGCATTCTGACAATGTAAGATACTTGTGATCAATATTTTTAAATAACATATAATCGCTCATCTTATCACAAAATTTTTCATCTTTTAGACAACCGAACTTGATAAATGGGCTGATATCATCCCAATATTTTTCGTAAGACTCTTTATCCGTCTTACACATTCCGGATAATTTATCCGCAACTTTTTTAGAGATATAATCAGAGATTTTATTGACAAATCCGTCATTTTGTAATGCACTACGAGATACATTCAATGGCAGGTCAGGACAATCAATAACTCCTTTCAATAGCATTAAAAACTCCGGTATCACTTCTTTAATGTTATCTGCTATAAATACTTGATTATTGTATAATTTAATCTTTCCCTCTACAGAATCATACTCTGTATTAATTTTAGGGAAATATAGAATTCCTTTTAAATTAAACGGATAATCCATGTTTAGATGAATCCAAAATAGAGGTTCTTTGTAATCTAAGAATACTTTACGATAGAAATCAAGATAGTCTTCCTTCGTACATTCATTTGGGTGTTTCCCCCATAATGGTGTTATATCACTGATAGATACAGGACGTTTGTTTATCTTTACTTTGTCGCTGGCAGGAGACACTTCCACCATCTCTTTTTTACCGTCTTCATTTTCTTGTTCTTCCATCTTTGCATCTTCATGAATATGTTCTACTACAACGTCATCTTCTAATAATTCATCTTCCAAAATGGTTTCATATTCTTGCTCTGCATTTTCTTTTGAAATAAATATCTCTACCGGCATGAAGGAACAATATTTTTCAAGTACTTCTTTTGCACGATATTCATTGGCAAATTCTACGCTTGTTTCATTTAAAAATAATGTGATTTCTGTTCCCACCGTATCTTTTGTTCCATCTTCCATATCATACTCTGTTCCGCCATCACTTGTCCAGTGCACTGCTGTAGCACCTTCTGAATAAGAAAGCGTATCGATATGAACTTCATCTGCCACCATAAATGCAGAATAAAATCCAAGTCCAAAATGTCCAATCATATCATCTTCTGTGGTCTTATCCTTATATTTCTCTAAAAATTCTGTCGCACCTGAAAAAGCAATCTGTGTAATGTATTCTTCCACTTCATCTGCAGTCATACCAACACCGGTATCAATAAATTTCAATGTTTTTTCTTCCGGATTAACTACCACCTGAATATGCGCCTTATAATCTTCCGGTAATGAGTATTCACCCATCATATCTAATTTTTTTAATTTTGTAATTGCATCACACCCATTTGATACTAATTCACGAAAGAAAATATCGTGATCTGAATACATCCATTTTTTAATAATCGGAAAAATGTTTTCACTGTGAATTGATAAATTTCCATGTTTTGTTCCCATATAATAACAGCTCCTTTATTGTAAGATATTGCCATAGAACACTATACGTCTATCGCCTATGTCATATATTAATACGTAACTTTTTAAATGTCAATAGAAAATTAGCACTCTTTTAATAAGAGTGCTAATAATTGTATTAAATATATAAATTTTTCATAAACTAAAGATTATTCTACACTCTTTAAAGACTCTACCATATCTATTTTCTTTAATTTAAAGTACATGACCCAATTTACAAATAGTGCGAATCCAATGGTAAATAATGCACTGTATATGTAACTCGGCAGGTTGATATTACGACCAAACATTGCCCCGTCCACTTCAACAGTTACTACAATGAATCGATGTAAAACCTTACCCATACCACAACCAACCAACGCTCCTATCATCGTCAGCAGAATATTCTCCCGATAGACATAAGCGCCTACTTCTCCATCATAAAACCCAAGCACTTTTAAAGTTGCCAGTTCCCGCTGTCGTTCATTAATGTTAATATTATTCAAATCATATAATACTACAAATGCTAACATACCGGCCGATACAATCAATACAATAATAACCAAATTCAAACTTTTCAGCATATCATCTAGTTGCTTACGAATACTATTTGTATAATTTACATTCAAAACGCCTTTATAAGACAACATCTTTTGTCCCACCTCTAACAACTGTTGTTTATCGTTTTGATGCATTTTAAATAAAATCGTATTATAAATTGGTGCTTTCCCGTAGATTTCCTGATAAAGCTTTGGAGTCAGGTAAAGATAATGTCCCATGTAATTTTCACAGATTTCTACGATCTTTACAGATTTCTTCTCCGTCTTGCTATCTTTAATATAGATTGTATCTCCTTTTTTAACGGATAACATCTTTGCCATCTTTTCTGTAATAATCGCACCCTCATCTTGTAACTCATAGAATTCGTTTGTAATACGATCTTGAAGTACAACATATTCTTTTATTTCTTCTGCTTTTTCAGGCACCATCACATAAACATCTTTTTCAACGCCCTCATTTCCTATGGTAATATTCTTCATATATCCCCTCATATAGTTTTGAATCTTACCTTCTTTAGAAATGTAGCTTGATAACGCCTCTCGCTGTACATCAGTAATATTATCTTTGAGATAAGTGGCCCCATCATACAATTGAATCTCCGCATATTGAATGTCAGCAATATCAAACACGGAATCTTTTAAACCAAATCCCACTAACATCAATGCCATACAACCACCAATGCCAAAAACCGTCATAAAAAATCGTTTTTTATAACGAATCAGATTACGTATAGTGGATTTCCAACTAAAGCTCAGATGTTTCCATATGAATGTAATGCGTTCCATAAAGACCCGTTTCCCTTGCTTTGGTGCAGGTGGTCTCATTAACACCGACGGTGTGGTCGCAAGTTCTTTATAGCATGCCATCAATGTGGCCGCTATGGTACATGCAAGTGCTGCAACCGTTGCTATCACCCCATATTTCACATTATACGGAATGATAATATGTGGCATATGCAGGTACATAATTCCATAAGCATAGATGATAATATAGGGTAGCACTTTTTCTCCAACGAGAACTCCAAAGATGCTTCCCCCAAGCGTTGCCAAAAATGCATAATTAAGATATTTTCCCGCAATAGCATACTTTCCATACCCCAGTGCCTTCAGTGTCCCAATTTGAACTCTTTGTTCTTCTACCATACGTGTCATTGTAGTCAAACTAATCAATGCGGCAACCAAGAAAAATAAAACCGGAAATACGCGTCCTATTGCTCGCATACGGTCCGCATTTTCTCCGTATCCATTGTACTCAGGCAATGCGGTTCTGTCTTGTACATACCACTTTGGCAATTCTATCTCGTCAATCTTTTGTTGTGCATCTGCAATCTTTGCTTCTCCATCCGCTATCTCTTTCTCTGCTTTGATCTTTTCCTCGTTATATGTTGCCTGTCCCTCTGCTAATTCTGTTTCTTTTGAAACAAGCGTCTGTCTTCCATCCTGTAGTTTCTTATCTTGTTTGTTCAGTTCTCTCCAGCCTGCATTAATCTGACTTTTTCCGGATTCTATCTGTGCTTTTGCATCTGCTAACCGACTTTCATTGGCTGCTATCTGTGCTTCTGCCTGACCAATCGCTTCTCCACCTTGTGCAAGTTGTGCTTTCATCTCTTCCAGTGTCTGAATCTGCACTTGTAGCGATTGTTCTGCCTGTTCTAATCCTGCCAACATTCCTTGCGCTTCCGGTATGGTTTTATCCGGAAAAGCCTCATATTGTTTCCACTGTTCATCTAATTGTGTACGCGCTGCTGCTATCTGCGTTTCACCCGCTTGAATCTGTGGTTCTGCTTGTACTTTCTTCTCCTCATAAGTTGCTGTCTGGGCTGCCAACTCTTCCTTTCCCTTGTTTAACTGTGCAACTCCTGATTGATATGTAGCACTTGCAGACTTTAATTCTTTTTGTTTACTTGCAAGTTGTCTTTTTGCTGATGCAATGGACTGTTCTCCACTTGTAATATCTTCTTTTGCATTTAAAAGCTGGGTCATTCCATCATCTAATGTTGCTTTTGCCTCTGCTAATTTTGTATTAGCTTCTGCTTTTCCATCTGCTAATTCTTGTTTTGCCTTATCTAATTCTGCATTTGCTTCCTCTTTAATACTTTCCTGACGTATATTACAACGTGTTTTTGAAATATCCTCTACGTTATCTAATGCATATTTTACCTTGTCTTTATATGCTTTCGTAAAGGAGATTGTATCTTTTGCCCCTTTAACACTGGCATAGATTTCTGAATATACGTCTTGCGAAAAGTTCTCCGGTACCACCGTTACAAATCCATTAACCGTTCCCGTTCCAATCTCGCTATTCCCACGCCCAAACGAGATATAACAAGGACTATTTCCAATTCCCACAATCTTTAATTGTTCTGTCTTTAATGTATCTGTAAGTTTTTCTTCTGTTCCAGAAGATAATTGAATCGTATCACCCAATTGATAATCCGTATGTTTTATAAAATCTTCATCTATCAGACATTCCCCAACCGTCTGTGGTAATCGTCCCTCACTAACTGTTATTTTATTAAGAGATGGCAATAACGAAGTTACATGCAATACGGTTTGACTATCATCAGTATCTCGAAATAATACATCTGTACTATAGCCTGCTTCTACCTTTTGAATACCCTCCACTTTTTGAATTGCCTGAACATCATCTTGTGTAAGTCCCATAGTTCCAAGTACTTTCACATCCATCAGATGATTTACATCAAAATAAAAATCACCAGAATGCCTCATATCAGGTTCTGCAGAACGAATTCCAGCAAAAAACGCCACTCCTAATGCAACGATAAAAAAAATTGAAAGAAAGCGGCCAAGACTTTTTACTATCTCCATATAGAAATCTTTTCTCAGTGCTTTTTTACTCATATACATCCTACCATTCTATCAGCTCTACCGAAACTGGTGTTTCATTAATTATCATGTTAGAAACTCTTCCGTTCTTAATCTTTATGACACGATCTGCCATTGGAGCAATTGCCGAATTATGGGTAATTAAGATAACCGTCATTCCTTTTTCTCTACAAGTGTCCTGTAAAAGCTTTAAAATTGCTTTTCCTGTATTATAATCTAATGCACCTGTGGGCTCATCGCACAATAATAATTTGGGATTTTTTGCAAGAGCTCTGGCAATGGATACACGCTGTTGTTCTCCTCCGGACAACTGTGCAGGAAAATTGCCAAGTCTATCTCCCAGACCAACTTCTGTCAGCACTTCTGCTGCATCACGTGGTTCCTTACATATCTGTAATGCTAATTCAACATTCTCCAATGTAGTCAGATTTGGAATCAGATTATAAAACTGAAATACAAATCCAATATCATCTCGGCGATATGCCGTTAACTGCCTAGTTTTATATGTTGCAATGTCAACTCCATCTACCAGCACTTCACCACTTGTTACTGTATCCATTCCTCCAAGAATATTAAGTACCGTAGTCTTACCCGCCCCACTGGGTCCTACTATCACAACAAATTCTCCCTTATCAATTGCAAAATCAATCCCATTTGCAGCTGCAATCTCTACTTCTCCCATATGATAAATTTTCTTTACTTCTGTTAATTTCACGAATTCTTCCATCGTTTCTCCCCCAAAGAAGATAATCCACAACGAATCATCCTATATTTTATAATTTACACACCATTTATAGACTAACTGAAAACAATATTTATATGTAATATAATACCATACTTAAAGTTGGAAAGATACGTCAGCTCTATATCTTTCCTTATTTTTTATTTCTTTTTTTCTTTAGATTTTCTTAATTTCATTACATTTTCTTCCTGCTATTGTATTTTGTTAAAAGCTGTGATATTTTGTACCTATATCAATCTTTTGTTACTATTTGAATCAACTAGAAAAGGAGTGTATATCGTATGAATATGAAAAAACTAACAAATGAAGTTGGTGCACCCGTTGCCGAAAATGAACATTCTATAACTGCCGGGGCTCGCGGTCCTGTTGTAATGCAAGATGTCTGGCTTATGGAAAAACTGGCACATTTTGATCGGGAAGTAATTCCGGAACGCAGAATGCATGCGAAGGGCTGGGGTGCGTATGGCACATTTACCTGTACCCATGATATTTCCCAATGGACAAAAGCAAAAGTATTACAGCTCGGAACAAGTACAGATCTTTTTGTCCGTTTTTCAACCGTAGCAGGTGAACGTGGAGCTGCTGATGCAGAACGTGATATTCGTGGAGTTGCTGTAAAGTTCTATACAGAAGAAGGGAACTGGGATATGGTAGGAAACAACACACCGACCTTCTTTCTTCGAGATGTACATAATTTTCCTGATTTGAATCGTGCTGTAAAACGTGACCCCAAAACCGGAATGCGATCTGCACAAAACAACTGGGATTTTTGGACCTTATTACCGGAGACATTCCACCAAACCACAATTGTTATGTCCGATCGAGGTATTCCTACAGATTTTCGTCACATGCACTTCTTCGGAGAACACACCTATAGCTTTTATAACGAAAAAAACCAACGTGTATGGTGTAAATTTCATTTTAAGACCAACCAGGGCATTATGAATCTAACCGACGAAGAAGCTGCTGCTGTTGTGGCTAGCGATCGCGAGAGTAGTGGACGTGACTTGTACAGTTCTATTGAAAAAGGTGAGATGCCACGTTGGACTATGTATGTACAGATTATGACTGAAGAACAAGCAAAGAATCATTATGAAAATCCTTTTGATATTACAAAAATCTGGAAACATTCTGAATTTCCACTTCACGAAGTGGGCATACTGGAATTAAATAGAAATCCTGAGAACTATTTTGCAGAAGTAGAGCAATCTGCATTTACTCCTGCCCATGTAGTTCCTGGTATTGGATTTTCCCCTGATAAATTTCTCCAAGGCCGTCTTTTTGCGTATGGAGACGCACAGCGATATCGTCTTGGTGTAAATTACAATCAGATTCCCGTTAATCGTGCGAAAACAGAGGTTCATGACTATCATCGTGATGGATTCATGCGTACAGATGCTAACTATGGAGGGACTCCTGCCTATTCACCAAATAGCATGGGCGAATGGGCTGCGCAACCGGAAGTTATGGAACCACCTCTTGACCTATCAGGTGCGATGTATGCTTATGATCCTCAAGATGATCCTACCGATGACTGTTTTAAAGCTGGTGGAGACCTTTGGCGTGTAATGTCAGAAGATAAGAAACAATTATTAATCGAAAATACTGCCCGCAATATTGAATCTGTTACCGACAATATTAAATATCGCCACGCAGTACACTGTTATTGGGCAGATATCTCCTATGGCGAGCGAATAACTGAAGCTATGGGGTTAGATCTACAACATGTAAAGGAATTGGCAAAAGGCAACCATAAATCTCTCATTGAGATGACCTTGAATTCTTAATTTAAAAATTAAAAGATAAAAAGATGCTTCAAATCCCTTACAAAAGGATTTGAAGCATCTTTTTTAGTCGGAGTGACAAGATTCGAACTTGCGACCTCTGCGTCCCGAACGCAACGCTCTACCAAGCTGAGCCACACTCCGAAAACATCTCTACACATAAATAAAAGAACTACGGATAAAGGATTTGAACCTTTACTAGCAGAGTCAGAGTCTGATGTGCTACCATTACACCAATCCGCATTGCATTTACATGACTTTTATATTATATCAAACAATCTGTAAATGTCAAAGGAAAATATAAAAAAAATTATTTTTTATGAAAACGAGATTTTTTACGTTTCACGCTATAGCCAAAACTTCCTATTGTTTTTCCTAATTCCAGATACTCTCCGTGAGAATACACAAGCAATCCCGCTTTATTTAATTCGAATTTATTCTTTGTATTCATATATGCTTCGCTTACCTGTACTGCCTGCACTTTAGCGAGAAACATATGATGAGAGCCCAACTCTTTAATATCTGTCACTTTACACTCAATATTGACAGGGCATTCTTCAATAATTGGGGCATAGGTTAATGAATCTGCCTTGCCTTTTGTCAATCGTGTTTCTTTCCACTTATCTACATCTCTTCCGGAACGCACACCACAATAATCTACCGCATGAGCCAATGATTTTGTCGTTAGATTTACTACAAATTCTCCACTCTCCTTTATCATACGATAGGAATGTCGTTCCGGTCGAACTGATATGTATAGCATGGCCGGATCTGTACATACCGTCCCCGTCCAAGCAACTGTTAAGATATTTGTGTCTCCCTTGTTATCTCCGGTACTAACCATAACTGCAGGCAGTGGATAAAGCATATTCCCGGCTTTCCATATTTGTTTTTCCATTTTTTCTCCTATTGTTGTAACGAACTTACAATTGTTGGAACTAATTGTTTTTTGCGAGAAACCACATCTTTTAAAACAATATCATCTATTTCTTCCGATAAATCAAATGCATCTATAATCAACTCCTTAGCACCCATTCCACAGCATAATAACTCCGTAGACTCCTCAATGATATTCGTTAGCATATAGAAAAACTTATCCAAACGCTGGTCTTTCATCGCTTTCTTCATATAAGGTGCTACACTCTCTTTCACTTCTTGTAATTCATCTATATTCATAGAATTCATCTGTCCAACACCAACTGTCTCTCCATTAACAGAAAACTGTTTGAAATCTTGAAAGCAAATTTCTTCTGCCGTCTTTCCTTTTAAATTGCTTCCCGCATTGAACATATCTCGTGCCAATTCTTCTATGCTTAAATCCGCAATTCGTGCTAATTCTTCTGCAGCATTTTTATCCATCTCTGTACAGGTTGGTGAACGGAACATCAATGTGTCAGAAACAATAGCACTACATAAAAGTGCGGCAATTGTTGCATCTATTGTTTGATTTGATTCACCATACATCTGGTAGATAATCGTAGCAGTACAACCCACCGGTTGATTGCGAAAATAAACAGGACCCATGGTTTCAATACTGCCAAGTCTATGGTGATCAATGATCTCTAGAATCTCCGCTTCCTCAATCCCATCAACTGCCTGCGTTTTCTCATTATGATCAATGAGGATTACTTGTTTTTTCCCCGAATCCATAATACGACGTCTGGATATAAATCCCATAAATCGTTCTCTTTTGTCAACCACAGGAAAATCACGATATCTTTTTTTTGTCATAACATCTTTTATATCTTCCACATAATCTGTAGCTGAAAATACAGTTAAATTTTCACGACTCATAAAATGTTTTACCGGAATACTTTGGTTAATAAGTCTGGCTGCCGTAAACGTATCATGTGGAGTACTAATTACAACAATACTGCGTGTCTCCGCCATCTTTTTAATTGTCTTTGAGATTTCAACTCCTTGACAGATTACCAGACAGCTGGCATCCATCTCTAATGCACACAATTGTGATTCATATCGGTTGCCAAGAATAACCAAATCATCTTTTTCAATAAAATTCTCCATCAACTCCGGACTGGATGCGGCAATCACTACTTTCCCATTCACAAAATAACCATGCTCATTCCCTGTAATCATAGTTCCATTTAATGTACTGACAATATTACGATATTGCGTACGTGCAGTTGCCAATATGGTACTCTCATATACGTCCATATAAGAGGTTGCAATATCGCCAATGGTAATCAGCCCTTCTAATTTGTCCTCGCGTGTAATTGGTAATGTCTTCATATTCTCTTTCTTCATCAATTCCCACGCTTCTTTAATTGACACATTGCTCATAATCCCTGCCATTCGATGAATGGCAATGTCTTTTACCTGAAGTCGAACATTTGTTAATAATGCCGGTGGAGCAGCTCCAAATCGGTTTAATACATACTGTGTTTCTTCATTTAACTGTCCTGCACGCTTTGCAACATATTCTCTTCCTGTAAGCACTTTCTTTAAATTTGCATACGCAATTACGGAACAAATAGAATCTGTATCAGGATTCTTATGTCCAACCACATATACTTTATTTGTCTTTTTATTCTCCATGGTTCGTGTCCCCCCTAACTCTATAAGGTAAGAGTGCCATCTTTTCTGTCTTTCGTCAACCTTAATTTGAAACTCTTTTGTTTTTTTATTGGAACATCTGTGCTATAATGGTTTCTAGAATATGAATTATGAGAGGTGCTAAAATGAGTGAAGAAGAATTACAAACAAAATCAATGGCTGATTTCGAAGAACATTTGGATGATGCTAATCCATGGAATCTGGTAACAGATTACATGAACAAAGGAACTGTTCTACCTGTAAAAGTTGAAGGTATTGTGAATGGAGGTGCGATTGCAACATTAGAAGGTCTTCGTGGTTTTATTCCTGCTTCTAAATTATCTTTATCTTATATTGAAGATTTAGAAACTTACCTTTTGCAAGATATTGAGGTAAAAGTAATTGATGTTGATCAGACAAACAATCGTCTTGTATTATCTGCTCGTGAAATTTTAAAAGACAAGCAGCGAAAAGAACAGGCAGCACAGGTATCTAACATGCAAGTAGGCTCTATCGTAGAAGGAACTGTAGAAAGTATCCAAACTTATGGTGCATTTGTTCGTTTGGAGAATAGACTTTCCGGTTTAATCCATGTATCGCAAATCTGTGCCAAACGAATTAAGACTCCGGAAGAAGTATTAAAAGTTGGCGCAAAAGTGACTGCAAAAGTAATTGGCATTAAAGACGGAAAGATTAGTCTTAGTATCAAGGCGCTTACTGAACCCATGGAAACTGTATATGAAAAAGTTGATATTCCAGTTGCTGAAAATATCGGTACTAATCTAGCAGATTTATTTAAAAATATCCAATTATAATTAGATTTACGCAAAAAAAGAAAGTGTTAAAAGACACTTTCTTTTTTTTGCATTATAGTTACTATATATGCTCCAAGTCTGCAAGCCACACTGCTGCACACGCATCACTTGGCATTCTCCAGTCTCCTCGTGGGGATAACCCGATGGAACCCACTTTAGGTCCATCCGGCAGACAAGAGCGTTTAAATTGTTGTCCAAAAAATCGACGATAAAAGGTATCCAGCCATTTTAAAATCACTACGTCTTCATAAACTCCTTCAAATGTCACTTTGGCTAACCGGTAAATTTTGCTTGGTTCATATCCAAACCGTAGCATATAATAAAGATAGAAATCATGTAGTTCATATGGTCCCACCAAATCTTCTGTTATCTGCATCATCTTTCCATCTTCTGGTGGCAATAATTCAGGGCTGACCGGTGTATCCAATATATCTCGTAGTACACGTTCCAAGGAATCTTCCATACAAGTATCAGCATAATGGCTAACCAAATGACGAACCAATGTCTTTGGTACAGAAGCATTGACCCCATACATAGACATATGATCTCCATTATAGGTAGCCCAGCCCAATGCTAATTCTGACATATCTCCCGTTCCTATAACCAATCCATCTTCTTGATTTGCAATATCCATTAATACCTGTGTTCGTTCTCTTGCTTGTGCATTCTCATAGGTCACGCTGTATTCCTCTTCCGAATGTTGAATATCTTTAAAGTGCCCTCGTACCGCATCTTGAATGGGAACTTCCCTTAACCTTACACCTAGATTTTTTGTTAAAAGACATGCATTTTGGTACGTACGGTCTGTGGTTCCAAAACATGGCATGGTCACTGCAACAATATGCTCCCTGCTAAGTCCAAGCAAGTCAAATGCCTTAGTTGTCACCAACAATGCCAATGTAGAATCCAGGCCTCCTGAGATTCCAAGTATGGCACTTTTTGCCTTTGTATGTTCTAGTCTTTTTTTCAAACCAAATGCCTGAATCGTCAAAACTTCTTCACAACAATCAGCCCTTTCTTTTCCTATCTGTGGAACAAATGGAGCTGATGAAAATGTACGTTCTAATTGAATATCCTCTACTTCTATATAGAATGGTATTCGAATCAATTCGCTCTCTTCTAGGGTTGGAAATGTTGTATTTTTACGCCGTTCATTTACCAAACGATCCACATCTATTTCCGTATATATAACCCCATTTTCAAAACTCTTAGAAGATTTTAGAATAGTACCATTTTCTGCAATAATATTATGTCCATCAAATACAAGATCTGTGGTTGATTCCCCTTCTCCTGCATTTGCATAGATATATCCTGCCTTTAGTCTTGCTGATTGACCTGCTACTAGTTGTTCACGGTATTTCCCCTTTCCTACCGTTTCATTGCTTGCAGAACAATTCACTAACAGGGTTGCCCCTCCTATAGCTTCCATAATACTTGGTGGCATCGGCGACCAGAGGTCTTCACATATCTCTGCAGCCACCACTAGATGTTCCATAGTTGTTGCCTGAAATAAGATCTGTGGGCCAAATGGAATCTGATCCCCGTCAAACAGAATATAACGAGCACTCCTTGGTCCAGGTTGAAATTGACGCATCTCATAAAATTCACCATAATTTGGTAATAATGATTTACTTACCAATCCCAGAATGGCCCCGTGATTAAGCACTGCTACTACATTATATAATTTCCCCTCTATCTCCAATGGAACGCCTACAAAGATAAGAGAATCTTTGCCAGTTGTATACTCTGCAATCTGACGCAGTCCTTTTCTCGCCTGTTTTAACAACACTTCTTGTGCAAATAAATCTCCACATGTATATCCCGTAACACATAGCTCCGGAAATACAATTACTTTTGCTTTTTCTTCTATGCTTGTATCAATCATACGACAGATTTCGGATACATTGTAGTCCACATCCGCTACACGTATCTCCGGGGTTGCTGCCGCTACCTTCACAAATCCTTGTCTCATATCTTACCTCCCCATTTATTTACTACGCTCTATAATATCTTGTAATTCTTCTTTCGTAAATGTATAATCCGTACTACAAAAATGACAATTTACGGTAATACTTTCTTCTTCATCTATCATTTCTTGAATCTCTTTTCTTCCTAAACTGATAATTGCTTTTTCCACACGTTCTCTAGAACAATTACAATAAAACTTAGTTGGCATTGTATCATGAATTTGAACTTCTAGCCCTGCCAGTACTTGTTCTAGAATCATCTCCGGTGTATATCCTTCTTCAAGCATGGTCGTAACTGATTTCAGATTCTTAATGTTTTCTTCTAATCGATCTAATACCTCATCCTTAATAAACGGCATAACTTGTACGATAAAACCACCCGCTTGTTTCACTGTATTATTCTTCTCCATCAAGACCCCCAGTCCCACAGAAGAAGGTACTTGTTCCGATGTTGCAAAGTAATACGTCAAATCTTCAGCTATTTCACCTGTCTGTATCACTGTTTGTCCTGAATAAGGTTCTTTTAATCCCATATCTTTAATTACATTTAAAAACCCAGGTCCGATTGCTTCTCCTACATCAATCTTTCCATTCTTAGCCGGTAGCATAACTTCTGGGTGATTCACATATCCTTTGACATTGGCCGCACTATCTGCCGTAACAGTCAACCCACCAATGGGACCACCGCACTTAATCTGAAGGGTTAGAATATCCTGTTCATTCTTCATCATACTTCCCATCATTGCGCCTGCAGTTAATAACCGTCCAAGAGCCGCCGTTGCAACCGGACTTGTATTGTGTATCTTACGTGCTTCTTCTACCATCTCCTGTGTCGTTGCCGCAAATCCACGAATCTGATTATCTGCCGCTGTTGCTCTTACTATATAATCTGACATCTTATTCCTCTTTCTTTTCTCAATTTTATATGTTCACTTTATTTATTTCCCTTTGTTTGTCTCATTTTCTGAATTTCATTTTCCCTGTTCTTGGGCTATCACATAGATTCTTTGACTTAATTCCGTAGGCGTTTCTTTTGTATCTGCATCACAGGCCGTTATAAACAACATACCAGCTTTCTCTATCAACTCTTTCACCCGAGATAATTCATAAGCTTTTTGAATATGTATCTCCTCGTACTTCCGATAATAATTATCATGCTCTTTTAGAAATAGATGCAATTCATATTCATTCATATTTTCACTTTCGTCATAATAATTATTCCAGATAAAGCTGCAATCTTCTCTACTTTCTGCAATTGTCTGATCTCCTAATATTTCTTTGTATTTGTAGGTAGTATTAAAATCAAAGAGAAATATCCCCTTGGGATCTAGATAATTATTAACTAATTGAAACACCGTAAGCAATTCTTGGTCCTCTGTAATATAATTAATAGAATCACAGATGCTGACTATCGCCCGGACCGTTCCATAGAGTTCAAACTCTCTCATATCCTGAAGCAGATACAATATATCATATTCCGATTGTATCCGTTTGTCCATTGCGACCTCTAACATATCCTCTGAATTGTCGATACCAATCATATCATATCCTTGTTGCGACAACAACTCTGTAAGCGTTCCTGTTCCACACCCCAGATCAAGCACAAGACCATCTTCTATTTGATATTTCTTTAAAATTGTAACTACATACTTTGCCCATTCATCATACGGGATATTGTCCATAAATATATCATACACTGATGCAAAACTTGTATAAGCCTCCATGCATACCTCCTTTATCGCTTGGCTATCATTATACCATGCATTTTTATATTTTTAAAGCATTTGCTATTGACACTCGCACTTGTCACAAGATACAATGAAGAAAATGTGTAGAAAGGTGGTGGGGAAAATGGACGCTGGTGCCAGTTATCATTCGTGTAGCTCGATGAAGATAATCATAATGAAATGGAGAACCTATTATGAACAGAGAAATATTTATGGACCTTTTGGCCAAACGAGATTTTCGTGCCGTAAGGAGCATTCTAGATGTCATGAATGCAGTGGACATTGCCTCACTCCTATCCGAATTAGATGATAAAGAATTAGCTCAAGCATTTCGCCTTATTTCCAAAGATGAGGCTGCTGATGTGTTTGCTAATATGAACAATGCTCTGCAAACTTACCTAGTAGAGATGTTTACCGAAAAAGAATTAAAAGAGATTCTAGAAGACTTGTACCTTGATGATACGGTTGATTTACTAGAAGAATTACCGGCTAATCTAGTGACTCGAATTCTAGAAGCTGTAGGAAAAGAAAAGCGTACCCGTATCAATGTCTTGCTGAATTATCCCGAAGATAGTGCCGGCAGTATTATGACCATTGAATATGTGAATCTTCGCAAAGATATGACTGTATCAGAAGCAATGTCACATATTAAACAGACTGGAATCCATAAGGAGACTATCTATACTTGTTATGTATTAGAATATCGCAAACTAATCGGTGTAGTTACTGCCAAAGACTTAATGACCACCGATGATCATATACGAATTGAAGAAATTATGAAAACGGAGATTATCTCTGTAAATACCCATGATGATAAAGAAGAGGTTGCCCGATTATTTTCTAAATATGGCTTACTGGCTCTTCCTGTTCTAGATGCGGAAGACTTGATGGTAGGAATTGTCACTGTAGATGATGCTATGGACGTTATGGAAGAAGAAACTACAGAAGATATCACCAAAATGGCCGCAATGAACCCAAGTGAAAAGCCATACTTTGAGACCTCTGTGTTTAATCATGCAAAAAATCGTATCTTATGGTTACTTGTATTGATGTTGTCCGCAACCATTACAGGAACCATTATTACAAATTACGAAGATGCTTTTGCTCTGATTCCTCTGCTGGTATCATTTATCCCAATGCTGATGGATACCGGAGGCAACTGTGGTTCTCAAAGCTCCACTTTAGTAATTCGTGGATTAGCCTTAGATGAGATTCATCCCCATGATATTTTTCGTGTTATGTTTAAAGAATTTAGAATATCATTAATTGTGGGGATTGCGCTTGCACTTGCCAATGGGCTTCGTATCTTTGTCATGTATAATGATCCGAAACTTGCCCTTGTTATTGGGTTATCACTGATTGCAACTATTGTATTAGCAAAACTTATGGGGTGTGTCCTTCCTTTGTTTGCAAAAACAGTGCATCTAGACCCTGCCATTATGGCTGCTCCACTGATTACAACCATTGTAGACACCTGTTCCATTATTATCTATTTTTCAATTGCAACACGAGTCTTTCATTTATAATGAAAACAGGTTTGGATATGGAACCCCTTTATTCCCATATCCAAACCTGTTTTTCACGTATTTATAATATCATCACTGAATTTCAACAACCCAGCCTTTTGGTCCTTCTATCTTCCCCAATTGAATATCGGTAACCGTATCGTACAGTTTTTGGCTAATTGGTCCAATCTCTCCATCACTGATTTCCATCACATTGCTTCCTACTCTTAATTGACCCACCGGTGAGATAACGGCCGCAGTTCCGGTTCCCCAACATTCTTCAAGGCTTCCATCTGAAGCTGCCTTTACTAATTCTTCTACTGAGACTCTCCGTTCCTCCACCTGCAATCCCCACGACTTACATAATTCAATACAAGAAGTTCTTGTAACACCGGGCAGAATACTTCCATTTAACATAGGTGTGACTACTGTTTTGTCTATCTTAAAGAAGATATTCATAGCACCAACTTCTTCAATATATTTGCGTTCTACCCCATCTAACCATAACACCTGAGAATATCCTTCTTCATGGGCTTTTTGCTGTGCTGCAAGACTTGCCACATAATTACCACCGGTCTTAGCTTCCCCAATTCCTCCACGTACTGCACGCACATATTCATCTTCAATCCATATCTTAACTGGATCAAGCCCCTCCGGATAATAAGGCCCCACCGGAGATAAGATAATCATAAATTTATATGTATCGGATGGACGAACCCCCAAAAAAGGATCTGTTGCAATCACAAATGGTCGGATATAGAGTGAGGTTCCAGGTCGTGTAGGAATCCACGCTTCGTCTACTTTGACCAAGGTCTTAATCCCATTTAAAAAATCTTCTTTATCAATCCTTGGAATACAGATTCTATCGTTTGTATGATTAGCTCTTTCAATATTCTTATCCGGACGGAACAATAATGTTCTGCCATCCTCTGTTTTATATGCCTTTAATCCTTCAAACATCTCTTGGCCATAATGAAACACCATTGCTGACGGTTCCAACTCTATAGGTTGATATGGCACAATTCTTGGGTGATTCCAACCCTTTTCTACTTCATAATCCATCACATACATATGATCTGTAAAAATAGTCCCAAATACCAACGGATTGTCTTCTCCTGGTAATTCTTTTGGATGCTTGGTTTTTTCTATTTTAATCTCTAACATTCTGCCACCCTTTCTCTATATCCTTTCTTAATATTCTTAATTTTATCGTTCGGCCATACTAATAGATTCAATCCCCACACTTCCGCCACGCACAATCTCTATGGATTGAAATTCTTCTTTCAATAATTTAATTAAAGCATCATTCTTCGTTGCAATCTGAACAAATTCCAACAATAAACTATCTTTTCCATAGTCAATTACGTCTGCTTTATACGTTTGTGCTATTTGAAATAGCTCTTGTTTTTCTTCTAAACTACAACCTTTGACTTTTACATACAAGATTTCTTTCATGCAAACTGTCAAATCAGTAAAATCAATGACTTTAATCACTTCCACCATGCGGTTTAATTGTTTTTTTATCTGTTCAAATGTCTCATCATCACTCACTGTTTCTATAGTCATACGAGAAGCAGTTGGGTCTTCCGTTGTTCCTACTGTTAAGCTTTCTAAATTATATGATTTTCCCGAAAATAGGCCTGATATCTTAGACAGCACCCCTACTTCATTTTCCACATAAAGTGATATCCATCGCTTTTTCATATTTATGTCCATCCCCATTCCCTCCTAACAATCCAATAGCATTTCTTCCAGCGTTCCTCCTGGTTTAATCATCGGATATACCAGTTCCTCCGGATCAATTATAAATTCAATTAACGTAGGTACATGATGAGTTTCCTTTGCTTGTTCAAATGCTGCTTTCACATCCTCTTTTTTATCTACCCTGATACCTTTTGCTCCGTAGCTTTCCGCTAATTTCACAAAATCCGGTGTATACGGAGGACATACATGTTCCCCACAGTGCCCTTCGCAACTCTTTCTGGCACGAAGACACGTCATAGAGTATCGTTTTCCATAGAATAGTTTCTGCCATTGTCGTACCATTCCAAGATAATTATTATTAAACACGCACAAGATAAGAGGCAGTTCTTGAGCAACCGCTGTTGCAAGTTCTTGAATATTCATCTGCATCCCACCATCTCCGGATATGGCAATTACGGGTTTCTCAGGATTACCTATCTGTGCTCCAACCGCTCCCGGGAATCCATATCCCATAGTACCAAGACCACCCGACATAATAAGTTGCTTTCTCTCATTCACTTCCAGATATTGGGCAGTAAACATCTGATGCTGCCCTACGTCAGTAACAACAATTGCCTCTTCAAATTGCTGGTTAATCATCTGGATAATATATTCAGGTGTTATAGTTGATTTCTGCCTCATCATTAATGGATGTTCTGTCTGCCAGTTTTTAATAATCATACGCCATTCCTCCGTCTCACAAGGGGCAACGTATTCTAGCATCTTATCAATTGCTTCTTTTGCATCTGCAACAATTGGGATATCCACCTGAATATTTCTCGAAATAGACGCGGTATCAATATCAATATGAATAATTTGGGCATGTGGTGCAAATGCATGTAATTTCCCCGTAATACGATCGTTAAATCTTGTTCCAATGGAAAATAGTACATCGCATTCACTCACTGCCATATTCACCGCATAAGCCCCATGCATCCCTACATTCCCGATATAAAGTGGATGATTGGTTGCAATTGCTCCTCGCCCCATTACAGTTGTAATGACCGGAACTCCTGTGGTTTCTGCCAGTGTTGTAAAATCCATATTGGCATGTGCAATATTCACTCCACCACCTGCTAAGAACAGTGGCTTTTTTGCTTTGCCAAGTACTTTAATTGCGCGTTTTAGTTGACCGATATGAACTCCTGTACTGGGTTTATATCCTCGAATATCCACCTCTTCCGGATAGATGGCCGACCCTAACTCTGCCATAACGTCTTTGGGTAAATCAATAATCACAGGTCCCGGTTTCCCGGTCCTCGCAATATAAAAAGCTTCCTTAATAATGCGTCCTAAGTCTTCTCTTTTTCGGACGGTTACGCCATACTTACAGATACTTCGGGTAATCCCGATAATATCAACTTCTTGAAAAGCATCATTTCCTATTAGATTTCTTGGAACCTGCCCCGTAAAACACACCAAAGGAACCCCATCATAGTTGGCTGTTGCTACTCCCGTAACCAAATTAGTCGCGCCCGGACCACTTGTAACAAGGCACACGCCCACTCGTCCTGTTGTTCTCGCATATGCATCTGCTGCATGAACTAATGCTTGTTCATGACGTGGCAATATTACCCTGGTATAATCTTGTTTATATAATTCGTCACTAATGTCAATGGTGCATGCTCCCGGATAGCCAAAAAGAACATCTACGTTCTCTTCCTTTAATGCTTTTACTAATAGTTTGTTTCCCGTAATTCCTTTCATATGATATCCTCCTATCGTTATGATTGACGTTATACTTGATGCTATGATTGGAATCGAACCTCTCATCACTAAAGTATAGTGGATAAATCACTTATACTATATTCTAACAGATGTATTTAAAATGTACAATATTTTAGAATATTAGTGTAATGTTACTATTGTATCTGTTTATCCTCCCATTCGTCAATTATAATCTTCTTGAATTTCTATTATTTTATTCCTTGACAGCTCAAACTGTACATATTATAGTTACAGTATCTTTGAATCAGAATTATTTGACCAGAAAAGGAGCAAACATATGAAATTATACAAATTATTACCTTTAATTGCTTTAATGACCTGCTGTACAGCACTTCTAGGTGGGTGTCAAAAGACACCTGATGCAGCAAATAAAGTATCTCCTCTTGGGTGAGCGCCTTCCAATCCCACGGACAGTGCGGAAACGAAAGATGTAGCCCCTAGCTTTTCATGTTTTACATCCACCGATTTAGATGGAAACCAAATCAATCAAGAAGTGTTTTCTAACCATCATCTAACCATGATTAATATATGGGGAACCTTCTGTAGCCCCTGTTTGCAAGAAATGCCTGCATTGGCTGAATTAAATCAAGAATACAAAGATAAAGGCTTTCAAGTTGTAGGAATCGTTGTGGATGCCGGTGATGCAAACGGCACCATCATTGAATCACAAGTAGCATTGGCAAAAGAAATTGTAGAAAAGACAGGCGCTGATTATCTACACATGCTACCCTCTGCTGATCTGTTAGAAGCTAAATTAAAAGATGTATCTGCAATACCCGAGACCATATTTGTAGATCAAAATGGAAAGATTGTAGGCGAATCCTATTTAGGTGGTAAAAGCAAATCTGACTGGAAAGAGATTATAGAACAGACCTTAAAGGAAGTGAACTAAATGAAGCAAAAACAAAATCAACCCTATATGATACCCACAATCATTGCTTTTTGTGGCATCGTCTTCTGTATCATTGGAGTCATACGTGGAGAGCCAAACACTGTACTCCAAAAAGCAATTAATGTATGTATGGAGTGCATTGGCATTGGGTAATCGACTACGTCTTTTTGTCCAATTAGCTTTTACTGCATTGACCAATGGATATCTAGTTGGATTTGCAAAAGGAAAGATCTTTACAGGACGCACAAAGGCTCTGTGTGTTCCTGGTTTGAACTGCTATTCTTGTCCCGGTGCGCTTGGTTCTTGTCCAATTGGCTCTTTACAAGCCGTACTTGGAGACCGTAATTACAAATTTTCTTTTTATATTGTTGGCATCTTATTATTTGTGGGTGCTTTATTTGGTCGTTTTATATGTGGATGGCTATGCCCTTTTGGACTGATTCAGGATTTATTCTATAAGATACCTTTTGTTAGAAAAATAAAAAAATTGCCCGGAGATCGTTTTTTGAAATGGATAAAATACATTCTTTTGGTTGGCTTTGTAATTCTACTTCCTTTATTTGCGGTAGATATCATCGGTCAAGGTTCCCCCTGGTTCTGTAAATACATCTGCCCAAGTGGTACATTGACCGCCGGTATCCCATTAGTTCTTTCCAATCCTGGATTGCAACAAGCTTTGGGCTGGTTATTCACCTGGAAAGTTGTTATTTTAATTCTATTATTGTTACTGTCGGTTTTTGTATACCGTCCATTTTGTCGTTATCTTTGTCCTTTAGGTGCAATCTATGGATTCTTTAATCCTATTGCATTCTATCGTTATCAAATAGATAAAACTGCATGTACTGATTGTGGTATCTGTCAAGCAGCATGTAAGTTTGATATTCCTGTGTGGAAATCTCCCAATAGCATAGACTGTATTCGTTGTGGTGATTGCCGACAAGCTTGTCCTCATGGAGCAATTCACACACTTAAAAATATACGTCAGAAAGAGGGTTGTTAAGATGACCGGAGAATTTGCCATTGCCATTCATGCATTAGTTTATCTTAATCACAAAGCCACTACACAATCCAGCGAAGAATTAGCACGGAATGTCTGTACTAACCCTGCACGAATTCGCAAAATCATGGGAAAATTAAAAAAATCCGGTTTTGTAATAGCAAAAGAGGGACTCTGTGGTGGCTATTGTACAATTACAAACGTTACCACTATTACATTAAGACAGATTATAGAATCCTTAGCTATCGATCCCATTTCTCTTTCTCGGAAACCAAGTACCGAAGAACAGCGCTGCTTTATTGCCTCTGGTATGTCTAATGTTATGACTAGTCTATATGATGACTTGAATAACGAATGTTTAAAAAAACTGGAACAATTTACCATTGCTGATATTCAGCACAAGGTATTTTGTCCCAGTGATTCTGCCTAACTTATTCGTTCATATCTGGCAAAGACATATTCCAGATTGAAATACGTTTGTTCTTCGCTTTCTCCCGTAAGTTTCCACTCTTTATCCTTATCCAAATTAGGGAAGAATGTATCTGCTTGATATTCATGATCAATCTTTGTAACATGTGCTGTCTTACAATATGGTAACAACTGCCGATAGATACTTTCTCCCCCAATTACATAAATATCTTCTTCCTTATATTTCTTTAATTCCTCCACCATTTCATCAATACTGTGAATGACAATAGCATCTTTCACTGTATATTTTTTATTAGATGTAAGTATAATATTAATTCTGTTTTTAAGAGGTAACCCATTGGGAAAACTTTCTAATGTCTTCCGCCCCATAACAACTATTTTCCCTGCCGTCGTTTCACGAAAAAACTTCATATCTGCCGGTATACTTACCAATAAGTTATTTTCAAAACCAATGCCCCAATTTTTATCTGTCGCTACAATAATATTCATCTATCATGTTCCTCTCTTTGAAAAGCAGATACCCGGAATGCACTTGACCGCTTCCGAGTATCCTTGGATTAAATTGCAATTGGAATGTTCTTAATCTGTGGACCGGTTTCATATTCCTCTAATCGCACATCCTCCGGTGTAAATTCATAGAAATCTTTAATTTGTGGATTCAGCCAAAACTTAGGTGCCGGTAACGGTTCTCTGGAAATCAATTCTTGTATCAATGGAATATGTCTGTCATAAATATGTGCATCTGCAATCACATGAACAAATTCCCCCACTTTCATATCACATACTTGTGCCAACATATGCGTCAATACTGCATATTGACACACATTCCAATTATTGGCTGCCAATACATCTTGAGAGCGTTGATTTAAAATAGAATTAAGTGTCAACTTTTCACTTCCAGACTCTTGTGTTACGTTAAAAGTCATACTATAGGCGCATGGATACAGATGCATCTCATGCAAATCTTGATGAACATAGAGATTCGTCATAATCCGTCTGCTATATGGATTATGTTTCAGATCATAGATAACTCTGTCAATTTGGTCCATCATACCCTCTTTATACTCATGCTTCACGCCCATCTGATAACCATAAGCTTTTCCAATAGAACCCTCTTCATCCGCCCAGCTATCCCAAATATGACTATTCAATTCCTGTATGTTGTTTGATTTCTTTTGCCATATCCACAACAATTCATCTACACAACTCTTAATTCCTGTTCTGCGTAATGTCAGTGCCGGAAATTCTTTTGCTAAATCATAACGATTTACAACACCAAATTTTTTTATCGTATGAGCCGGAGTCCCATCTTCCCATACCGGGCGAACTTTTGCTCCCTCCGTACTTGTGCCGTGATTAATAATATCATGACACATCTCAATAAATACAGTATCTGCGTAACTCATTTTACTTCCTCCTATACATCCGAAATATTATATAATACTTGGCCTAAAGCTTTTTGTAACGCTTGCACCTCTTTTTTTGTCATTCCGATTGTTAACCGTTTATCTATCTGTTTTCTGTCCGCTTCCATTCGACGCTGGATATCATATGCTTTTTCCGTCAAATGAATATTTTTACAACGTTTGTCCGTATTGCTTGGTACCGACAGAATAAACCCCTTATCCTCCAACCTCTTTAACAATCCCGTCACCGTGGGATTTTTAAGGCTTAAGTGTCTCTCAATATCTCTTTGGTTTACTTCTTCTTTCTCACTTCGAAACAAATAATTAAGAACCGCACACTGGGAAGATGTAATTCCAATGGTTTTTAAGCGTTTATTAAAATCTTTTTCATATACATTATTAATTTGCTTTACTACAAACCCAATTGGCTTCTGTTCCTCCATGTCTGGTACCTCCTCACGCTCCATTTGTGATGATGTTGACAGTTTTATCGTTGCGTATGTTAGAACTTTATCGCTACTCTTGACAGTATATTTGCCTTTGAAAGCGCTTTTGCCACTATATAAAACAGCACCGTTTCTAATGGAAGCATTAGCAACTGTTTTATTGCTCTTACCGGAAATAATGCCATAAATGCATTTCCATAAAGCATGCTCAACCAATAAGTAGATAATAGCATATTGATTACTATCGATACCGTTAATTTAGCACAGAAAATACGCTTTAAACTAAGTGGCTTACGATAGAGAATAATACCATAGATAATTCCTCCCAATATTGCATTCAATGTAAATCCAAAGAAAAATGGTCCTGTGGGATGAATCAGATATTTCACAATATCCGCAACCCCTGCCATTGTTCCCCCTACAACCGGACCAAACAGCAATGCTGTTAATTCATTTGCAAGAAAAGAAAATCCAAATTTAAGATAATCCGATACTTGTATGGTATAAAAACTTAAGACCACCGCAATTGCAACTAACATAGCTGTCACAACTAACGTTTTTATATCCTTTAGTTCTTTCCATGAGTGAATAAATTGTAACTTGATTTGTTTCATAAAAAATACCTCCTTTGCAGTAGTCCTTAGCCACGCATAGCAGGTATCTTACGATAATTCTGTCCATGTGTAGCAGCGGGATGCAAAACATGTATCGCGAGTAATCTCTTACTCTTCGTCCGTCTGACAACTCCCCGTCCAGACAACACTTGACGCACATATTCCTACTCTGCTGTTCATTATCTTCATTGTTAACGATTTAATTGTATCACAAAATATAAATAAATCCTATAGTTAAAATAACTCTTCGATTCATTCCATCACTCTTTTTATACAGCTATAAAAAAATGCCTGCAATATCACTATTGCAGGCTGTAAAGCGTGAGACGGGATTCGAACCCGCGACCCCGACCTTGGCAAGGTCGTACTCTACCAACTGAGCCACTCACGCACATCTTGTTCTGTGAACCAGAACAAGACTTAGTATATTATATACTGACGATTTTGTCAATAACTTTTTTGATTTTTCTTCTTATCTTTTTTATATCTCTTCCTCTTGTATTTCTTCTAGATTGATATTTAGGACACGACCAAATTTAGGGAATTTCTTTTTTGCATATGTATAAAATCCAATTCCCAATAATGCCCAGCCTCCTACAATACACCATTCTGGAACATTCAATCCCGATGGCATGCCCGGCATATACAATAACATCATACAAGCACTTAGAAGAACCGCCATTCCGCCAACAAATCTCCAGGCTTTTACACGGTAAGGTCTTACCAGATTCGGTTCTTTTTTACGTAACACCAAGAATGAAATGGAAACCATCATATAAGCCAATACTGCGCCAATTCCCCCCGCATTGGTCAACCATTCCATCATCGCCTTCCCAAAGAAAGGTGCTGCCGTAGAAATTACACCTATTAAAAGAACTGCATTGGTCGGTGTTTTGTATTTGGGGTGAATCTTAGTTAAAAACTTTGGTAGGCATCTTGCTTCTGCTAATGCATAGATTGCACGGCTCCCCCCCATAAAGAATGAATTCCAGCTAGACATAATCCCTGCCATACCACCAATAATCAATACTTTCGCCATAATATCACTATTATTAAATGCTTTTTTCATTGCATCTGCTGTAACTAAAAGCGATGCATCAATATCTGCTCTTGTCATAATTGTAGAAACTGCCAAGATAATAAGAGAATACCATAACACTGCTGAAAAGATAGAAAGGATTATAATTTTCCCGATCTTTTTAAATGGTAATGCAATTTCTTCTGCTGCTTGTGGAATCACATCAAATCCCATTAACATAAAGGGCGTCATAACTGCTACTGACAGCACACCACCTGCTCCATTTTCAAACAGCGGTGCAGCATTCTTCATTTCTCCACTTTTTACAGCACCAAACATCAATACTAATCCAATCGCAACAATTACCATAGTGAAGATTCCTTGCATAAAAGCTGCCGGCTTAATTCCAAAATAATTAACCAAAGTTAACACAATGGAGCTGACAACTCCTACTGCTACCCATGATGCATAGATATCAAATCCTTCTACCGTATACATATATCCTTTTCCAAAATTCGGAACCAGATAATCTACAACCGTTGGAAGTGCACATGCTTCAAATGCTACAACTCCAACATAACTAAGAATAATTGCCCATGTACATAGATATGACCAATTAGGTCCAAGTGCTCGTAGACTAAATATCTGTTCTCCACCACATTGTGGCATCGCAGCTGTTAATTCTGCATATGTCAATCCCACAAATAAAACCAGTACTCCACCCATTACAAATGCTAATATAGCTCCCAGGGTTCCTGCCTTTTCAATCCATCCGCCTGCCAACACTACCCAACCCCAGCCAATCATAGCACCAAAAGCAATGGCAAATACATCTTTTTTACCTAAGACTCGATCGAATTTACTGTCACGTTGTTCCATAATAGTTCCTCCATTTTTTTGTTATTATGGTTAAGCTTAACACTTTGATAATTTTTAGTCAAACCGCTCTGCTAGCACATCAGCTTAGCAAAGTGCCTATTAACGCCAAAAGAGGAACCTTTCTCACGAAAGTTCCTCTTTTCTTATTACTTTTCTATTCTGCTTTTACTTTAATATCTAATTGCAATTCTTCTAATTGTTTATCATCTACCACATTGGGAGCATCTGACATTACACAAGACGCATCTTTCACTTTCGGGAATGCAATCACATCTCGAATGCTGTCTTCTTTCGCCATTAGCATTACCATACGGTCCAGTCCGTAAGCAAGGCCTGCATGTGGAGGTACTCCATAACGGAATGCATCTAACAAAAACCCAAAACGCTCATACGCTTCTTCTTTAGTAAATCCAAGAGCTTCAAACATCTTTTCCTGTACATCATTTTGGAAGATACGAACGCTACCTCCACCTATTTCCGTCCCATTTAGCACAATATCATACGCTTTTGCACGCACTCTTGCAGGATCTGTATCCAGATATTGGAGATCTTCTTCCATTGGCATTGTAAATGGGTGGTGCATTGCTGTGAATCGTTGTTGTTCTTCACTCCATTCTAATAGTGGAAACTCGGTTACCCATACAAATTGATACGCATTCTTATCAAGAAGCTCCATTTGTCTGGCAAGCTCAAGACGTAGATTTCCCAAGACGTCCCATACAACTTGATTCTTATCTGCTGCAAATAATAATAGATCTCCCGGTTTTCCCTGCATACCGTCAATTAATGCTTTCATTTCCTCTTCTGACATAAACTTTGCAAAAGAAGACTTAATGCTTCCATCTTCCTGTAATGCAATATATGCAAGTCCTTTTGCACCAAAATCCTTTGCAAAATCAACTAACTTGTCAATTTTCTTACGTGGCATCATTCCCTGCCCCGTTGCATTGATTCCACGAACACTTCCTCCTTGTTCAATGGCACCTTTAAACACAACAAATTCAGAATCTTTAACTATCTTTGTTACATCTGTTAATTCCATCTCAAAACGCACATCAGGCTTGTCAGAGCCATAACGATTCATGGCTTCCTGCCAAGTCATTCTTGGAATTGGAAGCTTAACTTCTACATTTAGTATTTCTCGAAACAATTTTGCAAGTAATCGTTCATTGACATCAATTACATCATCTACATCTACAAACGATAATTCCATATCAATCTGTGTGAATTCTGGTTGTCTGTCTGCGCGCAAATCTTCATCGCGGAAACATCTTGCCAATTGAAAATAGCGATCATATCCGGAACACATCAGTAATTGTTTGAATATCTGTGGAGATTGTGGCAATGCATAAAACGTGCCAGGATGTACTCGGCTTGGAACAAGGTAGTCTCTAGCGCCTTCCGGTGTACTCTTGGTCAACATCGGAGTTTCAATTTCTAAAAACCCTTCCTCTGCCAAAAATTGACGGGTTAATGTTGCTACATGACTCCTCATTATAAGATTCCTTTGAAGGTCTGGACGTCTTAGATCCAGATATCGATATTTTAAACGTAATTCTTCTTTTGTTTTGCTATCTTCTTCTACCGGAAAAGGTGGGGTTTCGGCTTCTGATAAGACCCGAAGTTCCTTTGCTCTAATTTCAATCTCACCTGTAAGTAGATGTTCATTCACTGCACCGGAACGAGCCTCTACTTTCCCTACAATGGCCACTACAAATTCGCTGCGCAATTTTCCCGCTTTTGCAAGCATCGTACTCTCTGTTCCACCATCTTCAAAGATAATCTGCAATAAACCTGAACGGTCTCTTAGATCTACAAAGACAATTCCTCCTTTATTACGATTCTTTTGCACCCAACCCATCACGGTAACCATCTCACCAATATTTGCACTTGAAAGCTCTGCGCATCTATGAGTTCTCTTTAATCCTTGCATTGATTCTGTCATTTTCTATATCCTCCACCTGAAATTTATATTGAATCTTTGTAGCACTCAATAATATCTGTATATCCCTCACTTTGCAATTGCTCTTTTTGAAATTTTTTATTTTTTTTCATCATAGCAATCATTACTTGTCTTCCTTGGTTACGGTCTGATTTCGCATTATTTAATACATTCAGCAAACCATCTGACGGCATATTTTTTTCTATCAAATATGCTTTTTTCATCCGACTCGTCGGAAGTTCATACCCGCGTTCTAACAAAAGCATAATAATGCGTTCAAACCCAATAGAGAAACCACATGCACATGTTTCTTGTCCCGTGAACTGACCAATCATCCGATCATAGCGACCACCACCACCTACCGAGCCTCCAAATTCGTCCATGGAAATCTCGAAAATCGTACCTGTATAATAAGACATTCCACGTACCAATGTTGGATCAAACGCAATCTTAAATTCAGCTTCTTTTGCATGTTCAACACTGGAAATAATAAGTTCTAGTCCCTCGGCAGTTCCCTGTTCCAAAAAATCCATTAATTTATCTTTACAATACCGTACCCCGGCAATATCACCGGTCATCTCCTCGAATAATTCTAGATATTTATCAATTGTTTCTTCTCTGAATCCACATGATTTCAGTTCTGCAGATACCCCTTCAATTCCTATCTTGTCCATCTTATCCAAGACAATAAAGACGGTATCATAATCCTTCTCTTCAAACCCACTATAAGCCGCCATCGCCTTTAAGATTCTTCGATCATTGATACGTATTGTGAAGTTTGTAAACTCCAATTTCCCCAATAATGTTGTAGTCGCAAGGATTAATTCAATCTCTGCAAGATTGCTTGGTTCCCCTAAGACGTCAATATCACATTGCATAAATTGGCGAAATCGTCCTCGTTGCGGTCTGTCTGCTCTCCATACATTTCCCATCTGCAATGCTTTAAATGGAGATGGTAATTCGTTGGAATTATCTGCATAATATCTAGATAATGGCACCGTCAAATCATAGCGCAATCCCCCATCTACCAAATCCCCTTCTTCTTTTGCATTCTCTATCTTCAGCTTTTCACCACGTTTCAATATTTTAAAAATCAATTTTTCATTTTCTCCACCTTGCTTACTGCACAAATTCTCAATATGCTCTACACAAGGAGTTTCCATAGACAAGAACCCAAAAGAACTATAGGTTTCTTTAATGAGATGAATTACATAATCCCGCACCTCCATTTCTCTTGGTAACATATCTTTCATTCCGGTAACCGGTTTCTTTTTTAATGCCATAGCCATTCTTCCTTTCGTTCTATCATTTCATCAACGCGTGCAATATAATCTGCCACATCTTTAACATTTTCCACACGTACGATCTTCTTTTTCAAATCATTAGGGCGTACAATCTTCGTAGATGCACCTGCTCCTACCGCAAGAATCGATTGCTTTTCCTCCATAATAAGTATATTGTATATTCCTGCTTTGTCAACCTTTGCATAACCAACATTTTCAAAATTTCCTGCAATATTTTTCTGACGATACATATAATAAGGTTCTAGCCCCATTTCTTTTGCATAGTTTGCAGCCATATCTATCATTTCCGATAGTTCACTTCCTGATTCTATTGAAACTCTCTCTTGACCCATTTTAGATGCCCGTTTCATGGCTAGTGAATGAACCGTCAGACTATCCGGTGCCAATGCCTTGATTTGCTCTAATGTATCTCGCATGTCTTCTAGCACTTCTCCTGGCAATCCCGCAATCAAATCCATATTAATATTTGAAAATCCCATATCCCTTGCTAAAATATATGTCTCACGAACCTCTTCTATCGTATGCTTTCGGCCAATGATATCTAATGTCTTTTGTTGCATCGTCTGTGGATTGATTGAAATGCGATGAATCTTATGGGTTCTTAATACTTCCAGTTTTTCCCTTGTAATACTATCCGGTCGCCCCGCTTCCACCGTGATTTCCTTAAGATGTTCGTAAGAAAAAGAAGATTCAAGATGCGTTAGTAACGAGTCCAATTGATTTGCCGTTAACGTCGTCGGTGTTCCTCCGCCAATATAGATTGTATTTAATTGCTTTTGCTTAGATACTCGCGCCACATAATCAATTTCCCGATATAGTGCCTCCATATATTCCGCTACCTTGTCCTTCCATTCAGACAATGGCTGAGATGTAAAAGAACAGTAGCTGCAACGAGTAGGGCAAAAAGGAATCCCCACATACAAACTATATCCCTCCTCATAATTGAGTTGACTTAACAGTCCTTGTTCCCGTTTCGCAATTTCCAATCCAAGCATCGCCTTTTTAGGACTCACAAAATATTCTTCCTCAAACCAATGACACACCTCTTCCTCAGATTGTCCCTCTTCTAAACGCTTCATCATCATCTTCGTAGGTCTAATTCCAGTCAGAATTCCCCAAGAAAGTTCCCGATTCGAATATTCTGAAATCCATTTATATACTGCACGATTTACAAAATGCTTTTTATCTTTCTTTTCATCACATGATTTCACCAAATCAGATGGTATAGAAAACTGAACACCATCTTCTAATATCACACACACTAATACCTCTTGATTAAAATCCACAGTTTGTTTCATCTGCATATTAGGGAAAAAAGCTTTTAAAATATGATACATATCATATGCATAGATATCCTCTTTACATCTTATTTCTATCATCATAACCTCACTTGCATCTCATTGGGGACAGGGTATTATCAGTTTGGGACGGGGTGTTTTTAAAAAACACCCCGTCCCAAACGAAAACGAACTTATTTTTTTTCGTTACCGATTGTTGTTGCTCCCATATGTCCCGGATAAACAATAGTATCCTCCGGTAATATGAATAATTTTTCTTGAATGGATTTATAGATATACGCCGTATTGCTTGTGGGGAAATCGGTTCTTCCTACAGAACCATAGAATAAGGTATCACCACTAAATACGGTATGTGCTTCTGCCACATAATAACAACAACAGCCACTGGTATGACCCGGTGTATAAAGCACTTGAAATTCTATTCCTGCTATGTTAAGAATCTCACCATCTTTGATGGATATGGCTTTTGTATAAGCGTATCCCGACCCATATACACTGGATTCATTCAATCTACTATCAGCGATTAACGCCTGTTCTTCTTCGTATACGTAGACAGGTATCTCATACTGTTCTAAGAATCCATCAATTCCCATAATATGGTCAAAATGACCATGGGTTAATAAAATCGCTTGTGGAATATATCCTTCTGTTTTTATATGACTCAATAAATACTTGGGACATGCTCCTGGATCAATAATTACTATCTCTTTTGTTTCCTCATTACACACCAAATAGCAGTTTGTACTTATGATGCCTATGGAAAATTGTTCGACTTTCATCATGCTTTACCCCACTGTACGTTCTATATCTATAATTCCTTCTAATTGCCGCAACTTTTCAGTTACTTTGGCAAGTTCTTCACGACCATGCACAATAAATCCAATTTCAATGGTTGCGATTCCTTGCTTACTCGTTCTGGTGTTCAAGGATTTTACATCTATTTTCACCTCGGTAAATACTCTTGTTACATCCATCAGTAATCCCTGTCGGTCATTGGCAAACATCTTGATTTCTGTCAAATACTGTCCACCACTTACCTCGTCTCCTGACGTTTCCCATTCCGCCTCTATTAACCTTGCTCGTTCTGATTCTGAAAGATGCAAGATATTCACACAATCTGTACGATGTATAGACATGCCTCTTCCTCGTGTCACAAATCCTACAATTTCATCTCCCGGAACAGGGCTGCAGCATCTTGAGAAACGTACTGCCATATCATCAATTCCCTTAACCACAATTCCACTCTTAGACTTTGTAACATGGATTTTGTTCTTGGAAGCTTCTGATACCCGCTCTAATATAGTCTCATTAGTGAGTACTTCTTTATGATCTTTTCCATATTCTTCTACTAATCGATTAACGACCTGACCTTCTTTTAATCCTCCATGTCCTATCGATGCCAAAATGGAGTCCCAGTCCTTAAATCCATATTTTTCTTGTATTATATGCACATATTTAGGTTTTGTAATATCACTTAGCACGACTACTTTTGCTTTACAATATGCCAAAATCATCTCTTTTCCACGTATAATATTCTCTTCTTTAAATTCTTTTTTAAACCACTGATTAATCTTATTCTTGGCCTGAGTGCTTTTTACAATACTTAGCCAATCTCTACTAGGTCCTTTTGAATTTTGAGAAGTTAATACCTCAATTCTATCTCCATTTTGTATCTTATAGTCAATGTTTACTAACTTTCCATTCACTCTGGCCCCTACCATTTTATTCCCGACAGCACTATGAATCGCATAAGCAAAATCAATTGGTGTGGAACCATTTGGCAAATTCTTCACATCTCCATTAGGCGTAAAACAATAAACATCTTCTGCAAATAAATCCAAATCACCTTTTAACAAGCTCAAGAATTCTTGATTATCAGACATATCTCTCTGCCATTCCAGAATCTGTCTCAGCCAGCTAAGCTTCTCTTCTTCTCCTGACGCACTCTTATTGCCATCTCCTGTTTCTTTATATTTCCAGTGAGCTGCAATCCCATATTCTGCCGTCTTATGCATCTCCACTGTTCGGATCTGAATCTCAAACGGCTGCCCGACAGAACTCATTAACGTTGTATGCAGGGATTGATACATATTTGGTTTTGGCATGGCAATATAATCTTTAAATCGCCCCGGTATTGGAGTGTACATCTCATGAATCACTCCAAGGGCCGCATAACAATCTTTTACAGAATCCACAATAATACGAACAGCAAATAAATCATATATTTGATCTACTGTTTTTTCTTGATTCACCATTTTTTTATAGATACTAAAAAAATGCTTCACACGTCCTTGTACATCTGCGTGAATATTTGCACTCCCCACATGAGTGGTCACTTCACTGACAATCTGCTGCACAAATTGTTCTCGTTCTGTTTGCCGCTCATTAATCTGTTGTACTAAATCATAAAAAACTTCTGGTTGAGAATACTTCAACGCCAGATCGTCCAATTCCGTCTTTATCTTCGAAATCCCAAGACGTTGGGCAATTGGGGCATAGATATCCATAGTTTCTTTAGCTTTCTCTTTTTGCTTTTCTGGACGCATAAACTGTAAAGTACGCATGTTATGCAATCTATCTGCTAATTTAATAATAATAACCCGAATGTCCTTTGCCATCGCCAAGAACATCTTACGTAGATTCTCAGCCTGCACTTCTAACTTATCCGAAGAATACGATAATTGTCCCAACTTCGTAACACCGTCCACGAGCAGAGCCACTTCATCTCCAAATTCCGAAGCAATCTCTTCTTCCGTCATAACCGTATCTTCTACCACATCATGCAGCATTCCAGCTACAATGGTTTCCTTATCAAGTTCTAATCCGGCAAGAATAATACCAACCCAAAGTGGGTGGATAATATAAGCTTCTCCTGATTTACGAAATTGACCTTCATGTGCATTTTTTGCAATATGATATGCTTTTTCAACCATTGAAATATCGGCTGATGGATGATATTTTCTAATCCGTGTAATCAACACATCATATAACTGTTCAGGATCTTGATAATCGCTAGGTGATTTCACTGCATGCCCATCTATAATTTCCAGTCCGATTGTCCTATCCTGCATCATTGTTGCATCTGTCATCGCGATCCCTCCCTTCACTTCTTGATTCTTCGTCAAATAGATACACTGTATCCACTTCACAAACTTCTATTAGTTTCCTTCATAACTGATTACTGTATCCACATCATATCCTGTTAACCTTTTTCTGCCTTCTAAGCCTTTTAATTCAATCAAAAATACAGCTTTTACAACTTTACCACCAAGGCTTTCTACCAAGTGTGTAATGGCATTAATGGTTCCACCTGTTGCCAGTAAATCATCTACAATCACTACTTTTTGTCCCGGTTTAATAGAACATTTGTGCATTTCAAGTTCCGCGCTTCCATACTCTAAATCATATTTTATAGATACCGTTTCACATGGTAATTTCCCTTTTTTTCGAACCGGAACAAATGCTTTACACAGATTATATGCAATGGGAACTCCAAAGATAAATCCTCTGGACTCCGGTCCAACTACAGCATCAAATTCCACACCTTCCAGACAATCTTGCAACTGGTCTATTGCCATCTGCAACCCCTCTGGTTCCTCTAAGATACTTGTCACATCTCTAAAAACAATTCCCTCTTCCGGGAAATCAGGTATACTTCTGATATAATCCTCTAACTTCTTCATAGTTTCCTCTCTTCCGTACAAAATAATATCTTTAAGTATATCATTAAATTGTCGATTTTTCAAACGTAACCCTCTAAATATTTACCGATAATTTTGAATCACAATTTGTATTGTCTTTCTCCCTCGATATTCATTGACATTCGGATAATAAGTACAAGACATCTTTTTCCCCTTCATTGTTTTCATAAACAACGTAATATCTCCAAAATACAATCCCTCCATCTGAGTTCCTGCTCCATCTTTCAACTGCATCTTCAATACATTCTGTGCTTTACCTAAGATTCTTGTCTCTAATATCTCAATGTCTTTTTCTACAAAAACCGGTTTCGAATTTCCCTTTCCAAAAGGTTCCAACAATTGTAATTCATCAATAAATTCTTCTGTTATAGCGGAAAATGCAAGTTGCATATCAATTGATATTTTAGGAATCATATCTGCTTCTGTTAATCCCGCTTGCTCATTGATGGTTCTACGAAATTCTTCAATATCTCCTTCTTGAATGGAAAGACCTGCTGCCAATCGATGTCCTCCATATCGTACTAACAATGTCTTACATCGATTCAGCCCTTCGAACATATGATAGCTGTCAATTGAACGCCCGGAACCTTTCACACACTCATCGCCTTGCGTCAAAACAAATGTTGGCTTATAATATCGTTCTCGTAATTTTCCCGCAACAATACCCGCCAAGCTTTCATGGCAATTAGGCATATATACCACCAAAACCTTATCCTGTTTCATCTCTGTGGATTCCACTTGTTGAATAGCTTGTTCTACTGCTTCTGTTGTTAATTCTTTCCGGCTGTCATTCAATTCCTTTAGCTCCCATGCAATTTTCATAGCTTCTTGGGTTGTCTCTGCCCTTAACAGCTCCAATGCCCGTTTGGCGGTATCCAGTCTTCCACTGGCATTCAGACATGGCCCCAGAATATATCCAATATGATAAACCGATAACTGCTCTGGCGAAACTCCTGTACACTCCATCAATGCCTTAATGCCTAAATTACTTGTCCTTTTTAACATCTCAAGACCTTGTCTTACAAAGATACGATTTTCTCCTATTAGATTCATAACATCTCCTACCGTACTAATCGCCACATGCTCCATCAGATAATCAATATCCTCTGCATCTCCTGCAAGTACATTATAGAGTGCTTCCACTAATTTATATGCAACTGCAGCGCCACAAAGTTCCTTAAACGGATACTCACAGTCTTCCCGTTTAGGATCCACCACTGCATCTGCTAATGGCAATTGATAGATACGCTGCCCCCCCTCTTCTACATAAGGAACCTCATGATGATCTGTAACAATAATTGTCATGCCCATATGCTTCCCATAAGCAATTTCCTGGGTTGCCGCAATTCCATTATCACATGTAATAATCGTATCAACTCCCTCATTCAATGCTGTATCAATCAGACTTTGATTCAATCCATATCCATCTTTGATTCGATGTGGAATATCAATGTCTACATTCCCATTCAGTTTTTCAATTCCCTCCAGCAGAATATAAGTTGCATTAATGCCATCAATATCATAATCCCCTATAATACGAATCTTTTTTCTTTCTGTTATCTTTTCCGCAATAATTTCCACAGCTTTATTAAGATCTTTTATCAACATTCCATCCTGCAATTCTGCAATAGTTCCATGCAGATAATCTTCAATTTGTTCATCTCCGATAATACCACGATTCCGTATCAAACATGCTAACCTTGGACTAATATGAAATCGCTCTGCAATTCTTTGAAAATCTGCTCCTTTTCTTAGCAAAACCCAATTTTCCATATAATATTCCTCCCAATAGATCGTCTTCTACTTCGCAAAACAAAAAGGTGCTGTAGTCAAAACTTCTACAACACCTTGTATTTTAATTATTATTTCCCGACAAATTTATTCTTCATCATATACCACAACGCACCTGTAATACATACTGAAGAATATGCACCACATGCAATACCTACCATCAACGGAAGTGCAAATTCTTTAATTGCACTTACACCCATCACATATAATACTGCAATCATAATAAATGTTGTAAGCGATGTATAGATACTTCTAGTCAACGTCTGAGTAATACTTTTATTTACAATATACTTTAACTCGTCTTTATTTCTACGAAGTTTTAACTCCTCACGAATTCGGTCAAAGATAACAATTGTCGCATTAATGGAGTACCCTACAATGGTCAACATACATGCAATAAATGTATTTCCCACTGAAATTCTTGCCACTGCATAGAACGCCAGTACAACTAACACATCATGTAATAACGCTGTTACTGCACTCGCTGCAAAGCGAATATCCTTGAATCGGAACCAGATATAGACAAGCATACATGCTGTTGCAATTACAACTGCAAGTAACGCATCTGTTCTCATCTCCGAACTAATCGTAGAGCTGATATTCTCAGAAGAAATTAGTGTTTCATCAATTTGGAAATTCTTAACCAACGCACTATTTAATGTTTCACGTTCCTTCAATGATAATTCTCTGGTTTTAATCACAACATCATTGGAATCTTTCACTTTTTGAGTTTGAACATTTGCTTCTCCAGTTGCTTTTTCTATTACTGGCTTGATTTTCGCATCAATTTCCTTAATTGAATAGTCTTTATTAAAGGTTACAGTTGTAGATGTACCGCCTCTAAACTCCATGCTGTAATTTAAAGCGCCCTTATTATTTCCCGCATTAAATCCCATAAATGCCAAGCCACCTATAATAATAACAGAAGAGGCAATAAAACAAATCGATTTTTTGCTCAAGAAATCAATTGGTTTTCTTTCCTTTACAACTCCATAATATTTCACGTCCTTAAATCCAATTGCAAAGAATGCAAAGACAATCATACGAGTAATTACAAGTGCTGTAAACATAGAAACAACAATACCAAGAGCCAATGTCTGCGCAAATCCCTTCACACTACCAGTTCCCATCATTCCAAGAACAATGGCTGCAATTAGTGTTGTAACGTTTCCATCTACAATCGCAGATAAAGCCTTTTGAAATCCGTTCTTTAATGCCGTCTTTACTCCTCGACCTGCAGTAATCTCCTCTTTTACCCTTGCAAATATAATAACATTTGCATCTACTGCCATACCAATCGACAAGACAATACCCGCAATACCCGGTAAGGTCAGTGTAATATTAAATGCATTTAATAATACCACGATGAGTCCTGTGTAGATAAGAAGTGCAAGACTAGAGGCAAATCCTGCCAGCAAATAAGCAAGACACATAAATGCAAACACAATCGCAAGCCCAATGGCTCCAGCTTTAATACTTGTGCTGATTGCTTCTTCTCCAAGTTGTGCTCCTACTACATTCGAACGCAATTCTTCTAGTTCTAATTGTAATCCACCAATACGTATTGTTGATGCCAGATTCTCAGCCTCTTCAAAAGAATTCATATTGGTAATACTTGCTTCTCCACCCTTAATCACAGACTCCACTTTAGGACTGCTGATAGTCTCATTATCATAGATAATTGCAATTTGTTTTCCCAAATTCGCTGCCGTTGCATCTGCGAATTTTTTTGCACCGTCTTTATTCAACGTTAATGCAACAATATATGATTTGTTCTGCATATCATCTTGTGTTGTCTTAGCTTCTGCCGTCTTAATATCCGTACCTGTAAGGACTGTTTTCCCATCTGCCGTTTGGAATTCTAAAGACCCCGGTTGTCCAAGCTCATTAAGAATTGAATTCGCATCGGTAACACCCGGTATTTCAATGTTGATTCGATCCTCTCCCTCTTGGTATACCGTTGCTTCTGTGCTGTATTGTTCCACACGTTTTTGAAGCTTGTAGATAGTATCACTCATCTGCTCCGGTGTTGGGTTTTTATCTTTTACTTGATAAGTAATACTGACACCACCTGCCAGATCAAGCCCCAACGTAATATTCTTTGCAGCACCGACTCCTGATTTTCCAAAACCTACGATTGCCGTATATCCTAATAATACAATTAGCACAAACGTAACAATGAGACTAAGTATGCCTTTATTTTTTTTCATATCTATATCCTTTCTTCATCTGCCAATGCAGCTTTTATCATAATTGCACATTCTACACGTTTCCTTTGCATCTCACAACCGATATCATAAGCATCATGAATGGAGCCATGAAATTTGTATGCATTGGCCATGCATCCACCACTGCAATAAAACTTGGCAAAACAATTTCTACACTTGTCCTTTGAATATACACTGCAGCTACGAAATTCATCTGCAATCTCAGGTGCAACAATCCCCTCGTCTACATTTCCCATAAGGAACTTTTCTTCTCCAACAAACTGGTGACATGGATAAAAGTCTCCCCATGGTGTCACTGCAAGATACTCTGTTCCAGATCCACAACCTGATAAACGTTTGGCAACACATGGTCCTCCATCCAAATCAATCATAAAATGAAAAAATGTAAATCCATTGCCTGCTCTCTCTCGTTCAATCATAGTTTTAGCTAATGTGTCATATTCCTTAAAAATAATTGGTAAATGTTCTTCTTGAATAGAATAAAAATCTTCTGCTGATCCAACAACCGGCTCTATAGAAATCTGTTCAAACCCTAGATCTGCAAAATGTAATACATCTTTAGAAAATTCTAAATTATCTCTTGTAAATGTTCCTCTTACATAATATCTTTGTTGATGTCTACTGTCCGCTAATTTTTGAAATTTAGGTACAATCAGATCATAACTCCCTTTCCCATTACGGAACGGTCTCATCTTGTCATTAACTTCCTTTCGTCCGTCCAGACTCAGGACTACATTATCCATCTCTTTATTGATAAATTCTTGCATCTCATCATTTAACAGTACTCCATTGGTAGTCACTGTAAATCGGAAATGTTTATCATACTTTTTTTCTTGTTCTCTTCCATAAGCAACCAAGTCTTTTACAACTTGCCAGTTCATCAATGGTTCGCCACCAAAGAAATCCACTTCCAGATTCTTACGGTTTCCTGAATTCGCAATCAGAAAATCCAATGCTTTCTTTCCTACATCATAAGACATAAGCGCTCTTCTTCCGTGGTATTCTCCCTCTTCCGCAAAACAATATTTGCATGCTAGATTACAATCATGTGCAATATGTAAACACAATGCTTTTACCACTGTCTTGCGACTCTTCACTTCATTAATATACGCTTCATATGTATCTGGTGTAAATAACCGTCCGTCTTCCACCAACTCCATAATATCTTCCAGCGTTTCTTTAATTTCTTCTTGTTCGTAAGTTTGTCCCAGATTTTGGTAGAGTTCTTCCACATCTACGGATTCTTCTTCGCCCATGTTATCTAACTGTTCGATTATCTTATAGCATAAATCATCTACAACATGTACCGAACCACTATTTACATCTAAAACAATATTATATCCATTATTACGGTACTGATGTATCACAGCAGGTACCCCTTTCTTCTCGCGAAAACAGGCAGCGACTGAAGCCGCTGCCTTGATCTTCACTTTATACGTTGTACTTATTTCTTTTGTTCACAAGTTTGATTGCCAACTGTACAAGATGTCTTACAAGCTGATTGACAAGATGTCTGGCATTCCCCACATCCACCTTTTTTAATTGTATTATTTAATGTCTGTGTATTCAATGTTTTAATATGTTTCATTGTACTTCCTCCTTTAAATTGCGTTACTTCTGTCATTATAGCACAAGGAAACAGGTTTTAAAAGTATTTTTTATTTGGAATTCTATCAAGAAATCATGCCCCCCAACATCCCTCCACCCGCACATAGTAAAAATGAAGTTATTGCATTTGTTCCATTTCCCTTTAGTTGATGATATACACCTAATGTAATTAGCAATAGTAATGTAAAATAAGCGACTCCCAATAACAATCCCCATAGAAATCTTCGTACCTTTACAAGTTTTCCTATCAGCAATCCTCCCGCAAAAGTAGAAAGAACATAGATCATAATAATTCCAAGCGTCACCTTTTGTTTATCCAAATCTAATTTATAAAGCAGCATCGTTAATACAAGTAATAAAATTCCGGTCACCACATAAGCCAGCAACAATGACTTCAACATCATGATTCCTTTTGATTCTTTCTGTATCTTTCTTTCCATTATAGCACCTCCTTGTTCTATCACAATCTATGATTGTCCAAAGAGTTTTATACCATTACTGCGCCATTTGTTGCCCTAAAAACGCAGCGGCACACAGTACCAATTTTTGTTCTGTTTCTCCCATCTTTTTTTTATGCTCCTTATCTAGGAGAATCACCGCCCCAATTGCATCTCCTTCACATATAATTGGGCAGATTGCTTGATTAACATATTCTTCCGTTTGTTCCGCAATAATTCTAGTATAGTTTTTATCTCCTGCAGTTGCTACTATAGATTTTCGTTCTTCAATAATCCTTCCAAGCTGTTGACTAATATTGCTTTCTTGAAGTTCTTTTTTCCCGCTTCCCGTAGCCGCAATCACTTGATCATTGTCCGTAACACATACAGTATTTCCAAGAGTCTGCGCCAACGACTCTGCATATTGCCTCGCAAAAGTTCCCAATTCTCCAATGGGTGAATATTTTTTCAATATAATCTCACCCTCTCTATCTGTAAATATCTCCAAGGGATCTCCCTCTCGAATGCGCAAGGTTCGCCTTATCTCTTTTGGCACAACGATGCGCCCAAGGTCATCGATTCTTCTAACAATTCCTGTAGCTCTCATATCGCAATTCCTCCATTTAGCTTTGTAGTAATTTTTTCATTTGTTAGTATTATCTGTCAAACAAAAAAAATCATGCATGAAATACCGTATTTGTTTCGTGTATAGAATCCATCACAGCCTTGAATTGTGAACTATAGTTTTGTATAATAAAAAACAGAAGAAGAATGGAGGAAATATAATGAGCAAAATTGAAGAAGTAAGAAAAGCTATGGTGAGTGCTATGAAATCCGGAGACAAAGATACAAAAGATTCTTTATCTTTATTATTGTCTGCACTCAAGAATAAAGCAATTGATAAACGTGAGGACCTGACATCAGAAGAAGAAGTACAGGTGATTCTAAAAGAAATCAAACAGACGAAAGAAACATTAGAACTCGCTCCACCTGAGCGAACCGATATTATTACTGAATGCAATAAACGTATTGCCGTCCTAGAAACCTATGCACCTCAGATGATGAGTGTGGAAGAAATCAAATCTATTGTATCTGATGTTTTATCTGGATTAGGAATTGAGACTCCTACTGCCAAAGACAAAGGAAAGATTATGAAAGAACTAATGCCAAGGGTAAAAGGAAAAGCAGATGGCAAACTTGTAAATGACATTGTAATCGCTTGTATGAATGAATAGCATTTGCTCCCCATCAAAGCCCAAAAGTAAATAAATCAAAAAAGAAAGCCTTCTCTTAGGAATCTCACGAAGTCCCAACGGAATGCTTTCTTTTTTGAATCTATTTATTTTATTTTTCTTTTTCTGTTGCCGGTCCGTCTGTATAAGGTTTTGTATTTACTTCTTTTACTACAACCCCTTGCTTTTCAAAATCGATTTTATTCCATATACTTTTGTTGACCTTTGCACCGTCTTTTTTCAATAACTTTTTGGACACCTCTTCAAATTTCTTTTGTTGACGTTCTTTTACAATTGTCAACTTCTTTGCATCTGTACCTTCTCTATCCAATAATGTAGTTACTTTTGCTACGTAACAGCCATTCTCCGTTTCTACTAGATCCGAAACTTGTCCTTCTCCCAACGTATCTGCAACCTTCACCAACTCTTGATTCACTGTTGTAGATTTTGCATCAAAGGTTGCTGTCTCTGCTTTGTATCCCGCTTCTGTTGCATATGCTGCAAAGTCGGAAGCTTCTTTTGCACCTGTCGCAAATGTCTTTGCCGTTTCTTTTAAAGTTGCAATTTCTTCTTCTGTTAATTGTGTTGCTGTTCCATCTGTAGCTGTTGTTGTAAAAGGAAATGACACGTATTGCATTCCTTTTTGCGTTGCTTCTTCATCTGATACTTCCGTATTTACATCTGCCACAATCACTTTTTTCATCTTTTCTTGAATCATCATCAACGACAATACTTCCGCTACCGTCTTTTTCTCTGAACCCGAAACTATTTTTTTCTCTGCCAGCCCATTGCTTTCTACAAATTGCTTAGCAGTCTTATCGATGGTATTCTGCTCTTCTTCTGTAATTGTCACTTCGTAATCTTTGCTATGATTTTTTAATGCATACATGGTTTCTAACATCTTAAGTGATGCATCTTTAATGCTATCTTCATACGTAACTCCGTCTGAAATCTTAGAGGACCACATATCCTTTCCCATAAAACTCGCATAATATGTTTCATACTGTGCCTGCTGCCACCTCACGTAGAAATTAGCAACTCCTACTGAAATCTTTGTGTCTCCAACTGTTGCAATAACAGCCTTATCATCTAAACTTCCACATCCTGTAACGGTTGTCATACACATCGCCACCACCAGTACAAGTATTCCCATCTTCTTCTTCATTCTGTTCTATATCCTCCTTAATGATTACTAACTTTTTTATTATAACTTTTTTTTATCATTCTAGCAATCCCTTAATGTCAATTAACACATTTTTAACAAGATCTAATACCTGTTCATCTTTTTCTCTCTTATGATGGCCTTTTTTATAATAGATAAAATAAGGATTGTTTTCCACCTTAAATGTTAATTTCCCTTGATATTTTTTTAATAGATTCGGAATCTTGTCTGCCTGAACCCTGGCTTTTTCATACATTACGAATCTATATTCTTCTCCCTTTTGATCTACCGTAATTACATAGGCACTATGAGCCAGACTTTTCAGATGTGCAATGGATAATAATTGTTGTACTTTTTTTGGAATATCTCCAAATCGGTCAATTAATTCTTCCACCATATCATCCATTTCTTCTTCATTTTCAATACTTGCAATACGCTTATAGATATCCAGTTTCTGATACTCATTGGCAATGTATGTGACCGGAATAAATGCATCTACATTCAAATCTATACTGGTTGTATATGCATCTTCATCAAGTTCTCCTTTTAAATGCTTCACAGCTTCATTTAACATCTTACAATAAAGATCATATCCTACTGCTTCCATATGTCCATGTTGCTCTGCTCCCAACAGATTTCCTGCCCCACGAATTTCCAAATCTCGCATAGCAATCTTAAAACCAGAACCTAAATCTGTGAATTCTCTAATAGCTGAAAGGCGCTTTTCTGCCACCTCTTTTAATAATTTATCACGTTTATATAACAGAAACGCGTATGCCATTCGATTGGAACGTCCAACCCTTCCCCTTAATTGATATAATTGTGACAGACCCATACGATCTGCATCGTGTATAATCATTGTGTTAACATTAGAGATGTCTAATCCTGTTTCTATAATTGTGGTCGATACCAATACATCAATATCTCCATTGATAAAATCGTACATAATACGTTCCAGCTGATGTTCTTTCATCTGTCCATGAGCAAATGAAACATTTGCCTCCGGAACTAATTTTTGAATGCGCCCGGTAATCTCCGCGATATCTTGTACCCTGTTATAGACATAATATACTTGTCCCTGTCTTGCAATCTCACGTTCGATAGCTTCCCGTACCATCTCATCATTATACTCCATAACATAAGTTTGAATTGGCATACGGTCTTGTGGTGCCTCTTCTAACACACTCATATCTCGAATTCCAATCAGACTCATATGCAATGTTCTTGGAATTGGTGTTGCCGTCAATGTCATGACATCAATATTTTCTTTTAATTTTTTTATCTTCTCTTTATGCCGAACCCCAAAACGTTGTTCTTCATCAATCACTAAAAGACCGACATCTTTATATTTCACATCATTGCTTAATAACCGATGTGTTCCTATCACAATATCTACCAGTCCTTTTTTAATATCTTCTATCGTCTTCTTCTGTTGAGCTGGCGTTCGAAATCTGCACAGTAGATCCACTCGTACAGGGAACTCTTTCATACGTTGTGTAAAGGTATTGTAATGTTGTTGCGCTAAGATTGTGGTTGGAACAAGATAGACTACCTGTTTGTTCTCTTGCACTGCTTTAAACGCAGCCCTAATTGCAACTTCTGTTTTTCCATATCCTACATCGCCACAGATAAGACGATCCATAATCTTCTTACTTTCCATATCTTGCTTTGTCGCCTCAATGGCCAATGCTTGATCCTCTGTCTCTTCAAATGGAAACATCTCTTCAAACTCTCGCTGCCATACCGTATCTGCGCCATACACAAACCCCTCCTGCTCTTGGCGTGTGGCATACAACTCCACAAGGTCTTTGGCAATTTCCTTAACAGCTCCTCGTACTCTGGTCTTTGTTTTATTCCATTCTGCACTTCCCAGTCGATTCAGCTTAGGTTTTTTCGCATCCGCGCCGGCATATTTCTGAATTAGTTCTAGCTGTGTTGCCAATATATACAGATTTCCACCTGCTGCATAGGATATTTTCATATAATCTTTTTCTACATGATCCACCTCTATCTTCTCAATTCCCTGATAGATACCCAATCCATGATTTTCATGTACGACATAATCACCTATCTTAAGCTCTGAAAAAGTCTGTATCTTTTGTCCTTCATAGGTTTTTCTTTTTTTCTTTTTCTTACCTTTCCCAAAGATATCTGTCTCAGATATGACAATAAACTTTAGCATAGGATATTCATACCCTTCCGCTATATGTCCATATGCCACCATAATTTCTCCCGACACTACTTCTCGATTCATATCCTCACTGTAATAACTGCTCAGATTATAATCTCGAAGATCTTCTGCCAATCGCTTTGCCCTTGTTCTGGATCCTGATAATAAGATCACTCGATATCCTGCCCGTTTTAGCCTCTTCAAATCTTTGGTTAAGATGTCAAAACTATTATTATATGGATTGACACTTTTTACTTGTACACTATAGAGATGATTCACTTTAAATTCAGGACATCTCGTCTCCAATGTAGAGAATCCCACACTATAGTATCCATTCATCTTGTGTATAATCTCTGTGGCATGATAGAGTATCATCTCACAGTCAGAAACCTCGTATCCACTTTCCATTCTGTTTGCCTGGGCTTTTACGAATTCCTCTTCAATTGCCTTTCCTTTTTCAAGTAACCGACTTGGTTCATCTAAAAAGAGACGGGTTGTTTCCTTTGGAAAATAATCCAAAAAAGAGACTCGTACTCCTTCTTCCTCCGGAAATTCCGTAGCCGGATAAATCGTTAGCTCTTCTAAATTCTCAACAGAACGTTGGCTCTCTACGTCAAAGGTGCGAATCGAATCTATCTCATCTCCCCACAACTCTATCCGAATCGGTAGTTCTTCTGTTAATGGGTAGAGATCCAGAATTCCTCCACGCACCGCAAACTGCCCGGCACCCTCAATCTGTACCTCTCTGTCATACCCAAGCTTCGCCAATTGAGTTTGTAAACCGAGAAAATCAATGACCTCTCCTACTTTCATGTGTATTATACGTTCACGAATCTTATCTAATGGCAATAACGCATCCATAAATCCATCAAACGTTGTAATAACGGTGGTGTTTTCCTTCTCAATTATAGCCTGATAGATTTCCATTCGTTGTTTCACCAACATTTTTCCACGTAAATCAGCTTGATAAAACAATAAATCTTTAGCCGGATAAAGATAAATATTACGATCTAAAAACCGATACTCCTCGTAGATTTGTTTTGCTTTTGATTCACCAGAACAAGCGATGATTCTACAAGAAGAACCATCGCTAAGAGCGTACATCATATGTGTTTTTTGAGAAGTCACGCAACCCGCTATCTGTATCATTCCCACTTTCTTTTGTAACTGCTTTTGAATATTTTCAAACTCCGCCAAATCCTCCAACGGTGTAAATAAGGCTTTCATACTATAACTCCTTTGAGGCTGCTTTTTTATTAAACTGATTCATCGCCTGTTCTATATTACCATGTACCATATATTCTATGGCTTCTGTCGCCTTTTCATATCCATCCTGCATAAATTCCAATTCTGTCTTCGTAAAATGCCCCAATACATAATCAGCCAGATCATATCTAGACGGCTTTTCTCCAACTCCTATCTTAATTCTAGGAAACACAGTAGTTCCCAAATGTGCGATAATACTTTTGATTCCATTATGCCCTCCCGCACTGCCTTTCTGGCGAATGCGTAATTGTCCTACATCCAAACTTACATCATCATATATAACAATTAGTTGCTGCTCTTCCTCTACTTTATAATAATCTATTAAGCTACGTACACTTTCTCCACTAAGATTCATAAATGTCTGTGGTTTTGCCAAAATCACTTTTTGTCCATCTATGATTCCTTTCCCACAATATGCACGATGCTTCCTAATATCCATAGAAATGTGATATCTATCTGAAATGGTATCGATAACATCAAACCCTACATTATGTCTAGTACCTGCATATTGTTCTGTGGGATTTCCAAGTCCTACTATGATATACATAACCTCACCTCGTTTTCTATTTATCATTCTACAAGAACATTCCTCGTTTGTCACGCAATTGATATGAATAATTTTTCTTGGATGTTCATACATTATAAAAAGCCAATCAGCGATTTATCATATAGTATCGACCAATAGGAGGCCCTTATGAGTTCCAAGACCAAGCTAATTGTATTACACATGAAAGAAATCATCTATACCACCATCTTTGTTATACTAGGAATTCTATTAATCCTATTACTCATTATGATGTTTTTTTCAGGCAGAAAAGAAGAGGTCCATGGTCATAAAGACTATATACCAGGTGTATATACCTCAACTGTAACACTCAACAATACAACCTTAGAAGTAGAAGTTGTAGTTGATAAAACACATATCAATTCCATTCGATTTGTAAATCTTGATGAGACAATTACAACCATGTATCCTCTCATTCAGCCTGCCATTGAAGAGATTGCCACACAAGTTTACAAGCAGCAATCTTTAGAAAACATCACCTACGCCAAGGAGAATGCATATACCTCTCAAATACTTGTAAATGCAATTGATGAAGCTCTAAAAAAAGCCATTTCCAACAAATAACGTAAGGAAAAGAGATGTGGAAAAGCATCTCTTTTCCACATCTCTTTTCCCACATTATGTATAGTTATCCTTCTACAATTAAGTACTGTCCATTTGGTAATGTAAACACTTCCGATGCCTCTTCTATCTCATCTAAAGACATACCGTCTACATCTGCTCCGTTTTCATCCAAATATTCTTTCACTTCTTCCAGTGAATCAACCACAACTGCCATACAATCTTCTAAAAATGCCTCTGCCTCTGCTAGATTTTCAGCTACAGGTTCGTCGAATAATTGACCTTGCTTACTTAAAAACAACTGTAAGCACTCCTCCTCATATTCATTCATACTAGTCCTCCTCCTTTTTTTGTTCTAGCTCTTCTAATAAATCTATCAATTCTGCCGGTTTATCTATTGTATGTTTTGCCCCTGCATTCAAAAGTACTTCTTTCTCGCGAAATCCCCACGTTACTCCGATGGTATTCATTCCTGCCGCTGTACCTGTCTCAATGTCAACATCCGAATCACCAACATACAGACACTCCTCTGGTCTTGCATGTAAGTGTTGTGCTACAAACCAAGCACCTGTTGGATCTGGTTTTTTTGGCATCTCATCACACTGTCCTTTTACGCAAGTAAATACTTGGTTTCCAAATATAGTCTCAATCACATGGTTTGCTTGTGCGTCAGGCTTGTTTGACAGTACTCCCAGTTGAACTCCCTGTGTCATTAGCTTCTCCAACATCTGGGGAATCCCATCATAGGATTCTACATGATATGTACAATATGTTTTAAATATACGTGCATATGTACTGACAGCTTCCTCTATATGAAGAAGCTCTTTATCTCCCGCTGCCTGCAATGCCCTTTCTAACAGCACTCTACTTCCATTTCCCACAAACCTCCGACATTGTTCTGACGTAATATGAGTCAAATGTAGTTCCTCTAAAGTCTTATTTACCGAATAAGTTAAAGATTCTAATGTGTCTGTTAGTGTCCCGTCTAAATCAAATATGCATGCTTTGTACATTGTCATTCTCCTTTATTTCACTATCATAGTATGAACCCTGAAAAAATTCAACAAAAAATTGCGAATTTTCAAAATTTTATGCTGTAAGATATTGTTTCATAACACGCAACGCATTTTTTTCCAGTCTGCTCACCTGCGCCTGCGAAATTTGTATCTCTTGTGCCACCTCCATCTGCGTCCGCCCTTCAAAGAATCGCAATTGAATAATATAACGTTCTCGTTCGTCCAATCGTTCCATTGCCGCAGTCAAAGACAATTCTTCCACCCAGTTCTCTTCCTTGTTTTTCTTATCACTAATCTGATCCATCACATAGAGCGTATCTCCACCATCGCTATAGACCGGTTCTTGCAAACTCATAGGTACCTGTATTGCATCAAGTGCAAATACAATGTCTTCTTTAGAAATTCCTATTTCACTTGCGATCTCTTGAATTGTAGGTTCTTTCAGATTCTTTCGTATATACCCTTCCTTTGCATAGATTGCTTTATATGCGGTGTCTCGCAGAGATCGACTGACCCGAATCGAATTATTATCCCTCATATACCGTCGTATCTCCCCTATAATCATAGGTACCGCATAAGTAGAGAATTTCACCTGTAATTCTGTATTAAAATTATTAATTGCTTTAATTAAACCTATACAACCAATTTGAAAAAGATCATCTGCATTCTCATTACTATTGTAAAACCGCTTAATTACGCTTAACACTAGCCTTAGATTTCCTTTAATATATGTTTCTTTTGCTTCCAAATCTCCTGCTTTTATACGTACAAACAGCGCATCTTTTTCCTCTTCCTTTAAAAGGGGAAGCTGTGCGGTGTTCACACCACATATTTCTACTTTATTAAGAGCCATAATAAGAATCCTCCTAGAATTATTTTCTAGTAAAATGATTCTCACTATAGCTCTTTCATATACTGATTATTCAGAAATTAAAAAAATTTTAGACCTTGACACGTCAATAGTTTGTTGTGTTTGTCTTCTCTAATATCACACTACAACTCCCATTTATCCGACAAATTATTAATTTGTGTTTCAAATTTCGCCAAATCTTTATTTGCAAGACCTTCTTGTTTCATAATCACATTCATTAACCGTTTTCCCGCCATTACTAATCGGTTAAATGCATTAGATGCCTTTAAGGAAGCCGGCTTCTCAATAGCCCTAATTGGAGTTTTTACACCCTCGCTAATGATTTCATTTGTTATCAGATCTACAGAGCCACCTGAATACGGTGCAAATGCCTTCCAGCCAAATTGTCGATGAATTGTCTCCGCAAATTCGTCCGTCACGCCATCCTCTCCATGAACAACAAACACATGCTGTACTGGGGATTTGATACCGGAAAGCCACTCTAATAATCCATTCATATCCGCATGACCACTAATTCCTTTTAGACTTTCAATATGGGCACTCACTTCAATATTCTCACCAAATAGTTTCACCGATGGAGCACCCTCAATTAGTTTTCTGCCCATAGTTCCAACCGCCTGGTATCCAACGAATAAGATGGTACTTTCTTTTCTCCACAAGTTATGCTTTAGGTGATGTCGTATTCTTCCTGCTTCGCACATACCCGAAGCTGATATAATTACCTTCGGACTATTATTAAAATTAATTGCTCTTGAATCATCACTGGTTGTAGAGAGTTTCAATCCTTTAAACTGCAGTGGATTAATACCATTTTTAATCAGCTCCAATGCCTCTTCATCAAAACATGAGCGCATATTCTTTGTAAAGATAGTAGTAGCTTCAATTGCTAATGGACTATCTACATAAACTTCAAAATCAGGATACTCACTTAGTAGATTCTGTTCCTTGATTTCACGAATAAAATACAGCATCTCCTGCGTACGCCCTACTGCAAACGAAGGGATAACTACATTCCCACCTCGTGCAAATGTTTCCCTTAAAATCCGAGTAAATTCCACAACATAGTTCGGTTTCTCTTCTCCATGAGTACGGTTTCCATAAGTAGACTCTATGACAACATAGTCCGCTTCCTTAATCGTTGATGGGTTTTTAATAATTGGCTGGTTTTGATTCCCCACATCACCTGAGAATACAATCTTCTTAGAGACCTCATTCTCTGTGACCCAAACTTCAATACTTGCTGAACCCAACAAATGTCCTACATCTGTAAAACATACCTCAATTCCATCATTCAACATAATTCTTTGATTATAATCACATGGTGCCAATAATTCAATTGCATCTAGAGCATCTTGCATCTCATATAACGGTTCATATGGTAATGCACCTGAACGTTTAGCTTTACGATTGCGCCACTCCGCTTCAAATTCCTGAATATGAGCACTATCACGCAACATAATACTACACAAATCTGCCGTTGCAAATGTGGTAATAATCTGACCTTTAAATCCCTGTCTGCATAAAAGTGGAATCTTTCCCGCATGGTCAATATGTGCATGGGTCAATAATATATAGTCGATATCCTCCGACTTCACCGGAATCTCCTGATTCTCATAAAGATCCGGTCCTTGTTCCATACCACAATCCACTAATATCGTTTTTCCACATGCCTCCAGTAAATGGCAACTTCCTGTCACTTCATGAGCTGCACCTATAAATGTTAATCTCAAAACATCAGCTCCTTCCTCTTATTGTTGTATTTATTATACCACTTTTTCAAGCACCTTGCTCATATTTTACCATTTCTCGTCGCAATCTTTGCATGATCTTTTTTTCTAACCTAGAAATATAAGATTGGGAAATTCCAAGAAGATCTGCGACCTCTTTTTGTGTCTGTTCTTCTCCATTGGGTGTTCCAAGCCCAAAACGCAATTCTACAATAGTTCGTTCCCGATGGGAAAGATGATTCATTGCTCTTACTAATAGTTTGCGTTCCACTTCTGCCTCTAGATCTTTATAGATAGTATCCTCATCTGTTCCCAATATATCCGATAAAAGTAGTTCATTTCCGTCCCAATCTACATTGAGTGGTTCGTCAATAGACACTTCTAATTTTGTCTTATTATTTCTTCGTAGATACATTAATATTTCATTTTCAATGCATCGTGATGCATAGGTTGCAAGTTTAATATTTTTTGTCGGATTGAATGTATTAATTGCTTTAATCAGTCCAATTGTTCCGATTGAAATAAGATCCTCCACACCAATTCCGGTATTGTCAAACTTTTTTGCTATATATACGACTAACCGGAGATTATGTTCAATCAAGGTCTTTTTTGCCGTTTCATCATATTCAGACCCCAAATTATTAATAACTTTCGTTTCTTCCTCCGTCTCCAATGGCGCCGGTAATACTTCAGATCCTCCTATGTAATGCACATCTTTTTTTTCTGGAAACAGAAAAGTCTTGAAATTAGGAATGACTCTTAATTTAAATTGATGTGGCACCGCTACTTTAATTACCATATTTTATTCCTCCTAGAATATATTAGGATTTAAAATCATCTGATATTCTTCTGTAGTCGAAATCGATTCTTCACACACTCCTATCACAGGTTCATACACCCAATACTCTTGTTCTTTGACAACGCACATCTTGTTTAATTGGAATACTGGTAATTCCCCTTGTGTCTTCCCTATTGTGTGATAGTGAATACATCGCATGCTATCTAACTCAGCTTCTGATATCAATTGTCGAGCAGTATGTTTGTCAATAATGCAAACAGGTCGGTTCGTTAATGGGTCTTCCAAACTGTTGCCGGTATCAATGATGGCTGTTACCTGGAAGGAATGTTCATTGAAGTAGAGCTGTACTTTGCATTGATATCTGTTAACTCGATGAATACAGATAAAAAAATTCCATATTCCACGAACTACATAATAACTGCTGATTGCAAGTACAACGAATAGACTTCCTACCCGTACATATTGCTGCAGATGTTCAAATACACCTCCCAATAAAAATCCACTACAGTAAAGCATAATATATGCTTTAAAAAGTTCTCTAATATCTTTGATTTTAAGTCCTATCTTAATCATTAATGTGTTTACAACCACATGGAACAATATGAATTTAATAAATGCATATGTAATTGGTAATGCAACAACGATACAGGTAGCCATAGAGCCTACCATTGCCCCCATACAGACACTTCCATGTGTGGCAGAACATGATAATGCCCTCCGTGTAATTAACAGCAGGAGATAGTCCATTGTAAAGTTTACCAAGAACAACACATCAATGTATAACTCATAATGCATGTTCCACCTTCTTTCTCTTTAGATACTAAATCGATTTGGTACTCAAGCAAGATTTATTATAGGTTGGAATTCGTTCGAGATTTGTCAAATACAGAGTTCTAAAACTGTATTCTTTTCGACAAAAAAAGAACATGCACTAGATGGCATGTCCTTAGATATCTGACTGACTGATTTATTTATTTTTTGAAAAAATCCGGAATCTTAATGGATTGTTCTTTCACTTTGCTAGATGGTGTTCTTGGCTGTTGTAATGTAGGCATTGTTCCACCTACAGTCCTTGGTTCCATAGTTGTCCCACCCATTGGGGTTGGTGCCATTCCAAAGTCCAATCTTGCTCCACTGCCATTTTGTCCCATCATCTGAGAAGATGGAAGAACGGAAGCTTTTTGTCCTTCTAGTCTGGATTTTAATTTTGATGCTGTTCCACCTACATTATGAAGTCCTGTTGCAATTACTGTGATCGTTGCTTCGTCTTGCTTAGAATCATCAAACATAGCACCAAAGATAATATTTGCATCTTCACCTGCCAAATCCTGTACATACTCTGCTGCATCACTGGCATCCATCAATGTAATATCCCCAGAAATATTAATAATTACGTGAGTCGCTCCCGCAATTGTTGTCTCAAGTAACGGACTTGCAACTGCTTGTTTCACAGCTTCTAAAGCCTTATCATCGCCCTTGCCTTGTCCAATTCCAATATGTGCGATTCCCTTGTCTGTCATAACCGTTTGCACATCTGCAAAATCTAAATTAATTAAAGACGGCACATTAATTAAATCCGTAATACCCTGAATTCCCTGTTGTAATACTTCATCAGCTTTTTTCAGTGCTTCCGGCATGGTAGTTCTGCGATCTACTACATCTAATAATTTATCATTCGGAATGACAATCAAAGTATCTACATTCGCTTTTAACTTTTCAATTCCCTCTAATGCATTGTTCATACGTGTCTTTGATTCAAACCGAAAAGGTTTTGTTACAACACCAACTGTCAATGCCCCTTGCTCTTTTGCAATACGTGCTACTACAGGCGTTGCCCCCGTTCCGGTTCCACCACCCATTCCACAAGTAACAAACACCATATCAGCACCTTTTAATGCCGCTGATATCTCTTCTGCACTTTCTTCTGCCGCCTTTTCCCCTACTTCCGGCTTAGCACCTGCTCCTAGTCCTTTTGTAAGCTTGTCCCCTACTTGCATAAGCGTTGGGGCCTTGCATAATTGTAACGCTTGTTTATCTGTATTAATAGCGATAAATTCAACACCAGAAATTTGTTCGTCAATCATTCGGTTTACAGCATTATTTCCACCACCACCGACACCAATAACAATAATCTTTGCCGCTGCTTCTGATTCATTTGTTTTAATTTCTAACAAGAGTTTCTCCTCCTTTGTTATCCTTAATTATATTATACTTCCCTTATTATAATATCGCAATTTGCCATATACATATATAATATAGACTTTTGGCTAAATAATCAATAGAATTTTGTTTATTTTCTCATTTTTTTACTCATTTTCCACCTTTTCTTCTGGTATTACACCCTTTTCAAAACTAATTGTCTCACTACCCTCGCTAAAATGCTCTAAATGTAGTGTTCCACTCTGGTCACCAAGCTTTTCTAAAATCGGTGAAATCTGTATAATTTTCTCTTCTAAATTGCCTTTTCCAAGTTGTACGCATACAGTTCCAAAATAAAGTGTAATATCTGCATCCTGACACACAATTCTTTCAGGAATTAGTTCGCTTCTTTTTAAAACTTCCGTTACGTCTAAGATATTCTTAAATACTTTTGTGTCTTTTACCGGCAAAACCTTATAAAGTTCAATATCCGAAGCTTCAATTCCTTCTATGCCGGGAATATCATCACGAAATTCACTGTTTCGCGCAATCACCAGTCCATCTTTGTCAAAATACACATAATCTTTGTCGCTTAATGTATACGCAACAATCTTTTTTTCTTTCACCTGAACCTTTACTGTCCAGGGTGCTGAAAGTGAAATATCTGCCTTTTCCATATTGGGCGGTATCTTATAACGTCCCGTCTTGTACTTCCAAAGTATATAGAGTGAATTTCTTGCGTAAGGGTCATCTTGCACCCATTTTGCAATTTCATCATCTGTTATATATTCGTTCCCATCAATCGATATTTTTTGCACATGGGTCAATAATAATGTCGAAATTATAATAATGGCAATTCCCAGCAATATAACAATAAATGCATAGAATAAATAGCGTTTTTTCTTTGGTCTTTTTTCTCGATGCTCAGTTGATTGCATATTTTTCCTCCCCTATCATGCTATCTGTATTTCATTCTATCAGAGTTGATACGTTAAGTACAAGCCCCATTTCCAATAAAAGAAAGACAACTGACGTTCCTCCAAAACTAATAAACGGTAAAGTAATTCCTGTATTTGGTATCGAATTAGTGACTACCGCAATATTTAAGATAACCTGTATCATAATGTGCCCCATAGCTCCTACTGCAATTAATGAACCAAATAAGTCCTTTGCTTTTGTTGCAATGATAAAAAATCTCCATAATAAAATCGAAAATAAGAATACAATACCTACGGCACCTATAAGACCTAATTCTTCACAAATAATGGAAAAAATCATATCATTTTGTGCTTCCGGAACAAATCCTAATTTTTGAATACTCGATCCTAATCCTCTTCCAAAAAGGCCACCGGATCCAATGGCATACAAACCTTGTAACGTTTGATACCCTTTTTCATACAATTCCGGATGTTTCCAGATGACTAGCCGCTCTAGGCGATAGCGTTCTACACTTAAAAAAATCATCAAAAATCCAATTCCAAGAATCCCTGTCCAGATAAATTGTGTATACTTTGGACTTGCTACAAATGCCAAGACAACCGCAATTCCAAGAATAATGATTGCCGTACTCAAATTACTTGCACCTACAAGGCCTACAATTGGAAGAATAGAGAGCAAGACCAAAAAAAGCATTCGTACCTTGCTCATCTCTTTTACATATGTGCTTACCAGATATGCCAAGAACAGAATAACTGCTATCTTAGCATATTCCGAAGGCTGAAAAGAAAAGGGCCCGAAAGACAGCCATCTTTTGGACCCATTGTATTCATCTCCTATAAACAGCACTGCAATTGATAGCAGAATGGCCACGATATAAGCCATTACAGCTACGTATCTCCATATATGATAATCAATATGCGCCATTACATACATTGCCACCATTCCAAGCATCGTTGCAAAGGCCTGTTTCTTTAGATAATAACACGAATCATGAAACTTGACTCTTCCGTTATATGCACTTGTACTGTACAAAATTATCAAGCCCACCAGAACCAATAAACATACCACCAATAAAAGACTGTAATCCCAGTTCTTTTTTTTACTTGGGTGTGTCAAGACTCATTCACTCCTTATAACCCATTTACAAGTTCTTTGAATTTATCTCCACGTTCTTCAAAATTCCGGAACATCCCCCAACTTGCACATGCTGGAGAAAGAAGTACTGCATCACCCGGCACAGCTGATTTAGCACAGATTGCAACCGCCTCTTCCAGTGTATGAACAAGTACAACATCTTCAAACCCAAGTGTCTTTGCTTCTTTTGCAATTTTTTCTTTTGTTGCCCCTAAAAGGACTAATTTTTTTACTTTTCCGTCAAAACTTTGAATCCAATCTCCATATGAAGAATTCTTATCATAGCCACCACCAATTAGGTAAGTTGGTCGATTCATCGCCTGAATGCCCTTAATTGCCGCATCAGGATTCGTCCCTTTGGAATCATTATAATATAGAACCCCTTTTTTATCTGCCACATATTCTATCCGATGTTCTACACCGCCAAACCCTTGAATTCCTTTTTGTATCAGTTCCATCGGAACTCCATAAGCAACTGACATAGCAACCGCCGCCATCACATTCTCATAATTATGAACTCCTAGTAACTGTAGCTCCTCTATATGACACACACATACTTCCACAGTATCTTTGTATATGATACAATCATTTTCCAAATAGATACCCTTTTCTAGTTTACGCTGGCTGCTGAAATATAGAACCTTTGCAGGAACAATCTCACCAAAACGTCTTGTCTCCTCATCTTCAAAATTAAGAACGCATGTATCTTCAGCTGTTTGATTCTTTGCAATTGCTTCTTTTGCTTTGATATAAGCCTCCATGGTATGATGACGATTCAAATGATCCGGTGTTATATTTAAGATAGCGCTGACCTTCGGTCGAAAGGTTTTGATGGTCTCTAATTGAAAACTACTCATCTCCGCAACCACAACCGAATCATCTGTCGTATCATTTACAACCGTAGTATATGGATTCCCAATATTTCCCACTACGAACACACTCTTTTTATATCCTTTCATGATTTCTCCAAGAAGTGCCGTTGTCGTTGTCTTTCCATTGGTACCTGTAATTGCTAATACATCCCCTTTTCCGTATGTAAAAGCAAGTTCTGTTTCTCCCCATATTGGAATCTTTTTTTCACGCATACGGTTTACAAGTGGGATATCCGTAGGAACCCCCGGACTCATAACAACTAAGTCTAATTTATCCATCGTTGCTTCTTCTAAAGTACCTAACACGATGCGCACCTTACTGTCGCCGCCAAGCTGAGCATCAATATCAGACTTGTGTAAAGATACATTACCGTCATATAGCACCACTTGTGCGCCCTGTTCTTCCAGCAACTTGCTTGCACCTATCCCACTAATTCCAGATCCAAATACAAGTACGTTCTTATTCGTAACATTCATTTCATTTTCCTCCTGCTTTCTTAGATTGCCATAAGTGCAATCAGGCAAAGAACTGCCGTAATAATTGAAAATACAGCTACTACCCTTGTTTCAGACCACCCACACAATTCAAAATGATGATGTATTGGAGCCATCTTAAAGAATCTTTTTCCACCTGTCTTCTTAAAATATATTACCTGTATCATAACGGAAGACACTTCTACCACATAGATGAAGCCAACAATAATAAGGAATATTGGCATCTGCAACATGTAAGCCGTTGCAGCCACAAACCCACCCAAGGCCAAAGAACCCGTATCTCCCATAAACACACTTGCTGGATATACATTGAATAATAAGAATCCAAGAAGTGCACCTACAACCGCACACGTAATTGGTTCTATCCCACTTTGAGTTCCAATTGCTATTACTGTAAAAAAGGTAGCAACTAAGACTGTCACACTAGATGCCAATCCATCTAGTCCATCTGTAAAATTCACCCCATTGACCGTTCCAATCACGGCCACGAATAACAATGGAACCGCAATCCAACCAAGATCCATGTATTTCCCTCCTGAAAATGGGAGCAATAATGTCAATGGCATATGGGCTACCTTCACAAGATAATACGCAAAGATTCCTGTCAATAGCACCTGCAGACCCATCTTTTGCATAGGAAACAAACCATCTGAGCGTTTTAATACCACTTTTAAATAGTCATCTAAAAAACCAATCAAACCAAATCCAAGCGTCACAAATAAAATAGGAATAATCTTTGGATAATCTTTGATATATAACAGGGACGTAATCACAATACTCGTTAGGATAATTACACCACCCATAGTTGGAGTTCCCGTCTTTTTTAAATGAGACTTCACTCCGTCTTCACGTTCTGTCTGTCCCATTTTGAGTTTTCTTAAAAACGGAATAATCACAGGACCCATCAGCACACTTAAACCAAATGCAATTAACACCGGTAACATAACTTTATAATCCATACTGCACCTCTTCATCTCTTTTGTTATTCATTCCTATAACCTTATATAGTATACATGATTTAAGGTTCTTTTTCAACTATTTCACCTTTCTCAATTCCCAGATACGGAAGAATATTTTCAAAAATATCTTTCACAACAGGTGCTGCAATTGTCCCTCCATAATAGATTCCTTTGGGATTGTAAATTACAATCATGGCTAATACCTGTGGATTATCTGCCGGTGCAAATCCAATAAACGAGGATATATATTTATTGGCACTGCGTGGAAGGGTTTGTGAAGTGGCAGTCTTTCCACCAATACGATATCCATCAATCCCCGCTTTGTTTCCCGATCCTTTGGCAACTACTCCCTCTAGTAACCCACACAATGTCTTTGATGTTTTTTTTGATATAATGTCTTCTGTACTTTGATAGTGGAATTTTTTTTCTGTCTTTCCCTGCGCATTGCTTATACTACACCCCAGATGCGGTGTGATACGATGCCCCCCATTCAGCAGAGAGCTCACCGTTGTTGCCATTTGCATTGGAGTAATCTGAAAGGATTGACCAAATGTCATAGTAGCAAGTTCTACCTGTCCTATATTTTCTTTCTTATGCATAATCGTTTGAGCTTCTCCCGGAAGATCTACGCCTGTCGGTTCCAATAATCCAAATTTTTCATAGGCCTCATAAAATCGATCCACGCCCAGTCGTAGCCCAATCTCGATAAAGACAGGATTACAAGAATTTTGAATTCCTTGAACAAAGGTCTCTGTTCCATGTCCTCCCACTTTATGGCATCGAATCTTGCGGTCTTCTACCATACGATATCCAGGGCAGTGAAATTGATCCTCTAATTTCACTACATCTCCTTCCAAACAAGCTGCCGTAGTAATTATTTTAAATGTGGACCCAGGCTCATATGTATCATTAATACAATTATTTCTCCACATCTGATTCAAGGACTCTTGCTTTTCCTCTGCCCCTAGAGTAGACATATCCACACCCGTATTCAATGTAAATGGTTCATTTAGATTGAATTCCGGTACATTCACCATGGAGATAATCTCTCCATTTTGAGGATTCATAATTAATACCGATACTTTTTCAGCCTGTTTTTCCTGCATAACCTTTAGCGCTGCCTGCTGTGTATATGATTGCACATTATAATCTAAACTAAGATGTAAAGTATCACCTTTGATTGGCTCTATCCGATCTTCTGCAATCCCTTCTAATTCAATTCCTCTTGCATCTGTAGTTGTTAAAATCAATCCATTTTGCCCCTTGAGATACTCTTCATACTTAACTTCCAACCCAATAATTCCTTGATTATCCCCTCCTGTAAATCCCAATACTTTAGATCCTAATTCATCAAACGGATAATATCGTTTATAATCTTCATCTACTTTTACACCATCTAACTCATATTCTCGAATGCAATCTCCCACTTCTTTTTCTACATTGGTTTTAATCCGTTCCACAGAAGAAATCTTTTCCACCTTTTTGCGTACCAACGCTGCTTCCATGTCAAGTTCTTCTGACAATCTACTTACAACCTCCTCCACATCTGTCAGCTGACTATGCACCACCGAAATTGTGCATACAGTTTTGTTGGTTGCCAATACTGTCCCTTTTGCATCTACAATCTCACCTCTTGCAGCCTTAATCTCTCGCTCTCGTTCATGGAGCGCTTTTGCTTTATCTTGATAGTATGTGGCATCAAATATCATAAGATACACAAGTCTTCCAACTAAACCACATATTATAATCAATGCACCTATAAACACAATTAAGACCTTTTTCTTGTTATATGTTTTATTTTTCATAAAAAACCTCACATCAGTCGTTATTATATAACTATTAACGCCCGTGTAAGGTTATTCTTTTTTATAAGTCGGATTTTCAAAAACACTATTCCGCACTTTTTGTAATATTCAGATATGGAAATATCTCCGTCATAATATCAGCAGATAATTGTGTGACTAAAGATGTATTGGACTGTGGCGTCGTATTTGGCTCATCTATCACTGTATAGACTACAATCTCAGGATTCTCTTGTGGTGCATATCCAATAAAGGATATCAGGCTTTCCGCCCCACCACGAGGTAGTTTTTCTGCTGTTCCGGTCTTTCCGCCCACATCATAGCCTTCTACTGCAGCTTTTTTACCTGTTCCTTCTTGCACCACTGCCAGCATATCTTCTTTTAATATCTTTCCTGTATTTTCCGTAATTGTTTTCTTTACTAATATAGGATTGATATTTTCTATAATTGCACCCTTTTCGTCTTCTATTTGTTTCACAATATGTGGTTCATAATATTTTCCATTATTAATCAGAGAACAAAACCCGGCTGCTAACTGTGTCATAGTCACGTTGAAATTCTGTCCAAAAGAATTCGTTGCTAAACTGGCACTATCCATATTATCCACCCGATACATCAGTGCTGATGTTGCCGCTTCTCCGGGCAGATCAATTCCTGTAGATTCTCCAAATCCAAAGATATGTTGATATTTAACAAATTCTTCAGGCCCAATTGCGCTTGCCATCTGCATCAACGCTACGTTGCAAGAGTCTGCAATGGCACCTTTGCTTGTTTCTGCACCATGACCACTGGTAATATGACATTTAATATCATGATCACCCACATGAAGAAATCCATCGCAATAATAGTTCTCTTCTCCCGTCAACGCTCCGCATTCTAATCCTGTTGCCAATGTAAATGGTTTAATTGTAGAACCCGGCTCAAAAGTATCACTTACACAGAAGTTTCTCCATAATTGATTTAATTTATCCAATTTCACCTCCGGTGTCATCGTTGCCAATTCTTCTTCTGTAAAATACGCATTTAATTCCCGCGGAGTATTCAAATTATAATTTGGATAGGAAGCCATTGCAAGAATCTCCCCCGTATTCGGGTTCATCACAAGCACCGCTGTATTCTTACTCCCTTCCCCTGGACGGGCTTCGTTTTTATGTACTTCATTAAAAGACTGGATATGTTTTTCAATAATCGCCTGTAGATTCGCATCAATGGTTGTTACAATATTATGTCCATTTGCCGCTTCTTTTACAATGCGTTCTAGAGAAGCATCTTCATCAAGATAGCCATACTCTCTTCCATCGGTTCCATTTAATATTGAATTATACGAAGCTTCAAGCCCTCCGTTGCCCACATTCCCATCCACTGTGAATCCAATTACATCGCATGCCAATGTGTTGTAAGGATAGCTTCTGATATAATCTTCCTCTAACCACACCCCTTTTATATTCAAAGATTTTTTTTTATCTTTTTCGATTTTATAAAATACTTGGGCTTGTTCATATGTAACCTTTTTAGCCAATATATTATAACGTCCCTCCGGTCGTTCTGCTACTACCTTGTCTACTGCAGACTCTTCTATTCCAAAGCAATCTTTTAAAACTGATTTTGTTGGCTCTAAATACTCTTCTTTACTTAACATGACCTTGGCATCTAGGATGACATTATATACCCTTTCACTTGTTGCAAGTTTTGTTCCGTTTGTATCTAATATATCACCTCTTTTAAACGGTATGGTACGGCTGTCATACTGACGTTGGTCTAATACTGTCTTCGTATACTGTTTTCCGTTAAATGCATTAATATATGTAATTCTTCCAACTAAAACAACAAAAGCCAGTATAATGGCCATAAAGAGCATTACTAGCTTTTTTTGCATTGTCTTTGGAAATTTCTTTCGTAGATATTGGAATTTTTTTTTCTTTGTTGACATAGTTCCACCTTTTACTTCGTCACCTTATTCGATTGTGCAAGAACTCCATTCTTTGGAATATCTTCATATTGTTTTACATAGTCATTCGTCGGATTTTGATACTCAATAATCTGTCCCGGCTGTGCATAAACCATTCCCATTTCATTCACTGCTTTATCTCTGATTTCTTCTATATTCACAGAATCTAATGCGTTGTTATATATAGTATCATTACTTTCCTTTGTACTCGCTAATTCTTGCTGCAATTGCGTGATTTTTTTTGAACGGTTTGAAATCTCAGACTGTAACTGCAGATATTGAACACATACTACTAATGCCATCACAGCTGCTACCGTCAAAAACACAACATATCCCGTACTCATATGCATTGCTTTTTTTCGATTTTTACGTACTTGGGTGCTAACCTTTTTTGGTTGCCTTGGCTGTATTTCTTCTCGACGTCTTGGTGCTATCTCGGGTTGACGTACTGTGTTCCCATAGATATATGTCTGTTGTTGTCTCCTTACTGCCATATTGTGCTCACCCCTTTTTTAATCTTTTATCTCCCCGCATCCTTAGCAGTGTTCAAAAATACGCAATTTTGCACTTTTGGCACGACTATTATTGTCTAGCTCCTCTTCGCTAGACAATATCGGTTTTCTTGTAATAACTCTCCCCTTTGAGACATTCCCACATACACAGATTGGGAAATGACTCGGACAAGTGCATGGATTTTCGCTTTTTTTGAAAATACTTTTCACAATCCTGTCCTCTAATGAATGAAATGTAATAATACATATTCTTCCATCTGTATTTAGTAAATTGATCATCTCTTCTAATGATTCCCGTAGTACTTCCAGCTCTCTGTTCAATTCAATTCGAATAGCTTGAAATGTCCGTTTTGCCGGGTGTCCTGAAGTCTTTTGAACTTTCATCGGAATTGCATGTCTGATAATCTCTATTAATTGTCCGGTAGTTTCGATGGGACCTTTCTCGCGTTCAATTACAATATGTTTGGCAATATTCTTGGCAAACCTATCTTCCCCGTAATCTCGAATCACACGATAAAGGTCCATCTCACTGTAGTCATTGACGATGTCTTTGGCCGTCATCTGCTGACGTGTATCCATCCTCATATCCAAAGGTGCATCTACTCGATAAGAAAATCCCCGTTCTGCTGTATCCAACTGATAAGACGATACACCCAAATCAAGTAAAATCCCATCGACTTTGTCAATGCCCATATTATGGAGCTTCGACTTCATATCACAATAATTGCTCCTCACTATTGTAACGTTCTCCCCGAAGTCTACTAGTCGTTCGCCGGCAGCTTCTATTGCCGCAGCGTCCTGATCTATTCCTATAAAAATCCCCTTGCTACTTAATCGCTTACATACCTCTATGGCATGTCCGCCGCCACCAAGCGTTCCATCTACGTAAATGCCATCTGGCTTGATGTTCAGACCATTTACTGTCTCTTCTAATAATACCGATTTATGCTCGAATTCCATGGTGCCACCTTTCTAACTCTTTCTAAATGCTAAGTCCTAATTCTTCCATATGGCTTGCAATGTCATCCATGTTATCCTCTACCACTGTATTACTTTCATCCCATTTTGCTTTGTCCCAAATTTCAACCCGATCTAGTACCCCTACTAAAACGACTTCTTTCTCTAACCCTGCAAATGTGCGAAGAGCCGAAGAGATTAATACTCTTCCTTGTTTGTCAAGACCTCCATCTACCGCACTTCCTAAAAAGAAACGTGTAAATATTCTGGCGTCTTTGTTTGTGAGTGGTAAGGTTCTTAGTTTTTGTTCGAAGATAGCCCATTCATTATTAGGATACACAAATAAGCATCCATCTAATCCCTTTGTAACTACAAAGTCTTCTCCAAGAATTTCTCGGAACTTAGATGGAATAATCAATCTGCCTTTTGGATCAATGCTATGATTGAATTCTCCTGTTAACATACGGACACCTTTCTGCGAAATGGTCTGCCACTTTCTCTCCACTTCATACCACTATTCGCCACTTTCTACCACTTATGACTATTGTAAACCACTTCTTCCTTGATTTCAAGCCTTTTATGAACTTTTTTTACAAATTACAAAAGTGCAAAAAAAAACAATAGATTTTCATCTACTGTTTTCCCTGTATTATTCTTATTCCTATTCTATTCTGTTAATAACGAACTTTCAAATTGCGTCAACATACTATAGTCAACCTTTGCAACTTGTCGTGGTTGCTTTGACTCATATACGTTATATGCTGAAAACCCAAGCCACCCTATCAATGCAAAAGCAACCAATGCAATTGCACACTTTCTGAGAAGATGTTTTACTTTCTCCACTTTCATGGTTTGTTTTCTATTTGCTTTCTCTTCTTTATAACGATTCACTTTTTCCTGACTCATGGATCTCTACTCCTTTTACAATTAAACTACATCTAGTCTACCATAAATAAACGGATTATACAACCATGATAATTCCACCATCATTTGCATAAAGTGTACTAATACCTCTCGTATTCACGATAAATATCTTCTTAGGCTTAATCTTAGCTTCTACAAGTTCCTTAACCACTTGGGCACGTTCCGGACAATTACAGTGAGCAATTCCCAATACTTTTTGCTCCGGATTCTTTACTTCCCCGACCATAATATCTACCATCTTTGCCAATGCTTTGTTGGTTCCTCTGGCTTGGCTGAGCTGATAGATTATCCCTTGGTTTGTTGCACCCATTACTGGTTTAATATTCAGTGCCGTAGCCACAAAAGCTTTTAACCCTGTTAATCTTCCGTTCTTGCGAAGTGTCTCTAAAGACTCCAACACAAAATATACCGTTGCTTCATCTCGGTATGTTTCCACCTTATCTACAATAGTTTCAAAATCCATCCCCGCTTCTTCACACTCCACAATCTTCATTCCAATTGCAGCCTGCACTACCGATGCTCCACACGAATCAAACACATGAATCTTCTTCTCCCCTTGTTCTTCGTGATACAGATTTTTCCCCAAAACAGCACTATTATAAGAGCCACTTAATGATGCAGATAACGTAATTACATAGATTCTCTCTTCCTTGCAATGGTACGTTTCCATATATTTTTCAGGAGACGGACATGAAGACTTTGGGCAATTGGGACTGGCTGCTACTCTTTTTAAAAAATCCGCCTGATCAAATGTATCATCATCTACAACACAATATCCATCAATATCAATACTCAATGGTACCGATTCAAAATGACCTGATTCTTTCATATCCTGAGTTAATTCTCCACAACTATCTATTACAACCTTATAGCTCATACTATTTCCTCCCACATACTCTGTATGTTTTTTGTTTCTATTACATGTAGTTTTAAATACTACATTATTCATAATAGCATACTTATATAAGAATGAAAAGGGTTTTATTCTAATCATCAAATTTTATAGTTCTGGAAACTCCTAGCGCAATTCCCATTTCGACGAGTAAAAATAACACCGATGTTCCACCATAACTGATAAACGGAAGTGTGATTCCTGTTGTTGGAATCAAATTCAGAACAACGGATACATTTAGAATTACCTGCAATGCAATATGTGCAAAGATTCCTGTTACAACCAGTGAACCATATAGATCCGGCGCATTCTGTGCGATAAACAACAGGCGATACAGAAGCATTCCAAATAGTAATAATACAACAATCGCTCCACACACGCCCAATTCTTCACATATAATTGATAAAATCATATCATTTTGCACTTCCGGAAGAATTAATTTCTGTGCACTGTTTCCCAATCCTTTTCCAAAGAATCCACCGGAACCAATGGCATAGAGGCCTTGTGTAATCTGGAATCCACCGGAATCCGTATAGTCTTCCGGGTGTAGCCATACCAAAACTCTACGCAAACGAAAATCAGAATGCGTGGTCATCTGGCTGCCCAATATCTGTGCCCCTACTAAAAAAGCAGTAAGTCCCGCTCCTACAATAATAATAAACGGTGCTGTCTTTGGATGCACTACAAATATCATAATACAGGTAACACCAAACACAATAATTGCTGTACTTAAATTATCCGTCAAGAAAAACACACCCGCTGCGGATGCACCACCCCAGGCCAACACTTTCAGAATTCCTCTCAAAGAATTAACTTCCTTTCCCATACGGCAGATCAGCACCGGAATAAATAAAATAATTGCAATTTTGGCCACTTCTGATGGTTGCATCTGCTGATTAAACGGAAGTCGTATCCATCGTCTTGAACTGTACGCTTCAATTCCCAATGGGCTTAGAACTAATGCCATTAAAATAATTGACACAAAATATAATAATTTTGCATATTTTGCATACCAATGATAATTGATTTGAGAGATGACAAGCATTACCATAAAACTCCCCAAACTAATCAATGCCTGTCGTTTAAAATAATACATACTATCCCCAAATTTCTTTTGCGCGGTATAAGCGCTGGTACTATATAGCATCACAAGACCAAAGCAAATCAAGAAAATTATAACTGCCAATAAACTATAATCAAAATATTTTCCTTGTATTGCTCTTGTTCTTCTTACTTTTCTTGTCTTTTGAGTCGTGTTCGTTTTTCTTGCCATTCTGTTACGCTCTCCTATATCCATCTTCCAATTTCTTCTACCCTGAACATAATTATTATATCATAACCCAATATCCATGAAAAGTACATAAAAAGTATAAGAATCTTAGAACACCGCAATACAAAAGAACTGTGAAAATTCACAGTTCTTCTATAATTTTTGCCTTTATAATTTTTGCCTTTAACACTTTTATTTTATACATCTGTCATGGGCAAATGCAGGATTAAATGCATAGAAATTCTTACTATTCAGATTATCCTGCACAATACGCAATGATTCTCCAAAGCGCTGATAATGTATGATTTCACGTTTTCTCAAAAATCGAATAGGGTCACAAACTTCCGGATCTTTTATCAGACGCAAGATGTTATCATACGTAGTTCTGGCCTTTTGCTCTGCTGCCATATCTTCATGCAGATCAGTAATTGGATCACCACAAGATTGAAAAGTCGCCGCAGTAAAAGGCTCCCCACTTGCAGTTTGTGGATAGATTCCCAATGTATGGTCTACATAATATTTATCGAATCCAGACTGCACAATTTCTTCCGGCGACAAATCTTTGGTTAACTGGTATACAATTGCGCATATCATCTCAAGATGTGCCAGTTCTTCCGTACCTATATCTGTCAATGTTCCCGTTACCTCCTTGTATGGCATGGCATAGCGTTGGGACAGGTATCGTAATGCAGCACCGGATTCACCGTCCGGTCCTCCATATTGTGTAATAATAATCTGCGCTAATTTCGGATTGGTCTGTTTGATTTTCACCGGATATTGTAATCGTTTTTCATAATTCCACATCTATTAACACCCTCCTTCTTGCCATGGCCATGGTTCATTGATCCAGTTCCACCTATCCACACATGATAGCGTGGCAGTATCAATTGTAAGTGGGCCATAACATTTGGCATATTCTTTTAATGCTTGGTTGCGTAATTGATCATATTCGTGAAAATACGCAAGCGCCTCCGCATCGCAAGGGTGTGTATCTAAAAAAAGTTGTGCGTCAAGCACAGCTAAGCTAACAGCATTAATCCAGCAAAGGAGTTCTTTTTGTGTGGGTTTATTGGTCATGATCTGCACCCTCCTTGAAAGCATTTATCTAACTCTTCAAAGATTGTTCCTCTACATAGACCTTTTTCTACATCGTACAATTTGCGCCACATCTGCCATGGAACGTATGCCATTGCAATAGGCAATCCTTCCAATACGTCATCATTGTTGCAACAAGGTGCATACCGTCGCATATAATCTGTTGTATTATTGCGATAATTAGGCATATATTGCATCTCCTTCATAATTATTACATTATTATACTATGTAATTAATTATAAATGTTTCTGACTTAACTGTTTTTAATAAAATCTGTATTACATTTTGGGCAATGAATACTTATCTTCCCTTTTCCACGAGGGACACGAATCTTTTGTCTACACTCCGGGCAATGATAGATACGATATGTCTTAAATTGCAAGACGTAATTCTTCTTCGACCGAATAAAGCATTGAACCTTGTACGCATATGCTGCATATTTCTGATTTTCTTCGTATCGCTTCGTATGATTTCTGGATAATATTCTAAAATAGCAATAAATTATAATTGCAAAAGAAAACATATTCCAAAAATTCCCACGAGTAAAGAGCGAAATCACATAGAACACTACCCCCAAGATTAAAAGAAATCTTGAAAACTGATCCATACCATATCGGCCTTGCATAAATTTGTAGAATTTTGATTTTAAATTCATATCATTTTCCTCTTTCTCAGAATCACGCCGACTTTACATACAAGCAATCACCTAATTCATTGATTTTTCGTACAGTTGTTGCAGTATCTGCTTATAATCAACCATACTAAAATCTGTGATATCCACCGATATAGTATGTCCTAGTTGAATATTGTAATTCTTCTTCTCGTAAACTTCACAAAATTGTTCATAATTTAAGGAAGCATCCGAAACAAAATCATCATCTCGTTTTGTTGTTTCTATATGATAGCAATTAGTCAAATGCCCTATATGGCGATTATCTCCACTGTCCCTGTTCACACTTCTATCATAGATAATTTTTAAATCTCCATGCAGATACACCGTTATTGCATGGTAGGAATACTCCTCAATCAAGGTCTGAAAATATTCCTTATGTTTCTGATAAAATGGATACTCAATCATAATTGTTCTCGATAGCCACATCTGCTTTTTTAAACATAGATAAAATTCATGAAGAGAAAATTCATTTAACTCTTCTTTTTGACTGCCATCATCAAATCCAAATCGGTCAAAGTTCTCTTCCTTGATGGTATCATAAGAAAGCGTCACCAGATCTTCTATTTCTTTTCCAATCTGCATTGCCGCATAACTTTTTCCTGTTCCAGGTCCACCAGTTACAATAATTAATGTTCTCTTTTGTTGTAATTTTATCATCCTAAATTATCCTTTTCAATGATTCTAATTTGTCTTTGATATTACAAGAAAAAAATAGCAACAATAACCACAAGCACAATTGCAATACCTATAGCTGCCAATATCCATATCCATGCACGCATCCCTGTTCTTCTGTGTTTGCTATACACCCGTTTTCGATTCCAGCTTCCTCTACGTTGTGGATTTCTATCAATTTTTCCTAAGTTTTTCATATGATTTCCTCACTAATATGGAATTTTATCTTTAAAAATATAATTAATCGGTTCCTTGGTTGGTTTTGCAAAATAGTATCCTTGCAGATAATCTACCCCTAATTCTATCGTTTTCTCTACTTCTTCTTTTGTCTCCACGCCTTCTGCTATAATACATATCTTGCGCTGATGAGCATAAATGACAAGATTTCTCACCATCTCCTGCTTATCTGCATCCTTATCAATATCTCGAACAATTCCAATATCCACTTTGACAAAATGTGGTGCAATGCTCAATAATGCATGTTCACTATTGTAGCCACTTCCATAATCATCTAAAGCAACCCCCGCATCCCATGCCTTTAACCATCTAATCTTTGTCCGAATTGCGTCCATATCCACCTTACAGTCCTCTGTTATCTCAAGTACAATATTCTGCAGATACTCTTGATTTCGTTCTTTGAATTCTTGAATTTCATTATCCTCCATAACACAATCCGCAATGGAATTAATAAATACCTTGCACTTTGGATTTATTTTTCCGGATCTAATGTGATTTACATATGTACTCATTGATTTATACCATGTTAATTTCTCAATCTGCTGTAATTTATGCTCCTTCTTTGCAAGTTCTAACACTTCCACCGGACTATGCAATGCATTTGTCTTTGGTCTCATCAACGCCTCATATGCATATATTTCTCCGGTATGCGCATCTATGATTGGTTGAAAATGGTACTCCACCAATTCTCTATGAATCAATTCCGATAATTCCACCTTACTATACTGTTGATACCGCTCTTCATTATACACACCTAGATCAAAATCACCAAGTTTTCCTTTTTGATTTTTCTTAACTTGATACATGGCGAATTCAGAATAGCGTGATAGTTTTTCAAAAGAATCACTATCCTCCGGATACCATGCTACTCCTCCAGATACACCAAGTGTTTTCTTCTGTGATATTGATAACTCAATGCTTGTATCTTGGATTTCTATACGTAGATGTTCTAATACTTCCTGGATTTCCTGCTTATCCTTATACCCATATAAAAATATATAGAATTCATCTCCTGAGACCCTTGCCACAATAGCATCTGTTGGTACTCCTTTTGAAAATGCCACTGCCCCTGCTACAATATAACGATCTCCACACTCATGGCCATATCTGTCATTCAATACTTTTAAATCATCCAAATCCAGCATCATAAGTGCTGCTGTCTTTAATACAGTTGCACCTTGTTCAAACAAACAATTCATCTGTCTTGTAAATGCACGCCTACTTAATAGTCCTGTCAGGAAATCATAATCTCGTTCATGTTCAATTCCCTTTTTTTCCAAAATAGTATCCGTCACATCTTCCACCGAGCCAATACATCGTTCCTCTCCCATTTGAAAGCGTAATCTAAGATATCGTTCCCCTTCATCACCTGAGACTTTGTATAGATAGCTCGATTCTGCATCTCGCTCTTCGCAATACTTCTCATGTAAACTTCTAAGTGTCTTTGAAAATTCATCAATTGACATTTCTTGTTCGTTCACCTTCGTATCTCCGAACATATGAAAGAAGTTCTTCGTAATAAATAACGTATTTGTTATCAAATTAACTTCAAATACAGCCATTCTAATCTCCGACATCTCCAGTATCTGTGTAAACTTTGTGGCCGACTCCAGTACCGTATCATTCAATTGTTCTATCGAAGTAACCAAGCGGTCTACTTCTCTGATTTTAGTTTTGGTTAAACGTATATGTGCCTTCCCATCAAATCGATCCATCTCCTCTGCCAGTGACATAATTGGGTTTGCAATCATCCTGCTTACCATTACACTTACGATCACTCCTAGTCCCAACGTAAGTATAATAGCAATGACCGATGTATCAATTAATTTGTTTTCAAACTTTGATAGCTGTTGCTTTTCCACTTGTCCTACCACTGCCCATTTTTGTTCTACAAACGGAGTGTGAGAATTATACAATTGCAAATATTCTGTTGTACTATATGGCTGTTCCAAAGTTACTCCACTTGTTACTACTTCTTTTGCCTGTTTCCCTTGTTCCGATTCCACACGTATCTGATATGCGCATTTACCATCTTTCATTAATTCTTCGTACGGTAATAATGTCTGTAGATATTCCAAAGAAATCTCAACTCCCATAACACCATACACGGTTCCGTCTTTTAAGATTAACGGTACCGAATAAGAGATATAGGATTCATTATCATTCAGCAATTGATATGGTGTACTCCAATATCCATAATTCCATACATCACCGTCAACCGTATGATGGAATGCCTGTTGATATGGTTCATATAAAAGTGGCAAATATGGAGAATTCCCCTGCCCAAATTCAAATTGTGTAGTCCAATTAGAATCCATTGCAATGTTTAACTCCTTTACAACCTCTGCAGGAGCTCGTAATACTGTCAAGTCCTTGTTATTGATAGAGGGTGGCGAAAGTGGATCCTTATCCCGAATATAGATTCCCGGTTTATCCTGATACACTCCCCCCTTCATATCAGCTTCTAAATCTTCTGTATTTAATATTAGGAAAGCACCTGTCACCTGATTATTGCGTATTTCAGAAATCAAATTTTCTGTTACACTATTAAGCAATGGCAAAGCCATCTCTGAATTATCATCCAAAGAATCTTTTTGAATTGCCCCCTCTTGAAACAATGCCTCTGCTTTTTCATTAACAGCATCTAATGTCAGTTTAATATTTGACCAGTTATGAATCATCTCTGTTTCTATGTTGTTCTCGCGGCTCACCACTTTCTCATATAAGATATCTTTTTCATTCTGTTCTAGTTTCTCTAGAATTCCTCCACCTAACACACTACCTACTAACATAATAATAGTAGCAACAACAACAAATATCATCGGAAGCATAATTCTTTTTACAATAGATTGCGATTTCACCTTATGTTTCCTCCCTTGTCGTCTACACTTGCAGTATTGTTATGTTTATTCTTGTGTGAGTTTTTCTAATTCTGTCTTCGTTGTTTGATACCATGTATCAAAATTTTCATCTGTCACAAACGATGCAACTGCTTCTTCCTGTGACATTCCTTGCTGAATCCGTTCTATTACAACCGCCCTGTCTTGTCGCGCTTGATCTGACAAACTATATTCTAGCACTGTTCTTGCATCTTGACTATGTGGAAACGCTTTCATACTATACAATTGATTATCTGTAATTGTGGCCATTCCAACTTTCACTGTATCTGTTGCCATCTCTTTTGTTGTTTTTTCTAATGTCTTTATATTATTTGCTTCCTTTTTAACCGGTAAATATCCAGAATTCAATGCAAATTTCACATTTCGTTCTGCATCTGTAAACCATTTTAAAAACTCAACAGATGCATATTCCTTTTTCTTATCCGAACAAGTAACTGCCATTCCCGCACCTTGTTGTACTGCATATTTCTTTCCGGATTGAAACTGTGGAGCTTCTAATACCATCATCTCAATGGGATAACTCTGTGTATCACCAAGCACTACCTCCTTAGGAAAAAAAGTTGCTCCAGAAGAAGAACCTGTGAGTGCAATAATATTACCAATCTTGATATCGTCACTTCGGAAACGTCCAATAGCCGAAAAATATCCGTTTACAAAAGGAACATAATAATTATCCCATAATTTTTTTATAATTTCTTTGTCAAAATGAAGTGCAACTTTTCCATCTTCTACTGCAAATAATTCGCTTCCTAGCTGTTGTGAACCAATAATAAAATAATTAGCCATGGCATCTCTCCCATAGAACGCCTGTCCGTCATATGGAGTATCTGTTAAGCTATCGGTCCATTCATAATACTGTTTTGCTACTGCTGTAACACCTTCCACCGTCTGACAATCCTCTATCTTAGCTCCTGTTGCTTGGGCAAATTTATCCCAATCGGTCTGATTCACCATAAAGACCTCTGTAGACTTTGCAATTGGAAAAATCTTTAATTCTTTACCGGAACCAAAACGTCCTTCTTCCATAAAGCTATCAACATATTCGTCCTCTTCTTTCTTTGCTAGATATTGTGACAAATCAGCAATCTTATCTTTTGCATCTATTTCCATGATGGTATTGACATAAGTTGCGAAGATATTGGGCATAGGTACCGCCCCTGCTTTTCTATCTGCCGATGCCTTTACCGCATCAGCCACCTCTTCCACTACTCCATAACCAGATGCCTTTACAATAATCCCTCGTTCTTTACCCTCTGTCTGATTATAATCGGTCAACAATTTATTGAACGCTTCCTGCTGTGCTCCACTATAATAATGCCATATCGTAATCGTAACCGGTTTCTTTGGATCCAATATGTCTTCTTTTTCTGTCTTTGCACAACCCATGCAAATCAACAATACCAAAAAGGAAACTGCAATCAGTGTCTGTAACTTTGTTTTTCCTGTTTTCATTATATACCTCCCCCTTTATCTACCAAATACGATACCATATCTCTACTTATTCCACAATACCTTCAAAGCCAAGATCATCTAATATATTAAGTGCTTTTTCCAAACACTTATCACAACTTTCAATTTTCACTGTCTTCGTTACAAGATCTACTTTTGCAACTACTTTTTGTTCCTTCATAGCATTCATAATTCTCTCTACACATTTTTCACAATGCATCTCATCTACATAAATGATTGTCATCTTTACTTCCTCCTTTATTTCATTAGTTTTTGAATCGTTACACATAATTCCTCTACACACTCTTCATTTCCCGCCTTGATATCTTCTACAACACAGGAGCGAATATGAGCAGACAACAACTGTTTATTAAATGAATTCAATGCTGATTGAACTGCCGATACTTGAGTTAATATATCTACACAGTATCGTTCTTCTTCCACCATATTCTTAATTCCCCTGACTTGTCCTTCGATACGATTTAATCGGTGGATAAGATTCTTATATTCTTGTTCCATCTACATTCCCCTTCCGATTTATCTACAGTTTCAATGTACGAAGACGTAACGCATTTGCAACTACAGACACAGAACTAAATGACATTGCCAATCCTGCAAATATGGGATTTAACAAGGTTCCATTGATTGCATATAGAACACCTGCTGCCAAAGGTAATCCACAAGAATTATAAAAAAATGCCCAAAAAAGATTCTGTTTGATATTACGAATTGTTGCCTTGCTTAATTTTATTCCCTTATACACATCTTGTAGATTCGATTTCATTAAAACAATATCACTGGATTCTAATGCAATGTCACTTCCGTCTCCAATTGCAACTCCGACATCTGCTTGAATCAATGCAGGTGCATCATTGATTCCATCTCCCACCATCATTACCAGATGTCCTTGTTGTTGTAATTGTTGTACAACTTGTGCTTTATCACCTGGAAGCACTTCTGCAATTACGGAATCTACTTTTACTTGTGTTCCGATATAATCTGCTGTCATTTGGTTGTCCCCTGTCAGCATATACACACCAATCCCTAATCCCTGCATTTCTCGAATCGCCTGAATACTTGTATCTTTTATTGGATCTGCAACCCCTATGAATCCAATCACCTTACCATCTCTAGATACATACATGGGTGTCTCTCCTTTTCGTGCTATATCGGCTCCTTGCAGTTCATAGTTGTTCATCTCTATCTGATGTTCTATACAGAGTTTCTCATTTCCAATAAAATATTGTACGCCCTCCACGATTGCTTCTAATCCTCGGCCCGATATACTTTGAAACCCGGAGACCTCGGATAATTCTAGATTGCGTTGTCTTGCACATGTTACAATTGCCATACCAAGTGGATGCTCTGATACTTGTTCACAAGAAGCAGCCAATTGCAGTAATTGATTTTCCTTCAAGTCTCGACTGACGATATGCATGACTTTTGGTTTTCCTTCTGTAATAGTGCCTGTCTTATCTAACACAACCGTGTCGATTTTATGGCTAATCTCAAGCGCCGCTCCACTTTTAATTAAAATTCCATGGCTCGCCCCTACACCGGTTCCTACCATAATAGCCGTAGGTGTTGCTAATCCCAATGCACATGGACAGGCAATTACTAAAACCGAGACAAAAATAGTCAATACAAAGGTCATATCATACCCCATAATAAACCAAAAAAGACTCGCCATCAATGCAATTGCAATAACTACCGGTACAAAAATACCGGCGACTCTATCTGCGATCTTAGAAATGGGTGCCTTTTTCCCTTGTGCCTCTTCCATCAGCCTTACAATCTTAGCTAACATCGTATCTGCACCCACATGAGTTACTTGTATCATAAGAACGCCTTGATAATTCATACTGCCACCAATCACTGAATCATCTACTTCTTTATCTACCGGAATACTCTCACCTGTCAACATAGATTCATCTACACTTGTACAACCTTCCGTTACGATCCCATCTAACGGAATACGGCTCCCCGGTCGAATCAAAATAATATCGCCTAACTGTACGTCTTCCACTGCCACTTCTGCCTGTTCTTGGCCTCGCATTACAATCGCAGTCTCTGGAGCCAGTTCCATTAATCTACGAATTGCTTCTGAAGTCTTCCCTTTGCTTCGACTCTCCATGTACTTTCCAACCATTACAAGAGTTACTACAATCGCTGCAGATTCATAATATAAATTATGAACAGACATCTCTTTGAATGGAATCATCACCGTCATTATAAAACTATATATAAACGCACTTCCGGTCCCAATGGCAACCAAAGAATCCATATTGGGATGACCACGAAACAAACTGCGAATTCCGACAATATAGAACTTTCTTCCATGAAATAAGATAATCAACGTCAATATCAACTGAGCTGTCGCATAGTTGAACGGGTGAATATGCATATCCAATATGTTAGGTAGCGGCATAGGAAATGGCATCATATGACCCATGGAAATATATAAAAGTGGAATGGCCATTATAATATTAATGCGAAGGTTTCTGCGTGTCTTATGAAGCTCTACTTCTTGTTCTGTCTTTTCTGTTTTTTGCTGCTGTTTATCCTGATTAACATATAGCTCCGCTTCAAAACCTGCTCGCGTCACTTTACCAATAATATCTTCTTGCTTTACTGCAGCTTCATCATACGTAATTGTTAATACTTCTGTTGTAAGGTTTACACTGCTTGTGGCAACTCCCTCCAGCTTTTTTGTTACTCGCTCTACCGCACTGCTACAAGCTGCACAAGTCATTCCTCTAACATGATATTGCTCTGTAATCATAGAATACCCTCCTCTTGGATTATATACCCCGTATGGGTATATGGATATTATAACTTTCCCCTCCAATTCTGTCAAGGAATGGCAACATAAAACAGGACCCTTTTCGCCAGCTCTTAGTCTTGTTCAAGATATAGTTTTAGGGCATGTTCCTAACATGCTATCAGGAAATATGCCCCTTATATTATTACTTTCATACAAATTATATTTCTGTCGCTTGTGGTTCTTGCCCCAATTGAAATATCTTTTCTTCATCAATTAAAAACAATAATGCATCATCTTGTTCTCTAAGCGCTACTCCACCCAGTAATTCTGAATGTTGCATCTTTTCTAAGATTGTATCCGAATATCGTTCTCCTAATCGCTCTACACCTATAATCTCATCTACAATAATCGCAACCGTTCGCTCATTATCACTTTCCATCACAATCATCATATCTCTAAAGTGATCTTTAATGATTTCTTTTGTTTCATCTAAAAGAGCAATTACTTTTGGCATATATACCGTTTCCACTTCTTGCAATATTTCTATTCGTTGTTCCTCTTTATCCTCTCCTACAAGATGTTCTATATGCATTGCCGCCTCATGTAACAATCGATGTGGCTCTTCGATTTTGTCCAAATGAAACTGTACATTGGTAATATTCGTTTCAAAATTATCGTACCATTTACCAAATGCACATTTATGTGGATCCGTTGCAAGTGGAAATGCAGTGCCTGATTTTACGCTCTTATCTAGCGTATCTACCCACTTCGTATGATCCGCTTTTCTGACATCTAACATCTTTGCAAATGCATCAAGCTCTTCTTCTTGTGTTTGATTATCAAAAAGCACACGCATCTCTAGCAATGTGATTACTTTTCCTCTATGTTTTGTAATTCCTCTTACATATGGTTCCCCATCAGGAACACCTGTAATATTACTTGGTAATGTACCAATACTCTTAATTTGATCGCTATTTAGCGCATATAAATTATTAGCTACTTTAAAAATCATCCATAAATTTTCGCTGTCTAATGCTGTCTTCACTATTATGCCCATCCTTTCAACCACATTATTTTACAACCATTATACACTATTCTTTTACAAATATCGACTATTAATTCCCTGATTTTAACAGCACAATCAATCTGCATATTTTATTACATTGTCATTACGTACAATTTCTTTGTAAGGACCTTTTGCATACCCCAAGTCTGCAATTCCCCACACTTTATGATTTGATGGCACACCAAATGTATCTAATATTGTTCGCACTTCTGGTCTATCACAGATATCTCTCAATTGATTAATCCAACAAGAACCAATCCCCAAGGAATGGGCCATTAAGAATATATTCTCCAATGCACAAGCACTGTCCTGACAGCCCAGTGGATTCTCTGTTTCATTGGACACTAATATAATTACTTTGGGGTCATAAAAATTATATCCTTCGTCTCTGTCCAAAGCTATTCCTACTACCCGAGCCAATGCCTGAATATTCTCTCTTTTTCTTACCACGGTAAATTGCCATAACTGACGATTCATCCCACTTGGCGCATAGCGCCCTGCCTGTAATATCATCGCTAAATCTTCCGCCGTTATCTCCTGGTCTGTATAGCTGCGACAACTTCTTCTTGTAAGAATACTCTCTAACATCTCATTCATAATCCTATGCTCCTTTTCTATTATATTTTCTATTCTATTTTCCTAATAAAGTGGATAGCGCATGGTCAATGTCTGAACCATATCTTTCACTTTTTCTGTATTGTCTTCACTTTTTGCAACCAATGCAATCGCTTCTGCGATAATTCGCATATCTGCTTCCACCATTCCACGAGAAGTAATTGCCGGTGTCCCCAGTCTTACCCCACTTGTAACAAATGGAGAACGTGGATCATTGGGAATGGTATTCTTATTACATGTAATATGAGCCGCATCTAAGCGGTGTTCCAATTCTTTTCCACTCATGTTTTGTCGAGTAAGATCCACTAGCATCAGATGATTATCCGTTCCACCCGACACCAATTGCAGTCCTTGTTTTATAAGCTGTTCCCCTAATGTTTTTGCATTCTTTATAACTTGCTCTTGATATACTTTAAACTCCGGCTGCAATGCTTCTTTAAAGCACACTGCTTTTCCGGCAATTACATGCATTAATGGCCCTCCTTGTGTCCCCGGAAAGATTGCTTTATTAAAATTGAATTTATCTGCAGCTTCCTGATTACATAAGATCATACCACCTCGTGGGCCTCGAAGCGTCTTATGAGTTGTCGTTGTGACAACATCTGCATATGGAATAGGACTTGGGTGTAATCCCGCAGCAACAAGTCCAGCTATATGGGCCATATCAACCATAAGATATGCTCCCACCTCATCTGCTATCTCACGAAACTTCTTAAAATCTATCGTTCGCGCGTATGCACTTGCTCCTGCAATAATCAGCTTAGGTCGATGTTCCATTGCTACTTTTCGTACCGTTTCATAGTCGATAACTCCCTCTGCATTCACACCATAAAATGCAGCATCAAAATATTGGCCCGAAAAGCTTGCCGGTGAACCATGTGTCAAATGTCCACCATGGTCTAAACTCATTCCCAAAATCTTATCTCCCGGTTTTAACATGGCAAACTGAACAGCTGTATTGGCCTGCGCTCCGGAATGTGGTTGCACATTAGCATAATCACACCCAAATAACTGCTTTGCCCGGTCAATGGCAAGTTGCTCCACTTTATCTACACATTCGCAGCCACCGTAATATCGTTTGGCTGGATAACCTTCTGCATATTTATTCGTAAGTGGGCTTCCCATCGCGGACATAACTGCTTTGCTAACCCAGTTTTCTGATGCAATTAATTCGATATGAGAATTCTGTCTTTGCATCTCCTGTTGAATGGCTTCTGCAATCTCCACATCTTCTTTTTGAATTTCTTCTAATGTATACATTGATTTTTATCCTCCTTTAAGTCTTATACGCCTTCTTAAGATTATATTATAACCCTTGTCCCCGATTTCTACAATAGTTCTTCAGCAAGAGCTTAAAGACGTCAACAGGAGTAGTCCAAATTCCGGACTACTCCATACACGCTCTTGTTCTAAGCAACTATCTTAATATGTATTCTTCTGCTTTCTAGTTCCTAATTAACCCCTGTGAAGCTTACCTGTCCCGGATAATTTACCGCAATGTAAGTTTTTCCACGATTGATTTTAATTTCATTTCCCGTATCATCTGTAATCCACAAGCGTGAACGTTCATTATTCGTTTCTTTTGACCAATGAATCTTTTGAACCGCCCCATTAGAGCAATAATATCCAACCGAGTTCTCGTCACCGTCCCAATCCACGTCCTTATGATCTACACCATCTCGGCTTGTAATGGCTGTTTCTAGTACCAATACATTGGTAAATGCCAATTGTGCTCCCGTCTTTCCATCTACCTGTGGATTTCCATTCAACTTCTTCGTATATACATGATTGGCAACATCATAGTCTAAATCCGCAGTTGCTGCCCCAAATTCAATATGTGCATTATTGCAGTTACTCCCTGCCGGTTTTATCTGCTCTGTTAATCCATTGAAATTAAATGCAGGACCTTTCTTATCTTCTGCCAAATCTGTTCGTAGTCCCTGTTCTGCCACTACTCCTGCGAATCTTGTTCCATCAAAATATCCTGTATGCTCCAAAGCATACCCTGCATGTCTTCGCTCTTCATCACGTCCAAATAATCCCCCTGCATTACGTATCCCATCAAATTGATCTAACTCTAATGCTTGGAGATATTCTGAAATACTATCATCAATTCCCCAATTGACATAAAAAGCATCGAAGCCTTGTGAGAATGCCGGGAAATAATAGCGACAACTGCGAATCGCACATATCTGAGGTACCGTTGTATAGTCGGCATATAATGCCATCAATCTTGTCTCATCTGCCTCCACCGGAATTTCAAAGATAATATCTGCTGCGCCAACCCCATATTGTGGCATCGCCGGGTTCACATTATTAACCATAACAGCCACCGGACGTTTACCAATAGCTCCCTCTGTCAGATTCGCTACACCGGTCAGTAAATTCTGATTCGCTGGTATCACTTCTTCCGGTTCTGGTTCTTCCTTTTGCACCGTCTTTGTCTCCGGTGTTGCCTTGGGTTTTACTTCCTTTTTTTTACACCCTGTAAAACTAAATACAAGTGACACAATCATCAATGATATCATAAATTTTTTCATGTACAATTATCCCCCTATTCTTTGACACAAAGCACCAGTGATTCTGTACATATTCTATCACATCTACACATAGCTTTACAATATCATTCCCAATTATGATAGCGTAAATTTACTGTAGAATTTATTTGGCCAGATATTCAAAGAAGAAATTATCATGGACATTCCCTACAAAATTACTAGAATTCAACACTTCAACCTCATCTGCATCTTCTGCGTATACAATCTGATTGTTATTAATACGTGTGATTGTTTCCGTGGTTGTTCTTGTAAACTCGTGAAGTGATGTCACCCCACCTATGGATAACGCAATCATCAATGCAATAAATGTCTTATAGTCTTTT
>JAVXHR010000002.1:0-171550 GCA_036656795.1 Lachnospiraceae bacterium | reverse complement strand
TAAGCAGGTAGAGAATTCCATGGTGAAGATTATTGTTTCTTTGAGTGAGACACTTGCCAATATTAGAATTTCTTCCGACCAAGTGGCAAACGGAGCAGATCAAGTATCTGCAGGCGCACAAGAGCTATCACAAGGTGCTACGGAACAGGCAAGTAGTATAGAAGAACTCTCGGCAACGATTACGGAGATGTCATCCAAGATTAAAGAAAATTCCAGTCAGGCAAATGAAGCCAGTGAGCTTTCGAAAGAAGCAGGTGGGGAAGTTGTCAACAGCAATGCTAAGATGCGAGATATGACAGAGGCAATGGAAGATATTGCTCAAAAATCAGAAGAAATCAGTAAGATTATTAAAACAATTGATGACATTGCATTTCAGACAAATATTCTTGCACTAAATGCAGCAATAGAAGCAGCCAGAGCAGGAAAAGCGGGAAAAGGATTCGCGGTTGTGGCAGATGAGGTTCGTAATCTTGCCCAGAAATCAGCAGATGCTGCTAAGAATACAACAGAGCTTATTAGTGGAACATCGATTGCAGTGGCTAGGGGAGTTGATATTGTAGAAGATACAGCGAAATCACTACATATTGTTGCTGAAAAGGCAGGCAGAGTCAATGAGATGATTTTAGAAATTGCACAATCTTCTGTAGAACAAGCAGATGGAGCCACACAGATAGCAACCGGGGTGGAACAAGTTTCCAGTGTTGTTCAGACGAACTCAGCCACAGCAGAGGAAAGTGCAGCAGCAAGTGAAGAACTAAGTGGACAGGCACAGTTGTTTAAAGATTTGATTGCAAAGTTTAAGTTAAAAGATCTTGAGAACATGCCGAAGATGTAATTTGTGTATATATATCAAGTTTATATATAGTAAAAAGAAAGAGAAAGCAGGTAGACAATATGTTTAAGAACATGAAGATTGCAAAGAAATTAATTGTTTCATTTGTTGCGGTAGTTGTAATTGCAAGTATCGCAAGTGTAGTAGGATTGGTAGTTTTAAAAAAATCAGATACTGGGTATAGTAAAGCATTGGTAGAAAATGGATTTGTACAAGGTGATATTGGCGATTTTAATGCATATCTACAGCAAAGTGGTGCATTAACGCGAGATGTTATTATGATGACAGAAGAAGCAGACATTAAAGAAGCACAAACAGGATTAGAAGAAGCTATAAAGAACATGGATACATCCCTTGAAAAAGCAAGAAAAAATTGTCAGTCAACAGAAGAAAAAAAGATTATTGAACGTATTGATGCTGCAGAACCTATTTTTATAAAGGGAAAAGACAAGGCAGTTGCCTTAGGTTTAGAAAATAGGAATGACGAAGCACTAAAGGTATACAGAAGTGAAGCAAGACCTTCTCTATTGGAGTGTGTTGCAGCCGGGAAAGATTTAATGGCGTTGAACGTAAAAATGGGGGACCAGGTATCAATAGATTTAACCAAACAATCAAATACAAGTTCTTTATTGATTATTGCGGTTATTATTGTTTCCACAGCAGTAGCAGTAGCGATTGCATTATATGTATCACGTAGTATCTCCAGACCGGTAACAGCATGTGCCGAACGATTGGTTTTATTATCCCGTGGGGATTTGAAATCAGAGGTTCCACCGGCAACATCTAAAGATGAAACAGGAATTATGCTGGATGCATTAGGAGAGGTGAAAATGTCCATTACAGCTATGATTAATGATCTAGACGCTGGATTGGGAGAGATGGCAAAAGGGAATTTAGATATTTCGTTAAATGCCGATTTTAGAGGAGATTTTGTTGCACTTAAAAATTCAGTAGATACTATTACAGAGTCATTAAATGATATTATGGGACAGATTAATCAGTCTTCAGAGCAAGTTTCTAGTGGTTCAGATCAAGTTTCTAGTGGTGCTCAGGCATTGTCACAAGGCGCAACAGAACAAGCTTCTTCTATTGAAGAGCTTTCTGCAAGTATTACAGAAATTTCACAACAAGTAAAGAACAACGCAGATGATGCGCAACATGCAAATGAAGTGTCTGATAGTTCTTCAGCTGCATTACATGTTGGAAGCCAACAGATGGAACAAATGGTTCAAGCTATGGAAGAAATTACCAATACTTCTAATGAGATTGGTAAAATCATTAAAACAATTGATGATATTGCATTTCAAACCAATATTCTTGCTTTAAATGCCGCAGTAGAAGCAGCGAGAGCGGGAGAGGCAGGAAAAGGATTCGCGGTAGTTGCAGATGAAGTACGGAATCTGGCAGGTAAGAGTGCGGAAGCAGCTAAGAATACAACCGCACTGATTGAAAGCGCAATTACAGCAATTGATAATGGAAAACAGATTGCAGATGCAACAGCAGAATCTATTTCAGAAGTTGTAAAGAGTTCGGAAGAAGTAGGATCTGTAGTCCAGAAGATTGCAAAAGCATCTAACGAACAAGCCAGTGCAATCACACAGATTACAGCAGGTGTGGATCAAATTTCAAGTGTTATTCAGACCAACTCGGCAACAGCAGAAGAAAGTGCGGCAGCATCAGAAGAGTTAAGTGGCCAATCTCAGATGTTAAAAGACTTAGTAGGAAAATTCGAATTAAAAGATGGAGCCCATTCTGTAACAACAGCATATCATGATAGTTATACAGATAAAGTAAAGCACACAGAAAGACCGGTACATACATCATCATCTAAATATTAAATAGTAAAGTACGATACATAGGAGCTGTCGCTTTTACGATGAAAAATCGTGAAGTGGCAGCTTCCTTTATGTTTAAAAGTGTTGTATAGACCTAAAGTTAGTATTATAGTTTTTTAATATAATGTTTTTCTATTAAGTTGATTCCTTGATATAAGCCCATAGCAATTATGCATAGGATAATGATGGACATGAGTAACCAATCCATCTTGAATACCTGACTGGAATAGATAATGAGATAACCCAGTCCATTTCTTGCAGCTAAAAATTCTCCAATTACGACACCTACAAGACATAGACCAATGTTAATCTTCATGGTGCTGATAATGGAGGGAATGGAACTTGGGAGAACAACTTTTGTAAGGACATGATATTTCCTACCATGCAAGGTATAGATGAGTTTAATTTTCTCGGGGTCTACGGTTTTAAAAGCCGTATATAGGTTTAATATACTACCAAATATAGCTACAGACATTCCAGCTACGATAATTGTTGTCTTAGTTGCACCAAGCCATACAATAAGCAGAGGTGCCAATGCAGACTTTGGAAGACTGTTCAGTACCACAAGATATGGATCTAGAATCTCGGATAATTGGCTGCTACACCACAACAGTATGGCAATACAGATGCTAAGGACAATGACAAATAAAAAACTGATAATGGTTTCATAAAGCGTGACTCCAATATGAGTCAGAATGCTTCGATCCAGACACATTTGCCAAAAACACTGAACAATCTTAGATGGACTGCTAAAGATAAAAGAATCAATAATATGGTAAAATGAGGTTAACTCCCAAGTAATAAGAAAGCAAAACAGTATTAATATACGGAAGATATGGACAGTAATCTTACGACGTCTTCGTTGGTGCAGAAAATGTTGCTGGGTTAGAGAAAGCTCAACCATTTCGATTTAACTCCTTCCATATTAGATTAAAATATGTTTTGAATTCAGGAGCATTACGCCTGTGAAGTGGAGTATCTTGTTCTAATGCAAATTTCATGCAAATGGTTTGTGCAACAGTAGCAGGTCGATTGGATAGCACAAGAACACGATCGCCAAGGCTGATTGCCTCGGATAGATCATGAGTTACAAGAAGGGCAGTTTTACCTTCTTTTCGAATAATCTGTCCGATATCATCACCAACTGTTAAGCGCGTCTGATAATCCAATGCAGAAAAAGGCTCATCTAAAAGTAAGATATCCGGTTCCAGTACTAACGTGCGAATTAGAGCAGCACGTTGTCTCATGCCACCGGATAATTCAGATGGTTTTGCTTTGGAAAATTGGTCCAAGCCATAGACATCTAATAATTCGTGAACTTTTTCTTGGGTTTTAGCCGTCATCATATGCTGAATCTCCAGACCCAACATGATATTACTATAGATGGTTCGCCATTCAAATAGATGATCACGTTGCAACATATAGCCAATATTTGTGGCACTTTCTTTTAGTGGACGTCCAGATAATTTTATCTGTCCACTTTCCGGTTGTAACAGACCAGATATGAGAGAAAGTAATGTGGATTTGCCACAACCTGAGGGTCCAACAATGGCAACAAATTCTCCTTCGTTCAAGGAGAAAGAAAGATGCTCTAATGCTTTTGTTTCTCCGTCTAAAGTATGGTATGCGTAAGTTACATTATTTAGTTCTAAGATTGGTTGCATATAAGACCTCCAATAGTGCATGTAATTAATACCTTGTCATTCATATATTAGTTTATGAAAAAATAAGAAAAGGGTGCTTGCTAGGGAGAAATGAAAAATGTATAATTTATATATTAAGGTATGGGGGGTAAGATTATGAATTATCAGAAAGAATTGGATAGATTATTATTGCAATTGCAGAAAGAAAAAAAAGTTCCCAAACTATTACTGCACAGTTGTTGTGCACCTTGTAGTAGCTATGTCTTAGAGTATTTGTCTGATTACTTTGAAATCACTGTGTTTTATTATAATCCAAATATTTTTCCGGAAAGTGAGTATACAAAACGTATATTAGAACAACAAACATTAATTAGCAATATGCATTTAAAATATCAGGTTTCTTTTATTGCCGGAAGTTATGAAAAAGAAAAATTTTACCAGATGGCAAAGGGCTTGGAATATATTCGTGAAGGCGGGGAGCGATGTTTTCGATGTTATGAATTACGATTGGAGGAAGCCGCAAGGGTAGCAAAAGAAGGTGAATTTCATTATTTTACAACAACACTTAGTATTAGTCCAAGAAAAAATGTTGAAAAGTTAAATGAGATTGGCAATAAAGTAGGAGATAAATACCATATTGCATATCTACCATCGGACTTCAAAAAGAAAAATGGGTATAAGCGTTCTGTGGAACTTTCGAAAGAATATGAGTTATATAGACAAGATTATTGTGGTTGTGAATTTTCAAAGCAGCAGCGAGATATGCAAGAAAAGAAGGTTTCATTAGAAAAAAATCACAAGAAGTAGACAATGCGAAGTAGTCTGTGATAAAATATGAGCAATATTGTATAATGCAGGAAGCGAAAAGAGGATAAGAAATTATGGCACAATTATGGGGTGGGCGTTTTACAAAAGAGACAGCACAGTTAGTGTATGACTTTAATGCATCAATTTCTTTTGACAAGAGGTTAATAGATCAGGATATCAAAGGAAGTATAGCACATGTTACAATGCTTGCAAAACAAAAGATTTTAGCAGAGGAAGAACAACAACAAATAGTGGTAGGATTGCAGAACATTCTTGAAGAAGTACATAGTGGGAAACTTCAGATTGCAGATACATATGAGGATATACATAGTTTTGTGGAAGGGACGCTTATTGATCGTATAGGTGCAGTTGGAAAGAAATTACACACAGGACGAAGCCGAAATGACCAAGTGGCATTGGATATGAAATTATATACAAGAGATGAGATAGAAGTATTAGAAAAATTAGTGAAAGAACTGTTAGAAGTACTTCTTGAGAGAATGAAAGAACATACAGAGACCATTATGCCGGGATTTACCCATTTACAAAAAGCACAACCAATTACATTGGCACACCATATGGGTGCATATTTTGAGATGTTTAAAAGAGATTTAGAACGCATGCAGGACATCTATAAACGCATGAATTATTGTCCATTGGGAGCGGGTGCTTTGGCAGGTACAACCTACCCATTAGACAGAGAATATACAGCAGAGTTATTGGGATTTGCAGGACCTACTTTAAACAGTATGGATTCTGTGGCAGACAGAGATTATCTCATTGAATTGCTGTCGGCATTATCTATTGTTATGATGCATTTGAGTAGATTCTCAGAAGAAATCATTATATGGAATACAAATGAATATCGATTTGTGGAAATAGATGATGGATATAGTACAGGTAGTAGTATTATGCCACAAAAGAAGAATCCGGATATTGCAGAATTAGTCCGAGGAAAGACAGGACGTGTGTACGGGGCATTGATGTCATTACTTACAACGATGAAAGGGATTCCATTGGCGTACAATAAAGATATGCAGGAAGACAAAGAACTTGCTTTTGATGCGATTCATACAGCCAAAGATTGTCTGATTTTATTTACAGAGATGTTACGTACATTGAAGTTTCATAAAGATGTTATGTATCAAAGCGCCAAACAAGGATTTACCAATGCAACGGATGCGGCGGATTATCTTGTGAATCATGGAATTCCATTTAGAGATGCTCATGGAATTGTTGGTCAATTAGTATTATATTGTATTGATAAAAAGATGGCTTTAGATGATATGACACTGGAAGAATATCAAGCAATTTCACCTGTCTTTCAAGAAGATATCTATGAGGCGATAAGTATGGAAACTTGCGTGAATAAGAGAATTACAATTGGAGCACCTGGTAAAAAAGAGATGCAGCATGTTATGGAACTATACACAAGTTATTTAGGAGGAAAATAAGATGGAGAAATTAAAGGTAGGGATTTTGGGAGCAACCGGCATGGTAGGACAGAGATTTATAGCATTGTTAGAGAATCATCCTTGGTTTGAAGTCGTAACATTAGCGGCAAGCGAACGTTCTGCGGGAAAAACATATGCAGAAGCGATAGGTAATAGATGGAAGATGGACACACCGATGCCGGAAGCGGTAAAAACAATGATTGTTTATAATGTAAAAGAGATTGAAAAAGTAGCAGATACAGTAGATTTTGTGTTCAGTGCAGTGGATATGTCCAAAACGGAGATTCAAGAGATTGAAGATGCTTATGCAAAGACAGAGACTCCGGTAGTATCCAATAACAGTGCCCATCGTTGGACGAAAGATGTGCCAATGGTAATTCCGGAGATTAATCCGGAACATTTTGAGCTGATTGAAGCGCAGAGACAACGCTTAGGAACAAAAAAAGGATTTGTTGCAGTAAAACCCAATTGTTCCATTCAAAGTTATGCACCGGTACTTGCGGCATGGAAAGAGTTTGAACCAACAGAAGTAGTAGTAACAACATATCAGGCTATATCAGGTGCTGGAAAGACCTTTCAAGAATGGCCAGAGATGGTAGCTAATCTAATTCCATATATTGGTGGAGAAGAAGAAAAGAGTGAACAAGAACCATTACGCATCTTTGGAACAGTGAAAGATGGAGAAGTTGTGAAGGCAACTAGTCCTATAATAACGACACAATGTATTAGAGTATCAGTGTTAAATGGACATACAGCAGCAGTATTTGTTAGATTTGCAAAGAAACCTACGAAAGAACAACTCATTGAAAAACTTGTTCAGTTTAAAGGATTACCACAGGAATTGAATTTACCGAGCGCACCAAAACAATTTATTCAGTATCTAACAGAAGATAATCGACCACAAGTAAAAGAAGATGTGGAGTATGAGCATGGTATGGGAATCTCAGTAGGTCGTCTTAGAGAAGATAGCCTTTTTGATTATAAATTCGTTGGATTGTCACATAATACAATACGTGGTGCAGCAGGTGGTGCGGTGTTATGTGCGGAAACACTAACAGCAAAGGATTATATTCAGAAAAAAACGGATAAATAGGAGCGATAAAATGTCAAATTACATGCAAAATAGAGAACTGTCATGGCTACGTTTTAACAGACGCGTATTAGAAGAAGCACAAGATAGCACAGTACCACTTTTGGAACGAATGAAGTTTGTATCTATTTTTACGAGTAATTTAGATGAGTTCTTTATGATTCGAGTAGGCAGTTTATATGATATGGCAACATTAGAGGATCATCAGGAAGATAATAAATCGGGAATGACACCAAGACAACAATTGAATGCAATCTATGAAGAGGTAGCTCCGTTATACAAAGAACGAGATAAGACATATGCAGATATTAAAAAACAATTATATCCATATGGCGTATGTGGATTGTCTTTTAAAGAGTTGGAAACAAGTGAAAAAAAATATGTAAAGAAATATTTTAAAGAACAGATTGTACCGATTTTATCGCCACAGATCGTAGATGCCAATCACCCATTTCCACATCTACTGAATAAGGCATTATATGTCATTGCCAATCTAACCTATGATACCAAATCTATGATGGGTATTATTCCGGTGCCTCAGTTTGTGTCAGAGATTTTGTATCTTCCCGGACATGATATACGTTATATTCGTATGGAAAAAGTAATTATGGAGTATCTGGAACTGGTATTTGAAAATTATCAAGTGGTAGACAGAAATTATATCTGTGTTACAAGAAATGCAGACATCTCACCCGATGATGAGATGTTTGATATTAATGAAGATTTTCGGTATCGTATGAAAGAAACATTGCATAAACGGCGCAGAATGGCAGTTGTTCGATTGGAAGTTGCGGAACCTATGCTTAATAAGACCCAAGAGGTATTATGTGAGAAGTTTGGGATAGAACCGAAACAGATATTTAGAACCAAAGTCCCTATGAAATTAGAATACATCTTTTCAATTATGGATAAGGTGCCCGTCTCCATGAAACGTTCCTTAATTGATGAGGCATTTGTTCCACAAGCATCTAACATGGTGGGAGATGGCAGTATCTTAAGACAGGTAAAGAGAAAAGACATCTTGTTATCCTACCCATATGAAAGTATGGAGCCATTCCTACAATTGATTAAAGAAGCATCAGTTGATCCAAATGTAATGACTATTAAAATCACAATCTATCGTTTAGCTAAAAAAGCACGTTTGGTAGAATACTTGTGTGCTGCGGCAGAAAATGGAAAAGAAGTAACGGCTTTAATTGAGTTACGTGCCAGATTTGATGAACAGAATAATATAGACTGGTCGGAACGGTTGGAAGATGCAGGGTGTCGTGTAATCTATGGATTTGAAGGATATAAAGTACATTCTAAGATATGTCTGATTACGTATCGGATTCGAAGTGATATTCATTATATTACCCAGATAGGAACCGGAAATTATAATGAAAAAACGGCTACCTTGTATACTGATTTGTCCTTGATGACCGCAAATCGTAAGATTGGGGAAGATGCATCTGTCTTTTTCAAGAATTTATCCATTGGGAATATCAATGGAAGTTATGAGTATCTATTAGTAGCACCAACCAGTTTCAAGAAGAAAATTCTATATCTGATTGACGAAGAGATTGCCAAAGGGAAAAATGGAATAGTTGTTATGAAGATGAACTCTGTAACAGATGTAGATTTTATTGAGAAGATTATACAAGCATCTAGGGCAGGTGTTAAGGTGACTCTGATTGTAAGGGGAATCTGTTGTATCTTACCGGGGATAGAACAGGCAACAGAGAATGTAACTGTAATTAGTGTAGTAGGGCGCTATCTGGAACATCCACGTATCTTTAGTTTTGGTACCGGTGTGGAGCAAAGACTTTATATAGGATCAGGGGACATGATGACAAGAAATACAGAAAAACGAGTGGAAGTTGCAACCCCTATCTTAGATGCGGAGATAAGAGAACGTATCAATCATATGATAAGAGTTATTATGTTGGACAATGTAAAGGCGAGAGTGCTTTCTTCTGACGGAACATATCATAAAAAGTTGCAAGAGGCCCCTTTTGTGAATTCACAGGAAGTATTTATGGCGGAAGCAATGAATGTGAAATCTGTAAAAAAAGAACACAAACGCTCTATCATGGAACGAATTCGTGGATTCTTTCAAAAATAGGAATGTGAAAAAATAAGTTTATGAAGGAAGATACATGGGAAAATCATTATATATAGCAGAAAAGCCAAGTGTTGCACAAGAATTTGCAAAGGCACTAAAATTAAATACAAAACGTAAAGATGGATATCTGGAAACCGAAGATGCAATTGTGACATGGTGCGTTGGACATCTTGTTACTATGAGTTATCCGGAAGTTTATGATGAAAAATTTAAACGCTGGAGTCTAAATACGCTACCATTTATGCCAAAAGAATTCAAGTATGAGGTGATTCCGGCGGTAGCAAAGCAATTTCGGATTGTAGCAGGGCTATTAACTAGGGAAGATGTAGAAACAATCTATGTCTGTACTGATTCTGGGCGTGAGGGAGAATATATCTATCGTTTGGTAGAGCAGCAGGCACATGTGTCTGGGAAAAAACGGAGACGTGTTTGGATTGATTCGCAGACAGAAGATGAGATATTACGAGGTATAAAAGAAGCAAAAGACTTAAAAGAGTATGATAACCTTTCTGCGGCTGCATACTTACGAGCAATTGAAGATTATCTAATGGGAATTAATTTCTCAAGATTACTTACCTTAAAATATGGCAATAGTATCTCGAATTATCTACATACCAAATATACGGTGTTATCGGTAGGACGGGTAATGACATGTGTACTTGGTATGGTTGTCCGTAGAGAGCGTGAGATACGAGAATTTACAAAGATACCATTCTATCGTGTCTTAAGTACAGTAGATGTGAAAGGGCAGACCTTCGAGGGCGAGTGGAGAGCAGTACAAGGCTCTAAGTACTTTGAATCATTAGAATTGTATAAAGAAAATGGATTTAAAGAAAGAAAAAAAGCAGAAGAGCTTTTGGGATATGTAAGTGAGAAGCAACCGTTATGTTGTGAAATCACCGGAATGGAAAAGAAAAAAGAAAAGAAAAACCCACCATTATTATACAATCTTGCAGAATTACAAAATGAGTGTTCAAAACGATATAAAATAAGTCCTGATGAGACGCTTCGTATAGTACAAGAATTATATGAGAAAAAGTTAGTGACTTATCCAAGAACAGATGCAAGAGTGTTATCCACAGCAGTAGCAAAAGAAATTCATAAGAATCTAAATGGATTATCCAAATATCCTCTTGCAGCGCCATATCTGGGAGAGATTGCAAAGATGGGAAGTCACAAAGGATTAGAAAAGACGCGGTATGTAAATGATAAACAGATTACAGACCATTATGCAATTATTCCAACCGGACAGGGATTACAAGCGCTTAATTCAGTTGCAACAACAGCTCATCATGTGTATGATGCAATTGTGCTACGATTCTTAAGTATCTTCTATCCGGCAGCGATTTATCAAAAAGTGAATTTAACGATGCAAACAAGAGGGGAATCTTTTTTTGCAACTTTTAAAGTGTTGGCTGAGGAAGGTTATCTGAAAGTGGTTGGACAAGAACAATCTAATGCACTTGATGTTGAATTTTTTAAAGTAATCAAAGAATTAAAAAAAGGAGTAATACTTCCAATTAAAGAATTTCAAATTAAAGAAGGAGAAACATCACCACCGAAACGTTACAATTCAGGCTCGATTATCTTGGCAATGGAGAATGCAGGTCAATTAATAGAAGATGAAGAATTACGTGCGCAGATGAAAGGAAGTGGTATCGGAACCAGTGCTACCAGAGCAGAGATTTTAAAAAAATTAGTCCATATTAAGTATCTTGCATTGAATAAAAAGACGCAGATCATGATGCCAACCTTGTTAGGTGAGATGATATATGATGTGGTAGGAAATTCTATTAAATCATTGCTTAATCCGGAATTGACCGCAAGTTGGGAAAAAGGATTAAATTATGTGGCAGATGGAGAGATTACGCCGGAAGAATACATGAGGAAATTAGAAACATTTATTGCAAGTAGAACCAGCGGAGTATTAGGACTTAATAATCAAAATCAATTAAGAATTTGTTATAATCAAGCAGCCTTATATTATAAAAAATAAATATAGAATAAAGAGTAAAAGCTTACGTCAGAAAAGAAAAGGAGAAAATATGAAGGAGTTAACAATTAAAGAATTATATACATTAGAAGAAACTATAGCAAAAGATATATTTAAAGGAATCACTTATCCTTGGGAAGTACTTCCTAAGATACATGATTTTATTCTTGCGTTGGGAGAAACACTTGATACTTCAGAGTATGAAAAGCGTGGGGAAGATATCTGGATTGCAAAAACAGCAATCGTTGCACCAACGGCTTATATTCATGGTCCGGTAATTATAGGAAAAGGTGCTGAAGTAAGACATTGTGCATTTATTCGTGGGAATGCGATTGTAGGAGAAGAGGCAGTGGTAGGAAATTCCACAGAATTAAAAAATGTAATCTTATTCAATAAAGTACAAGTTCCTCATTACAATTATGTGGGAGATTCCATATTGGGATTTAAATCTCATATGGGTGCGGGTTCTATCACTTCCAATGTAAAATCTGATAAACAATTAGCAACTATTCGAACTGCTACAGGTGTTATAGAAACAGGATTGAAGAAATTTGGAGCCATGCTAGGAGATGAAGTGGAAGTAGGGTGTGGAACTGTACTCAATCCAGGGAGCGTGGTTGGCTGTCATACTAATATCTATCCATTATCCATGGTACGCGGTTATATTCCAGCCCATAGTATCTATAAAAATCAAGGAGAAGTCGTAGCCAAACAATCATAAATAGTGAGAGAATCACAAGAAAGGGTGTGTGTCTTATGTTACAGGATAATTATATTGATTTTGAAATTGGAAAGACCAAACATATTGCGTTAGTTGCACATGATGGAAAGAAAAAAGAATTGGTGGAATGGTGTGATCAGAATAGGGAAATCTTAAAAGGCCATTTTCTGTGCGGAACAGGTACTACTGCCAGACTTATTTCTGAAAAAACAGATCTTCCGGTAAAAGGATATAACAGTGGACCACTCGGTGGTGACCAACAGATTGGTGCAAAGATTGTGGAAGGACAGATTGATTTTATGGTGTTCTTGTGGGATCCATTAGAAGCACAGCCACATGATCCAGATGTAAAGGCATTATTACGTATTGCGGTAGTATATGATATTCCTATTGCAAATAATCTTGCAACAGCAGATTTTATGCTTCACTCGCCCTATATGAGTACCTCATATAAAAGAAGAGTTGAGAATTTTAATAAGACCATTCAAGATAGGGTAAAAAGGATGAAATAATTAATAAAAAGGGATAGTTCATATAATATGAAAAAAACTTCTTGTTGCAGTAGGAGAATACCTACCAATCAAGAAGTTTTTTACAGTTGACAGAAGTGTGTAATCTATGTTAGAATGACATTCATAACTTCAATGCTTTAAAGCGCAACGGTTTAAAGCGAGGAAGAAATAACAGAAAGAAGAGGAAACATTATGGGAATTAAATTCATACTACTTATTATTTTTTTTACAGTCATGGTAGGTGTTGGATTTTATGCAAGAAAACATACGAAAAGTGTAGATGATTTTGTATTGGGAGGTCGTACGGTAGGTCCGTGGCTTACTGCATTTGCTTATGGAACTTCTTATTTTTCCGCAGTAGTATTTGTAGGATATGCAGGGCAATTTGGTTGGAAATACGGAATAGCATCTACATGGATTGGTATTGGTAATGCATTGATTGGAAGTTTATTGGCATGGGTTGTGCTAGGGAGAAGAACAAGAGTTATGAGTCAACATCTACATTCCAAGACAATGCCGGACTTCTTTGGAGAGCGCTATGGAAGTAAGTGGCTTAAGATTGCGGCTTCTATGATTGTCTTTATCTTCTTAATTCCATATACTGCATCTATCTACAATGGATTATCAAGACTTTTTGGTATGGCTTTTCATATTCCTTATGTAGTCTGTGTAATTGTTATGGCGATTTTTACAGGAATCTATGTAATTGTAGGTGGATATATGGCAACTGCAGTTAATGATTTTATTCAAGGTATTATCATGTTGGTTGGGATTGTGGCAGTGATTGCAGCGGTACTTAGTGGTCAAGGTGGATTTATGGAAGCAATTCGACAGATGTCACAGATTGAGAGTGATATTGCAGTTACAGCAGGGCAACCGGGAGCGTTTACTTCATTTTTTGGACCGGATCCATGGAATCTGCTTGGAGTAGTGATTCTAACTTCTTTTGGTACATGGGGGCTACCACAGATGGTACATAAATTTTATGCAATACGAGATGAAAAATCAATTAATACAGGAACCGTTATCTCTACGTTATTCGCAATCGTAGTAGCAGGAGGAAGTTATTTCTTAGGTGGATTTGGAAGATTGTTTGATGGTAGTGCAATTCGAGATGCATCGGGAACAGTTGTATATGATAGTATTATACCTCACATGCTGTCAAGTTTGCCGGATATCCTAATCGGAGTGGTTGTAATATTGGTGTTATCAGCGTCTATGTCTACCTTATCTTCGTTAGTATTAACGTCAAGTTCTACATTGACTTTAGATTTTCTCAAAGGAAACATTATAAAGAAAATGAGCGAAAAGAAACAAATCATTATGATGCAGGTACTCATTATATTCTTTATAGCGATTTCTGTTATAATTGCACTGGATCCACCTACATTTATTGCACAACTTATGGGAATCTCATGGGGGGCATTAGCAGGGGCATTTCTAGCTCCATTTCTATATGGATTGTACTGGAAAGGTGTAACAAGAGCAGCGGTATGGGCAAGCTTTGCAGCAGGTGTAGGAATTACCGTTTTCAATATGTTTTTCCATTATATCAGCTCGCCAATTAATGCAGGTGCAATAGCAATGGTGACTGGGTTGGTGATTGTACCACTTGTAAGTGTTGTAACACCAAAACTGAATAAAAAACATATAGAAGAAGTGTTCAGCTGTTATAACGAGGAAGTAGTAATTACTAAAAAAAGATCATTAGAAGTATAACAAAATCGGATTTAGTTATCCGGTTACTTCACTATCACCTGTGAATTCTACATTAGGTAATAATTCAAAATAAAAGTCTTGATATTCTTTTTTCAGTGCCTGTATTACAAAGTTTTGTACAATGCGAAATCGTGAGATAGAAACTTCGTCACAATCGAATGTAATATAGACACTGATCCATAATTTTCGCCCCGTTTTTACAATATCAAAATGTAGTTGATGATAGCCATAGGCATCTAGAATTGGTGTGACAATCTCTTTAATTTGCGCTACGGTCTCTTCTTCTGGTGCCAACAGGAATAAGTCTCTGAGTCCTGTCATAATGGAATGAATAGGTGTTGAGAGCATGCACAGCGATAACACAATGGCAATCACTTGATCAAGATAAGGGATAAATGGTGCAAACCAAGGAGCTTTGATGCACAGAGGTGCAAAGAAAGCAATGGACATTCCAAGGGAAGCAACTGCATCAATACGCCATTCTTGAATCTCCATGGCTACAATGGGAGAATTCATAGCTTGATTAAATCGACGCAATGTTGCAATCACGATGATACTGAGCAGGCAGGCAAAAAGTTCAAAATATGCAATAATAGAAAATTCAATCGTTCGTCCACCATGTAAGACAATGTCAACATTGTTCATAATTAGACCTACAGTAACAGCTACCATCGTAAAACCCTTTAACACTACAAAGAAAGATTCAATTTGAAGATATCCAAATGGATGTTTTTCATTAGAAGACTTATACATTAGCGGAATAATTCCAAGAGAGATAACAATCATAATTAGTTCCACCCCATCGTAGATGGAATCTAGAAGTACGGCTTGTGAACTTGTATAGATAGCCATAGCCAATTCGAGAATTACAAAAATAGCACTGCCATACAAGGATGTATTAAGTGCGGTTTTTTCCAATTGTTGTTGGGTTCGACTTGCATGCATGAATTTTGCCTCCTAATTTATAATATCTTAAGTATACCCTATGACATGGAAGTTGTTCAAGAAATATATTCTAAATAGGTTTGTATATGCATACATTGTTATCAGCATAGCAAGGGGGTAATAAGATGCATGGATTTCAGGTATACTATGATATAAAAACAAGAACAAATGGTGAGATATACATCGGTGTTGTAGGACCGGTGAGAACCGGAAAATCTACATTTATTAAACGCTTTATGGAGTTACTGGTACTTCCAAATATGGAAGAAGAGCATGCAAGAGCAAGGACAAGGGATGAATTGCCACAATCTGCAGGCGGAAAGACAATTATGACAACAGAACCCAAATTCATTCCCAAAGAAGCAGCAAAGATAAAATTGCAGAATGATGTCTCAGTAGATGTAAGGCTTATTGATTGTGTGGGATATATGGTAGATGGGGCAGCAGGACATACAGAAAATGAAGAAGAACGTCAAGTAAAAACTCCATGGTTCGATTATGAGATTCCATTTACAAAAGCAGCTAGTATCGGAACAAAGAAAGTAATACACGATCATGCAACCATAGGAATTGTTGTTACAACAGATGGAAGTATTGGAGAATTAAGCAGAGAAAGTTATCTTCCAGCAGAGGAACAAACCATACGTGAATTGCAGGCTATCGGGAAGCCATTTGTTGTCTTAGTCAATAGTAAATCTCCATATGGTGAGATTCCAAAAGGAATTGTGGAACAGCTAAAAGAGACCTATGGAGTTAGTGCAATGGCAGTAAACTGCGAAAAGTTAAATGAAGAGGATATCTATCGTGTTATGGAAACCGTATTATTGGAATTTCCAATTTCAGAGATTGAATTTTATATTCCAAAATGGGTGGAAATGTTACCAAGTGCCCATAAAATCAAGAAGGAAATATTAGAATATATTCGAGAAATAGTATGGAATATGAGTGAAATTAAAGATGTATCAAACTTAGAAGAGAACCCGGAGAGTCCATACATAGAAGAGGTAAAAGTAACAAAAGTAGAATTAGATACTGGCTGCGTAAAAATAGGAATTCGTATTCCGGATCATTACTATTATGAGATGCTGAGTGAATTAACCGGGACCAATATAGATAATGAGTATGCACTTATTGAAAGTATGAAAGAAATGTCTCTACTAAAGATGGAATATGAAAGTGTAAAAGGCGCATTAGATGCAGTTAAAATCAAAGGATATGGTGTTGTCAGTCCATGTAAAGAAGAAATTCACATTGAAGAACCATTGATTATCAAGCAAGGAAATAAATACGGTGTAAAAATTCACACAGATGCACCATCGATACATATGATACGTGCCAATATTGAAACGGAGATTGCACCAATTGTTGGAGATGAAAAACAAGCAGAAGACTTAGTTCGCTATATCAAAGAAAGTGAAGAACAAGAAGGTGGGATCTGGAATACAAATATCTTTGGAAGAACAATTGAAGAACTTGTTATGGATGGGATTCATAATAAAATACTAATGATTAATGATGAAAGTCAGGGAAAATTACAAGATACCATGCAAAAAATTGTAAATGACAGTAAGGGTGGTATGGTCTGTATTATTATCTAAAGTTTCTATAAACTTTAGACTCTATAAAGTACCACAGAATGCTAGTTTCATGTATTGCAAGATTGCGTATAAACAGATATAATAAGAAAGATTAGGCAATGAAAGAACGCAAAGCATAAAAAAAATAAAACCCCAAAAACAAAAAAAGAAAATAAAAAAACAACGCAATATTTGGAAATTATGCTATAATTAATTGTCAAATTATGAATAAATCAGATAAGAATTCAAGGATCATGAGGAGGACTAAAGATGAGAATTGCAATTATAACAGCAAGTACGGAGTGCTATAAAGGATTGAGAGAAGATGCAAGTGGTCCAGTTATTAAGCGTATGACCAGTCAAGTTGGTTTTGAAACAAAATTCATGAAAGCACTTCCTAAGGATATGGAAGTATTATCAACAGTAATGGAACGATTATCCGATGGGAAGATGGTGGATCTTATTCTTACCACCGGTGGAGTTGGCTGTATTGCTACAGATTGTACACCGGAGGCAACGCTTAAAGTGGTAGAACGGTTAATTCCTGGGATTCCGGAAGCAATGCGTGCATATAGTATGCGTCATACAAAGAGAACCATGTTGACTCGAGCAGTGGCAGGTATTCGAAAGAGGACTCTGATAGTAAACCTTCCGGGAAGTCCTAAACTAGTTAAAGAATGTTTGGAATATATCCTACCGGAATTGGTACATACTGTAGAGGTATTACATGGAGAGATGGAAGAGGCAGATGGAAGATAGATGGAGTGTAAGAAGATGCATGTAAGTATATATACCGATGGTGCTGCAAGAGGAAATCCAGATGGACCAGGTGGATACGGGACGGTCATTGAATATGTAGATGCAAAAGAAAAGTTGCATACAAAAGAATTATCACAAGGGTATAGAAAGACTACCAATAATCGTATGGAATTAATGGCGGTAATTGCAGGGCTACAAGCATTGAATTGTCCCTGCAAGGTAGACGTCTATTCTGATTCTAAGTATGTAGTAGATGCGTTTAATCAGAAGTGGATTGATAATTGGATTGCAAAAGGTTGGAAACGTGGGAAGAATGAACCAGTAAAGAACATGGATCTGTGGAAAAAATTATTGCAAGTAAAAACACAACATGAGGTTACTTTTATATGGGTAAAAGGACATGATGGACATGTGCAGAATGAACGTTGTGATACATTAGCTACTATGGCTGCAGACGGAACAGAGTTAATAGAAGACGTTACTTTACAATCTTAGTTAGATATGTTAAAATCGCAAAGTAACACTAAGTAAGACAGACAATCGCAGCTGCAGGAACCGAAAGGTTGCAGGTGAGGAAAGTCCGGGCTTCATAGGGCGGGATGCCGGATAACGTCCGGTGGAGGCGACTCCAAGGCTAGTGCAACAGAAATATACCGCCAGTGTGGCTGGTAAGGTTGGAAAGGCAGTGTAAGAGACTACCGCCTTGTTGGTAACAACAAGGGCATATGTAAACCCCATTCGAAGCAAAACCGAACAAAAACAATGTGGTTGCCCGCCACGTTTTAGGTAGGTTGCTAGAACCTACTGGCAACAGTAGGTCTAGATAGATGATTGTCCAACGACATAACCCGGCTTATCGTCTTGCTTAGTGTATATTATGTATATTGAGATACAGTAGTTACCCTTCATATTTTTCTTCACAGTATCTACAACGATATACTTCATGTTCCGGATCCGTCAGAACAAAGATATGTTCTAGCTCTTGCTCAATGGAAGTGATGCAGCGAGGGTTCTTGCATTTGATTACGTTGGTAATTTGTTTTGGAAGTTCCAAACGCTTTTTTTCAACAATCCGGTCGGATTGAATGATGTTAATTGTAATATTGTGATCTATAAAACCAAGAATATCCAAATCTATAATGTCAATCGGACATTCGATTTTCATAATATCCTTTTTCCCCATTTTATGGCTTCTTGCATTTTTAATAATTGCGACACAACAGTCTAGGTTATCAAGCTTTAGATAACGATAGATATCCATACTTTTTCCTGCCTGAATGTGATCGAGTACAAACCCTTCTGAAATACTACTTACATTTAATGTGTTATTTACCATATTTTTACGATTCCTTTCTATGCTACAGTGATATCCAGTAAGGTTAATATTAAGGCCATTCGAACATATACCCCATATTGTACTTGCTTAAAATAAGCGGCACGAGGGTCAGTATCCACTTCTACAGCAATTTCATTTACTCTTGGAAGTGGGTGCAATACAAGCATGTCTTCTTTGGCTAATTTCATCTTTTTTGCATTTAGAATATAAAAATCTTTCATGCGAACATAATCTTCCTCATTAAAAAATCGTTCTTTTTGTACTCTTGTCATGTAGAGTAAATCCAGTTCCGGAATTGCATCTTCTAAGCGAACCACTTCGCGGTAAGGTACGTGGTTTCTGTCCAATACATCTTTGCGAATATATCCGGGTAATTGTAATTCTTCTGGTGAAATCAAGATAAATTTTACATTTTCATAACGCACAAGGGCATGTATGAGGGAATGGACAGTACGTCCAAATTTCAAATCACCACAGAGACCAATGGTTAGATTCCCCAGTCGTCCTTTGAGAGAACGTATGGTTAATAGGTCAGTTAAGGTCTGAGTAGGGTGTTGATGTCCACCATCTCCGGCATTAATAACAGGGATGGTTGCGTGTTTGCAAGCTACCATAGGGGCACCTTCTTTGGGGTGACGCATGGCACAGATATCGGCATAACAGGAAATCATACGAATGGTGTCAGATACACTTTCACCTTTTGCGGCAGAGCTGGAATCAGCGGAAGAAAATCCAAGGATACTTCCTCCTAAGTTTAGCATTGCCGCTTCATGGCTTAGCCTTGTTCTTGTACTTGGTTCATAGAATAATGTTGCTAATTTCTTTCCGTCGCAGGCATGTGCATATTTGGCGGGATTGTTCTCGATATCATTTGCTAAATCTAAGATGTGATCTAGTTCTTCTACGGATAAATCTAAGGGACTCATTAAATGTTTCATTGTATCCTCCTCTTGGCAATCTTATTCATACCTAAAATATCATATAATAAAACGAGGAGTTTTTCAACTATTTCAGCACTTTTTCAAAAAGAAGACCAGTACCAAACCACAGAGGCGCATAGTCTAATCGAATAATTCCGTTGATATTTAATCTTGCATTGCTATAATCCCATGGACAGAGATGGAAGCGTTGTAAGAATGAACCAGATAGATATTCCCCCAAAAAGATACAACAAGTATAGATGCCTCCTCGAATTAATGGGTTTTTGCATCTAAGGCATTTACAGATAGGGGATAAAAAACTTGCCATTCCGTAGATGGGGAACATCCATATGGAAGTAGTTCCCATCAAAGTGAATTCATGGTGTTTCAAAGAGCGAAATCCTGTATACAAAATTTCTAAGCACCAGCCAATGGTGCCACATAAGATAAATTTATTTTTCATATTCATCAGTATGGAGAAGAAATATGGATTTTATGCAACAGATATGATATATTACAAGAAAACATATTATGAATAAAGACAGGAAGTGTATTGATGAATGTATTGGAACAATTACGACAACAGTTGGATGATATTGATGATAAGATAGTTATGTTATATGAAGAACGTATGGGACTTTGCGAAAAAGTGGCACATTATAAAAAGGAATCTCGGGTTTTGGTTGAAGACATAGATCGAGAACGGGAAAAATTGTGTATGGTGCAACAACATGTTACTAATCCAAACAATGCACAGGGCATTCAAGAATTGTTTGCAATGCTATTGTCTCAAAGTAAACGGTTACAACAACACATCATAGAACAGAATCAAGATGTGCAGCATACAGTACATGCAGATAAGGAGTCAATCGTATGAGAACAAAAGAATTAATGTTGTATCGTTATATGGAACATGGAGAAGTATTGCGTAACATGACCTTTTTAATGGAGGAAAGTAATGCCAGATATGGAAGTAAAGAAGAACTAAAATCCTTATTATATGATTGCATAAAAGAAATCCTGGAATTAGCTAGTAATTATGGATTTGAGGGAAATCTTTGGCATAATTATCTAACTTTTTTATTAGTAAATGATGAAAATCCCTATAGTACAGCGTGCGAAATTGTAGGTCCGGTAGAAGGAAGTATTAATCAAATTGCATTTCATGATTTTGCAGTAATTAAAGAATTGTATGATTATGATATGAGTCGGCTAGAAATCTGTCTTGGAACGGATTGTTTAGCCCTTATTAGGGAGTATAAAAATATTGCACAGCAAGGGAAAGTATTTAACCAAAGAATCAGAGACCGTATCTGTGGGTTAAGCAAAAGTTTAAGCGAAGCACAAAGCACACAAGAATTTCAAGATATTATCACTGAATTTTATCGGGAATTTGGTGTGGGAAAGTTAGGGTTACATAAAGCATTTCGTGTAGAGCATAAAAAAGATACGGTGCAGATTGTTCCGATTACAAAGATTGCCCATGTACATCTAGATGATTTGGTGGGGTATGAAATTCCAAAGCAAAAATTAATTGCAAATACAAAAGCTTTTGTGGAAGGAAGAAGAGCCAATAATTGCCTGTTATTTGGAGATGCTGGGACGGGAAAATCCTCTTCTGTCAAAGCAATATTGAATCAATATTATGACCAGGGTCTTCGTATGATAGAGGTGTATAAACATCAGTTTAAAGATCTAAATGATATTATTGGGCAGATAAAAAATCGAAATTACAAGTTTATTATTTATATGGATGATTTGTCATTTGAAGAATTTGAGATCGAATATAAATATCTAAAAGCGGTTATTGAGGGTGGGTTAGAGCGAAAACCGGATAATGTCTTGATTTATGCGACTTCAAATCGGCGTCATTTGGTAAGAGAAAAATTCAGTGATAAGGAAGAACGAAGAGATGATCTTCATTCCTCTGATACGGTACAGGAAAAATTATCTCTAGTCTCTCGGTTTGGTGTTTCTATCTTTTTTGTTGGACCAAGTAAAAAGGAATACGAAGAGATAGTCATTCGACTAGCAAAAAAAGAAGGGATAACCTTAGGAAAAGAACAACTGTTATTAGAAGCAAATCAATGGGAGTTAAGTCATGGTGGACGTTCAGGACGAACGGCACAACAATTTATAGATTATATGTTGGGGATGAAATAGGTGCCGATGGCACCTATTTCATTGTAGTTTAGTAAAGCTGTTGTATTTCCTTAATATTAGAGTCAATGAGAAGAGAGTAATTGGTATAGTACACTACAAATCCGGGTTTTCCACCACTAGGCTTTTTGACATGTTTTTTTTCAACATAGTCAATTTCTATTTTCTCATTATCTCGACTTTTGGAATAGTAGGCAGCCAATCTTCCGGCTTCTTCAAAGGTACGGTCTGGTAAAGTGTCTCCGTTGGTTTTCACAATGACATGAGAACCGGGAACCCCCTTGGCATGAAACCACCAGTCATTGCCAACGGCAAATTGAAAGGTTAACTCATCATTTTGAAGGTTGTTTTTTCCAACATAAATGTGATAACCATCACCAGAAATGTAGTGAAAAGGTTTGCTTGTAATCTTGATCTTTTTTTTGGAAAATTTACGACGAATATAACCACTTTCAATCAGCTCTTCTTTTATCTCAATCAAGTCTTCTTCTAATCGTGCAATATCAAGGGCATTACCAATGGATTCCAGATATTCAATCTCTTCTTTGGTTTCCTGAAGTAGTGTTGTTAACGCTTCGTATGTTCGTTTTAGTTTATTATATTTATGAAAGTATCTCTGTGCATTTTCCGGAGGAGTCATTGTTGCATCTAAAGGAATCGTTATCTGCTGGTTGGTGTAATAGTTTAGCGCATCTAATGAGGTGGCACCTTGATCAAGGTTATAGCCATAGGTGTGAATCAGCTCACCATATATCTTATATTGTTCCCGATTCTGAGTATCTTTTAATTGTTTATTCTGTAAATCATATTTTTTGCGATTTCGTTCCAGTGCAGTTTGCACAACTTTGCGTAAGTCAACAGACTTTTGTCGAATGCGAGTGATAGCATTCTTACTTGCATAATAAGTAGACAACACTTCCGACATAGATGAAAAGTTTTGACACCTATATTGGCTATAGTGGGACAAGGAAAGACCACAAAAATCCACCGGTTCCTCATTCTTGTAATAGATACATGGTGTAAAATTATGTTGTGTTAGAGGAAGAAGATACAGGGAAAATTGTGTATATAGATGAGCCAATAAATCAATGGAAAGATCAGAAGGTGTCATGGCTGATTCAATTCCTGCAATATAGCAGATTTCCTCCGAAACAACAGGACTGATTCCAGTAAAACTAGAGTAGATAGCTTTTCCAATGGGCATAGGTTTCTTGGATAGAATAGAAACAAAGTCATCTTTTGAAACGGTTAAAGGGTCTGCTTTTTCCATAGTGTCCGGAATGAAATAGGTGCGTCCTGGTAATACTTCACGAACAGAACTCATCTGAGCGGAGACATGTTTAATGCTATCAATGATTGTGCCATCCATATTACAAAAGATAATATTACTGTGTTTCCCCATTAATTCTACAATCAATAATTTTTTTCGTACATCTCCTAGTTCATCAAGATGTTCTATCTCAAAATGAATAATTCGTTCCAGTTTTGGCTGACAGATGTTGACAATACGTCCATTATTGATGTGTTTACGAAGTAACATACAAAAATTAGGAGCAGTCATAGGACTGATCTTATTCTCTTCCGTTAGATAGATGAGTGGAAGCGAAGCGCTAGCAGAGATGCAAAGACGTTTTAGTCCGGTAGGAGTTTTACATGTTAATAAAAGCTCATCATTCTCAGGCTGTGCAATTTTGTTGATTCTTCCACCTTGTAATTGTTCCTTTAGTTCATGTACAATCGTTGCGATTGTAATTCCATCAAAAGCCATAGGTATTCCTCTTTCCATATAAAGTGATAACCTATTATAGCATGATTTCATTGACGTTAGTAGCGAAATGTCTTATAATACATTGGTCAAGATGAAAGAAAACAAAACATAAAGAGGACAATGAGATGATAAAAAGTATGACCGGTTTCGGACGATGCGAAATTTCAGAGGCAGAACGTAAATTCACAGTGGAATTAAAAGGCGTTAATCATAGATATTTGGATATGAATATTCGGATGCCCAAAAAATTGAATTTTTTTGAAGCATCAATACGAAATCTTCTAAAGAAATACGCACAACGTGGAAAAGTAGATATATTTATCATGTATGAGGACACTTCGGAACATCAGGTTTCTCTGAAATATAATGAGAAATTAGCTGAAGAGTATCTGGCATATGCAGCACAGATGGAAACACGTTTTTCATTGGAGAATGATATTCGGGTTTCTACATTAGCGCGTTTACCGGAAATACTTACTATGGAAGAACAGGTCCTAGATGAAGACGAATTGTGGCATGGATTAAAACAAGCATTAGAAGGAGCGTTTCATCAATTTGTGGAGACACGAACCGTAGAAGGCGAAAACCTTAGAAAAGATATCCTTGCAAAGCTTGATGGAATGCTAGTGCTTGTGGCAGATATTGAAGCACGCTCTCCAGATATCATCTTGGAATATCGAGCAAAATTAGAGGAAAAAGTAAAAGAACTACTAGAAAATACACAGATGGAGGAAAGTAGAATTGCTTCAGAAGTAGTTCTCTTTGCAGACAAGATCTGTACAGATGAGGAGATTGTTCGTCTAAGAAGTCATATTGAAACGATGAAAGCTACCTTAGAGAATGAAGATGGAATTGGTCGGAAACTTGATTTTATTGCGCAGGAGATGAACCGAGAAGCAAATACCATTCTCTCCAAAGCAAATGACCTTGAGATTGCCAATCAAGCAATTAATTTAAAAACAGAAATTGAAAAAGTAAGAGAACAAATTCAAAATATAGAATAGCAGGTGATGAAAATGCATACAAAAGGAATCTTAATTGTGGTATCAGGATTTTCGGGTGCTGGCAAAGGTACGTTAATGAAAGAGTTAATCAAACGATATGATAATTATGCGTTATCCATCTCTGCAACCACAAGGAAGCCCCGAAAAGGCGAGACTCATGGACGGGAATATTTTTTTGAAACAACGGAAGAATTTGAAAAAATGATTGCGAAAGATGAGCTAATAGAGTATGCTAGATACGTGGATAATTATTATGGTACACCTAAATTCTATGTGGAAGAACAACTGAAATTAGGAAAAGATGTTATCTTAGAGATCGAGATACAAGGAGCGTTGAAAGTAAAAAGAGCATTTCCGGAGACGCTATTGTTATTTGTCACACCGCCTAATACAGCCATTTTAAAACAACGTCTGATTGGCAGAGGGACAGAGACTTTAGAAGTAATTGAGTCCCGTATGAAGCGTGCGGCTGAGGAAGCAAATGGAATGCGGGAATACGATTATCTGATTGTTAATGATGATTTAGATACATGTGTCAAACAGATGCATCAAATTATTCAAGGAGAGCACAGCAGAAGTTTTCATAATAAGGAATTTATAAACCAAATCAAAGAAGAATTACAGGGAAATCTGAAAGGAGAATAATACATGTTACATCCATCGTATACAGATTTAATGAAAGTAGTGAACCAAGATGTGGAAGAGGGAGAAACAAAGATTGTAAATAGCCGCTATTCAATTGTATTGGCAACCTCAAAAAGAGCAAGAGATATTATAGATGGTGCATTACCACTGATTCCATCTAAAGATGGGGAGAAACCATTATCGATTGCAGTTGATGAATTGAACAGTGGAAAGATTAAGATTATTGCAGAAGACTCAGAAGAATAGAACATGTACAATTAAGAGGCAGATGCTAGTAAAGTATCTGCCTTAAAGAATATAAGGAGACCGATATATGAATATATTGTTTATTTCTTTGGGGTGTGATAAGAACCTAGTGGACACAGAGGTTATGTTAGGGCTATTAGCTTCTCATGGTTATCAGATGGTTGAAGATGAGATGCTAGCTGATATAATTGTTATTAACACTTGCTGTTTTATTCATGATGCAAAGGAAGAGAGTATTCAGACCATTTTAGAGATGGCAGAATATAAGAAAGAGGGAAGATTAAAAGCGTTGGTTGTGACGGGGTGTTTGGCACAACGATATCAACAGGAGATATTAGATGAGATTCCAGAAGTAGATGCAATCCTTGGAACAACGTCCTATGATAAGATTGTGGATACGATTCAAGATGTCTTGACAGGACATGTTCATGTAGAGATGGCTGATGTGAATGCACTTCCGGTTGTAGAGGAAAACCGTCTAGTCACGACAGGTGGACATTATGCATATCTAAAAATTGCAGAAGGGTGTGATAAGCACTGTACATACTGTATTATTCCGACCATTCGTGGCCGTTTTAGAAGTGTTCCAGTGGAGCAATTGATAAAAGAGGCTACTATGTTAGCTGGCAGAGGAGTCAGAGAACTAATATTGGTTGCACAGGAGACAACGCTGTATGGACAAGATTTATATGGAAAAAAAAGCCTGGATCGCTTATTAAAAGAATTATGTAAGATACCGGATCTTCGCTGGATTCGCATTCTATATTGTTATCCAGAGGAGATTACAGCAGAACTCATTCAAGTGATCAAAGAAGAAGACAAGATATGCAAGTACTTAGATTTACCAATTCAACATGCAAATAATGACATATTGAAAAAGATGGGGCGTAAAACATCTAAAGAAGAGTTAGAGAAAATCATAGCTACATTGAGAACGGAGATACCTAATATCACGTTAAGAACTACACTAATTACCGGATTTCCTGGAGAAACGCAGGCACAACATGAGGAACTGTATGAATTTGTAGATACTATGGAATTTGAACGATTGGGTGTATTCACGTATTCGCCAGAAGAAGATACACCGGCAGCTTGTATGGCAGATCAAATAGATGAGGAAATCAAAGAAGAACGACAGGCAGAGTTGATGGAATTGCAACAAGAAATCGCATTTGAAAAGGCAGAAGAGATGATAGGCAAAGAATTGCTTGTTATGATAGAAGGTAAAGTTGCAGATGAAAATGCATATGTAGGTCGCACATATAAAGATGCTCCAAATGTAGATGGACTTATCTTTGTAAACACACAGGAAGAACTGTTGTCAGGCGATTTTGTAAAAGTAATGGTAACCGGAGCACAAGAGTATGATCTGATAGGAGAGATAGTAGAATGAATTTACCAAACAAACTAACCGTATTAAGAGTATTGATGATTCCTTTTTTTGTAGTATTTATGTTGACAGATTTTTGTGGAAGCGCCAGCAAATGGATTGCACTTACTATCTTTATCGTTGCAAGTTTTACAGACTTACTAGACGGTAAGATTGCAAGAAAACATAATCTGGTTACAAATTTTGGAAAGTTTATGGATCCATTGGCAGATAAATTATTGGTTGGTGCAGCGATGATTTGCTTAGTGGAAACCAAGCAGTTGGCAGCATGGATGGTGGTTATCATTATTAGCCGTGAGTTTATTATTAGTGGTTTTCGTTTAATTGCAGCAGATAATGGGATTGTAATTGCAGCCAGTTATTGGGGAAAATTTAAAACAGTATCACAGATGTCTATGATTGTTGTGTTAATTGCTGATTTTGGTGGAATATTCGATATGATTGGGGTTGTACTTGTTTGGGTATCTTTGGTATTAACCATTGTATCGTTAGCTGATTATGTGATGAAAAATAAACAAGTGCTTACCCAAGGAGGCATGTAAGTAGTGTGGGAAGAAATTATTGTTAAGAAACTATGTCAACAAAACTTGATGATTACAACGGCGGAATCTTGTACCGGTGGATTATTGGCAGGACAACTTTTAAATGTGGCGGGAGCTTCTGCTATCTTCTCAGAGGGATATATTACCTATTCAAATGAGGCCAAAGAACGTATACTAGGTGTCTCTCATGAGATATTAGAGCAATATGGAGCCGTCAGTTGTCAGACAGCACAAGCAATGGCATTAGGTGCGGCTCGACTCGCCCATGCCGATATTGCACTTAGTACTACCGGAATTGCAGGACCAAGTGGTGGTACAAAAGAAAAGCCGGTAGGTCTTGTCTATATTGGTTGTGTGATTAATGGGAATACATATGTGAAAGAGTGTTATTTTACAGGAACACGAGATAGAAATCGAAAAGATGCAGTAGTAAGTGCGTTGGAGTTGTTGGGAAATTATCTGTAATATAGAAGTAATTATAGAAGTAAGAGAAATGGCAAAGGAGGATTAGAATGGAGATTCGTTTATTACAACAACATGAGGTCAGAACTGCGCTACATCTAGTATGGGATGTATTTGCAGAACATATTGCACCTACATATACAAGAGTTGGCGTGGAAGAATTTCGAAATTTCATCTTATATGATAAGATTATGGCATCAAAAAATCGAGGTGAGTTAGTATTATGGGGTTGCTTCGATGGACAAGAATTATTAGGTGTCTCAGCCATGAAAAATATTGGTCATATTAATATGTTATATGTTAGAACAGAATATCAAAGGCAGGGGATAGGAAAACAATTATTTGAAAAGATGAAGGAGTATGCGACTCAAGTAATACGTATTCCAAAACTGACACTTTATGCAGCACCAAGCGCTGTCGTTGTGTATGAACATATGGGACTCTATGCGACAGGTCCTGAGCAGCAACATAATGGAATTCGCTATATTCCAATGGAATTCACTATTCTTATAACAGAGAATCGTCCGGGTGAACTGAAAAAGAAAAATCGTACTCCAATTTATATTGCAATTGGAGTTCTTGCAGGATCGATACTTCTTGCAATTATTACTCTCGGAGTGCTTACTGTGAGCCATGTGGGAAAATCAATCTATGAATCAAGAACGGCAATTACTGAATTACCAAATCGTCCCGGGGTAGGAAATAAGTTAGAAGAGTTAATTCCAGAAGAAAATGAGACGGATAAAACAGTGGATGAGAAGATTACAGATTATGATGCATATAAGGCGGATGGATTAAGTTACGATGTAACGGAGGAAACATATGCCTATTCAGATCAAGGGAAAAGAACTCATATTGATTACAATGTAGCTTATCCACAACTTGAGAATCTAGAAGATGGGGAAATGGAGCAGATTAATACGATACTTAAAGAATGTGCAATGGAAACAGTAAATGCACAATATCTGAACCCAACAGAAGAGATGAAAGAGTCCATTCTTAAACAACAACAAGCAATCTTAGCAAGTGAGGTGACTTATAAGATTACTTATATGGATCAGGAATTTATGAGTGTTGTGTTCCAAGATCATTATTTTGATGGAAATCAGGCAGAGCAATATCTAACACTTCGAACAAGAAATATTAATCTAAAAGATGGAACGTTGTACCATATTGAAGACATTATAGATGGAACACAGATGGCAGGTGATTATAGGAATAAAATCTCCGAAAAATATGATGCACGTAATGAAGCAGAAGACATTACTAAGAAACAGTATGCAACAATGTTACAGGGAGAAACTATCAAGGATACGAATCTCATGGGTATGGCAGATTTTTTTGTAACAGAAGATGGAATAGAAGTTGGTGTTTCTTATGAATATATGACAGGTGAAACCGGAACCATTGGATGGATGACGGTACCATACGACACCAATGAACTGAAAACTTATGCCAAAGATAGTGAATTTTGGAAAATGAAAGTAGTAATTGACGAATAGTGCTGTTTGTGAGAAAATAGAACGGTACATGATGTTAAAAGAATGTCAAACATACAAAGAAAAATTATACATATCGAAAGGAGTCTTAACATGATTTATTCACATGAAGTAGAAGTAATGTGCCCAGTAGCACAAGGCGTGAACCATGGCGCTGCTCCAATTCCCGAAGAAGGAAAATGGGTGAAATCAAAAGAAATCAAAGATATCTCCGGCTTAACACACGGTATTGGTTGGTGTGCACCTCAACAGGGGGCATGTAAATTAACACTTAATGTAAAAGAAGGGATTATACAGGAGGCACTTGTTGAGACAATCGGCTGTTCAGGAATGACACATTCTGCAGCGATGGCATCAGAGATTCTTCCGGGTAGAACTTTGTTAGAAGCATTGAATACAGACCTTGTATGTGATGCAATTAATACAGCTATGAGAGAATTGTTTTTACAGATTGCATATGGAAGAACACAAAGTGCATTTTCAGAAGGTGGACTTCCAATAGGTGCAGGACTTGAGGACCTTGGAAAAGGACTTCGTTCACAAGTAGGTACAATGTATGGAACACTTAAAAAAGGACCTCGTTATCTTGAGATGGCAGAAGGTTATGTAACAGGAATTGCATTGAATGAAGAAGATGAAATTATAGGATACCAATTTATTAACTTTGGTAAATTCATGGATTTCATGAAAGCAGGAGATGACGCTCAGACAGCTATGGAAAAAGCAAAAGGTCAATACGGTCGTGTAGATGATGCAGTTAAGATTGTTGACCCACGGAAAGAATAAAAAGGAGGAAACGAAAATGGCTTTATTTGAATCATATGAAAGACGTATTAAACAAATAGAAGAAGTATTGAAAAGCTATGGTATTTCTTCCGTTGAGGAAGCTCAAAAAATTACACAAGATGCCGGATTAGATGTATATACACAGGTGGAGGGAATCCAACCTATCTGTTTTGAAAATGCAAAATGGGCATATATTGTAGGAGCAGCAATTGCAATTAAAAAAGATGCAAGAAGAGCTGCAGATGCAGCGGCAGCGATAGGAGAAGGACTTCAGGCATTCTGTATTCCCGGTTCTGTTGCAGACCAACGTAAAGTAGGATTGGGACATGGAAATCTTGGAAAGATGTTATTAGAAGAAGAAACTAAATGTTTTGCATTTCTTGCAGGTCATGAATCATTTGCGGCTGCAGAAGGAGCAATAGGGATTGCTGAAAAAGCAAACAAAGTTAGAAAAGATCCACTTCGTGTTATTTTAAATGGATTAGGAAAAGATGCTGCACAAGTAATTGCACGTATAAATGGTTTTACTTATGTGGAAACGGAAATGGATTATTACTCAGGAGAAGTAAAAGAAACATTTAGAAAATCCTATTCAGAAGGACTTCGTGCAAAAGTAAATTGCTATGGTGCGAATGACGTAACTGAAGGAGTTGCCATTATGCACAAAGAAGGTGTAGATGTATCTATTACAGGTAACTCAACGAATCCAACAAGATTTCAACATCCAGTTGCTGGTACTTATAAAAAAGAATGTATTGAACAAGGAAAGAAATATTTTTCAGTAGCATCTGGTGGTGGAACAGGTCGTACACTTCACCCAGATAATATGGCAGCTGGTCCGGCTTCTTATGGTATGACAGATACTATGGGACGTATGCATAGTGATGCACAATTTGCGGGTTCTTCTTCTGTTCCTGCACATGTAGAGATGATGGGACTGATCGGTATGGGCAATAACCCTATGGTTGGAGCTACAGTAGCTGTTGCAGTTGGCATTGAGGAAGCAGCAAAAGCAGGTAAATTTTAATAGATTTTGAGTTTGGAATTTTAGAGATGTATCAACATTTGTTGGTACATCTCTTTATTTCATCATAGAAATCAAAGAATGTTTTCTGCAAAGATATCTGTTATATAAAATGAAGAATGGAGAAAAATGATGGAGATTGGAAGACGTATTATACTGGAGGGATTACCAAATACAAGAGATTTAGGAGGATATGAAACCAAATCAGGGAAAGTAATCAAGATGCATAGGTTAATTAGAAGTGGAGCACTGTATGAAGCAACAATGTCAGATATTAAGATTTTAACAGAGGAATACCACATGACAATAGATGTGGATTTTAGAACAGCCCAAGAAGTGATGGAAGGGCCGGACCCTGTCATTGCAGGTGTGGATTACATTATAAATCCAATTATGAGGGAAATCTCGGCAGGAATTACACATGAAGGGGAAAAACGTGAAAATCGAATTGATGTACTACTTGGATACCTAGAACAATTGGGGGAAAATCCAATGGAAGAATTAGCGAAAAAATACATGCATTTCGTAACAGATGAGTACTCTATTAAACAGTACAAGAAATTTTTTGACATATTATTAGAAAATCAAAGTGGTGCGGTTCTATATCATTGTACGGCAGGAAAAGACCGGGTAGGAACAGGAACGGCACTTTTACTTAGTGCACTGGGAGTAGATAGAACCATTATTATAAAGGATTATTTGAAAACAAATGAACATATATGGGATACGGCGATGGCTATGAAAAAGGCAGCGAAAGAAGCGGGGATAAAGGAAAATATGATTGCTAATTTAAAAGTGCTAACGGAGGTACAGTCATCATATCTAGAAGCAGTATTTGATATTGTTGACCAGACATATGGTTCTATGGAAAAATATTTAGAAGATAAAATGGGTCTTACAAAGAAAAGAATAGAACGGTTGCAAGCCATGTATCTAGAGGGCTAAAGTTCCTTATATATAAATGTCGAAAGTGATTTTTTTTGCTAGATGCAAGAGTTATTTAGCAGCATTATTTAATATATGATATACTTGAAAATATACATAAGGAACAATATGGAGGTATTATGAATTTATTAACAGCAGAGAAGATTACCAAATCTTATACAGATAGAATTTTATTACAAGAAGTTGATTTTTCCATTCACGAGGGAGAAAAGATAGGGGTAATTGGAATTAATGGAACGGGGAAAAGTACGCTTCTTCGATTAATTGCCCAGTTGGAAGTACCGGATCAAGGAACTATTAGCAGGGGAACAAATGTCAAAGTTCGCTATCTGCCACAGACCCCGGAATTTGACAAGGGAACTACGATTTTAGAAGCAGTATTAAAGGACAATGTGGATAAGATTAATGAGTGGACCATTGAAAGTGAAGCTAAGACAATTATTCATGAATTGCGGTTGCCAGAGTATGATGAGAAAGTGGAATATCTGTCTGGAGGACAAAAGAAGAGGGTAGCGCTTGCCAATGCGTTACTTGCCCCGGTAGAGATTCTGATATTAGATGAACCAACCAATCATTTGGACAATGAGATGGCTCGATGGCTGGAAGAATATCTGCGAAAGTATAAGGGAGCTATTCTAATGGTAACTCATGATAGATATTTTTTAGATCGTGTATCGAATAGGATTGTGGAAATTGACCAAGGAAAGTTGTATAATTACCCGGGAAATTACTCGGAATTTGTAAAATTAAAGGCTCAGCGACAGAACATGGAGATAGCAACAGAGCGAAAACGTCAAAGCCTATTGCGTACGGAATTGGAATGGCTGCATCGGGGTGCAAGAGCAAGATCTACAAAGCAAAAAGCACATATTGACCGTATTATGGACATGCAGGAACAACAAGCACCTGAATCCAATGAGAATGTTCAGATGAATTCAGTTTCATCCCGTATGGGACGTAAGACAATAGAAGTTCAAAAACTTTGTAAGGCATATGGAGAAAAAAAGTTAATTCAAGATTATTCTTATCTATTTTTGAAACATGATAGAATAGGAATCGTAGGTGAAAATGGTTGTGGGAAAAGTACATTGCTTAAAATGATTTATCAGGTGTTGGAACCTGATAGTGGAACAATTGATATTGGTGAAACCATTAAAATTGGATATTTTTCTCAGGAAAATGAATATATGAACGAGGACTTAAAAGCGATTGAATATATCAGAGAAGTGGGTGAATATATCCAAACAACAGATGGTATGATTACAGCATCTCAGATGTTGGAGAGGTTTTTGTTTGATAAAACATTACAGTGGACACAGATTAATCGTATGTCCGGTGGAGAAAAGAGACGTCTGTATCTATTGCGAATTCTAATGTCGGCACCGAATGTCTTGATTCTGGACGAACCCACCAATGATCTTGATATCCAGACCCTTACTATATTGGAAGATTATCTGGATAGTTTTGATGGGATTGTAATTACGGTATCTCATGATAGGTATTTTTTAGATCGTATCGTAAAGCGCATCTTTGCATTTGAAGGGAACGGGCAGATACACCAGTACGAGGGCGGATATTCGGATTATCTGAACCGTATTGAGAATATGGGAAATTCAGCTGAATATGCTAATGAAAATTCAGAAATAAATATAAAAGAGAAAAAAGAAATATTACGCATACGAGACAAAAAAGTAAAATTTTCTTATAATGAACAGCGTGAGTTTAATACCATTGATGATGATATCGCATTGCTTGAGGGGAAAATCGCAGCATTAGATGGGAAAATCGCCCTATGCGCAAGTGATTACGGTAGCTTGAATCTGCATATGAAAGAGAAAGAAGAAGTAGAAGCGCAATTAGAAGTAAAGATGGAACGTTGGGTTTATTTGAATGATCTTCAGGAACAGATTACCAAGAATCGCTAACATAGAGAGAAAAAAGGAAGGAGATTTTTACAATGAGATATCGATTAAACGGGAATCTACTCCCATTAAAAGAAGGGGAAGAATTAGCCAAAGAAGAGGTGCTGGTTGCGATTATTAGTCCACAGGAATATAAGAACACATATGAGGATAAGATTCATCAGAAGATGTTGTCCAAAATGGTGTATAACATACAATATTGCAAAGCAGATTTGTTGTCAGATTGTGTAATTGGAACATTTGTCATACCATCAAAAGCAAATTTGATAGGAGAAGAATTGGGATTTGGGTTTTATATGACTAAAGACCAGTTTATCTTTGTAGATGGAAGTGGTGCAGTTGAACAGATGGTAAATCATATGGTGGAAATACAGATATTGGATAAAACCTTGGTTGCACATTTTTTATTTGAATTTATGGAATATCTGATTCGGGATGATGTTATGTTTTTGCAAGAATATGAAACAAAACTTTCACAGATGGAAGAATATCTGCTAGATGGGAAGCTAGAAGACTTTAATCGTAGAATTTTATTGATTCGCAAAGAACTATTGGTGCTGCATTCTTACTATCAACAGATGGCAGACTTAAGTCAGGTATTGGAAGAAAATCAGAATCACATCTTTAATAAAGAAGACTGTCGTCTGTTTTCTTTATACGCAGCCAGAGTAGATCGCCTGTATGACAATACACAGATGTTGAAAGAATATTCCATGCAATTACGAGAGATGTATCAATCCCAGATTGATCTTAGACAGAATAAAATCATGCAGTTTTTAACGGTAGTCACTACGATATTCATGCCACTTACCTTGATTGTGGGCTGGTACGGAATGAATTTTGTGAATATGCCTGAATTGCATAATGCTAATGCATACTATATTGTAATTGGAGTTAGTATTAGCATTACATTGATAGAGATATGGTATTTTAAAGTCAAAAAATGGTTTAAATAAGAAGGCAAAGGGAAGAAAACCATGAAAAAATAATACTGGTAGCGAAAGATGACAATGAGAATTCGAATAGAGTAAAAACAGAAAAGAAAGTATAGAATATAGTATTGACAAATTAAAGATATATTGGTATTATTAAAAAACAGAACGCACTCTGTTTTAGAAAGAAAAGAGGATAATTCATATGAGAAGACAAGTGTATTCATTATTGGTAGACAATAATCCGGGTGTGTTAAGTAGAATTGCAGGATTATTTAGTAGACGTGGATATAGTATTGATAGCATTACAGCAGGCATGACAACTGATCCACGATTTACACGTATTACAGTTGTGGCAAGTGGAGATGAACTTATTCTTTCACAGATTGAAAAACAAGTTCGAAAGTTAGAAGATGTGATTGAAATTAAAATCTTACAAAATGGAGCATCTGTATGTAGAGAACTTATTATGGTAAAAGTTCGTGTATGTGCAAAAGAACGAACAGAAGTAATATCCGTTGCAGATATTTTTAGGGCAAAGATTGTAGATGTAGAAAAAGATTCTATGATGATAGAATTAACTGGAGATCAATCAAAATTAGACGCATTTTTACAACTGTTAGATGGGTATGAGATATTAGAACTTGCGCGTACAGGGATTACAGGATTAAATCGAGGTACCAAAGATGTAACCTATATTGACTAGGTATATGATAGTGATAGCTAGAGGGAATGTCCTTTAACTCATAGAATAACAAAAAAGAGATATTAGGAGGAATCACATTATGGCAAAAATTTATTATCAAGAAGACTGTAACCTATCCTTATTAGAGGGAAAGACAATTGCTATCATTGGATATGGAAGCCAAGGACATGCACATGCCTTAAATGCAAAAGAATCAGGGTGTAACGTGATTATCGGATTATACGAAGGAAGCAAATCATGGAAAAAAGCGGAGGCACAAGGTTTTAAAGTATATACAGCTGCAGAAGCAGCAAAACAGGCAGATATTATTATGATTTTAATCAATGATGAAAAACAGGCAGATATGTATAAAGCGTCCATAGAACCAAACCTAGAAGAAGGCAATATGGTAATGTTCGCACATGGATTTGCAATTCACTTTGGACAAATTGTAGCACCAAAAGGTGTAGATGTTACAATGATAGCACCCAAAGGTCCTGGCCATACAGTAAGAAGTGAATATCAAGAAGGAAAAGGAGTTCCTTGTCTTGTTGCCGTTCATCAAGACGAAACAGGAAGAGCCAAAGATATTGCATTAGCATATGCATTGGCAATTGGTGGTGCAAGAGCAGGTGTGTTACAAACAACCTTTAGAGAAGAGACAGAAACAGATCTTTTTGGAGAACAAGCAGTACTATGTGGTGGAATCTCTGCGCTAATGCAATGTGGATTTGAAACATTGGTAGAAGCAGGATATGAGCCGGAAAGTGCATATTTTGAATGCATTCACGAAGTAAAATTAATTGTAGATCTTATCTATCAAAGTGGTTTCGCCGGTATGAGATATTCTGTTTCTAATACCGCAGAATATGGTGATTACATAACAGGACCAAAGATTGTTACATCAGAGACAAAAAAGGCAATGAAAGGAATCCTAAAAGATATACAGGAAGGAGTATTTGCGCGAAACTGGCTAACAGAAAACCAAGTAAACTGTCCAAATTTCCATGCAATGAGAAGAAGAGCAGCCGAGCACCCTGCAGAAAAAGTAGGAGCAGAACTACGCAAACTCTACAGTTGGAGTGATGGAAACAAATTAATTGATAACTAGGCGATAAGCAATAAGCCGGTCATAATAAGAAATGCAGCCTCCCCCATATCATGCTCGCATGAATATGGGGGAGGCTGCATTTCTTATTATAGTTGGCGACGCCAACGGTCGAGCAGCATAAGCTGCGAGAGGGAGGCTGTGGTACACAGCATAAGCTGCGAGAGGGAGGCTGTGGTACACAGCATAAGCTGCGAGAGGGAGGCTGTGGTACACAGCATAAGCTGCGAGAGGGAGGCTGTGGTACACAGCATAAGCTGCGAGAGGGAGGCTGTGGTACACAGCATAAGCTGCGAGAGGGAGGCTGTGGTACACAGCATAAGCTGCGAAAAGGTGTGTGTGCAGTATCACAAAAAAATTACTGTAATTTAAAATAAAATATGATACAATGAAATCATCAAATAGAGTAGTTGCAAGGAGGAATACAATTTTATGGATGCCAGATTAGAAGATCTTCGTTCTACCAAGAACCCCAAAGCACGTATCAAGATATTAAAGGGGCATTTTGCAACAAGTAATTCGCACATTAATACATACATTGATATGTCAACGGTAAAGACAAGACACAACAATGCAAGAGAAGCGGCGAAGGAATTATCCCATGAATACTTATCAACCACTATGATTGATACCATTGTCTGCTTAGATGAGACAGAAGTTATTGGTACATTTATGGCGGAACAGTTAGCAGATAGCAATCACCTGTCCCTTAGTGCAGGGAACAATATCTCGGTAATCACACCTGAATATGACAATATGGGACAAATCATGTTTCGAGACAATAAACAACGTATGATACTAAATCAACAGGTCTTAATCCTAGCAGCGTCCCTAACTACAGGAAAGACAATTACAAGAGCTATTGAGTCAATTCTATATTATGGAGGAACGATTTGTGGAGCATGTGCTATCTTTAGTGCAGTGAATAAGATTGCGGGGCTGGAAGTGAAGACTATATTTACCAGTGCTGATGTACCGGATTATAGGGCATATAAACCACATGATTGTCCAATGTGCAAAGAAGGGAAAAAAGTAGAGGCTATTGTGAATAGTTATGGATATTCCAAATTATAACTTTAAGAAAGTGATTCTCATTTCTTAATGGAGAATATACTTTAAAAAGAAGATATTAATACAAAAAAACAACCATATGACGGTATGGTTGTTTTTAAATTATTATAAATTAAGCAATTGCATTTACAGCTTTTGTTAAACGAGAAATCTTTCTAGAAGTTGTATTTTTGTGATATACACCTTTGCTAGTAGCTTTGTTGATTTCTACGATCGCAACTTTTAAAGCATCAATAGCGGCAGCTTTGTCATTTGCAACAATGGCAGCGTCAACTTTCTTTACGCAAGTTTTTACTTTTGATTTAATTGCTTTATTTCTGATTGCTTTTGTTTCGTTTACTAGAATTCTTTTTTTTGCAGATTTAATATTAGCCAAATCGTACACCTCCAAATATGTGATTTTAAGTTTGTTATATTTATTGTTTCTTAGACCCGGACACGGACGTGCTAATGAAACATACCTGTTCATTTTATGCTATGAACATGAGGATGTCAATACATATTTATTACTTTTTTTGTAAAAGCTACTACAAAACGGTAATAAAGAGAGGATATATTATGTTGGAAAAGTATCATATCAGAACTGATTTGGCATTGGAGCAGAAAGAAAGATTTGAATCGGATAATGTGGAGATTCAAGGTGTTGTGGTAGAAGAGACCTATGATGAAGAACGAGAACTGCGAATTACTACAGTAAAGATCGAGACAGAAAAAGGTGCAAAAGTAATGGGAAAGCCGGTAGGAACATATATTACAATGGAAGCACCAAATCTAGTTGTGCCGGATGAAGATTATCATCGTGAGATTTCAAAAGATTTGGCAGCCTATGTTCAACAATTAATTAAAACAGAAAAAGAAGAATATAAAGTACTGGTAGTGGGATTGGGAAATCGTCAGATTACGCCGGATGCATTAGGACCACGTGTTGTGGACAATCTTTCTATTACACGGCATATTGTAAAAGAATATGGAAGATATGCTATGGGGAAAGAACAAGTACACATGACCAGTGCAATTGTACCGGGTGTGATGGCTCAGACGGGCATGGAGACAGTAGAAATTGTAAAAGGAATTATCAATGAGACTCATCCCGATTTTATCGTTGCCATTGATGCATTAGCGGCACGTAATAGTAAACGTTTAAACCGAACAATTCAGATTGCAGATACAGGAATCAATCCCGGTTCAGGTGTTGGAAATCATAGAAGTGGGCTTACAAAACAGACCTTAGGAATTCCAGTTATTGGAATTGGGGTTCCAACGGTGGTTGATGCAGCAACCATTGTAAATGATACTATGGAGAACTTAATTATGGCATTAGAAAGTTCGGAAACATTAAAAGGAGTAGGTGCAGTATTACAAGGATATAATGCCACAGAAAAATATGAGCTTATTAAAGAACTGATTTCTCCACATCTAAATGGCATGTTTGTAACACCAAAAGATGTAGATGAAACGGTAAAACGTATTAGTTATACAATTTCTGAAGGATTGAATATGTTGTTTTCCGATGGGACATGCACATAATCTTGCCGAAAGTTTCATATAGTACTATGTAGTAGAAACTGCATTGTATAATAGAAAAACGAGATGAAGTGGGTGGAGCGAAGAAGTGAGAAATAGAATTAAAATTATCAATATTATAGTAGGAATTCTTATGATATCATTGGGAAGTTATGTCTTGATCCATGGAGGAACACGCATATTTCAAGAGTGGAATGTGCAATTATGCCAGATGTTGCAAGAAACATCTGAAGAGACATATCTACCCAATATTACTTACCAGACACGTTCAGAAGATTTGAATATAGAAACTTGGATTACGAAAAAGGCAGTTGATATTATCCCTTTAGGCTCCTATGTGACAGCTACAAAAGATATGAAGATGGATTTAGAAGATATGTCTACCTATGAGATGATATTAGCCCGTCAGGCAAGCGATGAAAACGAAGTAGATGCACAGGGGAATCTTATAAAAGAGGAGCAACCGGTTATTCAGGAAGCAACATCACCTGAAAAAGTAGATATGGACTTAGAAAAGTTGAAAGATTTCGATTATCTGGTCAACAATTTTTATATTGTAGATAGTTCTACTATGACAGATCAAGAGCAATTAAATGCAGAGGCACTACTTAATTATGATGTACACCTGAATCAAGAAAGTAGTGGGCCAAAAGTATTAATCTATCATACACATTCCCAGGAAACATTTGTGGATTCCATTTCGGGAGATACGGCAACCAGTATTGTAGGCGTCGGAGCTTACCTAACCCAATTATTAAATGAGACCTACGGAATAGAAACTATGCATCATGAAGGGATATATGATATGGAGGATGGAAAATTAGATCGCAGTAAAGCATATCAAAGGGCAAAACCGGATATTCAAAAGATATTAGCGGAACACCCAAGCATTGAAGTGGCAATTGATCTCCATCGAGATGGGGTGGGTGCAGATACCCATCTGGTTAGTCAAATAGATGGAAAACAAACAGCTCAAATTATGTTTTTTAATGGATTGAGTAAGACCAGAACCAATGGAAATATTATATATCTAAATAATCCTTATATTCAAGATAATCTAGCCATGTCATTACAGATGAAGTTGGCATGTGAAAGTATGTATCCGGAGTTTACCAGAAAAATTTATCTCAAAGGATATCGATACAATATGGATATGCTACCAAAGACCTTGCTTATAGAAGCAGGGGCACAGACGAATACAGTGGAAGAAATTCGAAATGCAATGGAACCATTGGCAAAAGTACTACATCATGTATTGACAGAATAATCGGGAATTGAATAACACAATATTTTGTGCTACTATAAGCGAATAGAAAAGAAAACGGAAAGGATATATTGGAAAATGGCAAAGAAAGATACCTATGATGCAGGCAGTATTTCCATATTAGAAGGATTAGAGGCGGTTCGTAAACGACCGGGTATGTATATTGGAAGTGTATCAACAAAGGGGCTGAATCATCTAATATATGAGATTGTAGATAATGCGGTGGATGAACATCTTGCTGGATATTGTGACACGATACAAGTAACATTAGAACAAGATGGTTCTGCAACGGTGAATGATAACGGACGTGGGGTGCCTGTAGATATGCATGCCAAAGGGATATCCGCAGAACGTATTGTGTACACCACATTGCATGCAGGTGGTAAGTTTGATGATTCTTCTTATAAGACAAGTGGTGGATTACATGGGGTTGGTTCTTCTGTAGTAAATGCATTGTCTACATACATGGATGTAAAAGTGAGCCGTGGCGGTGAAATCCATCATGACCGTTTTGAACGTGGAAATCCGGTAATTGAATTAGAAGATGGATTGTTGCCGGTTATTGGAAAGACAAGAAAGACAGGGACATGTGTTAATTTTCTGCCCGATGATACGATTTTTGAAAAAACTAAATTTCGTTCGGAAGAAGTAAAGAGCCGTCTTCATGAGACAGCTTATCTGAATCCGACACTTACTATTATCTTTGAAGATAAGAGGGAGAATGAAAAAGAATATATTGAATTTCATGAACCAGATGGAATTATTGGTTTTATCAACGAGTTAAACGAAAAAAAAGAAGTAGTTCATGAGCCGGTTTATTTTAAAAATGAAGTAGATGGAATTGAAGTAGAGATTGCATTTCAGTACGTGAATGAATTTCATGAAAATGTGTTGGGGTTTTGCAATAACATCTATAATGCAGAAGGTGGTGCTCACCTGACGGGATTTAAAACTACGTTTACAACAGTGATGAATCAATATGCAAGGGAATTAGGGATTCTAAAAGAAAAAGATACTAATTTTACAGGTGCAGATGTACGAAATGGCATGACAGCCATTATATCAATGAAACATCCGGATCCAAGATTTGAGGGGCAGACAAAGACAAAACTTGATAATCAAGATGCTGCCAAAGCGGCCGGAAAAGTAACGGGAGATGAGATTGTTCGATATTTTGATCGCAATCTTGACAATTTAAAAAAAATATTAGGCTGTGCAGAAAAGGCGGCTAAAATTAGAAGAACTGAGGAAAAAGCAAAGACGAATCTGTTAACAAAGCAAAAATTTTCTTTTGACAGTAATGGGAAACTGGCAAATTGTGAAAGTAGGGACGCCTCTATCTGTGAGATATTTATCGTAGAAGGGGACTCCGCTGGAGGATCAGCAAAAACAGCCAGAGATAGAAACTATCAGGCAATTTTACCAATTCGTGGGAAAATACTCAATGTGGAAAAAGCCAGTATTGATAAAGTGTTGGCAAATGCAGAGATAAAGACGATGATTAATGCATTTGGATGTGGATTCTCAGAAGGATATGGGAATGATTTTGATATTACAAAATTACGATATAACAAGATTGTGATTATGGCAGATGCTGATGTAGATGGAGCTCATATCTCTACATTGTTATTGACACTGTTCTATCGTTTTATGCCGGAACTCATCTTTGAGGGACATGTATATATTGCTATGCCACCATTGTATAAGACGATGCCTAAGAGTGGGCAAGAAGAGTATCTGTATGATGATAAGGCGTTAGAAAGATATCGTAAATCCCACGAGGGTTCATTTACCCTACAACGCTACAAAGGTTTAGGCGAGATGGATGCTGGGCAATTATGGGAAACTACATTGAATCCAGAGACCCGTATGTTAAAATTAGTAGAGATAGAAGATGCACGAATGGCTTCCGGAGTTACGGAAATGCTGATGGGAACGGAAGTTCCACCAAGACGGGCATTTATCTATGAGAATGCAACAGAAGCAGAGCTTGATATATAGAAAGATACAACGAGGGAGGATATAGAGAATGAATGAGTCACAAATTATAAGAACGGAATACTCAGATGTGATGAAAAAATCATATATTGATTATGCCATGAGTGTTATTGTTGCACGAGCACTTCCTGATGTTCGAGACGGCTTGAAGCCGGTGCAACGTAGAACTTTATATGACATGTATGAATTGGGAATTCGCTATGATAGGCCGTATCGAAAATGTGCTCGTATTGTAGGAGATACTATGGGTAAATATCATCCCCATGGAGATAGTTCAATCTATGAATCTTTAGTTGTCATGGCACAAGAGTTTAAAAAAGGTATGGTATTGGTAGATGGGCATGGAAATTTTGGATCTATTGAGGGAGATGGCGCAGCTGCAATGCGTTATACGGAAGCTCGATTGGCAAAACTAACACAAGAGGTCTATTTGTCAGACTTGGACAAAGATATTATTGATTTTGTGCCTAATTTTGATGAGACAGAGAAAGAACCGGAGGTGCTACCTGTTCGTATTCCCAATCTACTAGTCAATGGAGCAGAAGGAATTGCAGTAGGAATGGCAACCAGCATTCCACCACATAATCTATTGGAAGTAATAGATGCTGTAAAAGCTTATATAAAAAATGATGAGATTAGTACCAAACAATTGATGCAATATCTTAAAGGACCGGATTTTCCTACAGGTGGTGTGGTTGTCAATAAAGATGACTTGCTAAGTATCTATGAGACGGGCGCAGGCAAGATTAAGGTGCGTGGTAAAGTAGAAGTAGAAGAGATGAAGGGTGGAAAAAAGAAATTAGTCATTTCTGAGATCCCGTATACTATGATTGGCGCCGGAATTGGAAAATTTCTTAATGATATCTGTGGATTAATTGAAAGTAAAAAAACAAATGATATTGTTGATATTTCAAACCAATCGTCTAAAGATGGAATTCGTATTGTATTGGAATTGCGAAAAGATGCAGATGTCGAGAATCTTACAAATATGCTCTATAAAAAAACCAGATTAGAAGATACATTTGGTGTGAATATGTTAGCAGTTGCTGATGGAAAGCCTGAGATCATGGGGCTTAAAAAGATTATTGAATACCATGTTGATTTTCAATTTGAATTAGCCAATCGAAAGTATCACACGCTGCTGCAAAAAGAAACTGATAAAAAAGAAATACAGGAAGGTCTTATCAAGGCTTGTGATGTTATAGACCTTATTATAGAAATTCTTAGAGGAAGTACTTCTGTAAAAGATGCCAAAGCATGTCTGATTACGGGAGTAACGGAACATATTAATTTCAAGTCAAACATCTCAAAGAAGATGGCAGCTATGCTTCGGTTTACAGAACGTCAGGCAACTGCTATCCTAGAAATGCGATTATACAAATTAATTGGATTAGAAATTGAATCTCTTCAGGCAGAACATACAGAAACGCTTCAGAATATTGCTCGGTATGAAGACCTTCTAAATAATTACGACTCAATGTCAGAGCTGATTGTTGCAGAGCTTAATGCAGTTAAAAAGTCTTATGGAAGAGCACGCCGTACAGTGATTGAGAATGTAGAAGATGCAGTATTTGAAGAAAATAAGGTTGAAGAACAAGAAGTTGTATTCTTGATGGATCGGTTCGGATATGCAAAAACAATTGACATTGCACTTTATGAACGAAATAAAGAGGTGGCAGATGGGGAAAACAAATTTGTGTTTACTTGTTTAAATACAGGGAAGATCTGTATGTTTACCAACGAAGGACGTATGCATCAGATTAAAGTGCCTGATATCCATCATGGTAAATTAAGAGATAAAGGACAACCTATTGATAATATTAGTAATTACAGTAGTACAGAAGAACAGATTGTGTTTATGTGTGATGCAGAACAGATGCGTTATGCAAAATTGTTATTTGCTACAAAACAGGGAATGATTAAAAAAGTAGAAGGTACGGAGTTTCAAGTGGCAAAGCGTACCATTATGGCAACAAAGTTACAACCGGAAGATGAAATTGTAAGTGTTGCTGTAATTTGTGAGAATCATAATATTGTGTTACAGACAGCAGGTGGTTATTTCTTGAGATTCCAATCAACAGACGTGACAGAGAAAAAAAAGAGTGCAATAGGAGTCCGCGGAATCAAGTTACAAAAGAAAGATGAAGTAGAACATGCTTATCTATTTGAAGAAGGAAAAGAGACAAAAGTATTGTATCAAGAGAAAGAAGTAACGCTGAATCGATTACGCCTTGGAAAACGTGATACGATTGGTGTAAAAACGAGATAAACCCTTGATTTTAAAGAAAAAGTGTGCTATCATATGTGATAGTTACATAGAAATTGGCAGAAGAGTGAACGAAAGTTCACTCTTCTTTTACGGAAAGAAAGGGAGAAGTGTATTGTCTAAAAAAGAATTGTATGAACAAAAAACAGAAGAAATACTACAGCCAATCGTAGATGGTTATGGGTTTGAACTGGTGGATGTGGAATATATCAAAGAAGGGGGCATGTGGTACCTTCGAGGATATATTGATAAGCCAGGTGGTATTGCAGTGGATGATTGTGCTATGGTAAGCAGAGCATTATCAGAAGTGCTGGATGAAAAAGATTATATAGATGATACGTATATCTTAGAAGTGAGTTCTCCCGGACTTGGAAGACCTTTAAAGAAAGAGAAAGATTATATACGAAGCATAGGAGAGGAAGTTGAAATTCGAACGTATCGCTCCATTGATAAACAAAAAGAATTTACAGGAGTTTTAAAGGACTTTGATAAAGATACAGTTACGATAGAATATGAAGATAAAACAACTAAAATATTTGAAAAAAACGATATTGCATTGATTCGTTTGGCATTCGATTTTTAGAAAAATAAAGTTTAAATTAGGAGGAGATTAGAACAATGAACACAGAACTATTAGAAGCATTAACAATTCTAGAAGAGGAGAAAGATATTAGCAAAGAAACCTTACTGGAAGCAATTGAAAATTCACTGATTAATGCGTGCAAGAATCATTTTGGAAAATCAGATAATATTAAAGTAGTCATGGATCGTGATACTTGTGATTATTCTGTATATGCGGAAAAAACAGTTGTAGAAACAGTGGAAGATGATGTAGAAGAGATTAGTCTTGCAAATGCAAAGATGATTGATTCTAAATTTGATATTGGCGATATTGTGCAGATTCCGGTAGAGTCCAAAGAATTTGGACGTATAGCTACACAGAATGCAAAGAACTTAATCTTACAGAAGATACGAGAAGAAGAACGCAAAGTTGTGTATAATCAATACTTTGAAAAAGAAAAGGACGTTGTTACTGGTATTGTACAGCGATATGTGGGTAAAAATGTAAGTATTAACCTTGGGAAAGCAGATGCAATGCTTACAGAAAATGAGCAAGTAAAAGGTGAAGTGTTTATGCCAACAGAACGTATTAAACTATATGTTGTTGAAGTTAAAAATACGCCAAAGGGACCAAAGATATTAGTATCTCGTACACATCCGGAGCTTGTGAAACGTCTGTTTGAATCAGAAGTAACAGAAGTAAGAGATGGAACCGTAGAGATTAAGAGTATCTCAAGGGAAGCCGGTTCAAGGACGAAGATTGCAGTATGGTCTAACAATCCAGATGTAGACCCTGTGGGGGCTTGCGTAGGTATGAATGGAGCCAGAGTTAATACAATTGTAAGTGAATTGCGTGGGGAAAAAATCGATATTATTAATTGGAGTGATAATCCGGCATTGCTTATTGAAAATGCGTTGAGTCCGGCAAAAGTAATTTCGGTTATGGCAGATCCAGATGAAAAGACAGCAGGTGTGATTGTACCGGATTATCAACTGTCATTGGCAATTGGTAAAGAAGGCCAAAATGCAAGATTGGCTGCACGTCTTACCGGATATAAGATAGACATTAAAAGCGAAACACAAGCGATAGAATCTGGAGAACTTCCTGAGAATTATATGGATATGACAGTTGAAGAAACACAAGAATAAATAGGATGTGAGCATTTGAATAATCGAGGAAATATAAAAAAAATACCTATGCGTAAATGTATAGGTTGTGGAGAAATGAAAAGTAAAAAAGAGATGATGCGTGTAGTGAAAACGACAGAAGATGAGATAGTTTTAGATGCTACAGGAAAAAAGAATGGACGTGGCGCATATCTGTGTATTTCCGAAACTTGTCTGAATAAAGCAATTAAGAATAAGGGACTGGAACGGTCTTTTAAACAAGGAATTCCAAAGGAAATCTATGAGCGATTAGAAAAGGAGATGAAATCACTTGAAACAGAGTAAACTATTATCTCTTATTGGGCTGGCTACTAAGGCGGGCAAGACGGTCAGCGGAGAATTTTCTACAGAAAAGGGAATTAAATCAGGAACAGCATCACTTGTGATAGTTGCAACAGATGCATCGGATAATACAAAGAAAAAATTTACAAATATGTGTGACTTTTATCAAAAAGTGCCAATCTATTTTTATGGAGATAAAGATACCTTAGGGCATGCAATGGGAAAAGAGTTTCGCGCAATTCTTGCAGTTACAGACGAAGGATTTGCAAAAAGTATGATGAAACATTTGGAAACAGAAGATAACACAATTGCATAAAGGAGGTAGTAAATATGTCAAAATTACGTGTACATGAATTAGCGAAAGAATTAGATAAGAGTAATAAAGATTTACTTGAATTTCTGAAAGAAAAAGGGATTGAAGTAAAGAGTCATATGAGTTCTTTGACAGAGGAACAAGTAGAACGTGTAAAAAAAGGGGTGGGTACAAAAAGCAGACCTACAACAGAACATGCGCCTAAAGTAGAAGAGGCGAAGGCAGAAGCAACCAAAACAGAAGTACCTAAAACAGAAGAACCTAAAACAGAAGAACCAAAGAAAAAGAATATCGTGCAAGTATTCCGTCCTCAAAACACCCAAAGTGGAGCACGCCAAGGGAGTAGACCTAATAATAACCAAGGCCAACGTCCAAATAACAATAGCGCAAGTAATCAAGGAGAACGTTCCGCTGAAGGAAACGCTCAAGGCCAACGCCCAAGCAGTAATTATCAAGGCCAACGCCCAAGCAGCAATTATCAAGGTCAACGTCCAAACAGTAATTATCAAGGCCAACGCCCAAGTAGCAATTACCAAGGTCAGCGTCCAAACAATAATTATCAAGGACAACGTCCAAATACGGGAACCGGAACAGGAACACAAGGGGATCGCCCAGCAAGTAATTACCAAGGTCAGCGTCCAAATAATAATTACCAAGGTCAGCGTCCAAACAATAATTATCAAGGACAACGTCCAAATAATAATTATCAAGGGCAACGTCCAAATACAGGAACCGGAACGGGGACACAAGGGGATCGCCCGGCAAGTAATTACCAAGGTCAGCGCCCAAATAATAATTACCAAGGTCAGCGTCCAAACAATAATTATCAAGGACAACGTCCAAATGGTACAAGTGGTGGACCGGGTCAACGTAGTTATAATAATGGTCCTAAAAAAGATGAACGTTCTTTGGCACCATCAATTGTGTCAGAACAAAAACCAACACGTCAAAAGCCAAAGACAAAAGATGATCATAAGAAAAAAGATTATCGTGCAGAACATGAAGATAAAGGCGGAAAAGGTAAGAAAATTAAAAGTTCATTGATTCCACCAAAGCCACAACCAAAGGTTGTAGAAAAAGTAGAAGAAAAGATAAAGATGATTACAATTCCGGAAGTATTAACAATTAAAGAATTAGCAGATAAGATGAAGATTGTACCATCTGTGATTGTAAAGAAATTATTTTTACAAGGCAAAGTAGTTACGTTGAATCAAGAAGTTGATTTTGAAACAGCAGAAGAGATTGCAATGGAATTTGAAGTTCTCTGTGAAGCAGAAGAAGTGATTGATGTAATTGAAGAATTATTGAAGGAAGAAGAGGAAGACGAAACGAAGATGATGAAACGTCCTCCAGTTGTCTGTGTTATGGGTCACGTTGACCATGGTAAGACGTCACTTTTGGATGCAATTCGTGATACCAATGTAATTGATAGAGAAGCAGGTGGAATTACACAACATATTGGAGCTTATGTTGCCAATGTGAATGGAGAAAAGATTACATTCTTAGATACTCCGGGACATGAGGCATTTACAGCAATGCGTATGAGAGGTGCAAGTTCCACAGATATTGCGATTTTAGTTGTTGCAGCAGACGATGGAGTAATGCCACAGACTGTGGAGGCGATTAATCATGCCAAAGCGGCTGGGATTGAGATTGTAGTAGCCATTAATAAAATCGATAAACCAAGTGCTAATATTGACCGTGTAAAACAAGAATTAGCAGAATATGAATTGATTCCGGAAGACTGGGGTGGAAGTACAGTGTTTGTACCTGTATCAGCACATACCAAAGAAGGAATGCCGGAACTGATGGAGATGATTTTATTAACAGCAGAAGTGCTGGAATTAAAGGCAAATCCAAGCAGGAGTGCTAGAGGATTGGTGATCGAAGCAGAATTAGATAAAGGAAAAGGTTCTGTAGCAACGGTTCTTGTACAAAAAGGAACATTACACGTTGGAGATGCAATTGCAGCAGGTTCTGCACATGGTAAAGTACGTGCTATGATGGACGATAAAGGAAGACGCGTTAAAGAAGCAGGTCCATCTATGCCGGTTGAGATATTAGGATTAAATGATGTACCGAATGCAGGTGAAGTCTTTGTAGGTTGTGAGAATGATAAAGAAGCAAGAAATTTTGCGTCAACATTTATCTCTCAGGGTCGTGTGAAGATGTTAGATGATACAAAATCAAAGATGTCTTTAGATGATTTGTTTTCACAGATACAAGAAGGCAATTTAAAAGAACTTGGGATTGTTGTTAAAGCAGATGTACAAGGATCTGTAGAAGCAATTAAGCAAAGTTTACTGAAATTGTCAAATTCTGAAGTTGTTATAAAAATTATACATGGTGGAGTAGGTGCCATTAACGAATCTGATGTTATCTTAGCATCTGCATCAAATGCAATTATTATTGGGTTTAATGTTCGCCCTGATGTAACAGCCAAAGAAACAGCAGAACGTGAAGGTGTTGATATGCGATTGTATCGTGTTATCTACAATGCAATTGAAGATGTAGAAGCGGCAATGAAAGGAATGCTGGATCCAATATTTGAAGAAAAAGTATTGGGGCATGCAGAGATTCGTCAGACTTTCAAAGCATCAGGAATTGGAACGATTGCAGGTTCTTATGTGCTAGATGGAACATTTGAACGTGGCTGTTCAGTTCGTGTTACAAGAGACGGAGTTGTTATATTTGATGGTCCACTTGCATCTTTGAAACGTTTTAAAGATGATGTAAAAGAAGTTAAGGCAGGATTTGAATGTGGATTTGTATTTGAAAAATTCAATAATGTTCAAGAAGGAGATTTAGTAGAATCCTTTAAGATGGTAGAAATCCCAAGATAGGAAAGAGGGGAAAATTTGAAAAAAAATAGTATTAAAAATACAAGAGTAAACACAGAAGTGCAACATGAACTCAGTAACATCCTACGAGGAGGGATTAAAGATCCTCGCGTGGCACCTATGACTTCTGTGGTTGCGGTTGAAGTTGCACCAGATCTTAAGACTTGTAAAGCATATATCAGTGTATTAGGTGATAAAAAAGCACAGGCAGATACAGTGAAAGGGTTGCAAAGCGCAGAGGGGTACATTCGTAGAGAATTAGCCCGTACCTTAAATCTGCGAAATACTCCAGAGATTAAATTCGTTATGGATCAGTCCATTGAATATGGAGTCGCAATGTCTAAGATGATTGCAGATGTTACAAAAGACATCAAAGAGAATGATGTGGAAGATAAGGAAGTGTAGTGATGTTAAACAAAGTCTTACATCAAATCAGAACAGTTGCCATTGGGGGACATATACGCCCTGATGGTGATTGCGTTGGCGCTTGTATGGGCCTCTATCAGTATATACAGGAACATTATAAAGAGATTCAAGTAGATGTTTATCTAGAAAATATACCAGAGAGCTTTCATTTTATTGAGGCTTTAAATGAGGTTCATTCTGTTATCAAGGAAGATATTGTCTATGATCTGTTTATTGCATTAGATTGTGGAGATGCACAACGCTTGGGATTTGCAAAGCCATTATTTGAGGAAGCAAATCATACGTTTTGTGTAGATCATCATATTAGTAATTCCGGATTTGCAGAAGAAAATTATATCAAGCCGGATGCAAGTTCTACATCTGAGTTAGTTTATCGACTATTAGATTCAAAACAGATAACAAAGAAAATAGCAGAATGTCTTTATCTTGGAATTGCGCATGATACAGGGGTGTTTCAATATACTTGTACCTCACCAAGGACTATGGAGATTGCGGCAGAGTTAATGCGTACAGGAATCGATGCATCTGCTATTATTAATGATACCTATTATCAGAAAACATATCGTCAAAATCAAGTATTGGGCCGTGCATTATTAGGCAGTTTTTTACTGATGAATGGTCAATGCATCTCATCTTCTATTTCAAAAGAGCAGATGGCATTCTATTGTGTTACTCCTAGTGATCTAGAGGGAATTGTGAGTCAATTACGTATGACGGAAGGCGTAGAAGTTGCAATTTTCATGTATGAGCTGGAAGCACAGGAATATAAGATTAGCTTACGTTCTAATGGTGATATTGATGTAAGTGCAATTGCACAGTATTTTGGTGGCGGAGGACATAAAAAAGCAGCAGGGTTCACGATGAAAGGAACATCACATGATGTCACTAATAATTTGACTAGACAAATCGAATTGCAATTAGCGGAATTAGAAAGATAAACAGGAGTGTCACTATGGTACATGGAGTCATCAATATATATAAAGAAAAAGGCTATACGTCTCATGATGTTGTTGCTAGACTTCGTGGGATTGTGGGACAAAGAAAAATTGGCCATACAGGAACGTTAGACCCTGACGCAGTTGGGGTATTACCGGTTTGTCTTGGTAAGGCAACAAAACTTTGTGATTTATTAACCGATAAAGATAAAACCTATCAGGCGGTACTGTTACTTGGTGTCGATACAGATACACAAGATACTACAGGAACGGTTCTTACTAAATATCCAACAAAACACTTAACAGAAGGCATGGTTCGGGAAGCAATCACATATTTTGTGGGGTCATACGGACAGATTCCACCGATGTATTCCGCTTTAAAAGTAAATGGAAAAAAATTGTATGAGTTAGCACGGGCAGGACAAGAGATTGAACGAAAGCCAAGAGATATTACGATTTATTCTATTCACATAGAAAGTATGGAACTTCCACGGGTAACAGTTACGGTTCGATGCTCAAAAGGAACTTACATAAGAACATTGTGTCACGATATTGGAACTAGATTACAATGTGGTGGTTGTATGGAGTCGTTGATCCGAACGAAAGTGGGTCAATTTCAAATAGAAGATAGTATCACACTTGATGAGGCAGAACAAAAGAAAAAAGATGGAATATTGACAGATGTCATACTTCCGATAGATGATATGTTTTTGCAATACCCATTGGTAGTGGTTACGCATGAGGCAAGGGAACTTCTATATAATGGAAATCCATTTAATGCAGATTGTATACAGGAGTCTGTGAGGTTAAAAGATCAAGAAAAAGTTAGGGTATATGATGAGGGAGGAAGATTTATTGCCCTATATCAATACCAAGAAGAACAACATCAATATAAGATTGTTAAGATGTTTTTTGATAAAAACGAAATCGTACAAGAGGGATAGAAATGGAGTATATAAAAGGAATTGAGTCATATCAAGGTACAAAACCAACGGCCATTACCCTTGGAAAATTCGACGGAATTCATGTTGGCCACCAAAAACTAGTGAATTGTGTGAAAGATCACGGCATGAAAGATCATGTGAAAAGTGTGGTGTTTGCATTTGATATGGGGCCACTGTATCAGAGACTTCAGATGAAAAAAGAAGGTCTAATGACAAACCGAGAACGATATCTGTATCTAGATGGACAGGTTGATTATCTCGTGGAATGCCGGTTTACAGAGGACATTAGCTCCATGAAAGCAGAAGACTTTATTAAACATATTATTGTGGGTACATTTCATGCCCGTTATGTTGTTGTGGGAACAGATTTTTATTTTGGAAATGGAAAACAAGGCGATTATCATATGTTAGAACAATATGCTGGTACATATGGTTATCAAGTGGAAGTCATAGAGAAAGAATGTTATCAAGGAAGAGAAATCAGTAGTACTTATATTAAAGAAGAAGTGAAAAAGGGAAATATGGAATTGGCACATACGCTGTTAGGGTATCCTTATGCGGTGATGGGGCGAGTAGAGCATGGAAGAAGACTTGGGAGAACGCTAGGGATACCTACGATGAATGTGACACCTAAGGAAGAAAAATTATTACCACCTCATGGAGTTTATGCAATTAAAGTTTCAGTTGATCATGTGTGGTATGAGGGAATTGGTAATGTAGGGGTGAAACCTACGGTTGTTGATTCACCATATCAAAAACAAAGAATAGAATGTCATCTATTTGACTATCATGAAGAAACTTATGGAAAAGAGATTCTAATTGCGTTATATGCATATGAACGGGCAGAACAAAAGTTTTCATCTGTTGAAGAATTACAGGCACACATGAAAAAAGATATTGCTTATGGAAAACAATATTTTACCAAAGAAGGATAAAGGAGACTGCAAATGACTTGGGTAACATTTTTTTCGTTAATTGGTGGACTTGGTCTATTTTTATATGGAATGAAGTTAATGAGCGAGGGCTTGGAAAAAGCGGCCGGAGCGAAGATGCGTAGTATTTTAGAATTCTTCACAAAGAATCGATTTATTGGGATGATAGTAGGACTTTTATTTACTGCAGTTGTGCAATCATCAAGTGCTACTACAGTTATGGTAGTTAGTTTTGTAAATTCAGGTCTTATGAATCTGGCTCAGGCAGCGGGTGTAATCCTAGGTGCTAATATTGGTACGACTATGACTTCCCAATTAATTGCGTTTAACCTATCTGATATTGCACCGCTATTTGTAATGACGGGTGTAGTAATGGTTATGTTCAGCAAGAAGTTGAATGTGAAACGAATAGGAGAAGTTGTATTAGGGTTTGGTATCTTGTTTGTGGGACTTAGTACTATGTCAAGTGCAATGTCTTCTCTTAAGGAATCTCCACAGATTGTAGAATTACTTGGTTCTTTAGATAATGCATTTTTAGCAATTGTGGTCGGATTTGTTATTACGGCAATCTTACAGAGTTCTTCCGCAACGGTTGGTATTGTACTACTTATGGCAACCCAGGGACTTTTAGAATTACCAATTTGTTTTTTCTTGATTCTAGGTTGTAATATAGGTTCTTGCGTATCAGCACTTTTGGCTAGTTTAGGTGGAAAAAAAGATGCGAAAAGAGCGGCGTGGATTCACTTATTATTTAATATTGTGGGTTCTACTATAATCTTTATTATACTGATGTTTGCGTTGGAACCTATTTCAGACTTTATCTATCGAATCTCAGGATCTGATATTGCCAGAGCAGTTGCGAATGCACATACCTCTATGAAAGTATTTGAAGTACTGATTTTATTTCCATTTACAAATTATATTGTAAAAGCAACATATCATATTATTCCGGGAGCAGATCCTTCTTCGGAAGATGAATATGAGCTACAGTATATTGGTGATGGAACAATATTGTCACCGGCCACCGCAACAATTGATGCGATTCGTGAGATTGAACACATGGGAAACCTTGCATTCGCAAACTTGTCTTTAAGTATGGAAGCACTGTGTGATTTAGATGAAGAAAAAATTTCCAGTGTTTATAAAACTGAAAAAAATATAGATTATTTAAATAATAAAATCACTAATTATCTTGTGAAAGTCAATCAGTTAGAACTCCCAGTAGCAGATGCGCAGATGATTGGTGGATTGTTTCATGTGGTAAATGATATTGAACGTATTGGAGATCACGCAGAAAATTTTGTGGATTCTGCTCGGTCGAGAATTGAAGGTCGAATTGAATTAAGTGAAAAAGGAAAGAAACAGTTAGTAGATATGATGGATATGGTTCTTAAGATATTGGAATATTCATTGGATATGTTTTCGCGTAAGAATCAAGAACATATGAAAGAAATATTAGAACTTGAGGATGCTATTGATGAGCGTGAGAAAAAATTACAACGTTCTCATGTGAAACGACTCACAAAAAACAAATGTACTCCAGAAGCAGGTATGATATTCTCGGATACAGTCTCCGGCTTAGAACGTGTGGCTGACCATGCAACCAATATTGCATTTGCTATCTTAGAACCAGATGTAAACGATGATGGCGAAGAGGAAGATGAATGACCTTGAAATTAATTGTTTACACAGAAGACAACATATGTTACAATAACCAAGTATGAATTTAGCCAATGTTCAGTAATTGGATACTCCAACCATTACTTGATGTTCGGCGGTTTAATAAAAAAAGGAGGAATTACACATGATCGCAAAAGAAAAGAAACAAAGTATTATGGCTGAATATGCAAGAACAGAAGGAGATACAGGTTCTCCAGAAGTACAAGTTGCAGTGTTAACAGCAAGAATCAATGAATTAACAGAACATTTTAAAACAAATCCTAAAGATCATCATTCGAGAAGAGGTCTTCTTAAGATGGTAGGTCAAAGAAGAGGTCTTCTTGCGTACTTAAAGAAAACTGATATCACTAGATACCGTAGTTTAATTGAACGTTTAGGACTTAGAAAATAATACAAGACTTAAAAGTGAAGGACGGTGGAGACACGGTCCTTTATTTTTAAATAGAAGCACATTATAAGGCAGGAGGACTGAACCGAGACCACTGAAAAGGACAGTTGTTCAAACTATGTTTTTCAGTAGTTTCGGTGTTTCCTGCACAAGTAGAACAAGAGGAGAATAACATGTTTAAAAAATTCGAAATGGAATTAGCCGGAAGAACATTACGTGTAGATGTCGGCAGAGTAGCAGCGCAGGCAAATGGTGCAGCACTCATGCATTATGGAGAAACAGTAGTATTATCTACAGCAACAGCATCTGAAAAACCAAGAGAAGGAATTGATTTCTTTCCATTAAGTGTAGAATATAATGAAAAATTATATGCGGTAGGTAAGATTCCAGGTGGATTCAATAAAAGAGAAGGAAAGGCATCAGAGAATGCGGTTCTTACATGCCGTGTTATTGATAGACCTATGAGACCTTTATTTCCTAAAGATTACCGTAATGATGTTACATTAGAGAACTTAGTTATGTCGGTAGATCAAGATTGTAGTCCGGAGCTTACAGCGATGTTGGGTGCAGCAATTGCAACAGCAATTTCAGACATTCCATTTGATGGTCCGACAGCAACGACACAAGTTGGATTAGTAGATAACCAATTTGTTTTTAATCCAACAGCAGAACAAAAAGCGATTTCAGATCTTGCTTTAACAGTTGCATCTACTAAAGATAAAGTTATTATGATTGAAGCAGGAGCTAATGAAGTTCCAGAAGATAAGATGTTAGAGGCAATCTTTGCAGCACATGCAATGAATCAGGAAGTTATTAAATTTATTGACACCATTGTTGCAGAATGTGGAAAAGCAAAACATACATATACAAGTTGTGCTGTTCCGGAAGAATTGTTTACAGAGATGAAGAAGATTGTGACACCAGAAGAGATGGAGGTTGCTGTTTTCACAGATGAGAAACAAGTAAGAGAAGAAAATATACGTGTGATTCATGAAAAATTGGAAACCGCATTTGCTGACAAAGAAGATTGGTTGGCAGTTCTTGGAGAGGCGTTGTATCAATATCAAAAGAAAACAGTTCGCAAGATGATTTTAAAGGATCATAAACGTCCGGACGGAAGAGCGATTGATCAGATTCGGCCATTAGCGGCAGAGACCGATATTATCCCTAGAGTACATGGCTCTGCAATGTTTACGCGTGGACAGACACAGATCTGTACCATTACAACCCTTGCTCCACTATCAGAAGCACAACGTATAGATGGATTAGATGATGCGGAAACTTCAAAAAGATATATGCATCACTATAATTTCCCATCTTATTCCGTAGGAGAAACACGACCATCTAGAGGACCGGGACGTCGTGAAATTGGACATGGTGCATTAGCTGAAAAGGCTTTGGTACCAGTACTTCCAAGCGAAAGCGATTTTCCATATGCAATTCGTACTGTATCAGAGACATTTGAGTCAAATGGTTCTACATCACAGGCAAGTATCTGTGCATCCAGTATGTCATTGATGGCTGCAGGAGTACCAATTAGAGCAGCAGTTGCCGGTATCTCAGCAGGTCTTGTAACTGGAGATACAGATGAGGATTACTTAGTATTAACTGATATTCAGGGATTGGAAGATTTCTTTGGAGATATGGACTTTAAAGTAGCCGGTACACATAAAGGAATTACAGCAATTCAGATGGATATTAAAATTCATGGTTTGACAAAAGCAGTAATTGAAGAGGCGATTGCCTGCACGAAAAAAGCAAGAACATATATCTTAGATGAGGTTATGAATAAAGCAATTGATACTCCGAGAACAGAAGTTGGAACCTATGCACCGAAGATTATGCAGATGCATATAGATCCGGCTAAGATTGGTGATGTTGTTGGACAACGTGGTAAGACCATTAATGCGATTATTGAACAGACAGGTGTGAAGATTGATATTACGGACGAAGGTGCAGTATCTGTATGTGGTGTAGATAAAGACAGTATGGAAGAAGCAAAGAAAATTATTGAATTGATTACGACTGATTTTGAAGCAGGACAATTATTTGAAGGTAAAGTTATCAGTATCAAAGAATTTGGTGCGTTTATTGAGTTTGCTCCAGGTAAAGAAGGTATGGTTCATATCTCAAAGATTTCTAAGGACAGAATTAATCATGTAGAAGATGTTCTTTCTATTGGAGATATAGTGAAAGTTGTATGCTTAGGAAAAGATAAGATGGGCAGAATCAGCTTTAGCATGAAAGATGTAGAAGCATAAGATAGACTTACAGACTCAAAACAAGATGGGTGTTGCACAGATGTGCAGCACCCATTTAGCACATGTAGTGTGAGGGAGAGCGATGCAAAAGAGAAAAGATAAAAATCCAATATCTATGAATAAACGCTTATTATGTGTAGTGTTATTATGCTGGATTATACCGGTGATTTCAATTGTAACATTTATGACCATTTCTTATCGAAGAGGAATTATTGCCAAGACGGAAGGTCTTTTGGCAGATGAATTACATGGACAGATGGAATTCATTGCTATGCGAATGGATTCTGCAATTACAAGAACTAAGGAGACTTCTTATGAGATGGTATGTGAAAAAACATGGAAAGACTATAAGGTTGGAGCATTGAATGAAGCTGGAGCTTATCATATTATAGATCGCAATCTTAAGAGCAAATTTTATTTGGATAAAAGATTTGATACTTCTGCTTTCTATCTAGAGGGGAAACAAGAGCCTTTTTGCTACACTTCCAGAAAAGGTATGAGTTTTAATCAGTATATGGAAGAGGTGGACCGGACCATTCAAACTTATCGTAGAGCAAATTCTTCAGATGCATATGTACTTATGATGGACGGGAATATCTTTTTGATTCGAAATTTATATACTACAACTGAATATGAAAAGTTTGGAACACTTGTAGTAGAAGTTAATCAATCCTATTTATTTCAGGATATGGAAGATAGTCTAAATAATCAGATTCTGTTTCATGTTAACGATACAAAAGATTGGATGAATATAGGAGAATCAAAAGCTTCTAACAAAAGTAAAGAGGCAATCAAAGAAACTTATAAAGGAATTAAAGAAGAAACACTGTTTACATTTGATGTACAAAGCTATCATGGATTAATGGAAAAAAAATCATACGATGATTATACACTTGGTATGGCATTTTTAGTAAAAAGAAGTGTATTATATGCAGAACTCTATGATTTATATAAGATTATTGCAATTGTCATGATGATTATGATACCGGTATTGCTATATATGTTGTATTTTGTGAAACGACATATTACAGTGCCTATTGGAATATTAACACATGCCTCAAAGGATATGGAAGAGGGGCAGTTTGGTATGGTTATTGATAAAGACATGCCGAACGTAGAATTTACATATCTAATGGGAGCATTTAATCAGATGTCTAAAAGGGTAAAATACTTATTTGATTACGCATATGATGAAAAAATTGCAAGAAAAGATGCGAAAATCATGGCATTACAAGCCCAGATTAATCCGCATTTTTTAAATAATACATTGGAAATGATGAACTGGCAAGCGAGAATGTCCGGAGATATTACAGTATGCAAGATGATTGAGGCACTTGGAACGGTGTTAGATTACAGAATGAATCGAGACCATAGAAGTTTAATTAATCTAGTAGAAGAGCTACGGTGTGCAGATGCATATTTTTATATTATTTCCATGCGTTTTGGAAAACGACTTAGTATTCAAAAAGAAATTGATGAGTCTATCTTGCAATTACAAGTGCCACAACTGATTCTTCAACCTATTATTGAGAATGCAGTCGTGCATGGGATTGAACAAGTAAAGTCGGGTGTAGTAAAGATTCATATCTATCATGATGATACATGTGTGTATCTAGAAGTAATCAATACGGGAAAACCAATGACAGAGGAAGACGTAGAGCGTATTCAATCCATTTTACATGGGGAGCAATCTCAGATTACAAAAGGGGTTGGACATCACACATCACTTGGAATTCGGAATGTACATGAACGTATTCGTCTTATCTATGGAGAAGAATATGGTCTTACAATTTCACCACTTGAAGGAGATAAGACCTGTTCGGTAATTACACTGCCCTATCAGGAAGTATCAGAAGAAAGTCGTGCCGTTGAAAAAGAAAAAGTGCAAAATGAACTAAAAAACATGGGAAAGAAGAATGAATCTTAACATGTATATGGTAAATATATATCCATATTTTGTCATCATGGCAAGAATGAACAAATAATGTCAAGTGGGTCTAATGCTTTTTGGGCGAATTGCACTTATAATTGAATTATCAAGAAATTAGAAGAACACAAGTTCAAAAGGAGGAGCAATATGAAGTTTAAAAAATTTTTAGCACTCTCACTTATTTTGGCAATGACAGCTAGTATGGCAAGTGCATGTGGGAAAAGTGAATCAGAAGGTGAAAAGACAAAAGATGGAAAAATTACATTAAAGACTGTCTCTATGTTTGGAGGAACTGACCCCAATGCACCAATTTATCAGTCTATTAACGAACAATTTATGAAAGATAATGACAAGGTGGTTATTGAAGATGATTCACAGGCTTCAGACGAAGAATGGAAAGCTAAGGTTGCGGCAGATTTTTCAGCAGGGAATGAACCTGATGTGATTCAGTTTTTTACAGATGCAACAGCCAATGCAATTGTTGCAACAGATAAATTAATGACGATTGCAGATATCCAAAAAGAATATCCAGAGTATGCAAAAGATACAACCAAAGAAGCACTTGGTCTTACAAAGAATAGCGATGAAGTAGAACGTGCCGTACCAACTACAGGATATTGGGAAGGACTTTATTGTAACAAAGATGTATTTGATAAATACAATGTTGCTATTCCTACGGATTGGGAATCCCTTTCAACAGCAATTAAAACATTTAAAGATAATGACATTATTCCAATTGCCTGTTCTTTGAATAATGTGCCACATTACTGGGTAGAGCATCTTATGCTTTCTGCTTCCGGAGCTGACGAATATACTTCTGTTTCTGATAAGGCACCTGCAGGTTGGGTAAAAGGATTAGAAGCATTAAAGACATTACGTGATATGGGTGCATTTCCAGAGGATACTGATACGGTAGATGATGCATATGTAGGTCAATTATTTGAAGATAAGAAAGCAGCAATGCAATTAGATGGTTCTTGGAAAGTTGGAGGATATAAAGATCAAGAGAATACTGTTGTTGTAGGATTCCCAGGAATAGAAGGATCCAAAACAGAACCAGGTGTTATGATAGGTGGAATTTCTTCCGGATTCTATATTACTAAAAAAGCTTGGGAAGATAAAGATAAACGTGATGCAGCAGTGAAATTTGTTATGGCACACACATCAAAAGATGGCGTTACAAAGTACTGGGAAGCTGGTGGCGGAATCGGGAAAGCAGCAGTGGAAGGTATGACAGAGATGGCAGATATGACGCCACTTGCAAAATGTGCATTTACACTAAATACATCTGCTACAAAGACCGTGTCACCTACAGATTCAAGAATTGATCCTGAGGCATATAAGAGTATTATAGCCGGTGCAGTAGGAGTATCTACAGGACAACAATCTGCAGAAGAATTGTTAAATGCAGCATTACAGATGAACGCAGAAAGAGCCAAGTAGCTTGCAGAGATTTTGGCAGAAAGGGGTTCCCCCTTTCTGCTTTTTTAAAAGAATTTCGTGTGAAAACAGTATGTTTGTGAGGTGTAAACTATGTTATATAAGAAAAAATGGCCATTGTTTGTATTCCTGATTCCCGGACTTTTATTTCTCTTATTATTCTTGTATGTACCATTTATTGAAAATATTAAAAATAGTTTTTATGATATGACAACAATTGTAAAGATGCCTGGACAAGAATGGAAATTTATTGGATTAGATAATTTTAAAAAAATATTTACAGATACTAACGTTCGAATTGCATTATGGAACTCCATTAAGATGATGTTTTTAACGGTAGTCTTTGAAGTGGGAATCGCATTTGTTCTTGCAATTTTAGTAAGCCAGACAAAACGAGGACAACAGTTCTTTCGTACGGTATATTTCTTTCCAATTGTTATATCAGCAACTGCAGTAGGTCTAATGTTTAAACTTTTTTATAATTTTAATGGTGGAATGTTAAATCAATTGTTAGAGGGAATGGGCATGGATCCAGTTAATTGGTTAGGGCCAAAACTTGCATTTATGATGGTATGTATTCCTACATTATGGAGTTATGTTGGATTTTACTTTGTAATTTTATTAACAGGATTGAGCAATATATCTGATGATATCTATGAAGCAGCGTCCATTGATGGCTGTGGAAAGTTTAAACAAGTATTTTATATTACAATTCCTATGATGAAGGGGGTTATCTGTACCTGTATTACCCTTGCTGTGACAGGGGCATTGAAAGTATTTGATCTTCCATGGGTTATGGTGCCAAATGGAGCACCACAAGGGCTGACTCATTTTATGGGAACCTATATGTATCAGACAACTTTTGGTATGAATAACTTTGATTATGGTTCTACACTTGCTATTGTAATTGTTATATTGGGAATTGTGGTATCACAGATAATCAGTCATGTGTTAAAGACAGAGGAAGCGTAAGGAGGGAGCAAAGATGAAGAAGAAAAAAATAAGTATTTGGAAGATTGTAATCTATGTCCTCCTCATTATCTGGGCAGTTACTACGATATTTCCATTTATATGGGTATTGTTAAATTCATTTAAACCATCGGCAGAGGTATTGTCAAGTTCCTTTGCACTTCCAAAAACATTTACACTTGAAAATTATAAAAATGCATTTTCAAATCTAAATGTATTACGGGCTTATAAGACAAGCATTCTTATATCAGGAAGTGTTACAATTGGTGTTATGGCATTGTCAACCATGCTGGCATTTGCAATTACAAGATATCGGTTTAAAGGAAAGAAATTTCTAAATGGATTGATTATTGCAAGCTTGATGTTTCCGGTGTTTTCAACCATTATACCGGTATTTCGCATGATGGTAACTTGGGATCTTGTAAATAAAGAAATTGCGGTTATCCTTCCCCAAATTGCGGGCAATTTAAGTTTTGCGACTATTATTATGATTGGATTTTTAAAAGCAATTCCGATTGAATTAGAGGAAGCTGCATATATGGAAGGAGCCAATGTATTTCAAGTATTTATTAAGATAATTGTACCACTTAGTAAGGCGTCTTTATCTACAGTTGGTATCTTTAGTTTTCTGTGGTCTTATAACGATTTATTTGTACAGATGATTATGATTCGCGATCGGACAAAATATCCGGTATGTTCTTTGTTACAAGAGATTAGTTCTAAATATGGAACGGACTATGGCCTTATGGCCGCTTCAGTGGCTATTATTGTTGTTCCTGTTTTGGTTGTGTATGTGCTGTTACAGAAAAATATTATTAAAGGCTTGACAGCCGGAGCAATCAAGGGATAAGATGCAGATAGAATTGCTTAAACGCAAATATGCAGAGGTGAGATGAGATGTATAAAGTCGTAATTATAGATGACGAACCAATTATTGTAGAGGGACTGTCAAGGAGTATTCCATGGGAACGATGGGACTGTGAAGTAGTAGCAACTGCCAATGATGGTGTAGAAGGACAAGAGGTGATTCGAAAAGAAACTCCTCATATTATCTTTTCAGATATTGCTATGCCGGGACTGGATGGACTAACAATGGTAGCCGGGTTAAAATCTGAATTTCCCAATATGCAGATTAGTATCCTAACAGGATTTCGAGATTTTGATTATGCACAACAAGCGATTCGTCTTGGAGTTACTCGGTTTTTACTGAAACCATCTAATATGGACGAGATTGAAGAAGCGGTAGAAATTATGACTTCGAATCTAAAGGAGAAACAGATTGTATCGTCTCCAGCAGAAGAAACTCATGATAATACAGCGAGTAGCTTTATTGTTAAGAATGCACTTCAGTATTTGCAAGAAAATTATGAACAAAAGATAACATTATGTGAGTTGGCGGAGAAAGTATATGTCAGTCAATGGCATCTGAGTAAATTATTAAACAAACATACAGGACACAATTTTTCCGAAGTTTTAAATCACATTCGTATTGAACAGGCAAAAGAATTATTAAAGAATCCGGCACTTCGGATTGGAGATATTGCAGAACAAGTCGGATTTTTAGATATGGCACATTTTTCAAGGGTATTTAAAAAGATGAGTGGTACGTCTGCAAATGAGTATCGCAATACTATTTTATAAGAGACACATAAAAAGAACCAGTTTTGGTTCTTTTTATTCGCACAAATTGGTGCAATTTATGACAGAAGCAACAATAGGATAAGAAAAAAAAACGATTATAATAAAAGTAATACAAAAAGCGATAACAATACAAATAGAAATGGAGGAACAGATATGAACTATGGACATTTTGACAATTCCAAGCGGGAATATGTAATTGACCGTCTGGATTTACCAACTTCATGGACAAATTATCTGGGAGTAAAGGATCTTTGTGTGGTAGTGAACCATACAGCAGGAGGGTATGCATTTTATAAATCACCGGAATATCACAGAATGACTCGTTTTCGGGCAAACAGTATTCCTATGGATAGACCCGGTCATTATGTATACTTAAGAGATTCAAATGATGGAGATTATTGGAGTATCTCTTGGCAACCGGTTGCAAAGTCTTTTGAAGATGCACAATATAAATGTCGTCATGGAATGTCATATACGACCTATGAATGTAACTATAAAAAGATAAAAGCAGAACAAACATTAGTTGTTCCTATAGATGATGCAGTAGAACTTTGGGATATAAAGCTAAAAAATGAGGATGATAAAGTACGAACACTAGATGTGTTTTCTTATTGTGAATTTTCATTTCATCACATTAATATGGACAATCTGAATTTTCAAATGAGTATGTATGCATCTGGATCTTCTTACCTAGATGGAGTGATTGAACATGATTTATTCTATGAAGAATACGGATATCAGTATTTTACATCTAATTTTATTCCCGATAGCTATGATTGCTTGCGCGACAAATTCATCGGACTTTATCATACGGAAGATAATCCGATTGCAGTGGAAAGAGGACACTGTGAAGGGAGCTTTGAAAAAGGAAATAATCATTGTGGTGCTTTACAAAAAAGAATTATCCTACAACCTGGAGAAGAGGTTCGTCTGATTTTTATGTTGGGAGAAGGAGATCGTGAAGCAGGGGAAAAAATACGAGAAAAATATGACCACCCAAAGGCTGTAGATAATGTCTATCAGGAGTTACGAGAATATTGGGAAGAGAAATTTAGCAAGTTTCAGGTACAAACACCAAATGAGGGAATGAATACACTTTTAAATACATGGACTCTTTATCAGGCGGAGATTAATGTAATGTTTTCTAGATTTGCTTCTTTTATTGAGGTAGGGGGACGCACAGGACTTGGATATCGGGATACTGCCCAGGATGCTATGGCAATTCCACATTCCAATCCGGTAAAATGTAAGCAAAGGCTTGTAGAATTATTACGTGGATTAGTATCTAAGGGGTATGGATTACACCTCTTTCAACCAGAATGGTTTGATCCGGAACATGAGGTAAAACCATTTAAATCTCCAACAGTCGTTCCCGTACCTAATGTCAAAGATGTGATTCATGGATTAGAAGACACCTGTTCAGATGATGCCTTATGGCTTGTAAGTGCGATTGTAGAATATGTAAAAGAGACAGGGGAATTTGATTTTTTGGATCAGATATATACTTATGCAGATGGTGGAGAAGGAACAGTTTACGAACATATGACAAAGATTCTGGATTTCTCAACAGAACAAATAGGTGAACACGGTGTCTGCAAAGGGTTGCGCGCAGATTGGAATGATTGCCTAAACTTAGGTGGTGGTGAAAGTGCAATGGTTTCATTTTTACATTATTGGGCCATTGAAAACTTCTTAGAAATTGCACATTATAAAAAGAATCCAGAAGATATTAAAAAGTATACAGATGTGTTGCAAGCCATTCAATTCGTGTGCCGGGACGTGTTGTGGGATGAAGAATGGTACATTAGAGGAATAACAAAAAATGGAAGAAAAATAGGAACTTCAAAGGATACCGAGGGAAAGATTCATTTGGAATCCAATACCTGGGCAGTATTATCAGGTGCCGCAGATGAAGAACATGGAATAAAAGCTATGAATGCAGTAGATAAATATCTGTATACGCCTTATGGTATTATGTTAAATGCACCGGCATATACGAAACCGGATGATGATATTGGATTTGTAACAAGAGTATATCCGGGACTTAAGGAAAATGGATCTGTATTTAGTCATCCGAATCCATGGGCATGGGCAGCAGAATGTAAATTAGGAAGAGGAAATCAAGCGATGAAATACTATAATGCATTGTGTCCTTATAATCAAAATGATATGATAGAGACACGAGAAGCAGAGCCTTATTCCTATTGTCAATTTATTATAGGAAAAGACCATACCGGATACGGGCGTGCTAGACACCCTTTTATGACCGGAACTGGTGGTTGGGCATATTTTTCCGCTACAAGGTATATACTGGGTATCCGACCTGAGATGGAAGAATTAGTAATAGATCCATGCATTCCAACGGACTGGGATAGCTTTTCGGCAACTCGAATCTGGCGAGGTGCGACGTATGAAATCTTAGTAAAGAATCCACAACATTTATCAAAGGGTGTAAAGACTTATTACCTCGATGGAGTCAAAGTACAACAAATTAAGCCACAGCAAATAGGAAGTACACATACCATAGAAGTGTGGATGGGTAAAGGAGGAACTCAAAATGATTAAATTTGGTACCGGAGGATGGAGGGCAATTATAGGTGATGAATTTACAAAAGTAAATATTCAAAAGCTTGCAAAAGCACTTGTTCTTAAAATGCAGAATGAAGGGGTAGAAGAAAAGGGAATGGTTATAGGGTATGACCGAAGATTTCTTGCAAAAGAAGCAGTGTTTTGGATCTGTGAAGTATTTGCAAAAGAGGGAATCAAAGTATATTTTATTGATCGCTCGTCACCAACACCTTTGGTAATGTTTTATGTAATGAAGCATGAATTACCTTATGGAATGATGGTAACAGCAAGTCATAATCCGGCTATCTATAATGGGGTTAAGATATTTACTTCCGGAGGAAGAGATGCTGACGAGATACAGACGGCTGATATTGAACGTTATATTGCAGAAGTAGAAGAGATGTGTGGAAGTGGTACAATTGTAGAAACTATGGATTATCAATTGGCAGTGGAAAAAGGTCTTGTTGTAGAATTTAATCCGATGAATGAATATCTGGATAATATTATTGCTGGAATTGATATGGAAATTATCAGAGAGAAGCAATTGCATGTGGTATTGGATCCTATGTACGGAGTGAGTCAAACAGCGTTGAAGACAATACTTTCTATTGCAAGATGTGATATGGACGTGATACATGAACGTCATGATACATTATTTGGTGGAAAACTTCCGGCGCCATCGGCAGTGACACTTCGAAGTCTGCAAAATTATGTGATAGACAAACATTGCGATATTGGAGTTGCAACAGATGGAGATGCAGACAGAATTGGAGTTGTGGATGATTTGGGTAATTTTTTACATCCTAACGATATCTTGGTTTTACTTTATTATTATCTATTAAAGTATAAAGGTTGGAAAGGTGCTGCTGTCCGCAACATTGCGACTACACATACGTTAGACCGAGTGGCAAAAGCGTATGGAGAGAAATGTTATGAAGTACCGGTTGGATTCAAGTATATCTCTGCTAAGATGCAGGAAATGCATGCAATTATTGGAGGAGAATCCTCTGGAGGCTTGACAGTGCGAGGCCATATTAATGGAAAAGATGGAATCTATGCGGCAGCATTATTGGTGGAAATGATTGCAGTAACAGGAAAAAAACTCTCGGAATTAATGAAAGATATTCGGAATGAATTTGGCGAAATCTTCATGGAAGAACGGGATTACAAATTTAGTCAAGAGCGAAAAGAACAGATATATCAGACTTTGATGGTTGATAAATTATTACCGGAGATGGAATATGAGATTGCAGAGGTATCCTATCTAGATGGTTGCAAAGTGTACCTGAAGAATGGTGGGTGGATTATTGCAAGATTCTCCGGTACCGAACCATTATTGCGTATATTCTGTGAGATGGAACACGAAGAAGATGCAAAGAAACTTTGCGAAACCTATGAAAATTTCTTAGACTTATAATCTGAAAAGGACTATCTTATGTGACGTGAGTCAAGTAGGACAGTCCTTTTTGTGCCTTATAAATCTTTAGATGTTATCGTCATAATGTACTAACAGATGATTTTCTGTTTCTTGCATTTCTTAATATTGCATTTTTTGAAATCATACAGTATGATAATATCAATATATTTAAAATGAAAGGAACCGTTACCAATGAGAATAGCTATAGTGGAGGACGATAAAAGAGATAGAAGTTGTTTAGAATCTTACATTAAAAAATATTTGTGTAAAAAAGAATTCCCTATAAATGTTGTAACCTATTCGGTAGGAGAAAATTTTTTGGAAGATGAAGAGTTGACAGAATTGGATGTAGTATTTTTAGATATTTATATGGGAAAAGAAAATGGGATGGAGATTGCAAAAAACTTGCGAAAAAGAGATTATAATAGTGTGATTGTGTTTTGCACTACTACAAGTAGCTTTGCATTAGAAGGATACATGGTGAAAGCTTATGACTATATTGTAAAACCATATACTTATGAAAATATTGAAAGTGTTATGGAAGATATTTCCGAGCTTCTGAATGAAAAAATTCCATGTATACACATTAAAGACGGAAGACAATGGTTTAAACTTAAGATAAGTGATATTTTTTATGTGGAGAATCATGCAAATTATGTATATATTCATACAAAGAAAGAAATGCATACAACACGTATGACGTTTACAGAAATGGAAACACTGTTATCACCATATTCATGTTTTGTCAGATGCGATAGGGGAGTTATTGTGAATATGAATAATATCTACAAACTCCATCATAATACAATTTTGATGGGCGATGGGGAGCAACTTCCCATAAGTCGAAGAAACATTGCACAGGTAAATGAGCAATATCTGCACTTTATATTTGATGAAATGGAGAAAAAATAAGATGTATAATCCAAACATATGGTGGCATATCGGACAATTTATTTTTTTTATGTGTATTGTTAGTTTCTTGATTTTTAAAGTGTTTGAATATAAACTTCAGGTTTCCAAAAAAATATTCTGGGTAATTGCGGGAATTTATACTATTGTAGTTTCTGTGATTTTAGCATTAACGCTCACAGAGATATCAAGGTATCGTTGCTTCTCTACATATGGAATTTTTCTAATTATGTTGGTATCCATTATCGTTGCAACTATTTTAATTCGTAAGAATATAATGTTACTATTATTTTTGATATTTATTTTTTTAAATCTTCAATTTACGACAATTGTATTAGCAAAGGCAACTCTTGATTTTGAGATACTCCCAAGGCATATGTCTTACGAGAATGGAGATTTCATCCTACTATCATCCGTATATTGTATAATCTTATTTCCTGCAATCTATTATCTTCTTATAAAATTATATAAGAAAATAATTGATGTAGACGTTGTGACTTGGCAGATGCAATTGTTTTGTTGTCTTCCAGCAGGATTCTTTTTTGCAATCTATATGTTAATTGACATGAATTGTGACACCGTAGTTTCTACACAAAAAGAAATGTTACTTCCTTTGGTTGTGATTAATATATGTGCATATCTCTCTTATGTTGCAGCTATAAAAGCGATTATCCATAGTCATGATATTGCAATTGAACATGCAAAACTATATGAGGCTAATGCAAAATTACTTTTATGGGAAGAACAGTATGAAACATTACAGGCAAAGATTTATTCCGAAGAACGTATGCGACATGATTGGAGACACCATATTGTAACAGTGTTAGGATATGTAGAGCATAAAGATCTTGAGGGACTTAGCGAATACTTAGCGGAGTACAAAAAAAAGTATGTTTTAACAGACACACCTAAGATTTGTGATATAACAGCACTTGATATGCTGTTTCAATATTATAAAAGAAAGGCTTCAGAGAGTGGGATTGAGTTATCGATTAGTACTGTTATGTTTAATCAATGTCAGGTGTCTGTTCCAGATCTTACCATTTTGTTTGGAAATTTACTTGAAAATGCAATAGAAGCATGTGAAAGAATGGATATAGGAACAAAATATATTACATTGAAAGTACGAAACAATGAGAATGATTTAATTGCAATTATCTGTGAAAATAGCTACGATGGTATCTTAAATCAAAAGAATAATACAATGGTATCGCGAAAGAAAAATGGTGGTATCGGAATCTCTTCGGTACGAGATATTGTGGAAAAATATAATGGTATCATTGAAATGAAGATGGATAATAAAATATTTAAAACGTATATTGCATTGCGCTAAAGACGTTGTGTATACAGGGGTAGGTCATGTATGTATCCATACATGACCTATAAATACGCCATTTGTACCAAGCATGTTCATGACAACTAAGTTTTGGTAGAATATATATAGATTGTAGAAGCAACTATATTAAATATTAAAATAGGGAGAAAAACAATGAAAAAGAAAGTACTAAGTTTGGTATTAATTACAGGGTTGATAATGGGACTTACTGCATGTGCCACAAAACCGGTAGACAAAACAAAAGAAAAGAAGAAAGAAAGCACTGAAAAATCTGAAGTTGGAACGTTATCGGAAGATGGAACATTTAAAGCCGCAGATGGAAGTTATTCAATTTGCCTTCCAGAAGGTTGGACTTTAGATAAAGAAAGTACTTCGGATTTAGTTAGTTTCACATCAGATAAAAAAGACATAATAGAAATTGTCTCTTTAAGTGGAGAAGATGTCAAAGGAAGCTTAGAAGTATTCCCTGCAACAGCGGAAGAATATAATGCAACAAAACTAAAAGATGCTCCGGCAAAAGAAATTACCAAATATAATATATTAAAGGATTCAGAGACTGGTGTTGAAACGTTTCAAATCTATTGTAAATATGAAAAGGGAGAGAAGAATCCATATACTTTTACCGCATTATCAGGAATTCAAGATCAAGAAGTAGGAAAATATTATGCGGCAAATGCAATGATTCAAAGTGAAGGAAAAGAGGAAGAAGTAGCGACAGTAATAGATTCTTTTGCGGTTTTAAATCTCGAATAACAGATAAGGAGAAACATTATGAGAAAGATGAGAAAAACGGTTGCATTGCTTTTAGTTACATTATTGTTAGTATCGTTAACGGCATGCACAAAATCGGAACAAAAGAAGACAACCACAAAGAAGAATGATACAGGTACTATGTCAGGTATCCTAGAATCTTTTTCGGGTGGAATAATTAAGATGAAATCAGATGAAACAGATCATCAGGAATTTTCTTTTGAAGTTAAAGAAGCAAAGATAGAATGCAAGAATATGTTGGCAGGAGATGAAATTGTTGTTGTATATGACGGTGAGATTAATGGAACGGATACAAGCAATGTAAAAGTTGAAAAAGTCATTGATGATGGAAAGCCTACAAGTACAAAAGAAGCTACCATTGTTGGAACGGTAGTAGCAGTAACTACAGGGACTATTCAGATTAAAACAAATGATGGGAAAGAATATACATTTACAACTATTGGCGCAGAACAAGTGTATAAGAATGGTGTTTTGGAAGGTAATTGGGTTACTATTACTTACGTAGGGGAATTGCAAGGTACAGATGCAACTGGAATTAAAGTGATAAAAATTACAGATGATGATGCAAATGTAATTCAAAAAGAACAAAAGAAGATGAAGATTAAGGATGTCGATGAAACGGTATATGCAACAGCAGGAGTGCATATTCGGGAATCGTATACAACGCATTCTAAGATCGTAGGGTCTCTTGCTCAGGGAAGTTCAATTCAAAGAAATGGTGTCTGTGAGAATGGATGGTCTCGTGTGAATTATAAAGGCTCGGATGCATATGTATATGGTGATTATCTGACAACAACGGCACCAACGACACCAGTAGCACCGGCAACTACAAAGGGTAAAACTCCGGGGACACCACAGACGGGAGAACCGGGAAAGAGTCAACCGGCCGGTGGAACACCAACCAATCAAGATCCACCAACACAACCGGAAGTTACAAAGAATAAAGTGTCCGGAATTGTGGAGAATGTTGCAATGAGTACGATGACGGTACTTATTGACAGTAATGCAGTAAGTTTTGATGTGGGTTCTGCACAGCATAATTATAAAAATGGAATCCAACGAGGAAACGAAGTGAATATTACATACACGGGAACAATTAATGGAACAGATACTTCAGGAGCAATTGTAGTTGCTGTTGAAGATTCTAATGCAAATAGTACACCAACGATTACTGGAACAATTGAGAATGCGACAATGAATACAGTATCTATAAAAACAGATGATGGAGCTAGTATTGCATTTTCACTTGATGGTGTTACTGTGAATTGTGCAAATGGGATTTTAGTTGGTAATAAGGTTACAGTTACCATGGATATGAATGCAACTGTTTCTACGTCTAATATATTCCCAGCCACCCAGATAGATGATGTGAAATAGGACGTATATACTGAATTGAAAAATGCCCGATTGACGATAAGTCGATCGGGTATTTTGTTTTGTCGTAGATTATTTGCATAGTATCAAATGTTATCTCTTAATTTCTTGTACTAAATCATTAATTTATTCATATATTATCTAAAGAGGTGGACAACATGGAGAAAATTAAAAAAAATCAAATATTACAGGTGCTGGCAAGCTCTATTCAACGGGTGCTAGAACAAAGCAACATTGAATTTGAAGAAGTTGAAGAGTTAAGGTTACGAAGTGGAAAACCATTGGTATTAATACAGCATGGAGAAGAACATATAAATTTCGGTATAAAGCAAAAACCTTATATTATTAAAGGAGAAGAGATACGAGAGACAATGGAATATATCAGTCATTATTCATTATATGCTTACGAACATGAGATGAAACGTGGATACCTTACGATTGAAGGAGGACACCGAATAGGAATTGCTGGAAAGATTATTATGGAGGGCGATAAAATAAAGAATTTACAATATATTTCATCTATAAATATAAGGGTGGCCCATGAAGTGTTGGGGTGTGCCGATTCTGTTTTTCCACTGATCACGTATAATAAGCAGATTTATCATACCTTGATTATCTCGCCACCACGATGTGGAAAGACCACATTATTACGGGATATGGTTCGACAGATTTCAGATGGAAACAAGTGGGTTAAGGGGTGTACAGTGGGTGTAGTAGATGAACGCTCCGAGATTGGTGGTTGTTATATGGGGGTATCTCAAAATGAGCTTGGAATGCGTACAGATGTCTTAGATTGCTGTCCAAAAGCAGAGGGAATGATTATGCTGATTCGTTCTATGGCACCACAGGTAATTGCGGTAGATGAAATCGGTGCATTTGAAGATGTACATGCTATCGAATATGCCATTCACTGTGGGTGCAAGATGCTGGCAAGTGCACACGGAATGTCAATGGTAGATATTAGACGAAAGCCGTTCTTTGATCGAATGATAAAGGAACAAAGATTTGAACGTTATATTGTACTAGACAATCAAGGGCATATTGGACATATTCAAGGAATCTATGATGAAAGGGGCGTTCCATGTATGTAAAGATAATAGGCTGCATTATGATTGTAGCTGCTACAACAGGATATGGACAATTGCTAAGTCGAGATTATCAAAAACATATGGATGCATTACAATATCTGAAACAAATTATACAGATGTTGCGTGGAGAGATACAATATACAAAAGTCCCATTACAGGAAGCTTTTCGACATATTGGAATACGTCTGAGAGAGCCTTATTCTACATGGCTAAAAGAGTTAGCTGATGGATTGGAATGGAGAATGGGGGCATCATTTCTACAGTTATGGGAATCTTCCATTGAAACCCATCTTATAGATACAAAATTGCAATTGACAGATCTGGAACAACTAAAAAAATTAGGGCAAAACATGGGATATTTAGATGAAAAAATGCAATTAGCAACCATTGATTTATATATTCAACAATTAGAACATGAAATTGAACATACAAGAGAAGGATTGACAACAAAAAAAAGACTATGTAGATGCTTGGGAATAATGAGCGGTATATTTATCGCTGTTGTCTTGATATAGATCGGAGGATAGATGAGTGTAAATCTAATATTTAAAATTGCGGCTGTGGGAATCTTAGTTTCAATACTAAGCCAAGTCTTAAAACATAGTGAACGTGAGGAACAAGCTTTTTTAACAAGTCTTGCTGGGTTATTACTTGTTTTATTTTGGATTATTCCATATATCTATGAATTATTTGAATCCATTAAGCGTTTATTTTCATTATAGGGAGCGAAGTTATATGAGTATGATTCAAGTAGCAATTATAGGAGTGATTGGCACACTGATTGCGATTCAATTTAAAGACGGAAGACCGGAATATGGGATTTATCTTACAGTGGGAATTAGTATCCTTATTTTTTTTAGTATTTTAGACCGGCTGGGGATAATCGTAGATGCACTTCGAGATATATGCAGTTATATTAGCCTTGACAATGAATATATGGGAACGATGATTAAGATGTTGGGAATTACATATGTTGCAGAATTTTCTTCGGGAATCTGCAAAGATGCAGGGTATCAATCTATTGCGGTGCAGGTTGAGGTATTCAGTAAATTAGCAATTCTAGCACTTAGTATGCCCATATTATTAGCGCTTTTACAGACTATTAAAAGTTTTTTATCTTAATATGGAAAATGAGGACAAACATGAAAAAACAAAGTGCAATGTTGTTCTTTCTATTATTGATAGGTATGCTCTTTCTTATGCAGTTATCTGTTTATGCATCAGAGATATCAAAAGAGAAAGAGATTAGTCAAGAAGAATTAGAAGAAAAATTAATGAATCAGATGGATTTTCAGAGAATAGATCAAACATTAAAAGGAATATTTCCAGAAGAAAAACTAAAATTTGGAGAAACGGTACAGGCAATTTTAAAAGGTGATATGGCTTGTTCTTTTCAACTGATACAACAATTGGTATCCGATCAACTTTCGTATGAATTTCGCTATAATAAAAGTAATATGGTACATATCCTTCTTATTGCAATTGTTGCGGCTGTATTTACTAATTTCTCTAAAGTCTTTCATAATCAACAAGTTTCAGAAATTAGTTTTTATATTCTTTATCTATTGATGATTACGTTATGTTTGGATTCATTTCGAGTTTTGATTGTAAGTGTTACAGAACGTATTACTTATCTGAGCGATTTTATGCGAGCACTTGGACCTGCATATTTTTTGGCTGTGGCAATTGCCGCGGGAAGCACTACGTCTATTGTGTTCTATAATATGGTGTTGTTTTTAATCTATTTAATAGAAATACTTATTCTTAATTTTTTATTACCATTTATTCATGTGTATCTGATGGTAAAAGTCTTGAATCATCTTACTCAAGAAGAATATTTGTCTAAATTAGCAGAATTAATTCATATAATTTGTACATGGACATTAAAGACATTGCTTGCCTGTGTTGTGGGACTTAATGTCATACAAGGACTGATTAGCCCAGTCATAGATTCCATCAAAAGAAGCGCCATTACACGTGGCGCAGAGGCAATTCCAGGTGTGGGGGATGCTATTGGAGGTGTAACAGAGGTGGTACTTGGAACAACAGTACTAGTAAAGAATGGGATAGGAGTGACAGGAGCAATTATCTGTGTGGGAATCTGTGTGATACCTTTGATTCAGATTGGAATGATGACATTAATGTATAAATTAATAGCAGCGGTGGTACAACCTATATCAGACAATAGAATTGTTGGCTGCATCAGTAGTATTGGAGAAGGGTGTCAACTTCTGATGCGCGTAATCTTTACAGTGGGCGTCCTGTTTTTGATTACGATTGCTGTTGTCACAGCGACGACAACGTAGAGGAGGAATGGAATGTTTGATTATATCTATGAATGGATCCAAAATCTTGCATTTTATATGATTATTACAACTGCAATCATACAATTAATTCCACAGTCTACTTATAAACGATATGTGAGATTTTTTACAGGCTTATTATTGGTTGTATTATTAGTAACTCCTATTTTAAAAATATTTGGATTGGAGCAGAATTTTAAAAATATATATAAAAATGCCACTTATCTTCAAGAAATAAGAGAAATAGAAGAAGCTACACAATATCTAGAGGAGGTTGAGGTAGTCCATGAATAATCTATGGAAAAAAAAGAAACAATTATTGCTTGTATTGTTATGTGGGATTCTTTTAGTTGTGATTGCTTTGCCACAATCGAAACCAAATCATCACGTGGAAGAAATAAAAGATTCAGAGCTATCACAATCTAATTCAAATGAAACTTATCTTTTGTCGTTGGAAAAACGATTAGCAAAACGATTAGGAGAAGTTCAAGGAGTAGGAACATTACAAGTGATGATAACATTAAAGTCTTCTACAGAAAAAATCATAGAAAAAGACAGAGAAGAAAGTAAAGAATCCACCAGAGAGACAACAGTATATGATAGCACAGAACAAAATAGCCAGACACCATATATCAGTAAAGAAATCAGCCCGGAAATAGAGGGCGTATTAGTTGTCGCAGATGGAGGAGATAACCCAATTGTTATTCAAGAGATAACGGAAGCGGTTCAAGCATTATTTGATGTAGACACACATAAGATTAAAATAATGAAAAAAAATAAACAATCATAGGAGGATTAGATATGAAACGATTATTTAAAAAAAATCAAATGATAATAGCATCGCTTGCAGTAATGATAGCGGTTGCGGGATATCTCAACTATTCGGGTAAACTATTTGGCGATAAGGATACAAAGACAGCAAATAGTGATCTTGTGAATAAGGAATTGTTGGATATATCAGATGAAGATATTGCTCAAACAGCAGGAGATATCAAAAGTCAAGATGGTGATACAACAGAGGGAACAGTTGAGGGAACTCCCGGTGAAGCAGTACTTACCAATGCGCAAGCCAGTGGCGTTGTTGCAGAAGCAAAAGTTACAAGAGAGCAAGTTCGAGCAAAAAATAAAGAGACATTAATGAAGATTGTAGATAATAAAAATATTAGTGAAGATAAAAAAGAAGAAGCCATTAAGCAGATGATAGGAATTACAGATTTAGCAGAGAAGGAAGTAGCAGTGGAGACATTATTATCTTCCAAAGGTTTTCAAGAGGTGGTGGTAAGTCTTACTGCTGATTCGGCAGATGTGGTTGTAAAAAATGATGAACTTACAGATGCAAACCGGGCACAGATAGAAGATGTCGTACATAGGAAAACAGAAATAGCTCCGGAAAATATTGTAATTACTCCAATTCGTTAAGAAAATAATTGCGAAGTTTGGTAAAATTGTGTTAGACTATCTAAGAATCATAGATAAGTTAGTAATGTGTATAAACTTATCCGGAATAATATTAGGTAGGAGAATTATATGTCAAAGATTACTGATGAAATAAAGAAACGACGCACATTTGCTATTATATCTCATCCCGATGCGGGAAAGACAACATTAACGGAAAAGTTTTTATTATATGGTGGTGCAATTAATCAAGCAGGTTCGGTTAAAGGAAAAGCAACAGCAAAACATGCAGTCTCTGATTGGATGGAAATTGAAAAGGAAAGAGGAATCTCGGTTACCTCTTCTGTATTGCAGTTTAATTATGAAGGATACTGCATTAATATCTTAGATACACCCGGACATCAAGATTTTTCTGAGGATACCTATCGCACATTAATGGCGGCAGACTCAGCAGTAATGGTTATTGATGCGTCAAAGGGGGTAGAGGCGCAGACAAGAAAATTGTTCAAAGTATGTGTGATGCGTCATATTCCAATCTTCACATTTATTAATAAGATGGATCGTGAAGCAAGGGATACATTTGAATTACTAGATGATATTGAAAAAGAACTGGGAATTGCAACCTGTCCAGTCAATTGGCCCATAGGTTCAGGAAAGGCATTTAAAGGTGTATACGATAGAGCAAATTGTGAAATAGAACTTTTTTCTGATACTCAGAAAGGAACGATGACCGGAGAAGTAAGCAAAGTTTCATTGCAAGACCCGATGGTGACACAATTGATTTCAGAAGATGTACGGGAACAATTGGAGAATGAAATCGAATTATTAGATGGTGCAAGCGCCGAATTTGATCAAGAATTGGTTAGCCAAGGAAATCTATCTCCTGTATTTTTCGGTTCTGCGTTGACTAATTTTGGTGTCGAAACTTTTTTACAACATTTTCTGAATATGACATCGTCACCACTTCCAAGGAATTCTGACAAAGGGGAAGTGGACCCTATGATTGAAAATGAGTTTTCAGCTTTTGTGTTTAAGATTCAAGCCAATATGAATAAAGCCCATCGTGATCGAATTGCATTTATGAGAATTTGTTCCGGAAAGTTTGAAGCGGGTATGGAGGTCTATCATATCCAGGGGAATAAAAAAGTGCGGTTATCACAACCCCAACAAATCATGGCAAGTGAACGTAAGATGATAGAAGAAGCTTATGGTGGGGATATTATCGGAGTCTTTGATCCAGGTATTTTTTCAATAGGAGATACACTTACCACAGCCAATGATCGATTTGAATATGAGGGAATTCCTACATTTGCACCCGAACATTTTGCAAGAGTACGTCAAGTGGATACCATGAAACGGAAACAATTTATTAAAGGAATTAATCAAATTGCACAAGAAGGAGCCATTCAGATATTCCAAGAATATAATACCGGAATGGAAGAGATTATAGTTGGTGTAGTTGGAGTGCTTCAATTTGAAGTTTTAAAGTACCGTTTGGAAAATGAATATAATGTAGAGATTCGGATGGATACGCTTCCGTACGCACATATTCGATGGATTGAAAACGAAGATGTCAATCTAGATAAGATTGTTGGTACATCGGACATGAGAAAAATAAAGGATTTGAAGGGAAATCCTTTATTGCTATTTGTAAATAGTTGGAGTATACGTATGACAGTAGAACGAAATGAGGGATTGGAACTGTCAGAATTCGGACGTTCTTAAAGTTTCTATTTGGGCATTCTCAAAGTTTCTATTTGCAAATCCATGTATATTTGTTATAATGACAAGAGATATTAGACCAAATAGGAGGTTTGTGAATATGGGAAAAGAAGTGAAAGACAACTATACAATACAAGCAGAAGAGTTGGGTGAAGTACAGATTGCGGACGAAGTAGTTGCAATTATAGCAGGACTTGCAGCAATGGAAGTAGATGGTGTCGCATCTATGGCCGGAAATGCAACGAGGGAATTAGTTAGTAAGCTTGGAATGAAGAGTTTGTCTAAAGGTGTAAAGGTTGATGTCCTAGAAGGGGTTGTCACAGTTGCATTAGCATTGAACCTCAAATATGGATATAGCATTATGGACATTACATCTAAAGTACAGGAAAAAGTGAAGACTGCAATCGAGAACATGACAGGTCTTACTGTGGCAGATGTAAATATTCGAGTAGCCGGAGTGGATATGCCAACAGAAGAATAAGGTTATTTTCATTGCCAAATTTGAATCAAATGTAGTATAATAAGGGATGTCGTATAGACATCTCTTTTATTATATATAAAAGTGAATACCGAGAGGAGTTAACATGGGAAGATCAGAACTTAGAGAACATATTTTTAAAATGCTATTTCGTATAGAATTTAATATCAAAGACGATATGCCGGAACAGATGTCTTTGTATCTTGACTATTTGAGAAATAAAAAAGAAGAGAATGAAGAAGAAATTAAAGAAGAAGATATGATGTATATTCAGGAGAAGTATATGGCAGTTATGGAAAGATTAGAAGAAATAGATGGACTATTGAATGAATATACAACTGGCTGGACAACTGGACGTATGAATAAAGTGGATTTAACAATTCTAAGACTGGGTGTCTATGAGATGCGCTGGGACGATACGATACCAATAGGTGTCGCTATTAATGAAGCTGTTGAATTGAGTAAAAAGTACAGTAGTGATGATGGCCCTTCTTTTGTAAATGGTGTATTGGCAAAACTAATCAATTAGGAGTCAGAATGAAGAATGTATATACTGTAAAACAGGTCAATGGATATATTAAAAATATGTTTACACAAGATTTCATGCTGAATCGTATTTATGTAAAAGGTGAAGTTTCTAATTGTAAATACCACACCTCCAATCATATCTATTTTTCGTTAAAGGATGAATCCGGTACCATTGCCTGCATTATGTTTGCAGGGCAAAGAAGTGGGCTTTCTTTTCAGATGCGAGAAGGGCAACAGGTAATCGTGCTAGGAAGTGTTACAACCTATGAACGAGATGGAAAGTATCAATTATATGCCAAAGAAATCCTATTAGATGGTGCTGGAATTCTATATGAGAAGTTTCAGGCATTAAAACAGGAACTTGAAGATATGGGAATGTTTGCATCCGAATATAAAAAGGAAATTCCTAATTTTGCACATAGGATTGGAATTGTAACAGCACCTACCGGAGCGGCAATTCGAGATATTATGAATATTGCCACACGTAGAAATCCGTATGTGCAATTGATACTTTATCCGGCACTTGTACAAGGAGAAGGTGCGGTGGCTAGTATCGTGAAAGGCATTCATACATTAGAAGATCAAGGAATGGATGTTATTATTGTAGGACGTGGAGGCGGATCCATGGAGGATTTGTGGGCATTCAATGAAGAGCCGGTTGCAAGGGCGATTTTTGAATGTAAGATACCAATTATATCAGCAGTTGGACATGAAACGGATACAACCATTGCAGATTATGTAGCAGATTTACGTGCGCCTACTCCTTCAGCAGCAGCAGAATTAGCAACTTATGAATATTCATTGTTAGAAAATCAGTTGCATGATTATAAAAGAAAACTACAACATAAACTATTGCAACAAACGCAGCGCAATCGCAGCAGAGTGGAACAATATAAGTTGCAATTGGGTTATCTCCACCCTAAAAACAAGCTGAGAGAGCAACAACAATTGGCAGTAGATATGGAACAACAATTACAGATATTAATGAATCAACAAATAAAAAAAGTCAAACATAGATTTGCAATCTATATGGAACGAATGAATGGATTATCCCCAATTTCAAAATTACAACAAGGATTTTCTTATGTACAAAAGCAAGATACAAAACTGGTGATGAAAAGTGTAGCGCAGGTAGAAAAAGCGGATATTATCAACATTTTTGTAACAGATGGAACAGTCATTGCACAAGTAACAGATATAATCAAGGAGGAATATCATGGCAAAGGAAACTAAGGCAATAGAAGAGCAAACCACAAATGAGATTCCACTGGAAACATTGTTTTCACAACTTGAAGAAGTGATTACAGGGCTAGAATCAGATGAAGTATCGCTAGAGACATCTTTTCAACTATATCATAAAGGAATGGATCTATTACAAGTATGCAATCAGAAGATTGATATGGTAGAGAAGAAGATGATTATATTAGATGAAGATGGAGAACAACATGAATTTTAATGAATGCAGAGAAAAAAAAGTTGAAAAAATCGAACAATTATTACGTAGTTATCTTCCAACTGCAGTCCATGAGCAACGACATATTATGGAGGCGATGGACTATAGTTTGATGGCTGGTGGAAAGCGCTTACGCCCTATGTTGATGCAAGAGACGTATACGTTATTTGGTGGTAGTTCGAATATCATTGAACCATTTATGGCTGCAATTGAGATGATTCACACATATTCTTTAGTGCATGATGATTTACCGGCTATGGATAATGATGAGTATCGACGTGGAAGAAAAACCACTCATGTTGTATATGGTGAGGCACTTGGTATTCTTACAGGAGATGCATTATTAAATTATGCATTTGAAGTTGCAACGAAGGCATTTGAGATGGAACCATCACAAAGTCTTCGTATTGGAGAATCTTTAAGTATCTTAGGGAAAAAAGCCGGAATATATGGCATGATTGGTGGACAAGTAGTAGATATTGAATCGGCGGGTCATGAGATTTCAAAAGAGACTTTGACTTATATTTATCAATTGAAAACTAGTGCTTTAATAGAAAGCGCGATGATGATAGGGGCGATTTTAGCAGGAGCGTCAGAAGAAGACATATCGACTATTGAGAGAATAGCAACAAATATTGGAATTGCATTTCAGATACAAGATGATATTTTAGATGAGATTAGTACAGAAGAAGTACTTGGAAAGCCAATTCATAGTGATCAAAAGAATCAGAAGACAACGTTTGTTACACTGGATGGACTTGAGAAATCTAAGACAACAGTTCAACAGATTTCAGAAGAAGCAATTAAGCTACTTCATAATCTTCCATATGAAAATCCATATTTGCAACAATTGATTCAGGTATTGATTTGCAGAGAAAAATAAGATATAAGGGGGAACTCATATGATTCTAGAACGTATGCAAAAAGAAAATGATATTAAAAGTTTGAATGATTCGGAGTTAATGTTATTAGCAGATGAAATTCGCAAATTTTTAATAGATAAAATAAGCAAAACAGGTGGACATTTGGCTTCTAATCTAGGTGTTGTAGAACTTACGATGGCAATGCATCTGGCTTTTGATCTTCCAAATGATAAGATGATATGGGACGTTGGGCATCAATCTTACACTCATAAATTATTAACAGGAAGAAAAGAAGGATTTAATGATCTGCGTAAATATGGAGGTATGAGTGGGTTCCCAAAACGAAAAGAAAGTGCGTGCGATGCATTTGATACAGGACATAGTTCTACTTCAATCTCTGCAGGTTTAGGGTATGTAGAAGCAAGAGAAATATTAGAACAAAAGCATTCAGTAATCTCTGTGATCGGAGATGGATCATTAACAGGTGGTATGGCATATGAAGCGTTGAATAATGCTGCACATTTAAAAAGTAATTTTATTATTGTATTGAACGATAATAATATGTCGATTTCTGAAAATGTAGGAGGAATGTCCAAGTATCTTGGTCGTCTTCGAACTGCCCATGCATATCAAGGATTAAAGAAAGAAGTGGAACAAAAGCTACGTTGTATTCCTATCCTTGGGGAGCATATGGTCTCCGGTATTCGTAAGACCAAGAGCAGCATCAAGCAGTTTTTTGTACCTGGAATGTTTTTTGAAGATATGGGAATTACTTATCTGGGACCAGTAGATGGGCATAATACAAAAAAGATGTATCAAATATTTAAAGAAGCAAAGAAATTAAACAACGCAGTATTGGTACATGTGATTACAAAAAAAGGAAAAGGATATGCACCTGCGGAGCAGGAACCCTCCCGTTTTCACGGAACGGGTCCATTTAATATTCGAACAGGTGAATCTTTAACACAGACAAGTGTGGATAGTTATACAGACATATTTGGAAAAGTGTTATGTGATGCAGGAGAAAAGAATCCAAAGATAGTTGCAATTACAGCGGCAATGGCAGATGGAACAGGGCTAAATGCATTTAAACAACGGTTTCCAAAAAGATTTTTTGATGTTGGAATTGCGGAAGAACATGGGGTGACTTTTGCAGCAGGATTGGCAGCCGCAGGGTTGAAACCGGTATTTGCAGTGTATTCTTCATTTTTACAACGTGGATATGATCAAATGATTCATGATGTTTGCTTACAGAATCTTTCAGTTGTATTTGCGATAGACAGAGCTGGATTAGTGGGAAGTGATGGGGAGACGCATCAAGGACTCTTTGATTTGTCATACCTCGGTAATATACCGAATATGACGGTATTGTCTCCTAAAAATCGTTGGGAATTGGCTGATATGTTGCGATTTTCATTAGAATTTGATGGCCCCATAGCTTTACGTTATCCAAGAGGCAGTGCATATGAAGGATATAAGGAATATCGAACACCGATTGTATACGGAAAAAGTGAAATCCTCTATGAGGAAGAAGAAATTGTTATTTTGGCAGTAGGGCATATGCTTGAAACTGCAAGTCAGGTGAGAAAGCAATTAAAGGAAACAGGATATAGCTGTAGTTTAGTGAATGCGCGTTTTGTAAAACCAATTGATGAAGAATTGTTACAGCAGTTGGCGAATGATCATTGTTTATATGTAACATTAGAAGAAAATGTACAGATTGGTGGCTTTGGAGAACGTGTAGCTGAATATGTTTCCAGAAGGCATATTTCGGCAGAGGTATTGACACTTGCTATTCCAGACGAATACGTAGAGCATGGTAATGTGGAGTTACTAAGAAAAGAAGTATTGCTTGATACAGACACAATAACAAAACGTATTATTACAACATATGTAGGACTTCAATAGGAGAAATAGATGAAAGAACGTTTGGATATATTATTGGTAAAGAGGAATTTGGCGGAATCCAGAGAAAAAGCAAAAGCTATTATTATGTCCGGAAATGTATTTGTAGAAGGTCAGCGAGAAGACAAAGCGGGCACTTCTTTTCCGGAAGAAAGTACCATTGAGATTAGAGGACATACATTGCCTTATGTTAGCCGAGGAGGATTGAAATTAGAAAAAGCAATTGTTAATTTTAATTTAAAATTACAGGATAAGGTCTGCACAGATGTTGGAGCCTCCACAGGTGGATTTACAGACTGTATGTTACAAAATGGGGCCTGCAAAGTATATGCGATTGATGTTGGAAGAGGACAACTTGCATGGAAATTACGACAAGATGAACGAGTCATCTGTATGGAGAAGACAAACATTCGATATGTAAAACCAGAAGATTTAGGAGATGCTATTGATTTTTCATCGATTGATGTATCTTTTATTTCGTTAATTAAAGTACTACTTCCGATTCGTAATTATTTAAAGCCGAATGGTCAGATTGTTGCACTTATTAAACCACAATTTGAGGCGGGACGTGAAAAAGTTGGAAAAAAGGGAGTGGTTAGAGAAAAGGCTACACATTATGAGGTTGTTGATAAGGTCCTTTCTTATGCAGGAACCATAGGATTTTATGTGTTGGGGCTTGAGTATTCGCCTATTAAAGGACCGGAAGGAAATATTGAATATCTTGTTTATTTACAAAAAACAAATCAAGAACAGAAGCCGGAAGATATAGAGATTTCATCTCATAGTGTTGTAGATGCAGCGTTTGAATCATTGGCAAAATAAAGACAGTAGAGGGAAAACATGAATAGATTTTATATTGTTACTAATTATATAAAGGATAAAAATCTAGAAAAGACAGAACTTGTAAAGAATTATTTAGAAATGCATGGTAAGAGTTGTGTTTTGAGTGAATATGACCAAGATGGATTTATAAAACAAGGAACTATTCCAAGAGATATTGATTGTGCAATCACCTTAGGTGGAGACGGGACATTACTACAGACAGCACGTGAATTGTTGGGACTTCATATTCCATTGCTTGGAATTAATATGGGAACATTAGGCTATCTAACAGAAGTTGAAACTCACAGTATTGAAGGAGCAATGGAACGTTTGGTACAAGATGATTTTGTAATGGAACATCGTATGATGCTTTTGGGAATTTTTCCAAATGGTGAAGGCGATGTGGCTTTGAATGATATTGTGGTCTCCAGAACAGGTTGTCTGCGTATCTTACACTTTAATTTGTATGTGAACGGGGAATTGTTGAATTCTTATAAAGCAGATGGAGTGATTATCTCTACACCGACAGGTTCTACTGCCTATAATCTGTCAGCGGGTGGACCAATTGTAGAGCCAACGGCATCGATGATTTTGATTACACCTATTTGTTCACACGCATTGAATACAAGCAGTATTATTTTATCTGCAGAAGATGAGATTATTATTGAGATTGGGAAAGGACGAGACAACTGTGATGATGTGGCGGCAGTAACATTTGATGGCACAGATATGATTACAATTCGTACAGGAGAACGGATTGCAATTAAGAAATCTACTGTTACTACTCAATTAGTAAAACTTAGCAACAGTAGCTTTTTAGAAACGTTACGGGATAAGATGAAGGGAAATTAACATGAAAATAAATCGACATGCAAAAATAGTGGAATTAATTAAGACACAGCAGATAGAAACACAAGAGGAATTGGCGGAATGTTTAAATAGGGATGGATTTAAAGTAACTCAGGCAACAGTGTCAAGAGATATTAGGGATCTGAAACTTACAAAGGTTCCGACAAACAATGGAAAACAGAAATATACAGTAATGCACACTGCTGACAGTGGATTGGTTGAAAAATATATGCGTATCTTAAAAGATGGATATGTGTCTATGGATATGGCACAGAATATATTAGTAGTAAAGACAGTGGCAGGGATGGCAATGGCGGTAGCTGCAGCGATTGATGCCATGAATTGGGACGAAGTAGTGGGGTGTATTGCCGGAGATGATACCATTATGTGCGCAATTCGAAGTGTAGGAGATACTACAGAAGTAATGAAAAAAATAAGGAAAATTATTAAGTGATAATACAATGTGGAACAGACAATAGATGCGTGTCTATAGGAGAGCAGAATGTTACAAAATGTACATGTGAAAAATTTAGCCTTAATTGATGAGATAGAAGTGGATTTTCAGCCGGGACTGAATATATTAACCGGAGAAACAGGTGCCGGGAAATCCATTATTCTTGGTTCTATTATGCTTGCTCTAGGAGGAAGATATTCAAAAGATATCTTACGCCAAGGGGTAGAATATGGATTGGTAGAATTGTCTTTTTATATTAGTAAACCAGAACAAATTCAACAATTAAAAGATATGGATCTCTTTTTAGAAGAAGGAGTATTAGTTTTAAGCCGCCGATTAATGGAGGGCAGAAGTATTAGTAAGATTAATGGAGAGACAGTACCTATTACCATGTTAAAAGAAGTTGCGGGGATATTGATTGATATTCATGGACAACATGAACATCAATCGCTACTACAAAAAAAGAATCATTTTCTGATATTAGATGCATTTTCCAAAGATAAAATCGAACAATTAAGCTGTCAGGTGGCCACAACATTTCAAACATATCGAAGTTGCAAGAAAGAACTTGAAGAGGCAACGGTAGGGGAAAAAACACGCGTTAAGGAATTAGAACTTCTCACTTATGAAACAGAAGAAATCAGAAAAAGCAATCTTACAGTAGGAGAAGATGAAGAATTAGAACAACAATATCACAGAATGTCTAATGGGAAAAAAATTGTGGAATGCATTGGGAAAGCATACGAGCATACTATGGGGGCTACTGATGTAAATGCAAGTGAGAATATTAGCAGAGCAATTCGATGTTTTCAGGAAGTAATTGAATATGATGCAGAGGCAAAAGAACTTTATCAACAATTATTGGATATTGATGGTTTACTGAATGATTTTAATCGGGAATTATCAGAATATTATAAATCCTTCGAATTTTCTTCGGAAGAATTTTCGGAAGTTGAAACCAGAGTGAATGAATTGAATCATCTTAAATCTAAATATGGTGATTCTATTGAAGGAATATTAGAATATTGTGATGAAAAAGAACGAAGACTAGAACAATTAAAAGACTACGATACGTATCTTCTTAGCTTAGAAGAAAACTATCAAAAATCAAAAAAAATATTGGCTTTAAATTCCAAAAAATTAACAGAAATTCGAAAAGAAAGAGCAACCGTATTAGAAAATCAAATTAAGCAAGGGCTTTTAGAACTGAATTTTTCAGAAGTGCAATTTAAAATTGAATTTAGTGAATTAGAGGACTATACCGTACATGGAAAGGACGAGATTGAGTTTAAGATATCTATGAATCCGGGAGAATCACTCAAACCATTGGTTAATGTAGCTTCAGGCGGAGAATTGTCTAGAATTATGTTGGCAATTAAGACAGTGCTGGCAGATAAAGATGAAATTGAAACATTGATTTTCGATGAAATAGATACCGGAATCAGTGGAAGAACTGCGCAGAAGATATCTGAAAAGATGGCTGTCATTGGAAGAAAACATCAAGTTATCTGTATTACACATTTGGCTCAAATTGCAGCGATGGCTGATGCACATTATGTAATTGAGAAACAGGTAGAAGAAGGCGTCACAAAGACTAAAATATCGTTGCTTGATTCCAATGAATCAATAAACGAATTGGCGCGTATATTAGGCGGTGCAAAAATTACAGATACGGTTATTCAAAATGCAATGGAAATGAAAGAATTGGCAAAGAGTGTAAAATAATACAGTGTGAAATTCTGAAGATTTCACATACTAAAAAAGATATCCATATGGGTATCTTTTTTTAGTATGTGAAAGGGTGTGAGAGAATGAAGTTTAAAAGATATAAACAAATGTTACTTATCTGTTTAATGCTGATTCTTGCTCTAAGTGGATTACAGGTAACAATTCAGTGGAACCGTCATGGAACAGAACAAGAAGTGTACGCAAAGACCACCGGTAGCGATATGGTTATCCCCGGAGGTATGCCAGTTGGAATCTATATGGAGACAGATGGAGTGATGATATTGGGAACAGATTCAATAAAGGGAATAGACGGACTCCAACATGAGCCTACCCACAATTTAGTGAAAAAAGGTGACTATATAGTAGCGTTAAATAATGAAAAGATTCATAATAAAAAAGAACTGATAAAAAAGTTGTCGTCAATATCCGACAAAGATATTGTGCTACAAATCCGAAGAATGAAAGAAAACATAACCGTAAAAGTAAGACCGGTTGCTATCGATAAGGAACATTACAAGTTAGGTATATGGGTAAGGGATAATGCGCAAGGATTGGGAACAATCACCTTTTTAACAGCAAATAGTAAGTATGGAGCATTAGGACATGGAATTCATGATATTGATACCAATGAATTGATTCAAATTTCAAAAGGGTCATTATATGAAACCAATATTAGTAATATAAAAAAGGGAGTCAATGGAGAACCAGGTGGTTTAGAGGGAATTATAGTATATAACAGTTACAATGTATTAGGTACCATTTCTTCAAATACAGATGCGGGTATTTATGGAACATTGCAAGAGGTTGAAAGTGTGTTTTCAGGACAAAAACCCATGAAAATAGGGCATAAAGAGGACATTGAATTAGGGAAAGCTACAATACGTTGCACAATCAATGGAACCATAGAAGATTTCGACATAAACATTACAAAAATCGACGTAAATGAATCGGAAATAAACAAAGGAATTGTTCTTGAAATTACAGACGCTAAATTACTAAAAATGACAGGTGGAATTGTTCAAGGCATGAGTGGCAGTCCAATTATACAAAATAACAAGCTAGTGGGAGCAGTAACCCACGTTTTTGTTCAAAATTCTAAAAAAGGTTATGGTATATTTATAGAAAATATGTTGAAAAATGTAAAAGAAACATAATAATGTCGAAATAGTGCGACAATAACATCTTGCTTATGCAATTCATGAAATATATAATAACCAAGTGGCGTTGTGTTGAGGGCAGAGAGGGCAAATATATGGAACAACTAAATGTAGCCATAGCTGACGACAATGAACGGATACTAGATCTTTTAGATGAAATTATCAGCAATGATAAGGAATTGACATTGGTAGGAAAAGCCAATAATGGTGAAGACATGTATAAAATTATTAAAAATACAGAACCAGATGTTGTACTACTCGATCTAATAATGCCAAAAATGGACGGATTAAGTGTAATGGATTTGATAAATGAAGATAATACGATGAAAAAACATCCCGATTTTATTGTCGTATCAGCAGTAGGTCAAGATAAAATAACAGAAGATGCGTTTAAAAAAGGTGCAAATTACTATATTTTAAAACCATTTAATAATGATATGGTAATTAATCGGATTAAAAGTGTAAATAGAATTATTCGACATGAAATAAAAAGTACCGGTATTCATACAAACAATATTAAAGTAACAGAAGAAAATATTGAAAATCATGTAACAAATATGATTCATGAAATAGGAATACCGGCTCATATCAAAGGTTATCATTATCTTCGAGATGCAATTATTATGGCGGTAGAAGATATGGATGTATTGAATGCAATTACGAAAATATTGTATCCAACAGTAGCAAAGATGCATCAAACGACAGCTAGCAGAGTAGAACGGGCGATTCGTCATGCGATAGAAGTGGCATGGAGCAGAGGAAAATTAGATACATTAGATGAACTATTTGGTTATACAGTTAGTAATGGGAAAGGCAAACCAACAAATTCGGAATTTATTGCTTTAATTGCAGATACAATTAGATTAGAGTACAAACATAGATAAATCTTTTCAAAAGACGCAAAATACGATATAATATATGTAATAGTTGGAAATGGGAGGAAATATTATGAAAAAAATATTGTTTGCTGCGTCAGAATCAGTACCTTTTATTAAAACAGGGGGATTAGCAGATGTAGTGGGATCATTACCTAAATATTTCGATAAAGAACAATATGATGTAAGGGTTATATTGCCCAAATATACATGTATCAAAGAAGAGTGGAAGAATAAAGCAGAATACAAAACGCATTTCTTTATGGACTTGAATTGGAGAAGTCAGTATGTTGGTATTTTAGAATTAGTTCATGAAGGAATTACCTTTTATTTTATAGATAATGAGTTTTATTTTGGGGGATTTGCTCCCTATGGAAATACATATGAAGATGTAGAAAAATTCGCCTTTTTTTCAAAAGCAGTACTAAGTGCATTGCCACTGATTGGTTTCAAACCGGATATTCTTCATTGCCATGACTGGCAAACGGGGTTAATTCCTGTTTTTTTAGATAATTTCCGGTTTGGAGGGCAATTTTATCAGGGTATTAAAAGCATTATGACAATACATAATCTCAAATTTCAAGGAGCATGGGATACAAAACGGATTCGTGATATTACAGGACTACCAGAATATTATTTTGCTCCTGATAAATTAGAAGCATATAAAGATGCTAATTTCCTGAAAGGTGGTATTGTATATGCGGATCGAGTCACTACAGTAAGTCGTTCTTACGCTGAAGAGATTAAGACACCATTTTATGGCGAAAAACTAGAAGGACTTATGAATGCAAGATCAAATTGTTTGTCAGGAATTGTAAATGGGATAGATTATCAAGAATATGATCCGGCAATAGATGAGATGATTTTTCATAATTATACAGAAGATTCTTTCAGAAGAGAAAAGTATAAAAATAAAATTGCAATACAAGAGGAACTTGGACTTGAACAAAATTCAAAGATAATGATGTTAGGAATTGTATCAAGACTTACGGATCAAAAAGGGTTAGATCTCATTGATTGTATAATTGAGGAATTGTGTCAAGATGCCATACAATTGGTGGTTCTTGGAACAGGAAATGAAAAGTATGAGAATATGTTTCGACATATTGCTTGGAAATACAGTGATAAAGTATCGGCAAATATCTATTATTCCGAGATAATGTCACATAAGATATATGCTTCATGTGATGCTTTTTTGATGCCATCTTTATTTGAACCTTGTGGATTAAGTCAATTAATGAGTCTTCGCTATGGTACAGTTCCTATCGTTCGCGAAACAGGGGGACTAAAAGATACTGTGGAACCTTATAATGAATATACAAAGACAGGAACAGGGTTTAGCTTTGGTAATTATAATGCGCATGAGATGCTGGAGCGAATTAGATATGCGGAACATATATACTATGATAAGAAAAGAGATTGGAATAAGATCGTAGAACATGGTATGAAACGTGATTTTTCATGGGAAAGTTCTGCAAAACAGTATGAAATGCTATACAATGAAATTTAAAAAACCTTAATTATAGGGAGGACATAACACATATGAAAATTATAAAAAAATTACAAGATCACAAGATTCATATTTCTTTTGAGGTATTTCCTCCAAAGACAAACAAAGGTTATGAAAAAGTACAGGAAGCAACTGAACAGGTTGCAAAACTACAACCATCTTTTGTAAGTGTCACTTACGGAGCTGGTGGGGGAACCAGTAAAAATACGGTTCGTATTGCATCCCATATTAAGCATGATTGTAAGGTGGAAAGTTTGGCACATTTAACGTGTGCGTCCTCTACAAAAGCGGAAGTAAAAGAAGTAGTAGAACAGTTGAAAAAAGAAGGTATCGAGAATATTCTTGCATTACGAGGGGATATACTTCCGGATAGAATTATATCAGATGGAGAACGATATCAATATGCCAGTGAGCTTATACAAGATTTACATACTTATGGGGATTTTTGTATTGGTGCAGCCTGTTATCCGGAAGGTCATGTTGAGACAGAACACAAAGAACAAGATATTATGTATCTAAAACATAAGGTTGATTGTGGAGTAGATTTTTTAATGACCCAGATGTTTTTTGATAATAATATATTATATAATTTTTTGTATCGAATACGAGAACAAGGTATTACAGTTCCGGTAGTTCCGGGAATTATGCCTGTCACAAATGGAAAGCAAATTGCCCGTATTTGTGAGTTGTCTGGAACATCTCTTCCACCAAGATTTCGTGCAATTGCAGATTGCTTTGGTGATAATGCAAGTGCAATGCAACAGGCTGGAATTGCATATTCCACAGAACAGATTGTAGATTTAATTGCAAACGGAGTGAAGAATATCCATGTGTATTCCATGAATAAACCAGAGGTTGCGGCAGCAATTATGGAGAATTTGTCAAATATTATTCAATCATAGGGAGAACATGTATTAATGAATGAACGAACTAAGGAAGCAATACGTTATTTAGGATACGGAAGTCATACGGTAGATGATAAAACACTTTCATTAATTTTGAATTCTTTTGAGGAATTAGAGTTAATTGTAAATGCTAAAATTGTCTACCGTATTTTTAAATTATCTATGGAAGAACCAGACAAACTGCAGATAGGCTCACTTCAAGTAGTGAGTAAAGATTTGACACGCAATCTTAAGGGGTGCAAAAAAGTAGCATTATTTGGTGCAACATTGGGAATTGAAGTGGACAGATTAATGCGACGCTATGGGGTTTCGGATACTTCTAAAATGGTAGTTTTACAAGCATGTGCAACGGCAATGTTAGAGGAGTTTTGTGATGAACAAGAAGAAAAAATAAAAGATTCTTTAACAGAAACATGTGATTTGAGTGTTAGATTTAGTCCCGGTTATGGAGATTTCCCCATACAGTTACAAAAAGAAATCTTACAAATACTTGATGCGACAAAACAAATAGGCTTATCTATGACAGACAGTTATATGCTGACGCCGGTCAAATCAGTAACGGCTGTTATTGGGATTCGACCACAGCATGAAATGAAGATAGAGTCTTTAGATGATGATAAATCGTGTGTCAGATGTACGAAAGCAGATTGTGAATACAAAAGGAGAAGCATATGATATTGGAATTATTAGGAAAACAATTATTGTTCTTTGATGGTGCAATGGGTTCACTGCTTCAGGAGCAAGGACTACAGGCAGGGGAACTTCCGGAATTATGGAACCTTACAAAACCAGACGTAATTACTACAATACATGAACAATACTTAGAAGCTGGAAGTCAAGTGATTTTAACGAATACATTTGGAGCAAATCGTATTAAATATGAAGAGGAAGATTATGAATTAAAGAAAATAATACAGGCGGCGGTGCTTAATGCTAAAACTGCAATTGCTCATTATCAGTCACAGGAAAAGATGTGCTTTATAGGGTTGGATGTAGGCCCCACCGGAAAACTATTAAAACCCTTGGGAAATCTTGGCTTTGAAGAAGCATATGATGTGTTTCGGGAAGTGATGGAATATGGGGCACAGGCAGGTGCTGATTTTATACAGATTGAAACAATGACAGATACGTATGAAGCGAAAGCAGCAATTTTAGCAGCAAAAGAGGGAACGAAACTTCCTGTATTTGTTACCATGGTTTTTGATGAACATGGACGGTTATTGACAGGAGGAGATATTCCAAGCATGGTTGCAATGTTAGAAGGGCTAAGAGTTGATGCGTTGGGAATTAATTGTGGGCTTGGCCCGAAACAGATGATGCCAATCTTAGAAACACTGAGTACCTACACCTCGTTGCCAATTATTGTAAAACCTAATGCCGGGTTACCAAAAGAAAAAGATGGAATCACGTATTATGACATTTCACCGGAAGAATTTGCACAGACCATGAAAAAAATTGTTGAAAAAGGAGCATGTTGTATTGGCGGCTGTTGTGGGACAACGGCACTACACATTAAACAAATGGTGGAGGCTTGTAAGGAATGCAAAATCATTTTGCCTACTTATAAAAATCATACTTTAGTTTCTTCCTATGGCACAGTGGTTGAGATTGGACATAAACCCATTATTATTGGGGAACGAATTAATCCCACCGGAAAGAAAATGTTTAAAAAGGCATTAAAAGAGCAAAATATTGATTATATTCTACGAGAGGCAATTGCTCAACAAGAAGCAGGAGCACATGTGTTAGATGTAAATGTGGGACTTCCTGAGATTAATGAATCCGCAACCATGTGCCATGCAATTGCAGAGATACAAAGTGTTACAAATCTACCACTTCAAATTGATACGGTAGATATACAGACGATGGAATCAGCTATGAGAATCTATCATGGGAAACCGATGGTGAATTCAGTTACAGGAACTGATGAATCTATGGAAAGGGTTTTTCCACTGATTCAAAAATATGGTGGTGTTGTGATTGGATTGACAATTGACGAGAATGGAATTCCTGCCACAGCCAAACAACGCGTGGCGATAGCAAAAAGAATTATTCAACGAGGGAAAACATATGGGGTTCAACCAAAGGATATTATAATTGATGTGCTAGCTATGACTATTAGTGCCGATCCACAAGGTGCTGCTGTTACTTTAGAAGCATTAGAATTAGTTGAAAAAGAATGTATGGTAAATACGGTTTTGGGAGTCTCCAATATATCGTTTGGCTTACCAAACAGACCACTTATGAATGGATATTTTTATGCAATGGCAATGCAAAAAGGCCTGAAAGCTGGGATTATCAACCCATTATGTGAACAGATGATACAGGCTTATGATTCTTACTGTGCATTGATGAATTATGATGAAAATTGCAAACAATATATCCAACACCATACTACAATTGCAAATGAACATTCTCATCAAGAGGTCTCCGCACAAACATTGTATCAAGCTATTAAAAAAGGAATGAAAGAAGATACAAGAGAATGGACCATAACACTTTTAAAAGAAATGACTCCATTAGAGATTATAAAAGAGCATCTTGTTCCAGCACTAGATGATGTAGGGAAAGGATTTGAAAATGGGACAATATTTTTGCCACAGTTAATGATGAGTGCTGAAACAGCAAAAGTTTCATTTGGAATTTTGCAAGAAGCCATGTTACAACAAGGAAATGAACAAGAAAAAAAAGAAAAGATTATCTTAGCTACGGTCAAAGGGGATGTGCATGATATTGGTAAAAACATTGTTAAAGTGTTGTTGGAGAACTATGGGTTTGAAGTACTTGATTTAGGGAAAGACGTGGAACCGGAGCTAATAGTGTCTACTGTTCAAAAATACCGGATTCCTTTGGTAGGACTAAGTGCACTGATGACTACAACAGTAGTGAATATGGAGAAGACAATTCGTCTATTAAAGGAACAAGTTCCTGAGTGTTTTGTTATGGTAGGAGGAGCAGTGCTGAATCAAGAATATGCAGATAAAATTGGTGCAGATTTTTATGGGAAAGATGCCATGCAATCGGTTTATTATGCACAGAATAAATTACTGAATACAAGAAAAGAGGAAATATAAGATGATGCGTGGACTAGAAACTCCGGTAAGGCATATAAGACGTCAAGTGTTTGAAGAGGTGGCAAGAGTAGCATATCAATCGACACCAGAAACTTTAAAAGGTGATATTGAAGCAATTCCTTATAGATTAGTAAATGAGGATACAGAAAATTATCGTGCTGGAGTTTATCGAATTCGTTCAATTGTTCAAGAACGAGTGCGGTTAGCTATGGGAATGTCGTTACGACCGGAAGATGTCCCGGTTCATCTGACGGCAGGGATTGAAGAAAGTAATATTTCTGACAAATATTATGAACCTCCATTGATGCAAGTAATTCCATCGGCCTGTGCAGCCTGTGAGGAAAATAAATATGAAGTGAGCAATATGTGCAAAGGGTGTGCGGCACATCCTTGTAAAGAAGTTTGTCCTAAAGATGCAATTTCAATGATAGATGGACATTCTTATATTGACCAGGAAAAATGTATTCATTGTGGTCGATGTAAAGCCGTATGTCCTTATGATGCCATTGCAAAAAAAGAAAGACCTTGTAAAAAGGCATGTGGAGTCCAGGCAATCGTTTCTGACAAATTTGGCAGGGCTCAGATAGACAATGACAAATGTGTATCTTGTGGAATGTGTATGGTAAGCTGTCCGTTTGGAGCGATTTCTGATAAATCACAGATTTTTCAATTGATTTGTGCATTAAAAGAAAAAGATGAAATTATTGCAGAAATAGCACCTGCGTTCGTCGGACAATTTGGAGATCATATTACGCCAAGAAACATTAAAGCCGCTTTACAGGAACTTGGGTTTTCGGAAGTGTATGAAGTTGCGCTTGGAGCCGATATTGGAGCAATCTCTGAGGCTCATCACTATGTAGATAAAGTAGTGACCGGAGAATTACCATTTTTGCTAACTTCTTGTTGCCCATCGTGGTCTTCTTTGACAAAAAAGTATTTTCCAGATCTGGTAGAGCAGGTATCACAGGAATTAACACCTATGGTTGCAACTGCAAGAACAATTAAAAAAGAACATCCCAATGCAAGAGTTGTCTTTATTGGACCGTGTGCCGCTAAAAAATTAGAAGCATCCAGACGAACTGTACGCAGTGATGTTGACTTTGTAATTACCTTTGAAGAATTACAAGCTATGTTTGATGCAAAAGAAATTGATATGAATCAATTTGAGGCGGAATCTTCGTTTCATGATGCGACAGGTGCTGGACGTGGTTACGCTATTGCTGGTGGGGTTGCAAATGCAATTGAACAGTGTATTAATGCATATTATCCCGGAGTAGAAGTCAGGATTGAGCATGCAGAAGGACTGTCGGAGTGTAAAAAAATATTGTCCCTTGCAAAAGCGGGGAAGATGGAGGGTTGTTTAATTGAAGGAATGGGTTGCCCAGGTGGGTGTGTAGCTGGAGCGGGAACCAATATTCAAGTGCCAAAAGCACAGAAGATTCTCAATGAATTTGTGGCAAAATCATCGACGGAGATACCGGATAAAAAATTAGAGAAAATAGAATTGAAATAAACGTATGACTATGGTACTATATAATGAAGTGGTGCATAGGCACACAAGATTCGGAGGTGTAGTAATGGATTTTGCTATTACTTTATTTCAGACAGTAATCAAAGCAATTATGCTTGGAGCTGTAGCTTTTGGTGGAATTTTAGTGGGTAAGAATTTAAGAAAACACAAAAATGAAAAAGAAGCAAAAACTGAAAATTAGAAAACATCATAGAGTGGATGAGAATCCACTCTATTTTGCGTAAATTTTAAGATGAATTTAGGAGGATAAGTATGCAATCATATGGAGTAAATGAACTAAGAAAAATGTTTTTGGAATTTTTTGAAAGTAAACAACATCTTGCAATGAAAAGTTTTTCTTTGGTTCCACACAATGATAAAAGTTTATTATTGATTAATTCGGGAATGGCACCTTTAAAACCTTATTTTACAGGGCAAGAGATTCCACCTAGTAAACGCGTAACAACATGTCAAAAGTGCATTCGTACAGGAGATATTGAAAATGTTGGAAAAACGGCACGACATGGTACGTTTTTTGAAATGTTGGGTAACTTTTCATTTGGAGATTACTTTAAAAAAGAAGCAATTCAATGGTCGTGGGAATTTTTAACTAAAGTTGTAGGATTGGAAGAAAATCGATTATATCCTTCTGTGTATGTGGAGGATGAAGAAACATTTCAAATCTGGAATCAGGATATGAACATTCCAAAAGAACGGATATTCAAGTTTGGAAAAGAAGATAATTTTTGGGAACATGGAGCAGGTCCTTGTGGCCCTTGTTCTGAAATCTACTATGATAGAGGTGCAGAATATGGCTGTAACAGTCCTGATTGCACTGTGGGTTGTGAATGTGATCGTTATATGGAGATCTGGAACAATGTCTTTACGCAATTCAATAATGATGGACAGAATCATTATACAGAGTTAGAACAAAAAAATATTGATACCGGAATGGGATTGGAACGATTGGCTTCCATTAGCCAAGGTGTTGCATCGATATTTGATGTAGATACAATACGGGCATTACGTGAGCATGTTTGTAAATTAGCTAATGCAACATATGGAATAACAGACAGCGTTGATATATCAATTCGAGTTATTACAGACCATATTCGTTCTGTATCATTTATGATCTCAGATGGAATCATGCCATCAAATGAAGGGCGTGGGTATGTATTAAGACGTTTGCTTCGCAGGGCTTGTCGCCATGGCAGATTATTGGGAATTCAAGGAAAATTTCTACCAATTCTTGCGGAGACCGTAATCCAAGGCTCTAAAGAGGGATATCCTGAATTAGAGGAGAAAAAAGAATTTATTTTAAATGTTATTACAAAAGAGGAAGAACAATTTGGCAAGACGATTGATCAAGGACTTATAATTTTAAAAGAAATGGAAGAAGAAATGGTTCAACAGAAACAATCGATTCTTTCAGGAGATGATGCATTTAAACTATATGATACCTATGGCTTTCCATTAGATCTTACAAAAGAAATATTAGAAGAAAAAGGATTGAGTATTGATGAAACAGGGTTTCATACAGCAATGGAAGTACAACGTAAAATGGCAAGGGACGCAAGAAGTACTACCAATTATATGGGAAAAGATGCGACAGTTTATGAAGCTATTAATCCAGACATTACATCGATTTTTGTAGGATATGATACCACTAGTTATCAATCCAAGATTACCGTATTAGCATCAGAGAATGAATTGCAGGCTGCAATGTCAGAGGGAGACAAAGGAACTGTTTTTGTAGAAGAAACCCCGTTCTATGCGACAAGTGGAGGGCAGGAGGCTGACCGTGGTCGCATCTATACAGCTAATGGCGAATTCAAAGTAGAAGATACGATAAAGCTATTAGGTGGAAAAATCGGTCATGTTGGACAGGTTACCAAAGGAATGTTTAAAACCGGTGATATAGTCACTCTAGAAATAGATTCAAAAAAAAGATCCTTATGTGCCAGAAATCATAGTGCAACGCATTTATTACAACAAGCATTGCGAAGAGTATTAGGAAATCATGTAGAACAGGCCGGCTCAAGCGTGAATGAAGAAAGACTGCGCTTTGATTTTACACATTTTTCAGCATTGACAGAAGAAGAGTTACGCCAAGTAGAACAGATTGTAAATGAGCAAATCCGAAGGTCACTACCGGTAAAAGCGGAAAGTATGCCAATTGAAGAAGCTAGAAAGACAGGAGCAGCTGCGTTATTTGGTGAAAAATACGGTGCTATTGTTCGTGTGATAAGTATGGGAGATTTTTCTTGCGAATTCTGTGGAGGAACCCATGTTTCCAACACTGGTGAAATTACTGCGTTTAAGATTCTTTCAGAATCGGGCGTTGCATCGGGAGTGCGTAGAATTGAAGCGCTTACATCCAATGGGCTATTACAGTATTATAATCAAATAGAAGATAAAATGCACCAAATTGCAACACTAATGAAAGCGACACCGGAAAACCTGTTAGATAAGGTGGAAGGTATTCTGACAGAAAACAAGGCATTACATAGTGATGTGGAAAGCTTAAAAAGCAAACTTGCAAAAGACGCTATGGGTGATGTTATGAATCAAGTGGTTGAAATACAGGGGATTAAATTGCTTGCTACACAAGTGGCAGGAGTCGACATGAATGGACTTCGAGATTTAGGGGATCAATTAAAAGAAAAACTAGAAGAGGGCGTGGTTGTGATTGCTTCGTCTGTTGATGGAAAAGTTAATTTAATGGCAACAGCAACTGCTTCTGCAGTTACCAAAGGTGCCCATGCAGGGAATCTAATTAAGGCAATTGCAGGTTCTGTAGGTGGTGGTGGCGGTGGACGCCCGAATATGGCACAGGCAGGTGGAAAAAATCCAGACGGAATTCCAGATGCAATAGCAATGGTACCATCTGTTCTGGAATCACAGTTACAATAATTAAAAAAAATTTAAGAAGTTTCAAAGAAATGGTTGACGAAAAATTTAATTATGGTATAATATCCTATAGTGCAATAAAAAAATACCCGAACAGTCGTATCGTGCACAATATAGGGCTGGAGGGGAGGTTAGGTGTGAGACTATGTCAAATGTAATTGTAAAAGATAATGAGACGTTAGATAGCGCTTTACGCAGATTCAAAAGAAACTGTGCCAAAGCTGGTATTCAACAGGAAATTCGTAAGAGAGAACATTACGAAAAACCAAGCGTTAAGCGTAAAAAGAAATCAGAGGCTGCTAGAAAACGTAAATTTAATTAATATGTGCATAAATAGAGTGTTGAAATACACTCTATTTTTATGGAAATTTTAGTTTTTATTAAAACTATTTTAAGACTTTATGAAGTCTATAGATTTTTAGAATGATATGTGATAAAGTATGGAAGTAATCTAGTTGTGAGTTATTGAGAGGGTCTTATATGTGGGAAAAAGCAATATTTGGATATGATACATATCACGTTGTTATGTGGTTTATATTGTATAGTATGATTGGTTGGGCAATTGAGTCCATATATATGTCAATATGTAATAAAAAATTAACGAACAGAGGATTTGTAAAAGGACCATTTTGTCCGATTTATGGAATTGGTGCGCTGACCGTATTTTTTGTATTACGTGATTATAGTGACAGCGCGTTGTCGCTTTTCTTGCTTGGTGCATTGTTAGCAACTTCACTGGAATTTATTACAGCTATTATTATGCATCGTATCTTTGGTGAAATATGGTGGGATTATGAAGAGAAACCGTTTAATTACAAAGGAATTGTATGCTTGGAAAGTTCAATTGCATGGGGATTTTACACTATATTTTTATTTATGTTTTTACAAAGATTTGTTATGTATCTTACCAATTTAGTTTCTGTTGGAGTGGGACGTGCAATAGGAAGTGCAATCTTATTAGCATTTGCATTTGACTTTGCAAGTACTTTGTATCGAGAGAAAAAAGATGTTATTCCAGAGCGTGTCCAAGGATTGAAAGCCATCTTATTGGAACGCATATCAAGATAATTGAGGCAGTAGTTAATAAAGAAGTTAAAAAGAACCGTTGAAAGATGGTTCTTTTTTGTGACCAAATACATAATTTCACAATTGTTTCATTATAATGGTAATAGAATATCCAATAAAGGAGTTACTGTATGAAACAAATTCTAGTGACTTTATTATGTATTTGCATCTGTGGAACAACAGTATACGCACAAGGAGTTCCAAAAGAACAGAAAACGCAAGAAATTACAGTGAGTGCAGAATCTGCAATTTTAATGGAGGCATCTACGGGGCAAATTATATTTGAAAAAAATGCAAATAAAAAATTAGCACCGGCAAGTGTAACAAAGATTATGACATTACTGCTTATATTTGATGCGATACATGAAAGAAAAATCAGTTTAGAAGATTCGGTTACCGTATCTGAATATGCAGCATCTATGGGAGGGTCTCAAGTCTTTTTGGAACCAGGGGAGACACAAGTAGTAGATACGATGATTAAATGTATCGCGGTTGCAAGTGCCAATGATGCCTGTGTGGCAATGGCAGAATATATCTGTGGAGATGAGAAAGAATTTGTAAATAAAATGAATCAACGGGGAAAAGAACTAGGTATGGTAGACACCCATTTTGAAAATTGCAATGGACTTGATGCAAATCAACATCTTACTACAGCTCATGATATTGCATTGATGTCCAAAGAATTGATTACAAAATATCCACAATATGAGGCATATTCAACCATTTGGATGGAGGATATTACACATGTTACTAAAAAAGGAACGACAAAATTTGGATTAACAAATACAAATAAATTAGTGCGTCAATATGAATATGCTACCGGTTTAAAAACTGGTTCTACCAGTAAGGCGAAGTATTGTGTTTCGGCAACTGCTAAAAAAGATGATATGGAGTTAATTGCTGTAATTATGGCGGCGCCTGATTATAAAATACGATTTACAGATGCTACAACATTGTTAAATTATGGATTTGGGAAATGTAAAAAATACGTTGATGAAGAACCATATAAACTGCAACATAAACCCATAGCGTGTGGGGAGAAAGACTCTATTTCTATTGAATGCAAAGAAAGATTTACATATATAGATACCAAAGGTCAAGATACAAATGCCATTATTAAAAAAGCAGTATTAAAGAAAAGACTGATAGCACCAGTAAAGCAAGGTGATGTTGTTGGAAAGCTTCATTATTATCTTAATAATAATGAAATAGGAACAGCGTTATTGTTAGCAAAAGAAACTGTCGATAAAATGGATTTTCAAAAGGCTTTAATTCAGATACTTAAAGTAATCATGCTATAAAGAATCGGTTGTAATGCAATAGAAAAAAATATATAATAACAGAAGGTTACGTACAAGGAGAAATACAGATGTTAAAAAATAAAAAAAATTTCTTGTTTGATATCGATGGAACATTAGCCGTTGATTCAACATTATATCAAGGTACAAAAGAGTTTCTTGCATACATTGAACGCACAGGTGGACATGTTTTTTATATTACAAATAATTCTACGAAAAGTAGAAGGGATTATGTGGACAAGTTTAAGCAGTGGGGAATTGTTACATATGAGGAACAGTTTGTAACCGCGTCTTATGCTACGTGTTTACATCTTCTTCAAAATTATCCGGATCAAAGTATCTATGTTCTTGGAACACCATCGCTTGTTGAAGAGATGCGAAGATGTGGGATTCATGTAGTAGACGAAGTTACAGATGCAGTTGCTTGCGTGGTGATTGGATTTGATACAACTTTGCGTTATGAAAAATTGGAGATTGCCTGTGAATTGTTATTCCGGAAGCATGTAGACTATATTGGAACTAATCCGGATTATTGTTGCCCTACCGGATATGGATTTATGCCTGATTGTGGCTCTATCTGTCAATTAATCAATTGTACGGTGGGAAGAACACCTACTTTTATTGGAAAGCCCAATAAAGAGATTGTAAGATTATGTATGGAGCAGGTAGGTGGAACGAATGAAGATACTATTGTAGTGGGAGATCGTCTCTATACGGATATCGCATGTGGCATCAATGCCGGCGTGGAAACAGCAGTAGTTTATACAGGAGAGGCGACAAAAGAAGATGTGAAAACAACAGAATATCCACCAACCTATCAATATGATACGATTGAAGACCTATATAAAGCATATCTGAGTCAGCAAGGATAAGAATATGAAGGCTCACACGTTGTTATGTGGGAAGAAAGGAAGTTGATAAAAGTGAGTTTACTAATTGTGTTTATATGCATCTTCATATTTGTGGGATTATTGGAAAATATGCGTGAATTACATTCCTTTCGTGTAACCCATTACGTGGCTCATTCTTCTAAATTACAGATGCTTAAGAAAGATAAAAAAATGGTTGTATTAAGTGATTTGCACAATCATGTATATGGAGTGAAAAATCAGAAATTAGTTGATGCAATTAGGAACATACAACCGGATATTATAATAATTGCAGGAGATATGATTATTGGAGATCTACAAAGTTCTTACCAGACGACATTTGATTTTGTTGCACAGTTGCCGGATATTTGCCCTGTATATTATACGAATGGAAATCATGAACAAAGATTTAAAGAAAAATCAAAACAAGCAGAAGAAAGCTATCAAGAATATCAAAAAGAATTAGAGGCATATGGTGTTGTGTTTTTAAATAATGATTCTAAGAAAATATATTTAGATAATATTCCGATTATAATCACAGGAATTGAGTTACCTCTTTCTGATTATTGTAGAGGCAAGGGGAAACCATTTTCATTATCAGAAGTAAAGCAACGCATTGGAATAGCAAATACAGACTACTATAATCTGTTGGTCTCGCATAGTCCGACTTTTACAGCAACATATAAAGAATGGGGCGCTGATATGGTCGTATCGGGGCATCTTCACGGGGGTATTATTCGTATCCCGGGATTTCGAGGAGTAATTACACCACAGGCTCATCTTTTCCCAAAGTATTCCGGCGAACTACATCGGGAAGAAAACATGTGGGTTGTAATAAGCAAAGGACTTGGGACACATACGGTTAATATACGATTGTTTAATCCGGCAGAGATTGTTGTAGTACACTTGTGAAAATTTAAAAATTCACGTATACTATTAGAAAACATAAGAATATCTAAAAACATCTAAAAAGGAAGAGATTATGGGGATACCGGTAAAATTACAGGCTTTTGAAGGACCGTTGGATTTATTGCTACATCTAATTGATAAAGATAAAATAGATATCTATGATATTCCAATTGTGGATATTACAAATCAATATATGGACTATATTCGTGAAATGGGCAAGAAAGACCTCAACATTATGAGCGAATTTTTACTAATGGCAGCTACATTATTGGATATAAAATGCAAGATGCTATTACCTAAAGAAGTAGATTCAGATGGAGAAGTAGAAGATCCAAGACTGGAATTAGTAGAACAATTGTTACAATATAAGGTGTACAAGTATATGTCCTATGAGTTGCGCGATCGGCAAGTAGAGGGAGAACATGTCTTGTTTAAACAACCGACGATACCGGAGGAAGTCAGTGAATATGTAGAACCTATTAATATGGAAGAATTGTTATCAAATGTCACATTAGCTAGATTGAACAGTATTTTTCAAGATATTATAAAACGCCAGGATGATATGGTGGATCAAGTGAGGAGCAAGTTTGGACAAATTGAAAAAGAAGAAGTAAATCTGCCGCATATGTTGTTGTTTATAGAAAATTATGCAGTGGAGCATGCACGATTTAGTTTTCGTGAATTATTAGAAACAAAGCATTCTAAGATGGAGGTAGTGGTAACTTTTTTAGCAATTCTAGAATTGATGAAAGTTGGAACTATCTTAATAGAACAAGAACATACCTTTGATGATATTATGATTGTTTCAAATAAATAAAAATATAGAAAAATACAGACAAGGAGAACGCGGTGGAAATTGAGAAGTTAGAGGGCATTATAGAAGCGATTTTATTTACAATGGGCGAATCAGTAGAAGTCAGTAAGATTGCGGCAGCCATAGAACATGATGAAGCTACTACATATAAGATAATACATAATATGATGGATCGCTACGAACAGCAAAACAGAGGGATTCGTATTATTGAATTGGAACATTCTTTTCAGATGTGTACTAAGTTGGAGATGTATGATTATCTGATCCGTATTGCAAAGCAACCAAAAAAATATGTACTGACAGATGTTTTGTTGGAAACATTATCTATTATTGCTTATAAACAACCGGTGACTAAGCTGGAGATTGAAAAGATACGTGGTGTCAAAAGCGATCATGCTGTTAATAAATTAGTGGAATACAACTTGGTGTGTGAACGTGGAAGACTTGAGGCACCGGGGCGTCCATTGTTGTTTGGTACAACGGAAGAATTCCTTCGGAGATTTGGTATTAAATCAATAGAGGAATTACCAAGTTTGAATCAAGAACAAGTTGCTGATTTTAAGGCACAAGCGGAGGATGAGGCACAATTAAAATTAGAAATATAATGAAAGCCATTCGCATATACTTAGAAAAGTATAAAGGGAATGTGTATTGCTATGAAGAAGTTTATAATATGTTTGCTTGTGATATGTATTGATTTTCCAACTTATGCACAAGAAATACCGCAAGAATTGTACGCCCGTTCAGCTGTGTTAATAGATGCAGTTAGTGGGCGCGTTTTATTTGAAAAAAATGCAAATGAAATGCATCCTATGGCAAGTACTACAAAGATTATGACTTGTATTCTGGCACTGGAACAAGGAAATCTCGAGGACATTGTATCTGTCAGTGACTACGCTGTGTCACAACCCAAAGTTCATCTTGGAATGTATCCGAATCAAGAATTCTATTTAAAAGATTTACTCTATTCTATGATGCTGGAATCTCATAATGACAGTACAGTGGCAGTGGCAGAACATATTGGAGGTACAGTGCAAGAGTTTGCCAAAAAGATGAATCAAAAGGCGAAAGATATTGGGTGTGATCATACACATTTTGTAACACCAAATGGATTAGATGGTTTTGACAAAGACGGAATTCATGCAACAACAGCAATTGACTTAGCGACTATTATGCGATACTGTATTCAGAAATCTCCTAAGAGTAAAGAATTTATTGAAATCACAGGGTGTGCAAATTATCAGTTTGCAAGTATAGACAAGAGTCAACACTATCTATGCAATAATCACAATGCGTTCTTGACCATGATGGAGGGAGCTTTTACAGGAAAGACAGGATTTACCGGAGATGCCGGATATTGTTATGTTGGAGCACTTCGTCAAGATGGGAGAACATATATTGTGGCATTATTAGCCTGTGGTTGGCCTAATCATAGGAATTATAAATGGGAAGATACAAAGAAATTAATGGAGTATGGATTGAGAAATTATCAATTAAAACGTTATGCAATGATTCCACTTCAAGAGAAACAATTGGAAGATATTATAGTAAATAATGGTGTTTCTAATCAGTATAAAGAAAAAAAAATCAAGGTGAAAATCGCAGTGGAAAATGGAAAAAAACTGTCCCAGGGAGTATTGTTAAAGGAACAAGAACAGTTTCAAGTGAAGTATCATATTCCCAAGCAGTTAGATGCACCTGTAAAAAAGGGAGAAATTGTAGGGACTATAGAATATCTTTTAGATGGTAGGGTGTGGAATGTACGAAAAGTAATAGCAATTGAAGAGGTGAAAAAAATAGACTTTCCCTGGTGTTTAAAAAAAATCATACATATATTTGTAATGAATGTTAATATATATCAATAATAATGATAAATATTGCACTGTTAATTTTGAAACTGATATGATAATATGATAAAAAAGAACAAGGATATTGATAATTATTATATCTTGTAACGAAGGAGAATGGATATGGAACATTGTGAAAAATATAAAAGAAGTTATTTTATGCCACCAAAGATTACTTATGAATGGGCAAAAAAAGATTATATTGACCATGCCCCTATCTGGTGTAGTGTAGATTTAAGAGATGGGAATCAAGCACTTATTGAACCAATGAGTATTGAGGAAAAAGTTGAATTCTTCAAATTATTGGTATCTCTTGGTTTTAAAGAAATCGAAGTTGGATTTCCAGCTGCTTCTGAAACAGAATATCAATTTGTCAGAACAATTATAGAACAACACATGATACCAGATGACGTAACAATACAGGTACTAACACAGGCAAGAGAACACATTATCAAAAAAACATTTGATGCAGTGAAGGGTGCGCCCCACGCAGTGATACATCTGTATAATTCCACATCTGTTGTACAACGTGAGCAGGTATTTAAAAAGAGTAAATCAGAAATCAAACAGATGGCGGTAGATGGAGCAAGATTGTTAAAAACATTGGCAAAAGAAACAGATGGTAATTTCACATTTCAGTACAGTCCGGAAAGTTTTCCTGGAACGGAAGTCGATTATGCAATGGAAGTGTGTAATGCAGTATTAGATATTTGGGAACCTACTACAGAACAAAAAGCCATTATTAATATTCCGACTACGGTCGAAAATGCAATGCCACATGTATTTGCTAGTCAAGTGGAATATATTAATAATTATATAAAGTACAGAGATTGCGTTATATTGTGCTTACATCCTCATAATGACAGAGGCTGTGGCGTATGTGATGCAGAATTAGGAATCTTAGCAGGTGCTGATCGAATCGAAGGCACATTATTTGGTAATGGAGAACGTACAGGCAATGCAGATATCATTACGATTGCGATGAATATGTATTCCCATGGAGTGGATCCAGGTCTTGATTTTTCACATATTGGAGAAATAAGTCATATTTATGAAAAACTCACTCGAATGAAAGTGTATGCAAGACAACCGTATGCGGGAGATCTTGTTTTTACTGCTTTTTCAGGTTCGCATCAAGACGCCATTGCAAAGGGGATGAATTGGAGAGAAGCACAAGAACGAGAAATTTGGACAGTACCTTATCTTCCGATTGATCCCAAAGATGTGGGTAGGGAATATGATTCAGATGTGATTCGTATTAACAGTCAATCAGGAAAAGGTGGAATCACTTATATCTTAAAACAAAACTATGGAATTAGTGTTCCTGAAAAAATGAAAGAAGAAGTAGGATATACGGTGAAAGACGTTTCGGATAAGGCTCACAAAGAATTAACACCGGAATGGATTTATCATATATTTGAAGAACACTATATTCATACAGCGGGAACGTTTTTAGTGGAGGATTTTGAATTTAAAAAATCAGATGGTATTTTTGCAGAAGCACATATTATTTATAAACATGAAAAGCGTACAATCTCTGGTATGGGAAATGGTCGTTTAGATGCGATTAGCAATGCAATTAAAGATTATTTTGGTGTAAATTTTGATATTGTAATCTATGAAGAACATTCATTAACAGTTGGTTCTACATCCAAAGCAGTTGCATATGTAGGGATTACCAGTCATGAAAAAAACTATTGGGGAGTTGGCATTGATGAAGATATTATGAAAGCCTCAATTGATGCATTGGCTGTGGCTGTTAATAAATTACAGGAAATTACAGATACAACTCAATGTCAAGATGAACGGTTACTTACTATTATGAATTATATACAGGTGCATTATATGTCGGTAACCTTGGAAGAATTATCAGAAAAGCTTTTTCTGTCTAAACCATATATTTCCAAATATATTAAGGAAAAATCAGGTACTACATTTGGAGAGATTTTAAAAGGAATTCGTATGAAAAAAGCATGCATTATGCTTAAAAATAATAATATGACTGTTGAGAATATTGCACTTTCTGTTGGCTATCAGAACGTGGAACATTTTAATCGTTTGTTCAAAAAGACTTATCAGGTAACTCCAATGCAATATCGAAATCAAGCATAATAAACAGGTCGTCTAATGACGACTTGTTTTATTTGATAAAAACTTAACAAATATCACATAAATGGTTGAATTTTTTTCTAAAAAAAAGTATAATATATATTGGAAGAGATTTGATTTAACTTTATAAATATAGAAAGATGGAGGGCTAGATTATGGGTAACACAGCGGGAAATGTAGCAAGTGATAGAATAATGAATTTACTTGATACAGGAAGTTTTGTTGAAATCGGTGGCGCAATTACAGCACGAAGCACTGATTTTAATATGCAAACCAATGAAACTCCGGCCGATGGAGTGATTACAGGATATGGTGTGATTGATGGCAATTTAGTTTATGTCTATAGTCAAGACACAACAGTGTTAAAAGGTGCAATTGGTGAGATGCATGCAAAGAAAATAGCGGCTATTTATGATATGGCAATGAAGATGGGCGCACCGGTTATTGGATTGATAGATTGTGCCGGGTTACGACTTCAAGAAGCAACAGATGCATTGCATGGATTTGGAACGCTTTATATGAAGCAAACGATGGCGTCTGGTGTTATCCCACAAATCACGGCAATATTTGGTCATTGTGGTGGGGGCTTATCAATTGCATCCGCATTAACTGATTTTACTTTTATGGAAGAGAAACATGCAAAATTATTTGTGAATTCACCCAATGCAATTAAAGGAAATGATATTACAAAATGTGATACATCTTCTGCAATATTTCAAAGCGAATCATCAGGAATTGTAGATGGAATTGGTACCGAAGATGAGATTTTAGATAAGATTAGAAATCTAATTTGTATACTACCTTCTAATAATGAAGATGATGCATCTTATGACGAATGTAATGATGATTTGAATCGTAAATGTGCAGAAATTGCTGCTATATCAGAAGATTCTGCAATTGCGCTTGCAACAGTTTCGGATAATCATATCTTTTTTGAAATAAAGGCAAACTATGCACCGGATATGGTAACGGGATTTATTCGCTTGAATGGAATGACAATTGGTGCTGTGGCTAATCGTTCGAAAGTATATGATGATGGGGGGAATGTTATAGAAGAATTCGAGGATTCTCTATCGGTTAATGGGTGCAAGAAAGCGTTAGATATGGTTAATTTCTGCGATGCTTTTAATATTCCATTACTTTCATTTACCAATATCTCAGGATTTGAAGCAACGTCATGCTCAGAAAAAAACATGGCAAGAGCAGCTAGTCGATTGATATATTCTTTTGCGCATGCATCTGTACCAAAAGTAAATGTAATCGTAGGAAAAGCATATGGAAGTGCGTATATTGCGATGAATAGTAAATCCATTGGTGCAGATATAGTTTATGCATGGCCAAAAGCTACAATTGGAATGATGGATGCTGAATTGGCGGCAAAGATTATGTATGAAGATGTAGATGCAATAGTGTTGCATGAAAAAGCATCTGCATATCATGAATTGCAGAACAGTCCTTTATCGGCAGCCAGAAGAGGCTATGTTGATACAATTATTGAACCACAAGATACACGAAAGTATCTGATAGGAGCTTTCGAGATGTTATTTACAAAAAGGGAAGATCGTCCATCTAAAAAGCACGGAACGGTATAGTGAGGTGAAGCAAGTGAAGAAAAAAATCGGGTTATTAATATGTGTCCTTGTATTTACACTTGGCTTTACAGGGTGTAGCAAGGAACAAAAGGATCTTTCGGTTGAAACAGAAGATTTGGAACAAGTAACAGAGACGGTAATTACCAGCTTTTCACAGATGACCGATGAAGATTTCAACAAATTCATAGAAGGATCTGATTTGGAAATTGGATTAACGCTGATGCAATCAGGACTCCCTGTTGAGAAAGCAGAATTTATAGACATGATTCATACGTGGCAGACAGCTATTGGTGAGTGTGGGGCTTATGTTGGACATGGGGAATACCAGGTGGAAACCGGTAATACAGGTGTAATACTTACAACAGATGCACAATTTGAACATCGAGATGCACAGCTTAAGATAACATTTGATGAAAAACTGAAGATGCAGTCAATTTCTGTAAATACTAAATTTACCACAAAAGAAATATTTAAAAAAGCAGGAATGAATACGCTACTAGGAATGGGCACTGTATTTATTGTATTAATATTTATATCATTTCTTATTTCATTATTTGTATATTTACCAACAGGTACAAAGAAGGGAAAAAAGAAAAAAGAGGAAAAATTACAAGGAGAACCTGCAATAGAAATAGAACCTATGGCATTGGATGACTTGGAATTAGTAGCTGTGATTATGGCTGCAATTGCAACGGTTGAAGGAACATCAACAGATGGATTTGTTGTTCGGTCCATCAAGAGAAGAACAACAAACAAATGGAATTAATCTTAAATTCAGGAGGATATTAAAATTATGAAAAATTATACAATTACAGTAAATGGAAACGTATATGATGTGTCAGTAGAAGAAAATGAAACGGGTATGACTCAGACAGCAGCATCGAGTGTGATACCCAAAACGGTTGTTACACCGGCTGCTTCAACAAAACCAAGCACAAAAGGCACTGGAAAGATTAAGATTGAAGCAGGCGCTGCAGGAAAGATATTTAAAGTAGAAACAAACGTGGGCCAGAAAGTAATAAAAGGAGATACTTTAATTATATTAGAAGCAATGAAGATGGAGATTCCGGTTGTTGCATCAGAAAGTGGAACCATTGCCAGTATCGATGTATCAGTAGGAGATGCCGTAGAAGCAGGAGCAGTATTAGCTACGTTAAACTAGGAGGTTAAAAAATGGAATATATTACAAGTACATTAGGAAACCTCATACATCAAACGGCATTTTTTAATCTGACATGGGGAAACTATGTTATGATTGCTGTAGCATGTGGATTTCTATATCTAGCAATAAGAAGAGGGTTTGAACCATTGTTATTGGTTCCAATTGCTTTTGGTATGTTGTTGGTTAATATTTATCCGGATATTATGATATCTGCAGAAGATTCTTCAAATGGAGTCGCAGGATTATTACACTATTTTTTCAAATTAGATGAATGGGCCATCCTTCCGTCTTTGATTTTTATGGGTGTAGGAGCGATGACAGATTTTGGACCATTAATTGCTAATCCCAAAAGTTTTTTACTTGGTGCAGCAGCACAGTTTGGCATTTTTGCGGCATATCTTGGAGCTATGTTAATTGGTCCAATAGGGGCAGCAATAGGGGTTGACCTCCCATTTTTCAGTGATAAAGCAGCAGCGGCAATCTCTATTATAGGTGGTGCAGATGGACCTACTTCTATATTTTTAGCGGGAAAGTTGGGCCAGACAGCGATTATGGGGCCCATTGCAGTAGCAGCGTATTCTTATATGTCATTGGTTCCGATTATTCAGCCTCCAATTATGAAAGCACTAACAACGGAAAAAGAACGCAAGATTAAAATGGAACAATTACGACCGGTTTCAAAATTAGAAAGAATTTTATTCCCAATTATTGTAACGATTGTTGTATGTTGTATCTTACCTACAACGGCTCCGTTAGTTGGTATGTTGATGTTAGGAAACCTATTTAAAGAATCAGGCGTTGTCAGACAATTGACGGAGACGGCGGCGAATTCTATGATGTATATTGTAGTAATCTTACTTGGAACATCTGTTGGAGCAACTACAAGTGCAGAAGCGTTTTTAAATAGTACAACGATTGCAATTGTGGTCTTAGGATTAATTGCATTTGCTTTTGGTACGGCGGCGGGAGTTTTGTTTGGTAAATTAATGTGTAAAATTAGTGGAGGAAAAGTAAATCCACTGATTGGATCTGCAGGTGTATCGGCAGTTCCAATGGCAGCCAGAGTTTCTCAAAAAGTTGGTGCGGAAGCAGATCCTACGAATTTCTTACTAATGCATGCAATGGGACCAAATGTAGCAGGTGTTATTGGTACAGCCGTAGCGGCAGGAACGTTTATGGCAATATTTGGAGTGCTATAATTTAAAAATAAAAACAGGAGGAATAAATGATATGGCAGAAATAGAAAAGAAACCGATTAAAATCACAGAAACGATCTTGCGTGATGCCCATCAATCTTTGATTGCAACTAGAATGACAACCGAACAGATGTTGCCAATTGTTGAAAAGATGGATAAAGTGGGATATCATTCGGTAGAATGTTGGGGTGGAGCTACCTTCGATGCCTCTCTTAGATTTTTGAAAGAAGATCCATGGGATAGACTTCGTAAATTCCGTTCCGGGTTTAAGAATACGAAGTTACAAATGTTATTTCGAGGACAGAATATCTTGGGATATCGTCCTTATGCAGATGATGTTGTAGAGTATTTTGTACAAAAATCAGTTGCAAATGGTATAGATATTATCCGTATCTTTGATTGTTTGAATGATCTTCGGAATCTTCAAACAGCAGTAACTGCAGCGAATAAGGAAAAGGGCGATGCCCAAGTTGCATTGTCTTATACGTTGGGAGATGCTTATACAATTGATTATTGGGTAGATATTGCGAAGAGAATTGAAGACATGGGTGCTAATTCTATCTGTATTAAAGATATGGCAGGATTATTACTTCCTTATCATACAACAGATTTGATTAGTGCTATGAAAGAGGCCGTCAGCATTCCTATACAACTTCATACTCATTATACTTCGGGAGTTGCATCTATGACATATATGAAAGCGGTAGAGGCAGGTGTAGATGTAATTGACACTGCAATATCGCCATTTGCATTAGGAACATCTCAACCGGCTACCGAAGTTATGGTGGAAACATTTAAGGGGACTCCTTATGATACTGGATTTGATCAAACATTGTTGGCAGAAATAGCAGATTACTTCCGACCAATTCGTGATCAGGCATTGGAATCAGGATTGCTCAATCCTAAAAACTTGGGTGTTAATATCAAGACTTTATTATATCAAGTACCGGGAGGTATGTTATCTAATCTGACGTCTCAATTAAAAGAACAGAACGCGGAAGATAAGTATTATGAAGTGTTAGAGGAAGTTCCAAGAGTTCGAAAAGATCTAGGTGAGCCACCATTAGTAACGCCATCTTCACAGATTGTAGGAACGCAGGCAGTCTTTAACGTGTTAATGGGAGAACGTTATAAGATGGCTACGAAAGAAACCAAAGATGTATTATGTGGTAGATATGGTAAAACGGTAAAACCATTTAATAAAGATGTGCAAAAAAAATGTATTGGTGATGCGGAAATCATTGAATGTCGACCGGCAGATTTAATCCCGGATGAATTAGAAACCTTGGAAAAAGAAATGGCGCAATGGAAACAGCAAGATGAAGATGTATTGACTTATGCACTATTTCCACAAGTTGCAACTAATTTCTTTAAATACCGTCAGGCACAACAGACGAAGATTGATCAAACAGTTGCCGACACAGACAATGGAGCATATCCGGTGTAATTGAGCATTTATTTTACCGGCGATAAAAGAGACAGTGCATTTAGGCGCAGTCTCTTTTATTGTTTTTAGCTAGGCAATATCTAATCTTAATATAGTTCGTGGTATTGCACAATAAGAGGTGGTATTGTATACTGTAAAAGTATGTAAATACATGAGTGTATCGTTAGTGGAGGAATAAGGTGAAGAACAATTCAAATGAGTTATTGAATAAAATTGAGGAAAAGTACAATAAGTTTAGTAAAGGACAAAAGTTACTTGCAACGTATATTGTAGAAAATTATGATAAAGCAGTTTTTTTAACTGCGGCAAAATTAGGGAAAACAGTTGGTGTAAGTGAATCCACAGTAGTGAGGTTTGCGATGCAGTTAGGATACGAGGGATATCCCAAATTTCAAAAAGCATTAGAGGAATTAGTACGTAATCGTCTTAATTCTATTCAAAGAATGGAAGTGACTTATGGTCGTATTAGCAAATCTGAGATATTAACATCAGTATTACATTCTGATATTGAAAAGATAAAATTAACAATGGCTGGAATTGATCAAAAAGCTTTTGAATTAGCTGTAGAGATCATATTATCCGCAAAACGTATTTATGTGGTTGGAATTAGAAGCTGTGCTCCGTTAGCGAGCTTTTTGAGCTTTTACCTTAATCTTATCTTTGATAATGTATGTGCTGTGCATACGAACAGTTCTAGTGAAATCTTTGAACAATTGATTCGAATTGGAGAAGAAGATGTTGTAATAGGAATAAGTTTTCCGAGATATTCCATGCGTACATTAAAAGCGTTGGAATTTGCCAGTAATCGGAAAGCAAAAGTAATTACATTGACGGATAGTATTCATTCCCCTATGAATCTATATTCTTCCTGCAATCTGATTGCAAGAAGTGATATGGCATCTATTGTAGATTCTCTTGTTGCACCGCTTAGTGTTGTAAATGCGTTAGTCGTGGCACTTTGCATGGAAAAACAAAAAGATGTAATTGCAACACTGGAAACATTAGAAGAGATATGGGACGAATATCAGGTATATAGTGGAGATGAACTGAACTCCGTTGATGATGCGGTTACCTTTACATTTGATGAAGATGAGGGAAAATAAATGAGTAAAGTACTTGTAGTAGGTGGAGGCGCGGCAGGTATGTTTGCTGGAATATTCGCGGCGCGTAATGGACATGAAGTGCATCTATATGAAAAAAATGATAAATTGGGAAAAAAATTATTTATTACGGGGAAAGGACGTTGCAATATTACCAATGCGGGTGATATGGAGAGTCTGTTTTCATCGGTGGTTTCTAATTCTAAATTTTTGTACAGTGGATTTTATGGGTATTCCAATCAAGATGTAATGGATTTTTTTGAGGAAATAGGGGTTCCTTTAAAAATAGAACGTGGCAATCGTGTGTTTCCTTGTTCAGATCATTCTTCGGATGTAATTTATGCACTAACACAAGAATTGAAGCGTACAGGAGTTCATATTCATCTAAATCAGACCATTCAGATGTTACAAATAAAAGATGGCACATTTGCAAGCTTGCAGATGAGCGATGGAAATGAAATCAGTGGTGATAAGTGTATTGTAGCAACGGGAGGTTGCTCTTATCAATTGACCGGTTCTACCGGAGATGGATATCGATTTGCAAAAGACTTAGGACATCAAATTTCCCCTCTGATTCCTTCGCTTGTTCCATTAAATATAAAAGAACCTTATATAAAAGCTCTGCAGGGATTATCCTTGAGAAATGTGACAGCAACGATTTATGCTGATCATAAAGAAATCTATCAGGAGTTTGGTGAGATGTTATTCACACACTACGGGGTGAGCGGCCCATTAATTTTAAGTGCTAGTAGTTATATCGGAGAAATACTGAAGCAAAATCATAATAAAGAAGAGTCATATAAAAAGGATTGGAAGTTGGTAATTGATTTGAAACCGGCTCTTTCTTTTGAACAATTAGATCAAAGAATTCTAAGAGATTTTGAAGATAATATGAATAAACAATTTAAGAATGCTATTACAAGATTGTTTCCTGCCAAGTTGCTACCAATTATGTTAGAATTAAGTCCTATTGATCCAGATAAAAAAGTGCATGTGATTTCCAAAGAAGAACGTCATGCATTTGTGGAATTAATAAAGAATTTCACTATTACAATTGCAGGATTACGAGATTTTAATGAAGCAATTATAACAAAGGGTGGAATTTCAACAAAAGAAATCAATCCAGCAACGATGGAATCTAAAAAGGTAAATGGAGTTTATTTTGCAGGTGAAGTGTTAGATCTTGATGCGCTAACAGGTGGCTACAACTTGCAGATTGCATGGTCCACCGGATATGCTGCCGGTAATGGACTCTAAGACGAAGGAGATGAAGGATGGGATATAATATTGCAATTGATGGACCGGCAGGTGCCGGAAAAAGTACAATCGCTAAAAGAGTGGCAAAAGAAAAAGGATTTATTTATGTAGATACAGGAGCAATGTATCGAGGGCTGGCAATTTATTTTCTGGAACAAGGAATTCAACCTGATGAAACAGAAAAAATACGTCATATATGTAAAGAAGCTACGGTGTCTATTGCTTATGAGAATGGAATGCAGCAAATCTATCTGAATGGGAAAAATGTGACTGAACAGTTAAGAAAAGAAGAAGTGGGAAATATGGCTTCTATAAGTTCTTCTATAGAAGAAGTGAGGATGCAATTGTTGGAATTACAGCAACAATTGGCAGAAAAGGAAAATGTTGTAATGGACGGTCGAGATATCGGAACCAAAGTTCTTCCCGACGCCAATGTCAAAATATACTTAACAGCAAGTGTTGCAACTCGTGCCAAACGCAGATATGAAGAATTACAAGAAAAAGGAATTCCTTGTGAATTACAAGAAATTGCAAAAGATATAGCAAAACGTGATTCACGTGATATGACTCGGAAGATTGCGCCACTAAAACAAGCGGAAGATGCTATCTATATAGATAGTTCTGATATGACAATTAATGAAGTTGTAAAGGAGATATTGAATAAATGCAAATAGAAGTGGCAAAGACAGCTGGTTTTTGTTTTGGTGTGAAACGAGCAGTTGATATGGTATATGAGCAAGTGGGGTTACAACATCAAAAGCCAATCTATACTTATGGACCCATTATTCACAATGCAGAAGTGGTAAAAGATTTAGAGGCAAAAGGAGTGCAAGTTATAGAGAATGAGGCTGATATTGACAAAATATCAGAAAGCGTCATTGTGATTCGGTCACATGGAATAAAAAAAAGAATCTATGACAGACTAACTTCTAATAGATTTATTTGTGTAGATGCAACCTGCCCCTTTGTTAAAAAGATTCATAATATTGTAGAAAAAGAGAGTCAAAAAGGAAAGCATATTATAATTATAGGGAATGAATCACACCCTGAAGTTGAAGGGATTAAAGGGTGGTCTTCTGGAAAAGTGACGGTTATTGAGACAACAACGGATGCAAAGAAATTTTGCTTAAACCCTATAAGACCTGTATGTATAGTGTCTCAAACGACATTTAATTACAAGAAATTTAAAGAATTAGTTGAAATTATTTTAGAAAAGGGTTATGATGTAAGTGTTTTAAATACCATCTGCAGTGCAACAAAAGAACGACAAGAAGAAGCAAGAGATATTGCAGAGAGAGTAGAAGCTATGATTGTCATAGGAGACAAGCAAAGTTCCAACACTCAAAAGTTATTTGAAATATGTAATAAAGCATGTAACAATACGTACTATATACAGACACTTGACGATTTGAATATGAATCAATTAGAGTCCGTGGAATCAGTAGGTATTACAGCAGGGGCGTCCACGCCCAATAATATAATTGAGGAGGTTCAAAATAATGTCAGAATTAACTTTTGAACAAATGTTAGAAGAGTCATTTAAAACAATACGTAATGGAGAGGTTGTAGACGGTACAGTAATTGGTGTAAAGCCAGATGAAATCATCTTAAATATAGGTTACAAAGCAGACGGTATCATTTCTAGAAGTGAATACACAAATGAATCAAACGTTGATTTAACAACTGTAGTTTCTGTTGGCGATGCTATGACAGCTAAGGTCTTGAAGGTAAATGATGGAGAAGGCCAAGTTTTATTGACTTATAAGAGATTAGCAGCAGAAAAGGGTAATGAGAAATTAAGAGAAGCATTTGAAAACAAAGAAGTGTTAAAGGCAACAGTCGCACAGATTCTTGGCGGTGGTTTAAGTGTTGTTGTAGACGAAGCAAGAGTGTTTATTCCTGCAAGTTTAGTTTCAGATACGTATGAAAAAGATTTGAACAAGTATCAAGGTCAAGAAATTGAGTTTGTAATCAGTGAATTTAATCCTAGAAGAAATCGTGTGATTGGTGATAGAAGACAGTTGCTGGTTGCTGAAAGAGCTGAGTTGCAAAAAGAATTGTTTGCAAAATTGAGCGTAGGTGATACGATTGAAGGAATTGTGAAAAATGTCACAGATTTCGGTGCATTTATCGATTTAGGTGGTGTAGACGGTCTTTTACACATTTCTGAGATGTCTTGGGGAAGAGTAGAAAATCCTAAGAAAGTATTCCAAATTGGAGATGAAGTAAAAGTTCTTGTGAAAGATATTAAAGATACTAAAGTAGCATTAAGCTTAAAATTCCCAGAATCTAATCCGTGGGCAAATGCAGCAGATGCATATGCTGTTGGAACAGAAGTAACGGGAAAAGTTGCAAGAATGACAGATTTTGGTGCATTTGTTGAATTGGCACCAGGGGTAGATGCTCTATTGCATGTATCTCAGATTTCAAGAGCACATGTAGAAAAACCTTCAGATGCATTGTCTGTAGGTCAAGTAATTACAGCAAAAGTAGTTGATCTTAATGAAAATGATAAGAAGATCAGCCTTAGTATGAAAGCGCTAGAGCCTGAGGAGACATATACAGAATCAGACGAAGTTGCAGATGACATAACTGAAGAATAAAAAGTTGTATAGAATCATAACGTGGATACATAGATAGAGGCTTAGAGGCCTCTATCTATTTGCGTATAGGGCTGTGTGAAAAAAATATCCAATTGTGTTAAAAATGCATCAAGATGTACGGGTAAATATACAAGGAATTACAAGGTATTCATAGATTTTTTGTGTAGTTTCTTGTATGATATAATAAGAATATAAGGAAGGAAGGAAAAAAGAATGGGACTTTTAACATTTAAGGGTGGAATCCATCCGGATGATGGAAAACGATTGGCAAAAGACAAAGCTCTTGTAGAAGTAATGCCAACAGGCGATTTGGTTTATCCGCTTTCTCAACACATTGGTGCTCCTGCTAGTTTAGCGGTTGAAGTGGGACAACAAGTATTGAAGGGTCAAAGGATTGCAGATGCGGGAGGCTTTGTCTCTGCGCCGGTATATTCAGCGGTATCCGGAACAGTCAAAGCAATTGAGCCACATTTTAATGCCACGGGTTCAAAAGTGAACTGTATCGTGGTTGAAAACGATGGCGAGTATAATGAGGTGACATACGATCCTGTAAAACCTTTCGAAGAATTAACGAAAGAAGAGATTATAAAATTAATTGGAGGTGCAGGTGTTGTTGGTATGGGTGGTGCTGGATTTCCAACCCATGTGAAACTTTCACCAAAAGAACCGGATAAGATAGAATATGTGATAGCAAACTGTGCAGAATGTGAACCGTATATTACGGCAGACTATAGAAGAATGCTTGAATCACCAGAATTACTTATCAATGGAATGAAAGTGGTACTTCAGTTGTTTGACAATGCAAAAGGAATATTTGGTATAGAAGACAATAAACCGGATTGTATTGCAAAATTAAAAGAATTAGTAAAAGATGAACCACGCATGGAGGTAATGGCGTTAAAGACTAAGTATCCACAAGGTGCAGAGCGTCAATTGATTTATGCAACAACAGGAAGAGCAATTAATTCTAGTATGCTCCCAGCAGATGCAGGCTGTGTAGTTGATAATGTTGAAACGATGATTGCTATTCAAAAAGCTGTTATGGAAGGAAAACCAACTCTATCAAGAGCGGTAACGGTAAGTGGAGATGGAGTGAAAAATCCTGGGAATTTTATTGCACTTTTTGGAATGAATCAAGCTGAATTAGTAGAAGCAGCAGGTGGTTTTAACGGAGATCCAGAAAAGATTATCTCTGGTGGACCAATGATGGGATTTAGTATGTTTACATTAGATACACCAATTACAAAGACATCTTCCTCTATTCTTTGTTTTATAAAAGATGAAGTAGCAATGCATGAGTCAAGTCCATGTATCAATTGTGGGAGATGTGTAGAGATTTGTCCTAGTAGGATTATTCCTTCTAGATTGGCAGATTACGCGGAACAACATGACGAAGAAACCTTTACAGCGCATCACGGTTTAGAATGTGTAGAGTGTGGTTCTTGTAGTTATGTATGCCCTGCGAAGCGACCATTGAAACAATCGATAGGTTCTATGAGAAAGATTGCATTAGCGAATCGGAAAAAATAAGAAAGAGGTGAACAAAAGTGAGTGAGAATTTAAATATATCATCTTCACCACATATACGTAATAAGGTGACTACCGGTAATATTATGTTAATGGTTGTCATTGCACTATTACCGGCAACGGTATTTGGTATCTATAATTTTAGAGATCAAAATGCATGGTTACTTGTATTAGTAACTGTGGTAACGGCAGTTGTAACAGAATATATCTATGAAAAATTAATGCATAAAAAGATTACCATTGGTGATTATAGTGCAGTTGTAACAGGTCTTCTGTTAGCACTTAATCTACCGGCATCTGCACCTTGGTGGATGGGCGTTATTGGTAGTATCTTTGCAATCCTGGTTGTAAAACAATTGTTTGGCGGATTGGGACAAAACTTTATGAACCCTGCACTTGGCGCCAGATGCTTTTTACTTATATCATTTACAGGAAGAATGACAACATTTATCTATGATGGTGTATCCGGAGCAACACCACTTGCGGCATTAAAAGCAGGAGAAGACGTAGATACAATGAGTATGTTGCTTGGAAATATCAGAGGTACTATCGGGGAAACGTCTGTAATTGCAATTATGATTGGTGCAATCTTCTTATTACTTATGGGAGTGATTGATCTTCGTATTCCTGGTACATATATTGTTTCATTTGTTATTTTTATTGTGATTTTTGGTGGACATGGGATTGATGCACAATATATCACAGCACATTTGTGTGGTGGTGGTTTGATGTTAGGTGCTTGGTTTATGGCAACTGATTATGTTACTTCGCCTATTACGAAGACCGGGCAGATTGTATATGGAATTTGTCTTGGCGTACTTACAGGATTATTCAGACTATTTGGTGCATCGGCAGAAGGTGTGTCTTATGCAATTATCTTCAGCAATCTTTTAGTTCCATTGATTGAAAGAGTTACTCTTCCAAAACCATTTGGTAAAGGAGGCGAAAAATAATGAATAAAATTCTAAAAAATACAATTATTATTACAACGATTACATTAATTGCAGGTGTTTTACTTGGCCTGGTATATGAGATTACAAAAGATCCAATTATGGTTGCAAAAGAAAAGGCAAAACAAGAAGCTTATAAGACTGTCATTTCAGAAGCAAAGGACTTTGAGACTTATACGGATTTTGATGCAAAAGAAGCTGAGAAAGCATTAACAGAAGCAGATCTTACCGGTGATGTAATTGAGGAAGTAGCTGTAGCAAAAGATGCTAATGGAAAAGAAATTGGATATGTAATTACTGCAATTTCTAAAGAAGGCTATGGTGGAGAAATCAAAGTATCTGTTGGAATTATGAGCGATGGAACGGTAAAAGGTATTGCGATTCTATCTATTAGTGAAACAGCAGGACTTGGTATGAAAGCAACAGAAAGTACTTTCCAAGATCAATTTAAAGATAAAAAGGTTGAAAGTTTTCAATATACAAAAACAGGCGCCAAAGAAGATAATGAGATTGATGCTTTAAGTGGTGCAACTGTTACAACAAATGCTGTTACTAACGAAGTGAATGCAGCGCTTGTATATTTTCAAAATGTATTAGGAGGAGGTAGTGCAAATGAATAAATGTACGGAAAGAGTCTTTAATGGTCTCGTAAAAGAAAATCCTACCTTCGTTCTTATGTTAGGTATGTGTCCTACACTAGCAGTTACAACTTCTGCTATTAATGGTCTTGGTATGGGACTTACGACAACGGTTGTGTTGATTATGTCTAATATGTTTATTTCAATGTTACGTAAAATAATTCCTGACAGTGTACGTGTACCAGCTTTTATTGTGGTAGTTGCCTCATTTGTTACGATTATACAATTTTTATTAGAAGGATTTATCCCGAGTTTATATGATTCTTTAGGTTTGTATATTCCATTGATTGTAGTAAACTGTATCATCTTAGGAAGAGCAGAAAGTTATGCTTCCAAGAATCCAGTGTTACCATCTATTTTTGATGGTGTTGGTATGGGACTAGGATTTACAGTTGGACTTACAAGTATTGGTATTGTAAGAGAAATTATTGGTGCAGGTCAAATATTTGGTGCACAAATCATGCCAAAATCTTATGAACCAATTACAATCTTTATCTTGGCACCAGGTGCATTCTTTGTATTGGCAAGCCTTGTTGCACTTCAAAATAAAGTGAAAAATGCAAAGAAAAAGAAATCGGTAGTAGTAACTGAGACGAATACAACAGGTTGTGATGGTGGTTGTACAAGTTGTGGAAATGGTGCTTGTGGTGGCGGAAATATATTCCCTACCGGCAGCGAGAAAGAATAGGGGGTAAGTACAGATGAAAGAATTATTATTAGTTGCTATTGGATCTGCATTAGTAAATAACGTTGTACTGAGCCAATTCTTGGGATTATGTCCATTTCTAGGTGTTTCTAAGAAAGTAGAGACAGCAGCGGGTATGGGTGGCGCAGTTTGTTTTGTATTAACAATTGCTTCATTTTTTACAGGTGCGACGTATCAGTTTATTTTAGTACCACTTCATTTTGAATATTTACAAACTATTGTATTTATCCTTGTGATTGCGGCATTAGTGCAATTTGTAGAGATGTTTTTAAAGAAATCTATGCCGGCATTGTATAATTCGTTGGGCGTGTATTTGCCTCTTATTACAACAAACTGTGCTGTATTAGGTGTTGCATTAACCAATGTACAAAAAGAATATAATATTATCACAGGTGTAGTAAATGGTCTTGCAACAGCAGTTGGATTTACAATTGCAATCGTTATTATGGCTGGAATTCGTGAGAAAACCGTTAATAATGACGTGTCACCATCCTTTAGAGGAATGCCAATCGTTCTAATAACATCTGGACTGATGGCAATTGCTTTCTTTGGATTTTCAGGACTAATATAGGAGGACATAATAATGAATGTAATGGGTATTATAATTGCTGCAGCTATCGTAGGCGGAACCGGTTTATTCATCGGTGTTTTTCTAGGATTTGCAGGTAAAAAGTTTGCAGTAGAAACAGATGAAAGAGAAGAAGCAATCGCAGGTGTACTTCCAGGAAATAACTGTGGTGGTTGTGGATATGCCGGGTGTTCAGGACTTGCTTCGGCAATTGTAAAGGGAGAAGCGGAAATAGGCGGTTGCCCTGTAGGTGGAGCTCCGGTTGCAGCATTAATTGGTGAGATTATGGGCCAATCAGCAGGTGAGACCAAACACATGGTAGCATTTGTGAAATGTGCAGGTACTTGTGATAAAGCAAAGCAAGATTATAATTATTCCGGTCTTGAAGACTGTGTGATGATGAATTTTGTGCAAAATGGTGGTCCAAAATCATGTAATTATGGTTGCCATGGATATGGTACATGTGTAAAAGCCTGTCCATTTGATGCAATTCACATCGTAGATGGTGTTGCAGTGGTAGATAAGGATGCTTGTAAGGCGTGTGGGAAATGTATTACCGCTTGTCCAAAGAATCTAATTGAATTTGTTCCTTATGAACAAAAAACATTAGTACAATGTAGCTCTAAAGATAAAGGGAAAGATGTTATGGCTGCATGTTCTGTTGGTTGTATTGGCTGTAAGATGTGTGAGAAAGTATGTCCAACAGGTGCAATCACAGTGGTAGACAATATTGCTCATATAGATCCGGATAAATGTACTAATTGTGGTGCATGTGCGGAAAAATGTCCAAAGAAAATCATACAATTTATATAGAACAAAAGGAGATATTTCGTCCTTAAGAAAAGTCATAGGATATGCACCATATATCCTATGACTTTTCTCTATATTCAAGATGTGTTGAGAATAAAACAATAGATTTATGGTTGTTTTTCATGTTACATTTGGTATACTAGAACAAGAGAAAACTTTTGTATACTTTAAAACAGATACCAAATAAAGAGGTGAAAAATTGAAACGATCCATTTCACAAATTATAAAAGATGCCTGGAAATTATTTTGTCTTGATATATGGCAAAATAAAGTGGCATTATTTGTAATTATAGTATATTTTACATTTATTCAATGTGTATGTTATAGTTCTTGTCCCATGGTAATGGTAACGGGATATCCATGTCCAGCATGTGGAATGACAAGAGCAGGCGTTGCATTATTGCGTGGTGATTTTGCATTGGCGTGGAAGATACATCCATTTATCTATGGAGTGATAGGATTTATTCTTTTATTTATTACTATACGATATATACTGAGGAAAAAAATTGGAATATTAAAAATCCCTTTCTTGGTTTTTATTGTAGCAATGATTGCATATTACTTTTTCCGTATGGTTACTACATTCCCAAGTATTCCACCAATGTCATATTACAATTCGAATCTATTGGCACAGCTGTATTACTTTATACGAAGATAATGTGATGGTATTGTATAATGGAATAAAACATGATAAAATTATATTCAATAAATTTTGTAGGAGGATACAACATGGATGAAAATCAAAATATACCAGAAGATGTAAATGAACATAAAACAGAGTTGGCTAATGAAGCACCAGTCAATGTGGAAACGAGTGGTACAGAATCAAGTGGAGAATTAAGCAATACAATACCGGTTATGGTGGAATCAACCACAACAACCTATGAGGATCCAAATCCGGTACAAAGCACAGGATATGTTGTGCCACAAGATGTTATACAGTCTCAAAATCAGCAGACACAATCAGAAAATTCACAGACTCAAAATCAGCAGACACAATCAAACAATGGCCAAGCACAACCAAATTATGCACAAGGGACAGGATATAATTCGAATTATACTCAAGAGTTTGATACGACACCAATGTCTATGGGGGATTGGCTGTTAACATTATTGGTACTTCTTATTCCTTGCGGTGTGGGGATTGTATTCTATTTTATATGGGCATTTGGGAAACAGGGAAATGTAAACAGACGCAATTATTGTAGAGCAGCGTTAATTGTATCAGGAATTTCTCTTTTGATATCTATTATATTTTTTGCTTTCTTTGCTGCAGGAATCTCAAGTGCAGTAGGTGGATTTAGCTTTTAGCATTTAATTTAACACGTAAAAACCCAGTACATATCATACTGGGTTTTTAAATTGCATGGAAAAATTGTTTGTGATTTATTTTGCTACATTCAAATTGTTCGAATAGTGGAGTTTAAAATCATCAGTGATAAAAATTGCTTGTAAGTCTTTTTGACTATTAATATATTCCATTCCTTTTTCTAATCCAAGTGCAAAGCAAGTTGTGCTAAGTCCATCACCATCTACGGATGCATCCGAGATAATTGTTACTCCAAGCAGATGGTTTTCTATTGGATAGCCGGTACCGGTATCTAAGATATGATGATACAGTTTATTGTCTATTTTAAAATAACGTTCATATACTCCAGAAGACACAACGGATTTATCATTTACATTTATAGAAGTAATTGGCTTGTTTTGCTCATCAAATGGTTTTTGAATTCCAATGGTAAAATCAGAACCATCTAATTTTGTCCCGATTGTAAGAACGTTACCACCTAGATTAATCAAACCATGTTTGACACCATTTTTTACAAGGTATTCTTTTAGTTTATCAGCAATATAGCCTTTGGCAATTCCACCGAGGTCTATGGCGGCCTGAGGATCTGTTAAGGTTACCGTTTGTCCATCAATAAGAATATTGTGGTAATCAACATGACTGATGGCAGAAGCGACAGCGTCAGGAGTAGGGACTATGTCTTTTTTAGATTTGAAATCCCATAGGGTACTGACAGGAGCGATGGTAATATCAAAAGCACCATTTGATAATTCGCAATAGCGAAGTCCTTGCTGGAGTAATTCGATGGTTTCATCGGATACAGTTACAGGGGAGCCATTTGCATGATTAATTCGAGAGATTTCACTGGTTTCAATGGTACGACTGAATTTATTCTCATAGGTTTTACATAATTGAAAACATTGTTCTAAAAGGGCTGTATCCGAGGTATCATACAGTTGAATTGTAATGACGGTATCAAAAAACATATCTGTCTTAGATAGGGGCTCTTTTGTAGGTGCACTACAACTACATAAAGAGAGTGAAAGCAAAAAAAATAAACATATTTTCATAGTATTAATTCTGGATAACATGATTGACCTCATTTCATAGATTCGTGGAATGGAATCTGATTTTTCTTATTGATAGTATATCATGTATATATGGATATGCAATCGAACATGTGGTTGCATAATAAAATGAAATGTGCTAAGATAGACGTTAGAAAGAAGGAGCATTTCATGAAGAAAAATGATTTTATATTGATTGTTGTAATTTTATGTATTGCAGGAACAGCTTTTGGTCTGCATGCGTACTTAAGTGGTGACAATGCTACTTATGTAGAGATTACAATAGATGGCAAAAAATATGGAAGTTATGATTTGAATATTGATCAGAAGATTAAGATTAATAATACGAATGTCCTTGCGATTAAAGGAAAGAAAGCGACTATGATATCGGCAAATTGTCCGGATCAAATATGTGTACATCAATCAAAGATTTCAAAAAACAAAGAAACCATTATTTGTTTACCAAATAAAATAATTGTAGAAGTTCATAATGGAACAAAAAATGATATAGATGCTATTGCAAATTAGGAGGCATTTTTTTGAAAAGTAGAGTTGCATATTTTGGAGTTTTTACAGCATTAGCACTAATCTTCAGTTACATTGAAACATTAATTCCATTTCAAATTGGTATTCCGGGAGTAAAGTTGGGACTTGCCAATCTTATAATTATTGTTGCATTGTACAAGATGACACTAAAAGAGGTCTATATATTGTCTATTGTACGTGTTGTGCTGTCAGGATTTATATTTGGAAATTTATTTGGAATTCTTTATAGTCTTTCAGGTGGATTGTTAAGCCTGACCGGTATGTGGATTTTAAAAAAGAATGAAAAATTTAGTATATTAGGTATTAGTGTTATGGGTGGTGTTCTTCATAATATTGGACAACTTATCATGGCGATGATGGTCTTAGAGAGTATTAGTTTGTTTTATTATGTTCCAATGCTATTAATTGCAGGTGTTGTAACCGGGGTGGTGATTGGAATTGTCGCAAGAGAGATGTTGAAGCGGCTTGTAAATCTACATATTTGATTAATAGGAGGCAGTATGATTTCGTATTTAAGAGGAGAATTGATTTCCACAGAAGAACAAAAGGTAGTGATTGATGTTCAAGGGATTGGGTATGGAATTTTTATGCCGGGACAGGCAATTTCAAGACTACCGGCAGTAGGAAATGAAGTGAAGATACATACCTACCTGAATGTGAGAGAAGATGCCATGCAATTATTTGGATTTTTAACTCGTGATGATTTGCAGGTGTTCAAATTAGTTATTAGTGTTAGTGGTATTGGTCCCAAAGGTGGTCTTAGTATCTTATCTCAATTATCACCGGACGAATTACGATATGCGGTAATGTCTAATGATGTAAAAGCAATTTCGGCGGCATCGGGAATTGGAAAGAAGACTGCGGAAAAATTGATTATTGAATTAAAGGATAAATTGAATATAGAAGAGGTGCTGGAACAAGGGGGGAACATAATGGATTCCAGTCTGTTAGGAGCCAATACGTTGGTACAGACAGAAGCAATTCAAGCGTTGGTTGCATTGGGATATGGAAGTACCGAAGCGATGAAAGCAGTGAAAAAAGTTGCTATTGAACAGGATACCGAAGTAGAATCTATTTTAAAACAAGCATTAAAATATATGATGTTCTAGTAATGAAAGGAAAAGATGGAAAAGCGAATTATTACAACAGATAATTTGGAAGAAGATGTCAAGATAGAAAATAGTCTTCGCCCAAGATTATTACAGGATTACATTGGACAGACCAAGGCAAAAGAAATCTTGAAGATATATATTGATGCGGCAAAATCTCGTGAAGAAGCATTGGATCATGTTCTCTTTTATGGACCACCGGGACTTGGAAAGACTACATTAGCCGGAATTATTGCAAATGAAATGGGTGTGAATATGAAGATTACATCAGGACCGGCTATTGAAAAACCGGGAGAGATGGCAGCTATATTAAACAATCTACAAGATGGAGATGTTTTATTTGTAGATGAAATTCATCGATTAAATCGACAAGTGGAAGAAGTTTTGTATCCAGCAATGGAAGATTATGCCATTGATATTGTGATTGGAAAAGGTGCAGGTGCACGCTCTATTCGGTTAGACTTACCTCAATTCACACTCGTTGGTGCAACCACACGAGCCGGTATGTTGACTGCACCACTACGGGATCGATTTGGTGTGATTCATCGACTTGAATTTTATACCGATGAAGAATTACAGACAATTATCATACGTTCTGCAAAAGTATTAGATGTTGAAATTGATACAAGTGGTGCAATGGAGTTAGCTAAAAGGTCTAGAGGAACGCCAAGACTTGCTAATCGACTATTGAAGAGGGTAAGAGATTTTGCGCAAGTAAAGTATGATGGAATTATAACGTCAGAAGTTGCTAATTATGCATTGGATTTATTAGATGTGGATAAATTAGGACTAGACTATATTGATCGAAATATTCTATTGACGATGATACAAAAATTCCAAGGTGGTCCTGTGGGACTTGACACATTGGCTGCGGCAATTGGGGAAGATGCGGGAACTATTGAAGATGTGTATGAACCATATTTATTAAAGAATGGATTCATACAACGGACACCACGTGGAAGAGTTGCAACAGAGTCTTCGTATCATCATTTGGGAATTTCCTATAGAAATGAATAAAAGTAGTTGGTTTTTGTTCGGAGATAGTTTATAATAAATAAAGTGATTATGATTGTGTTGAGGAGGATACTATGTCAGCATCGAAAAACTGTACGGAGGTTCTTATAGGTGGAAAAGTGTTTACGCTCAGTGGCTTTGAGAGTGAAGAATATTTACAAAAAGTATCTACTTATTTGAATCATAAAATAAACGAATGTAGTAGTAGTGAGAGCTATCGCAAGCAGAATGCAGATACGCGTAATGTCTTGCTGGCAATTAATATTGCAGATGATTATTTTAAAGCGAAAAAACAAGGAAGTGCATTTGAAACAGATATCGAATCTAAAGATAAAGAAATGTATGACTTGAAGCATGATTTAATTTCTGTTCAAATCAAGTTAGAAAATGCAGAAAAGGCAATGGATAAATTGAAGGAAGAGAATAAAGACTTACAGATGAAGATTGTAAAGCTAGAAACAGAGATGAAGAACCATAAACGATAGGCTGTCAATAGACAGCCTTTTTTAAAGGAATTATTATGACAAAGAAGATTGAGATATTATCCCCTGCAGGATCGATGGAAAGCTTAAAAGCAGCAATATCAGCAGGTGCGGACGCGGTATATGTGGGCGGCACTAAGTTTAGTGCGCGTGCATATGCGCATAATCTAACGGAAGAACAATTGCTTGAAGCGATTGATTATACACATCTTCATGGAAGTAGGATTTATCTGACTATTAATACGTTATTAAAAGAGAAAGAACTAGATACATTATATAATTATTTACTTCCGTATTATAAGCAGGGATTAGATGCTGTGATTGTGCAGGATATTGGGGTTTTAAGATATGTGCGCCGGTATTTTCCGGAGCTTTCTATTCATGCAAGCACTCAGATGACTATTACGAATCAATTGGGAGCTAAGTTTTTAGAACGTGAAGGTGTAGAACGTGTTGTGACGGCAAGAGAATTGACATTAGCTGAAGTTACTGGGATTACAAAAGGAACAAAATTAGAAGTTGAATGTTTTGTACATGGGGCATTATGTTACTGTTATTCAGGTCAATGTCTTTTTAGTAGTTTAGTAGGTGGACGAAGTGGAAATCGAGGACAATGTGCACAACCTTGTCGTTTACCTTATCAAGTTATTGGAAGTCAATGTTCTAAAGAGGGGCCATATGTTCTGAGCTTGAAAGATATTTGTACATTAGATCACATTCCGGAATTAGTAGATGCAGGTATTACTTCTTTTAAAATCGAGGGACGTATGAAGAAGCCAGAATACGTTGGTGCTGTTACAAGTATGTATCGTAAATATACCGATTTATATTTAAAAAATGGAAGAAAACAGTATCGTGTTGATTGTTGTGATAAAGAGTTGCTTCTTGATCTTTATAATCGAGGTGGGTTTCATGATGGCTATTATCATATGAGAAATGGGAAAGAGATGGTTTCATTAGCAAGACCAAACCATGCAGGAGTAAAAGCAATTCGTGTACTAAAACAGCAAGGAAAGACTATTACAGGTCAGGCACTTACTCAGCTTCATAGTGGAGATGTCATTGAATTACCACGAGAACAAGAAAATTATACATTAGGGAAAACTTTTGAAAAAGAAGAAATCTTTACTTTTCATACCCATAAAAACCAGACGATTTCCAATGGAATGATTCTATATCGAACTAGAAATGAACAATTGCTCCAATACCTTAAAAAAACAATTGTAGATATGAAAAAAAAAGAAAAAATTAATGGTATGTTAATGCTTTCTGCCGATAAACCTGCTAGACTATCTGTAAGTTATAATGGAATCAGCCTATCTATAGATGGAGATATGGTACAGCAGGCCTTAAAACAACCGATGGACTCTCAACAGATTCAAAAGCAAATGTATAGAACAGGAAATACAGAATTTGAATTTGAATCTTTAGATATTGCAATTACAGGGCAGGTTTTTTTGCCACTGCAAAGTCTTAATGAATTACGCAGACAGGCATTAGATATGTTAGAACATCGAATCTGCGATGTATATAGACGAACAACAATAGTCCCTAATATATCGATAAAAGAGAATTCTTTTCTTTCAAAACAACATACAATTACAGAATCAAAATATATAGTGTATGCTTTTGTAGATACAAAAGAACAGTTTGACGCAGCATATCATTCGGATTATATATCAAGAATTTATGTGGATCAAGGAATCTCATTTCAAAAAGATATACTAACGATGGGCGAAAAGAAGAAAGAAATTTATTTGACAATGCCTTATATCTTTAGAGAAGATACTATTTTAAAGTTTGAGAAAAGATATGAAGAATTATGTTCAGAACGTTATGATGGAGTTTTAATTCGTAATTATGAGAGTTATGAATTTTTATTAGAACACCAGTATCAAAAACCAATAATACTGGATTATAATATGTATCATTTTAATACATATAGTCAGGAATTTTGGAGAGAGAAGCAAGTAGAAGAGTATACGGCATCTGTGGAATTAAATGATAGAGAATTGCAAGCGTTGAATTGTGAATCTGCAGAATTGATTGTGTATGGATATTTACCAATGATGATTTCGGCGCAATGTATACAAAAAAATACAGATCAATGCACACATCAAAATAAAACAATAGTACTAAAAGATCGGGTACAAAAAGAATTTAAGGTGAAAAGTTATTGTGAGTATTGTTATAATGTTATATATAATTGCACTCCGGTTGTATTGTTAGATTCAAAGATAGAGATTGATAAAGTGCATCCTAAGGCGATACGCCTTCAATTTACTACAGAACAAGGAACAGAAATTCAAGACATTATTACATCTTATGGCAAGGTTTTTATTGATGGACAGCTATCATATGACATGCCAAAAAACTATACAAGAGGACATTTTAAAAGAGGCGTAAAGTAGGTGAAGAATTGGTAAATATCATAGTTGAATTTTCTAAATATCTGATGATAATATTAATCACAGTCTATACATATCAATGTTTTACTGTGTTTGGACATCATGATATAGAAAAAAAAGAAAGAATCTTACGACGACAAAACAAATTAATGTTTACAATTCATTTTGTGGCATTTTTGGTCATGTATTTAAAGACAAAAGAGCTAAATATATTGATATTTTATATAGCGCAGGTCGTATTGCTCCTTGCTATTATATTATTATATACCATGATTTATCCAAGAGTTTCTAGATTGATTGTAAATAATATGTGCATGTTGTTAAGTATTGGATTTATTATGATTACACGGTTATCTTATAATAAAGCGGTAAAGCAATGTATTATTGTTGCGGGTTCTGTAGGTGTTAGTTTATTAGTACCGTTTCTAATGCGTAAGATGAAACAACTATCAGATTGGACGAAATTGTATGCAATTGTTGGATTTGTTGCATTACTTTCTGTTGCAATACTGGGGAGTCGTGACCATGGAGCATTACTAGGATTTACCATTGGCGGAATCAGCATACAACCCTCGGAATTTGTGAAAATTTTATTTGTATTTTTTGTGGCATCTAGTTTAAAGCATTCCATAGAATTTAAAAACGTAGTAATAACAACAATGATTGCCGCAGCGCATGTATTGGTATTAGTAGCCTCTACAGATTTAGGTGCAGCATTGATTTTCTTTATTGTATATCTTATGATGTTATATGTTGCGACAAGGCAGCCACTTTATCTATTAGGTGGATTATCCGCAGGAAGTGCGGCATCGGTTGTTGCATACCATCTGTTTAACCATGTTCGAACACGAGTGGTCGTATGGCGTGATCCTTTTGCATCTTATGATAGAGGAGGGTATCAGGTGGCTCAGTCTTTATTTGCAATTGGAACGGGAAGCTGGTTTGGTATGGGACTTTTTCAGGGCGCACCAAATACAATTCCGGTAGCGGATACTGATTTTATATTTTCTGCGATTTCCGAAGAAATGGGGCTTATTTTTGCATTGTGTATTATATTAATCTGCCTAAGTTGTTATGTAATGTTTCTTAACATTGCAATGCAGTTAAGAGATAAATTTTATAAATTAGTTGCATTAGGATTAGGGACCTGCTATATATTTCAAGTGTTTTTAACTATTGGTGGGGTTACAAAATTCATTCCATCAACGGGGGTTACACTTCCACTTGTCAGCTATGGTGGAAGTTCTGTTTTAAGTACATTGATTGTATTTGCAATTATTCAAGGACTGTATATTCTAAGAGAAGATGAGGAGGAGAATATTGAAAGAAAGAAATCAAAACAGCTACGAACTGAGAGAAAAAGAACAACCTCCAAGAGGCAAGCGCCCCAAAGGAGAGAGACCACAAAACAGAGAAGACCGGAAGAGCGAAAAAAGAGAAGTCAAGAAGCAGAAAGCCACCAACAAAGAATTCGCTAGAGTTACATATATATTCGTTGGTCTGTTTTTGATTCTTATGGGATACATTGTGTACTTTAATGTTGTGAAAAGTAAAGATATCATTAATAGTCCTTACAATACAAGACAGGATTCTTTTGCAGATCGTGTGATTCGTGGTAAGATATTAGATAATAAAGGTTCTGTTCTTGCGGAAACATCGGTTGCAGAAGATGGCACAGAGACAAGAAGTTATCCGTATGACGAGCTCTATGCTCATGTAGTTGGATATGCGGAAAAAGGGAAATCTGGCTTAGAATCAACAACAAATTTTAATTTATTAACCTCGAATGCTTTCTTTTTGGAACGTATGATGAAAGAATTCAAGGGACAGAAAAATATAGGAGATAATGTTGTTACTACATTAGATACAAACCTGCAGCAAGCGGCATCAGATGCACTCGGTGATAATCGAGGAGCAGTGGTAGTGTTAGAGGCAAGTACGGGAAAGATACTGTCTATGGTATCAAAACCTACATTTAATCCAAATGGCATCAGTGAAAACTGGGAAGAATTAAATAGTAGTGATAGCAGTGTATTACTGAATCGAGTAACTCAGGGGGCGTATCCACCGGGTTCTACATTCAAGATTGTAACGACCCTTGATTTTATTCGGGAATATGGTTCTACCTATCAAGATTATACATATCAATGTAATGGAGAAACCAGTGTAGATGGAACAACAATTCATTGTTATCATAATGAAGCTCATGGGGATGAAGACCTTCGTTCTTCTTTTGCAAATTCTTGTAATGCATCATTTGTAACGCTTGGATTACAACTTCATATAGACAAGTTTCAAGAAACAGCATCAGATTTGTTATTTAATTCAAAATTACCAAGTGTATTACCTTACAAACAGAGTAAATTCAATCTTAATAAAGATTCCAATAGTGCTAGCGTTATGATGACTGCTATGGGGCAGGGTGAGACACTAATGAGTCCTTATCATATGGCACTAATTACAGCTTCCATTGCAAATGGTGGTACATTAATGAAACCATACCTAGTGGATCAAATTACAAATTATACAGGGACCATTGTAAAGAAGAATATGCCAGAAAAATATGGAGAACTTATGAGCGCAGCTGAAGCGGCCCAGTTGACAGAATATATGAAAGCGGTCGTAAGTGAAGGAACTGCACAGGCATTGAATGGACAAGATTATACTGTGGCGGGAAAAACCGGAACTGCAGAATATAGTGCGGATAAGGAAAAAACACATTCTTGGTTTGTTGGATTTACCAATGTTGATAACCCGGAATTAGTAATTAGTGTTATACTTGAAGAATCAGATGCATCAGGTATGAGGGCTGTATCGGTGGCAAAAAAAGTGTTTAATGCTTATTATTATAATTAGCATAGAGGAAAAAGTATGGTATTTTATAAAGAGTTATATGTAAGTGAAGAATTAGAATATAAAAAAGAACAGGTTTTAAATAAACTCAAAAAAAATATTCCACAATTTAATATCTATATCATTACGTTATCCAGAAATCCGAGAAATCATTTGGAATTTTACGATGCTGTATTGCTTCAACAGCAATCATTTCCAAAAGATAAACTTTTTATTGTTGGAATTGCAAATGGATATGATGATGCACTTTTGCTGGTAGAAACAATCACACAACATATCTACAATCAGACAAAGAGTACGAACATTCGTGGGTATCTTATAGAACGACAAAATCAATTAGAAAAATTAGAACTGTAGGTGTGTATATGTTACATATAATAGGATTGATTTTTAAAATTATAATGATAATACTTTTGATAATATTAGGGGTTTTGGTATTATTACTTGGTATTATCCTTTTAGTTCCCATTCGATATCGGATTCGTGGAACAGGTGATGGTCCTGCAGAAAGTGTGGATATTAAGTTGACTGTATCTTGGCTTTTTCATCTTATTGGAGGATTTGTATCTTATTCACAGAATAAATTCAACTGGCAGATAAGAATTGTATGGAAAAAACTAAACGTTTCCACCAAAGAATCAACACCCAAAGAGTCAACCTCGAAAGAATCAACATTGAAAGAATCAGCCTCAAAAGAATCAACCCAAAAAGAGTTAATCCCTGAAAAAGAAGAGCCAATAATCATATCAAAAAACAAAGAAATAGGAAAAAAAGATACAAAAGAAGTTGAGAAATTGAAAGAATCCTCTAAATCTCCGACTACAGAGAAATTAAAAATATCTAAAAAAAATATTTGGACAAAGAGTATAGAATTCTTTCAAAAGATAAAATATACATTTCATAAGATATATGCTAATATAATAGTGATTCTTGAAAAAAAAGAAAGAATACTTACATTTACAGAAGATGAGATTCACCGTGCCGCCTTACAAAGAACATTGGTTGAGCTGAAGCGATTTATGAAATTTTTAAAGCCCAAAAAGCTGAAAGCAAAGATACATTTTGGATTTGAGGATCCTTATAATACGGGACAAGTATTAGCGATTGTTAGTGTTTTATATCCTTTTTTTGGCTCTCATATTATTGTTGATCCGGACTTTGAACATCAAGTGTTTGATGGAAATTTTTATATCAAAGGGCATATTCGTGTGGTGTATATTATTATAATTGCTTGGAATTTATTTTGGGATAAAAATGTAAGAACTACTTATAAACATATAAAAGCGTTTGAATTATAGTATAATTAGGAGGAAAGTCAGATGGCAGAAAATAATTTTAAATCAAATGTAGATTCGTTATTTCAAGGAATGGATAGTGTGGTGTCCTCTAAAACAGTGGTGGGGGATGCAATCCATATTGGGAACACAATTATCTTACCACTTATTGATGTCTCATTTGCAGTAGGCGCAGGTACATTCCAAGGGGATAAAAAGGATAAAGGAATGGGTGGATTAGGTGGAAAGATGACGCCAAGCGCAGTCTTGGTTATTCAAAATGGAGTTACAAAATTAGTGAATATCAGACATCAGGATACGATGACGAAGATTCTTGATATGGTTCCTGAGATGGTAGATAAATTTACCGGGAAAAAAGAAAAAAATGTTACGGAAGAAGAAGTGATGGATATTTTGAATCAAGATTCATCAGAAACCAATGAAAACAATCATATGTAAACCTTTTTGGCATAAAATATAGTAACATTATAGGCCATGGATGTGGGTAAATGAAACGGGTAGTAGGGTTTGCATTGTTTTGGTTTGCGCTTGGAATGTTAGTAATGATGTTTCTTCCAAATATCTTTATTGGAGTCATAATTGTATTATTGTGTATGCTAGTTGGTTATAATTTATTTTGTTGTTGAAAAACACTTGCAATTCTATTGTATTTCTGATAGAATAACTATTGTTGTGAGTCTGTAAAAGACTATTAAGATCGTTAGGAGGTGCAAATCATGGCTAAATGTGCTATTTGTGAAAAGGGTGCTCACTTCGGTAACAGTGTAAGTCACTCTCATAGAAAAACACCAAAAATGTGGAAATCAAATGTTAAATCAGTAAGAGTGAAAACAGAAGGTGGCGCTACAAAGAAGATGTATGTGTGTACTTCATGTTTGAAGTCTGGCAGAGTTGAAAGAGCTTAATTTTGCAAAATAAGATGGGATGATTGTTATGCAATCATCTCCTTTTTTTTAGAAATTGTTGTAAAAACGTGTAAAAAATAGTATAATGCATATGTTAAATGTGTAAAAATAAATCCATGAAGAAGCGGAGGAAATAGATATGAAGGGAAGTATGAGTACGGATCTTGGAATTGTTACTGTAGACCCTAAGGTAATTGCAAAATATGCAGGTTCTGTAGCAGTGGAATGCTTTGGTATCGTAGGTATGGCGGCAGTCAATATGAAAGATGGTATGGTTAGACTATTGAAGATAGACAGTTTAACACACGGAATTCAAGTCTTTATTTCTGATGAAAATAGAATTACACTCGATTTCCATGTAATCGTTGCATATGGTGTTAGTATTTCTGCTGTAAGTGATAACTTAATCAGCAATGTGAAGTACAAAGTTGAAGAATTTGCTGACATGCCTGTAGATAAAATTAATATCTTTGTAGAAGGTGTCAGAGTAATTGACTAATTAAGGAGGAACTTACGGTGGCAACAAAAACTATTAAAGTAGATATGCTTGCAAAGATGTTTTTAGCAGGTGCAAGTAATATTGAAGCACAAAAAGAATTTATCAATGAATTGAATGTATTCCCTGTTCCAGATGGTGATACTGGAACGAATATGTCTCTTACTATTCTTGCGGCAGCAAAAGAAGTAACTTCATTGGACAAACCGGATATGAAACTGTTGGCAAAAGCAATCTCATCTGGTTCATTACGTGGCGCAAGAGGAAATTCCGGTGTTATCTTATCTCAATTGTTCCGTGGGTTTACTAAAGGAATTAAAGATTCTAAAGAAATTGATGTTATGACTATGGCAAATGCATGCGAAAAAGCAAAAGAAACAGCTTATAAGGCTGTTATGAAGCCAAAAGAAGGTACTATACTGACCGTTGCAAGAGGAATTGCAGATAAAGCATTAGAATTAGCAATGGAAACAGATGATTTTGAAATCTTCATTCCCAAGATTATTCAACATGCAGAACATGTCCTTTCTAAGACTCCAGATATGCTCCCTGTCTTAAAAGAAGCAGGTGTCGTAGATTCTGGTGGACAGGGCTTGCTGGAAGTGATTAAAGGTGCCTATGATGCATTTCAAGGGAAAGAAATTGATTACAGTGCAATTGCACCAGATGCAAGAACAACGATTACAAGAATTAGTGCAGATACAACAGCAAATATTAAATTTGGCTACTGTACAGAATTTATTATATTAGCAGAAAAAGAATTTACGGAAAAAGAAGAATTAAAATTTAAATCATTTTTAGAATCTATTGGTGATTCTATTGTATGTGTTGCAGATGATGAGATTATAAAAGTGCATGTTCACACCAATGATCCAGGACTTGCAATACAAAAAGCCCTGACTTATGGACAACTATCTCGTATGAAAATTGATAATATGCGAGAAGAACATGAAGAAAAACTAATTCGTGATGCGGAAAAAGTTTTAGCACAACAAAAAGAAGATAAAAAATTGGAACCAAGAAAACCTATGGGATTTATTGCTGTATCCGTTGGTGAAGGACTTAATAATATCTTCAAAGAACTTGGGGCAGACTACATTATCGAAGGTGGTCAGACAATGAATCCAAGTACAGAAGATATGTTGAATGCAATCGAACATGTCAATGCTGACAGTGTGTTTATCTTACCAAATAATAAGAATATAATATTAGCTGCAAACCAAGCGCAGGCATTGGTAAAAGAGAAAGAAGTTATTGTAATTCCAACAAAGACGGTTCCACAAGGAATTACTGCAATTATTAACTTTAATCCGGGCTCTGATGTAAAGTCAAACGAAGAAAACATGTTGCAGGAGATTCAAAATGTGCAGACCGGTCAGGTGACATATGCAGTACGTGATACAAAAATTGATAATAAGGAAATTCATGAAGGTGATATTATGGGAATTGGGGATCATGGTATCTTATCTGTTAGTACTTCGGTAGAAAGTGCAGCCAAAGAGATGTTGGGACAGATTGTGAATGAAGATTCTGAATTGATTAGTTTGTACTATGGAGATGAAGTGTCCACAACAGATGCAGAAAAATTTACTACAGAGATAGAAAGATTATATCCTAACTTAGATGTGGATTCTCATTGGGGTGGTCAACCAATTTACTATTATATTTTATCAGTGGAATAGAGGATGATGACGAAAGACTCAACTATTGGAACATTAAAAGGTATTGGTGAAAAGACAGAACAGTTATTTCGCAAATTAGAGGTAGTAACTATTGATGATTTGTTACATTATTATCCTCGAGGATATGAAGTGTATGAAGAGCCTACGCTTATTCAAGATATTTATGAAGAACGAACCCTTACAGTGAATGGTACAATTCAGGGAAGACCACAAGTGCTCGGAACATCTAAAAAGCAGATTACATCACTGTATCTTAGAGATCAGACCGGAATCTTACGGGTGATATGGTTTCATATGCCGTTTTTAAAACATACATTACAAAATGGTGCAAAGGTCACATTACGTGGATTTGTACGTCAAAAACAGGATGCTTGGGTTATGGAGCATCCTGAAGTGTTTTGCCCAGGGGAATTGTATCAACAAAAGTTGAACACATTACAACCAATGTATTCCTTAACTTCCGGCATTACCAATCATACAATTACAAAGGCAATCAAACAATCATTGGAACAAATCCCAACTTTACAGGATACACTTCCGGAGGAACTTCGTAAGCACTACCATTTCGTTTCTTATCAGGCAGCACTTCAAGGAATTCATTTTCCGGTGAATAAAGAAGAATTCTATCAGGCCAGAGAACGTCTTGTGTTTGAAGAATTCTTACAATTTATCTTATCCATGCGGGTGTTGAAATCTGGAACGGAAAAAGAAAATAATCCTTATAAATTATCAGAACCTGCAATTATTTCTGAATTTCTAAAAGCGTTGCCATATGAATTGACAACTGCACAAAAAAGAGTATGGAATGAGATTAAAAAAGATATGATGGGTGCATCCGTGATGTCCCGATTAATACAAGGTGATGTAGGATCAGGGAAGACTATTATTGCTGTACTTGGATTATTTCTTGTGGGATTAAATGGATATCAAGGTGCAATGATGGCTCCTACAGAAGTACTGGCAAGGCAACATTACGCGTCTATCGGGAAGCTGCTTTTGACATATCAGATTCCCTTACATATTGTGTTATTAACTGGTTCCATGAAAGCAAAAGAAAAACAACAGGCAAGGACTTCAATTGCAAATGGACAAGCTCAGATTATTATTGGAACCCATGCACTTATTCAAGAAAAAGTAGAATATAAAAATCTGGCATTGGTAATTACCGATGAGCAGCATCGTTTTGGTGTAAGACAACGAGAATTATTTACATGTAAGGGGAAACAACCACATATCTTGGTTATGAGTGCAACTCCGATTCCGAGAACATTGGCGATTATTATATATGGTGATCTAGATATTTCTGTAATTGATGAGCTTCCGGCGAATAGACTTCCGATAAAAAATTGTGTAGTTGAACCATCTTATAGAAAAACAGCATATGCATTTATAAATGAACAAGTATGCCAGGGACGGCAATGTTATATCATTTGTCCGATGGTAGAAGAAAGTGAACATTTGGAAGCTGAAAATGTGATGGATTATTCTAGAACATTACAAGAAAAATTAGGAAGCAATGTGAGTATTGCATATTTACATGGGAAGATGAACCAGACAGAGAAGGACGGTATTATGGCTCGTTTCATTGCAAATCAGATTCATGTGCTTGTGTCTACTACCGTGATTGAAGTTGGGATTGATGTTCCAAATGCAACGGTTATGATGATAGAAAATGCAGAACGGTTTGGACTGGCACAATTACATCAGCTACGTGGACGTGTTGGAAGAGGAAATCATCAGTCTTACTGTATCTTTATGAGTGGTTCAAAATCAAAAGAAACAAAGCAAAGATTAGACATCTTGAAACAGACCAATGATGGATTTAAGATTGCAAGTGAAGATCTTAAATTACGTGGTCCAGGAGATTTGTTTGGAATCAAGCAAAGTGGTCTGATGGATTTTTGTTTAGGCGATGTCTATCAAGATGCAGCTTTACTTGGGAGAGCCAGTGAAGCTGCTGATGTTTATGACCTTGAAAATTATCAAAATATGACAAAACATGCAAGAACTTCTAGTGTAAGTTTATAAATCTTCCATATACTATGGTTGTAACAAAAAAATATGAATTACCAAAGGAGGAATTATCATGGCAAGTCGTTCATCTAATAGAACAGCCGTACCGGAAGCAAAGGGTGCATTAGACAAATTCAAATATGAGGTAGCAAGCGAATTAGGAGTTCCGTTAACAGATGGTTATAATGGGGATTTAACTTCAAGACAAAACGGTTCTGTTGGTGGTTATATGGTTAAGAAAATGATTGAACAGCAAGAAAAACAAATGTCAGGCAAATAAACAATAATAAAAAAGCATTCGGAAAAATTGTTCCGAATGCTTTTTTATTAAGATTTTCTATCATTCATTGACTTTTTTTACATGAATTCGTATAATAAGCAAGAAGTCTATTATTACATAAGGGAAATCGCATTCCCATATAAGGGGAAAGTTATGAGAGTAATTGCAGGAAGAGCAAAACGTTTACAATTAAAGACGTTAGACGGATTTGATACACGTCCGACAACGGATCGCATTAAAGAAACATTATTTAATATGATTGCTCCTGATTTGTATGATTCTGTTTTCTTGGATTTATTTAGTGGGAGTGGTGGTATTGGAATTGAAGCGTTGAGTCGTGGTGCAAAAGAAGCTGTTTTTGTGGAATATAATCCAAAAGCAATGGAATGTATTAAACAAAATCTATTGGTTACCGGATTAGAAGAAAAAGCGTCCTTGATGTCTACAGATGTGATGACTGCTTTACGAAAATTAGAAGGTCAAAAACAATTTGATTTCATCTATATGGATCCACCTTATGAGCAGTTACTGGAAAAAGCAGTTCTGGAATATCTCGCAGAGTCTACATTGATAACAGAAGATACCGAGCTTGTGGTAGAAGCATCAAAAGACACAGACTTTTCTTATATAGAATCTTTTGGATATCATCTGATTAAACGTAAAGAATATAAAAACAATGTTCATGTTTTTCTTGAACTGGAAGGGACTCATTCGATATGTTAAGAGCAATCTATCCGGGAAGTTTTGATCCGGTTACATTTGGGCATCTTGATGTCATTATTCGATCTGGGAAATTGGTGGACGAATTAATCATTGGTGTATTGCGTAATAAAGCAAAAAGCCCGTTGTTTTCTGTAGAAGAACGTGTTAATATGTTAGAGGAAGTAACGAAAGAGTTACCAAATATAAAAATAATTCCATTCGAAGGATTATTGGTTGACTTTGCAAAGGAAATGAATGCAAAGGTTATTGTGCGTGGATTACGAGCAATTACCGATTTTGAATATGAATTACAGATGTCACAGACAAATCATAAACTTGATTCAAATATTGAAACAATGTTTTTAACAACCAGCTTAGAGTATTCATATCTAAGTTCCACCACGGTAAAAGAGGTGGCAGCCTTTGGAGGGGATATTAAACAATTTGTGCCCAAAGTCGTGGTTGATAAAATAGCGGATAAAATGAAAGAAAAAGGAGAGTGTAAAGTATGAGTAGTCGTATTGAACAAATTATTGAGGAGATTGAAGAGTATATTGATAGTTGTAAATTCCAGCCATTGTCTACAGCTAAGATCATTGTAAATAAGGATCAGATGGACGAATTATTGCGCGAACTTCGTATGAAAACACCTGATGAAATCAAACGTTATCAGAAAATTATTGCAAATAAAGATGCTATTTTAGCTGATGCGCAGTCAAAAGCAGAAAGTATGATTGAAGAAGCACAGATTCATACCACAGAATTAGTGAGTGAACACGAGATTATGCAACAGGCTTATTCACAGGCGAATGATGTGGTTGCAACTGCAACAGAACAAGCACAACAGATATTGGATAATGCGACCTCGGATGCCAATGATATTCGAATTGGAGCAATGCAGTATACTGATGATCTTATGGCAAATGCAGAGAATATTATTGGACATACATTAGATACGTATGCGGCGAAATATGATGGTCTTATGAATTCATTACAAGAATGTTATGCAGTTGTACAAAGTAATCGTTCTGAATTAAATGTTCCAGAAAAATCTGATCAAGGAATACAAGCAGAGTTTGGTGGAGATGAATTAACCGATGATATGTAGATAAAGTGAAGCTAATAAGCTGGTTACCAACATGGTAATCAGCTTTTCTATTATGTAGATATTAATCTTCAATGGTGTATGTTCCAACATTGACATTGTCTGTGCAATGGAGCACCAACCACCAAAACTCACTAAACTAAGGGCAAAGATATATTGAAACTCAATTTGTAACGAACTATGACTGATTAAAGTAATTCCATTGGTGATTTCTAGAAAAGGAAGCACCATCTGGTACATAGGTTGCTGTAAAATCCTGTTTGGCAGTATGGATTCTTCTGATAAAAGTGTGATTAGAATCGAAAAAAGAATAATGTAACCACCGATTTTTACGATGACTTCAAAAGCATTCATCATGCTATCATCCAAAAGATGAAAAAAAGTAACAACAGATTTCTTTTGTGAGGCTCTTTTCTTAATTTTTATAATGTGCGCCACTGTTTCATGATGTAGTTGTCGAAAAAGAAAACTGCACAAAATTGGTGCAAGTAAGCTTAGAAATACAGCGGGCAATATTAAAAAGGTCTTATGAAACTGTTGAATTAATACAAAGCTTATTAAAAACATAGGACTAGCATTATTACAAAAAGATAATAGATATTGTCCTTCTATTACCGAAATTTCTTGACGTTTTAACAGATCACTAATTACTTTAGCTCCCATAGGATATCCACATAAAAATCCGGTTACAATTGCGAAGCATCCGGGAATGGATACTTTGAAAATTCGCTGTAATACAGGAGCTGATATTGCTGTAATATAATGCATAGTAGATGTATTCATAAGCAGATTAGATAGTACAATAAATGGAAGTAGAGTTGGTACTACAATTTGAAACCATAATAAAAGTCCATTACGGGCGCCGGTAAATACAAATGATGGAAAACAAAGCATACATACAAATGTTATTATCAACAGAATTGGTATAATCAACCGTTTCATGCATGACACCTCTGCAGAATCCTTTTTCATAGTTTATGGATTTGATGTCAGTGATATTCCATGTTTTTGCCACATATAGTAGAAATAAAAAGGATTAGAGGAATAGAATTGAAGCGAAAATTAATGGGGAATCTTATAATTCTAATTTTGCTATTAGCTCTTTTTATTGTATTAGGACAGTATGAATTATTCGAAACCTGTAGTGCTATGAGCTTAAAGAAAGTTAAAGCTTTTTTAGATGAAACGAAAGATAAAGAAAAACCGTTTCTTAAAAAACAATTGAATTTTCTTGCCGATACTACCAATGTTCCCAAAGAAATATGGGAAGATGTTCGGTGTTTTCCTGTTCCAAGTGCAAATAATAATCAGAAACAGATTGTTTCATTTGTAGATTCCTTTATGTGGAAACGCACCTATGGTGGAACAAGAGGACATGAAGGAACCGATATCATGGCTCAAAAAAATGAGCCAGGTCTTTATCCAATACTAAGTGTTACAGATGGAGAAATTACACAAAAAGGATGGTTGGAAAAAGGGGGGTATCGGATTGGAATTCTAGCACCTCATGGGGGATATTTTTATTATGCACACTTAGATTCTTATGCAGATATTAAAGTGGGAACTAAAGTTCATGCAGGGGATATATTGGGATTTATGGGAAATACCGGATATGGACCTGAAGGAACAAAAGGCATGTTTCCAGTGCATCTTCATATGGGCATCTATACCTATCCGAACAACATAGAAACCAGTGTTAATCCTTATTGGGTTTTATACTATCTTCAATATAAAAAAATAATTTGTGCCTATTAGCCAAACAAGAGGAATTATGTTATAATATATGCTGATGTAATTTAAAATATGGAGAACAATATGAATTTACCACTTGATTTTGAATATAAAATAAAGACATTGCTGAAAGATGAATTTGATGCATATATACAATGCTATGAACAACCAAGGTTCTATGGATTGCGAGTCAATACACAGAAGATATCAGTTGATAAATTCTTGGAAATCAGTCCATTTCCATTAACTCCAATTCCATGGATTACGAATGGATTCTATTATGATGGGACCAAGATACAGCCGGCAAAGCACCCCTATTATTATGCAGGCTTGTATTATCTTCAAGAACCAAGTGCTATGACACCGGCAGATCGTCTACCCATTTGTCCGGGAGATAAGGTACTTGATTTATGTGCGGCACCTGGTGGGAAATCCACAGAATTAGGTGCTAGATTATTAGGCAATGGGGTCTTGGTTGCAAATGATATTAGCAATTCAAGAGCTAAAGGATTGCTTAAAAACATAGAATTATTTGGTATATCCAATGTATTGGTATTAAGCGAAGAACCACAAAAGCTGATTACATATTTTGAGTCATATTTTGATAAGATATTAGTTGATGCACCTTGTTCAGGAGAAGGCATGTTTCGTAAAGATAAGAAGATGGTGAATGCTTGGGAAGAACATGGGCCGACCTACTTTGCAAAGATACAACGTGAGATTATTATACAAGCAGGTCATATGTTGAAACCAGGTGGTATGTTGCTCTATTCTACCTGCACGTTTGATCCACAAGAAAATGAACAGCTGATAGAATATCTGATACAAGAATTATCGGAATTTACTATTATGGATATGAAACCGTATAAGGATTTTGATCATGGATATCCTGAAGTAACAAATACCCATGACAGTGCATATGAAAAGACAGTACGTATTTGGCCACATAAGATGCAAGGAGAAGGACATTATCTTGCGCTATTAAAAAAAGAGTCAAAACCTTTGAATTCATTCTGCCCCAAAATAAAATCAACACAAAAAATCACAGATAAAATCACCAAGGAGTTCTATGATTTTTTTGAAAAAATATCATGGGACATGGATTGGAATCGATTGTATATACAAGAGGAACGTATCTATTATCTTCCGAAGGACATGCCCGAACTGAAAGGACTCCGATTTTTACGAACAGGATTATACTTAGGGGATATGAAAAAAAAACGATTTGAACCAAGCCAACATCTAGCTATGTGTCTACAGAAAGATACTTACCAGTCCTGTATTAATCTAGAAGTTACAGATCAACGCGTTTTTCGCTATCTTAAAGGAGAAACGATCGAAGTCACAGATAAGGTGATTTTGTCTGAAAAGGGTTGGTATCTCGTACTTGTTAACTCGTACCCTTTAGGATGGGGCAAATTATCAAATGGAACTTTAAAAAACAAATATTGTGTAGGGTGGAGATGGCAATCATAGATGATACGTTTAGACAAATATCTGGCTGATATGAGTATTGGAACAAGAACAGAAGTAAAGGATTTAATCCGAAAGGGCATGGTTACAATTGACGGAATAATTGTGAAACGTCCTGAACAAAAGATTGAGTTAGCACAGCAACAGATTGCTGTACAAAGTCACATTGTAGGGTATGTGGAATATGAATATTATATGTTAAACAAACCCGCAGGTGTTGTATCGGCTACTTGTGACAAAAAAGAAACAACAGTTCTTGACCTAATTACGGAAAGAAAACGAAAAGATTTATTCCCAGTTGGTCGTCTTGATAAGGACACCGAGGGTCTGCTATTAATTACAAATGATGGAAATTTAGCTCATCAACTGTTATCACCAAAGAAACATGTCAACAAAGTGTATTATGCAAAAATACGTGGAATAGTCACCAAGGAAGATGTAGTTCGATTTGCACAAGGCCTGCAAATCAGTGATAGGGAGTATACAAAGCCCGCTATATTAGAGATAGTAAAAGAAGCACCGGAATCAGAAATTAAGTTGACCATACAAGAGGGAAAGTTTCATCAAGTAAAGCGTATGTTTCAGGTAGTCGATAAAGAAGTTCTCTATTTAAAAAGGATATCCATGGGAACACTGCAATTAGATGATACGTTGTCATTAGGTGATTATCGCCCCTTAACAAAAGAGGAGTTGAACCAATTATGTTAGAAGATATCGAAGCGGTTATATTTGATTTAGATGGAACATTAGTGGATTCTATGTGGATTTGGACCGATGTAGATGAAGTCTATCTAGAAAAATATCATCTTACAAGACCTGACAACTTTCAGACATCGATGGAAGGCATGAGCTATTCAGAGACAGCACAGTATTTTGTAGATACCTTTCCAACACTAAACCAAACAGTAGAGCAGATACAAAAAGAATGGCATGAGATGACATTCTTGCGTTATACAACAGAAGTCACATTAAAACAAGGGGTATCTGAATTTATCCAACAACTTAGAGCAAATGGAATCAAGTGTGGAATCGCAACAAGCAATTCCAGAGAGTTGGTAGAAGCGACCGTAGCGGCACTTGGTATACAACACTTTTTTGACTCTATTCGGACAGCCTGTGAAGTATCTGCCGGGAAACCAGCACCTGATGTATATCTGAAAGTTGCAGAAGACCTGCATGTACCATCGGAACGATGTCTTGTATTTGAAGACATTCCCAATGGTATTCGGGCAGGAAAAAATGCGGGTATGCGTGTTTGTGCAGTAGATGATGCGTTTTCAAAATCAATGGAACAGCAGAAAAGAGAGTTATCAGATTATTATATCTATAATTATGAGAATCTCTATGAGATGCTGGTGAGGAAATCAAATGAATAAGGGATTTTTACCAATCTGTAAACAAGAGATGTTAGAACAAGGAATTAACCAATTAGACTTTGTCTATGTATCCGGGGACGCTTATGTAGATCATCCGTCTTTTGGACCAGCCATTATAACTAGACTATTAGAGGCACAGGGATATCATGTTGGAATCATCTCACAACCTGATTGGAAAAACAAACAAAGTATTACTGAATTTGGAAAACCAAGATTAGGATTTCTTGTATCCAGTGGGAACATGGATTCTATGGTAAATCATTATACAGTATCTAAAAAGAAGCGAAAGACGGATGCATTTACACCTGGTGGAGTTATGGGAAAACGTCCGGATTATGCAACAACGGTATACAGTAATCTGATACGGCAAGTTTATAAACATACCCCCATCATCTTGGGGGGGATTGAGGCCAGCTTACGAAGACTTGCTCATTATGATTATTGGTCCAATCGGTTAAAACGTTCGGTCTTACTGGATTCTGGTGCAGATATCTTATCCTATGGAATGGGAGAACGTTCTGTTATTGAGATTGCAGAAGCATTAGATAGTGGTCTTCAGATTGAAGATATTACGTATATTGATGGAACGGTATGCAAGGTGAAGTCCTTAGATAGTGTCTATGACCCTATTATATTAGAATCTTATGATGCATTAAAACAAGACAAATTAAATTATGCAAAAAGTTTTTATACTCAGTATTGTAATACAGACCCTTTTGTGGGAAAACGTCTGGTGGAACCTTACTCAGAGCATCTGTATATTGTACAGAATCCACCATCTAAACCATTAACACAGTCAGAGATGGATCGGACGTATAGTTTGCCTTATATGCGTACCTATCATCCATCTTACGAAGCTGCTGGTGGTGTTCCTGCCATTGAAGAAGTAAAGTACAGTTTAATTAGTAACCGAGGTTGTTTTGGAGGCTGCAATTTTTGTGCACTGACCTTTCATCAAGGTCGAATTATCCAGACAAGAAGTCATGAATCTTTAATTGAAGAAGCCAAACAATTTATATGGGATAAAGAATTCAAAGGTTATATCCATGATGTAGGTGGTCCAACCGCCAATTTCAGACATCCCTCTTGTGAAAAACAATTAACCAAGGGTGTCTGTAAAGAAAAGCAATGTTTATATCCTCGTCCCTGCAAGAATCTTACAGTTGACCATATGGATTATCTGAAATTATTAAGAAAACTGCGAGAATTACCAAATGTAAAGAAAGTATTTATTCGCTCGGGTATTCGATTTGATTATCTAATTGCAGACGATAATGACACGTTTTTTCGAGAATTATGTGAACATCATATTAGTGGGCAATTAAAAGTTGCACCTGAGCATATATCTGATGCTGTCTTAGAAAAGATGGGAAAACCGGAAAATAGTGTCTATCAGACATTTTCAAAAAAATATAAAATGATTAATGAACAGATTGGGAAGAATCAATTTCTAGTACCATATCTGATGTCTTCCCATCCAGGATCCACCATGAAAGATGCTATTGAACTAGCAGAATACTTGAGAGATCTTGGGTATATGCCCGAACAGGTACAAGATTTTTATCCAACACCATCTACCATTTCTACTTGTATGTATTATACAGGTGTCGATCCACGGACAATGACTTCGGTATATGTACCTGTAAATCCTCATGAGAAGGCGATGCAACGTGCCTTGATTCAATATCGGAATCCAAAGAATTATCATCTGGTTATGGAAGCGTTGCGCGCAGAAGAGAGGATGGATTTGGTAGGATTTGAGAAACATTGTTTGATTCGTCCAAGGCAAAGTTCCAATTTCGGAAAAAAAACAACAGGAAAAACGGGCTCTGCTCAAGGAAAAAGTGATAGAAGGGAAGTTGGTCAAGGAGTTGTCAAAGATAAAACCATAAAAAAGAAAAAAACAATCCGAAATCATCATAAGAAAAAAACAACTTAGAAAAATGAAATTAAAAATACTACATAAAATGAAAGCGAGGAAAAAATGAAAATTGCAATTGTAACCGGAGCATCTTCCGGAATGGGGAAAGAGTTTGTAAAACAGATTGAATTATTATACAAAGAATTAGATGAAATATGGATTATAGCAAGAAGAAAAGAGCGATTAGAAGAATTGAAAAGTCAGATGTATACACATATTCATACATTTGATGGGGATATCAAAGATGAGATACTATTCAAACAAATTAAAAACCGTTTGGAAAATCAAAATCCGGATATACGTATGCTTGTAAATGCAGCTGGTTTTGGGAAAACCGGAATGGTAGATTCTATTGAAGAGGAAGCGCAGCTTGACATGATTGATGTTAATTGTAAGGGGTTAACACATATGACAACACTTTGCATGCCTTATATGCAGAAAGGTTCTAGAATTGTGAATCTGGCATCTGCTGCCGCATTTTGTCCACAACCATCTTTTGCAGTATATGCCGCAACAAAATCTTATGTTCTAAGTTTTTCTAGAGCTTTAGGTGTGGAATTAGAAGACCGAGGAATTATTGTAACAGCTGTATGTCCAGGTCCTGTAAAGACCGAATTCTTTGATGTGGCAGGACATGCAGAAAACAGTTTTAAAGATGCTGTTATGGTAGAAGCTTCTCAAGTTGTGAAGCAGGCATTAGTGGATACCAAACAAAAAAAATCGGTATCTATCTATGGTGCGCCAATGAAAGGTGCTAAAATAGCAACCAAACTATTACCACATGAAGTTGTATTAAAAGCGATTAAGACCATGTGGAATTAGTAGTATAATATAAATGTAAGGGGTAAGATATGAAAGTCATTAAGGGAGAACCGGGATATATTAAAAAACAAAAGAAGCAGGAAATCATCAAGACATTTATCTTATTTGGACTTGTTGCGGCGATTTTAATTCTAGGTTATATACAGACAGGAACGAAGTTGAATATGTTAACTGTTTTTGCTATACTTGGCTGTTTACCTGCATCTAAATCATTGGTAGGAGTCATTACAATCTTTCCTCATCATTCCATTCAAATGGATGTGGTCCAGGAGATTTCATCTCAGACAGAACATCTAACGGTTGCATATGATATGGTTATTACAAGTTACGAAAAAATTATGCCAATTGCATGTATTGTCATATCAGACCATACTATCTGTGGATATACAGATAGTACAAAGGTAGATGTTGCTTATGCTTCAAATCATATAAAAAATACATTAGCACAGAATCAAATGGGGCAGGTATCTGTAAAGATATTTTCAGATTATGTGGCCTTTATTACAAGAGCAGAGGGAATGAATAATATAGCGGCCATTGAGCAACCGAATACAACAGAGCGCGAGGAGCGCATGAAACAAGTAATCTTAAATCTATCATTTTAAGCACTTGTAAGGAGTAATTATGTTAGAGATACATGTATCAAAAAATGAAGCAGGACAACGATTTGATAAATTACTTGCAAAATACTTGAATACTGCACCTAAGAGCTTTTTTTATAAGATGCTTCGAAAAAAGAACATAACGTTGAATGATAAAAAGGCAGTTGGAAATGAAAGATTAGAATTAAATGATATTATAAAGTTATATTTATCGGAGGAAACCATTGCTAAATTTTCTCAGCCATACACGATTTCACATACCCATATTAATCTCGATATTATATATGAGAATGAACATGTTTTGTTTATTAATAAACCAGTGGGAATGCTTTCGCAGAAAGCAGAAAATACGGATGAATCTTTAGTTGAGCATGTGATATCCCATCTATTGGATACCGGACAGATTACAGAAAAAGAATTACAAAGTTTTAAGCCATCTGTCTGCAACCGATTAGATCGAAACACCAGTGGTCTTGTGGTGGCCGGCAAGAGTTTACAGGGATTACAATCCATGGGGAAATTGTTTCGTACACGAGAACTTAAAAAATACTATCGTTGTCTTGTAGTTGGGGAAGTAACAACACCACAACATATTCTGGGATATTTGGTAAAAGATCAGACCACCAATATAGTTACAATTTCAACACAGCAACTACCAGAAAGTGTTCCTATTGAGACTAAATATGAACCACTTTGGTATCACCAGGGAGTTACATTATTAGAAGTGCACCTAATCACAGGACGAACCCATCAGATACGTGCACATCTGGCATCTATTTCGCATCCAATTATTGGAGATTATAAATATGGGCAACGCCGAATTAATGAGCAATATAAAGCACTGTATGGATTACAGTCACAGTTATTACACGCATACCGTTTGGAACTGCCCAAATGTACCGGTGTATTGGCATCTATATCAGAAGGCATCTATACAGCACCATTACCGGCGCTATTTCAACAGATACTAGAAGAAAAGCAATAAGAGGATAACTAATGGGAACATGGAATTCACGTGGCCTTAGAGGCTCTTCATTAGAAGAATATATTAATCGAACTAATGAACGATATCTAGAAAAAGGGCTGGCATTGATTCAGAAGATACCAACTCCAATTACTCCAATTAAAATTGACAAAGAACATCGTCAGATTACACTGGCTTATTTTGACCAACGTAGTACTGTTGACTACATTGGTGCTGTACAGGGGATTCCGGTATGTTTTGATGCAAAAGAATGTAATACCGATACTTTTCCATTACAGAATGTTCATGAACATCAGCTAATATTTATGGAACAATTTGAACAGCAAGGAGGTATCGCTTTCTTAATTATCTATTACAGCAAAAAAAATCAGCTTTATTACATGCGGTTTCATGAGATAAAGGAATTTTGGGAACGAGCCAAACAAGGAGGACGCAAAAGTATTCGATTTGAAGAATTACAGGAAGGATATATTCTTTCTATGAAAAATGGATACTTTGTTCCTTATTTAGATGCACTGCAAAAAGACTTAGAACAAAGGGAGGCACTATGAAACAATTATTACATACACCTGAAGGTGTCCGAGATATCTATAATATGGAATATGGAAAAAAACTGGCACTTCAAAATTCATTACAGCAAGTACTACATTCTTATGGGTATCAGGATATTCAGACGCCTACTTTTGAATACTTTGATGTGTTTCGCCAAGAGATTCGAACAACTCCCTCCAATGAATTGTATAAGTTTTTTGATCGAGAAGGACATACTTTGGTATTACGACCGGATATTACACCCTCTATTGCACGTGTTGCAGCTACATTATTTGCACATGAGAATCTGCCGATTCGCCTTTGCTATACAGGAAATATTTTTATCAATCACTCCAGTTACCAGGGACGTCTAAAAGAAAGTACACAATTAGGGGCTGAATTAATTGGTGTGGATTCTCCGGAAGCGGATGCGGAAATGTTGGCACTTGTTATTAATTGCTTACAAAAGGCTGGATTAAAAAATTTTCAAATTCATGTTGGAAATGTGGACTTTTTTCATAGCTTAATTAAAGATACGGAGATAAAGGAAGAAGAGGAGATCCGGCTCCGTGAGCTGATTAATAATCATAATTACTTTGGCGTTGAAGAATTATTAAATACAACAAAAGCCAAAAAAAGCTCCAGAGAAGCATTTGCCTTACTTCCGGAATTAGTTGGTGGCGCAAAGATTTTAGAACAGGCCAAACAAATTGCGGTCAACGCAACCGCATTAAAAGCAGTCAAACGATTAGAAATGATTTATGAATTATTAAAACTATATGATGCACAACAATATATCACGTTTGATTTAAGCATGTGTGGCACCTATGGATATTATACCGGAATTATCTTTCGAGGATATACCTATGGTACAGGAGATTCGATTGTAAAAGGAGGACGCTACGACCAACTAATTGAAAAATTTGGAAAGCAATCTCCCTCCATTGGATTTGCCATTGTAACAGATGAATTAATGAGTGCATTAAATCGACAAAAAATACAGATTCCTTATGTACCAACTATTACTTTGATTATCTGTGATGAAGGAAGACAAAAGGAAGCATACTCTCTTGCAACAGAATTTCGAACAAAAAGAAAAAATACCGAAGTAATTTTAAAAAGTAATGAAATTGCTATTGATACGTACTTGGAGTATGGAAAACGCAATCATGCCCACAGTATGTTATATATACAAGATACCCAAGAGATTTTAATGTTTAATATATTAACCGGTGAACGAAAAGTGATTCGAGATAAAAAATAATGAAATCGCAAATCAAATAAAGAGGATAACATATGAGATATTTAACATTTGCATTAGGAAAAGGACGATTGGCCACAAAAACGTTAGAACTATTTGAACAATTAGGAATTACTTGTGAGGAAATGAAAGATAAGAGCTCCAGAAAATTAATTTTTGTAAATGAAGAACTGAAATTAAAGTTTTTTTTGGCAAAGGGACCAGATGTTCCTACTTACGTAGAATATGGTGCTGCAGATATTGGTGTGGTTGGAAAAGATACAATTCTAGAAGAAAATCGCAAAGTGTATGAGGTGTTAGATTTGGGATACGGTGCATGTAAAATGTGTGTATGTGGACCGATGAAAGCCCAAGAATTGTTACAACATCATGAATTGATTCGGGTAGCTACAAAATATCCGTCCATTGCAAAAGATTATTTTTATAATCAAAAACATCAAACAGTTGAAATCATCAAATTAAATGGATCTATTGAACTTGCTCCTATCGTTGGATTATCAGAAGTAATTGTGGATATTGTAGAAACCGGTGCAACATTAAAAGAGAATGGGTTAACCATCTTAGAGGAAGTATGTCCACTCTCGGCAAGAATGATTGTGAATCCGGTTAGTATGCGTATGGAAAGTCAAAGGATTAATCAATTGCTTACAAAATTACGACGCTTGATATAGGAGGATGAATATGAGAATACAACATTTAGATGAAGCCACAAAAAAAAATCTATTAGATGAATTGCTGAAACGTAGTCCAAATAACTATACACAGTATGAAGAACAGGTTGTTACAATCTTACATCGGGTAAAAAAAGAAAAAAATGCAGCACTTATTGCATATACAAAAGAATTTGATGGTGTTACGTTAGAGTCTTCCCAATTGTTAGTGACGAAGGACGAGATTGCAGAAGCATATGAACAAATAGATGATTCATTACTTGAAATCATGAAAAAAGCATTGCATAATATAGAAACATATCATGCTAAGCAGCGTCAATACAGTTGGTTTGATTCTAAACCGGATGGAACCATGTTAGGACAAAAAGTAACAGCGCTACAACGAGTTGGGGTGTATGTTCCGGGTGGAAAAGCAGTGTATCCATCTTCTGTATTTATGAATATTGTTCCTGCAAAAGTAGCGGGAGTAGAAGAGATTATTATGGTGACACCACCTGGAAAGGACGGAAAAATAAATCCCCACACCCTTGTTGCGGCCAATGAAGCAGGTGCCACTGCCATCTATAAAGTAGGTGGAGCACAAGCAATTGGAGCTTTGGCTTATGGTACCGAGAGCATTGCAAAGGTAGATAAGATTGTTGGACCCGGAAACATCTATGTTGCACTTGCAAAGAAAGAGGTCTATGGTCATGTCAGTATCGATTCCATAGCAGGTCCAAGTGAAATCTTAGTAATTGCTGACGAAACTGCAAATCCAAGATATGTAGCTGCAGACTTATTGTCACAGGCAGAACATGATGAACTTGCATCGGCAATCTTGATTACCACAAGTCAGACATTAGCAGAACAAGTAAATGAACAGATTACATTATTTTTAAAAACATTATCCCGTGCAAAAATTATTGAAAAATCGCTAGAAAACTACGGATATATCTTGCTTGCGGATTCCATGGAGGAAGCCATTACGGTTGCTAATGAAATTGCTTCTGAACATCTAGAAATTATGACAGCGGCGCCTTATGAAGTTATGATGAAGATTCGAAATGCAGGGGCTATCTTTATTGGAGCATATAGTAGTGAACCATTAGGTGATTATTTTGCGGGGCCCAATCACGTATTGCCAACCAATGGCACTGCAAAATTCTTTTCCCCATTATCGGTAGATGATTTTATAAAAAAATCCAGTATTATTGCATATTCAAGAGAAGCATTAGAACCCATACATGAGGATATTGAACAATTTGCTAAGGCAGAACAATTAACAGCACATGCGAATTCCATTCATGTACGGTTTGAAGAAGAATAGGAGGCATTATGGAACAACGAATTGTGACTTGCAAAAGAAAAACAAAAGAAACCGATATTATCATTACTTTGAATTTAGATGGGCAAGGAATAACCCATGTAGATACGGGAATCCCATTTTTTGATCATATGTTAGATGGATATGCCCGACATGGGCTTTTTGATTTAGATATTACAGTTGCAGGAGATACGGAGGTGGATTGTCATCATACCATTGAAGATACAGGAATTGTATTAGGACAGGCAATTGCACAGGCATTGGGAGAAAAAGTCGGTATTAAACGATATGGAAGTTTTCTGCTTCCAATGGACGAAACATTGATTTTGTGTGCAATTGATCTGTCTGGACGGCCATATCTTAACTTCGATGCGGTATTTACGGCGGATTATCTTGGAACAATGAGTACTGAAATGATACGTGACTTTTTCTATGCAATATCGTATAGTGGAGGTATGAATCTTCATCTGAAAAAATTGGATGGAGTAAATAATCACCATATTGCAGAAGCCTTGTTTAAATCCTTTGGTAAAGCACTGGATATGGCAACAATGGAAGAACCCAGAATGCATGAAATATGGTCTACAAAAGGGAGTTTATAAAGGAGTGTACATACCATGAGTTATAAAAGATTAATTCCTTCTATTTTTATCTATAAAGGGAAAGCAGTAAAATGGTTTGATGATATGGAGGTTGTAGCAGAAGATGCAGTAGGATTGGCCAAATCTTATAGCGATCATGGTGCAGATGAATTGATTGTGTTTGATCTGTCTAAAACTGCAGCCGATCATGATGAAACTATTGATATTATGAAACGAATCAATCGAGTTATACGTATCCCCATGGTAGCTGGTGGAAACATTCGCCGACAAGAGGATGTGAAAAAAATATTATATACAGGTGCAAAACGTGCCATGCTTAATTTTTCTAAAACAGATTGTATTGATTTAATTGAAGAAGTTGCAAAACGTTTTGGGAAAGAGAAGATTGCTGTTTCGCTGAATGATTTTGACTCATTGTTTAAGCAACAACATTTGATCGATGAATATAGCAGCGAAATCATCTTTATGCATCGTTTGGACCTTGATTCGGTTGTGAATATTACAGACATCCCTTGTGTTGTTGTAACCGATACATTAGAAGAAAGTGAACTTCTAAAGATTCTAAAGTGTGTGGGTGTAAAGGGAGTTTCAGGAAAAGCAGTCAGTGATATGGATATGGACTTTGTGGCATTCAAAGAAAAATGTGAAGATGTAGATATTCAGATGACTTCATTTGAAAGTATTATGGATTTTTCTGAATTCACACTGAATTCAGATGGATTGTTACCAGTTGTAGTACAAAGTTTTAAAACAAGCGAAGTTTTAATGATGGCTTATATGAATCGGGAAGCCTTTGATCATACAATAAAAACAGGTAAGATGACATACTTTAGCCGCAGTCGTCAAAGACTATGGGTCAAAGGAGAGACGACCGACAATTTCCAGTATGTGAAATCGCTTACCATTGATTGCGATAAAGACACATTATTGGCAAAGGTGGATCAAATAGGAGTGGCATGTCATACGGGAAATCCAACTTGTTTCTTTCAACCCTTAGTGGGAACTGATTATGATGAAACGAATCCTTTACAAGTGTTTCAAACCATATATGATACCATTGTAGATCGAAAAGAAAACCCCAAAGAAGGGTCCTATACCAATTATCTGTTTGATAAGGGAATTGATAAGATATTAAAGAAAGTGGGAGAAGAAGCAACTGAGTTAATTATTGCTGCCAAGAACCCTAATCCGGAAGAGGTCAAATACGAGATGTCCGATTTTTTATATCATGCTATGGTTCTTATGGTAGAACGTGGAGTGAAATGGGAAGATATTATTCGGGAATTAGCTGACAGATAATAGTATAAATAATGGAAACAGACATATATTACTAGTAGTATATGTCTGTTTTTGATTCTATTGTGAAATATATGAGAAAATATCCTTGATACAGGAGGTCTCAGATGAACGAAACTGAAAAACGTAGAAACAAATTATTAGGTGAAATGCGAGGTGCTTACAGTGATCGTAGAGTTCCTCCGGCTATTCATCCTCGTTATGGAAATACCTATGCTCAATTGTATGGACACAAAGAAGATATAAGGAGAAGTACATTAGGAGTACGTTCTTTTCTATGTATATTGCTATTCACCCTATTTTTGGCTGCGGATTATAAAGATACCACAGTTGGTAAGATTGATACCAAGAAAGTTGTAAAGGAGATTAAAACGAATTTGGATCTTGAAACAATGTGGAACAATTTGTAATATCTAGGAGGATTTTTTGTAATGATTCTAGATGCAAAAGTGAATGTAACTATCAACTTGACACCAGATTCCTACATTGTTATAATATAAATATATTTTAAGCGTTGATGTGACGACACTCAACGCTTTTTCTATGTATAATTAGAATTATTCACCTGTCTTTCGTTAGTTCGGAAGACGATAACTGTCGTAGAAAGGTGCCTATATGAGAAAATTAGCATTATCAGATGAACTATTATTGGAAATAGATAAGCCTGCCAGATATATTGGAAATGAAGTAAATTCAATTATGAAATCTAAAGAAGAGATTGCAATACGTTTTGCTATGTGTTTCCCGGATGTCTATGAAATTGGAATGTCACATCTTGGAATACAGATTCTTTATGATATGTTTAATCAGAGAGAAGATATTTGGTGTGAACGTGTATATTCCCCTTGGGTAGACCTTGGTAAAATCATGAAAGAACAACATATTCCATTATTTGCATTGGAATCTCAAGATCCTATCAAAGACTTTGATTTTCTCGGAATTACAATACAATATGAGATGTGTTATACCAATATCTTGCAGATACTAGACCTAAGCCATATTCCACTCTTATCTAAAGAACGAACAATGCAGGATCCATTTGTTATTGGTGGTGGTCCCTGTACATATAATCCGGAGCCATTAGCAGACTTCTTTGATCTATTTTATATAGGAGAAGGTGAAACTGTATATGGTGAACTAATGGACGCTTACAAGGAATATAAGACACATGGGAAGACACGAACTGAGTTTTTAGAAATGGCGGCCTCCATAGAAGGCATCTATGTTCCGGCTTTTTATGATGTGACCTATCATGAAGATGGAACATTAAAATCATTTACTCCTAACAATATCCATGCCAAGTCGGTAATTAACAAGCAAATTGTAATGAATATATCTGATACATACTATCCGGAAAAACCAGTTGTTCCATTTATTAAAGCAACACAGGATCGTGTAGTCTTAGAAATTCAACGTGGTTGCATTCGTGGGTGTCGGTTTTGTCAGGCAGGAATGCTCTATAGACCAACCAGAGAACGTAATCTTGAGACATTAAAGCGGTATGCATATCAGATGTTAAAGAATACTGGACATGAAGAGATATCCCTTAGTTCTTTAAGTTCTAGCGATTATTCTCAATTAGAAGAATTAGTGACCTTTTTGTTAGAAGAATTTAAAGATGATTTTATTAATATATCGTTGCCTTCTCTAAGAATTGATGCCTTCTCTTTAGATGTAATGAGCAAAGTACAAGATGTGCGAAAAAGCAGTTTGACATTTGCACCGGAAGCCGGGTCCCAACGGCTACGTGATGTGATTAATAAAGGATTGACCGAAGAAATCATCTTAGAGGGAGCAGGTCAGGCCTTTGCAGGTGGTTGGTCAAGAGTAAAACTTTATTTTATGCTTGGACTGCCAACAGAGACTGATGAGGATATGAGGGAAATTGCACATTTGGCTGATAAAGTTGCAAGACGTTATTATGAAATCCCAAAAGAAGAACGCAATGGAAAATGTCAGATTGTATCAAGTGCTGCCTTTTTTGTTCCAAAACCATTTACTCCATTTCAATGGTGTAAGATGTGTACAGCCGAGGAATATATCTATAAAGCAAATGTAGTGAATCATGAGTTTAAAGATCAATTAAATCGTAAAAGTTTGAAATTTAATTGGCATGAAGCAGATGTTACTGTCTTAGAAGGTGTATTTGCCCGTGGTGATCGAAGAGTAGGACGGGTTCTTCTAGAAGCTTATCGTTTGGGTTGTATCTATGATTCATGGTCAGAACATTTTGATAATCAACTATGGATGCAGGCCTTTGCCAATACGAATACAGAGATTACATTCTATAATCTTCGAGAAAGAGCATTAGATGAATTACTCCCTTGGGATTTTATTCATATCGGAGTTACAAAAGATTTTCTGAAAAAAGAATGGGAAAAAGCCATTCATGAGCAGGAAACAACTTCTAACTGTCGACAAGGTTGTTCCGGCTGTGGAGCAGCAATTTATGGAGGAGGTATCTGCATTGAAAATAAGAATTAAGTTCTGTAAATATGGTGCAATGAAATTTATTGGTCATCTAGATATTATGAGATATTTTCAAAAAGCAATTCGACGTGCACAGCTTCCGGTAGCCTTTTCCGGCGGATATAGTCCTCGTATTATTATGTCCTTTGCTAATCCATTGGGTGTAGGCGTTACTAGCGAGGGAGAATATTTTGATATTGAATTATTAGAGCCACTTTCTTCCAAAGAAATTATTGATCGTTTAAATGCTGTCATGGTAGAAGGAATGGATATTATAAATGTGGTGGAAATCTCAGACGATAAGAAGAAAACAGGAATGTCAATTGTTGCAGCAGCAGACTATGTATCAAGTCTTAGACATGGAACTCTTCCGGATAATTGGAAAGAAAAAATACATACATTTTTGGAACAACATGAGATTCTCATTGATAAAAAAACAAAGAAAAATCAACGAGAGGTTGATATTCGTCCTATGATATATGACTGCCATGTACAAGCAGACAGTATCTATATGAAAATTGCAACGGGAAGTGTTGAGAATCTAAAGCCAAGTCTTGTAATGGAAGCATTTACAACATATCTTGGGATTGCATTCAAAGAGGTTACTTTTACCCATCACAGATTAGAAGTATATGCCAATAGTGGGACAGATGATACAAAAGAATTTATTCCATTAGAAGCATTGGGTACAGTAATGGAATAAATCAAATGAATAAAATAAATAAAACAAATAAAATAAATAAAATAAGAAAAAGAAATAAATGAAGACAGAGGATATTCATATGGAACGAAAGGTACTCATTACTAAAATTCATAACCGCATTGTTACCTCTTCGCTGGAAGATGATAAACTTGTAGACATACAATGTAGTCAAGAACCAGCAGGGAAAGTATGTTATTCCCTTGGTGACATCTATATCGGAAAGGTGAAAAATATTGTCCCTAATATTCATGCGGCTTTTATTGAAATTGCACCCGGTGTTGAATGTTATTATGCGATAGAACAAAACAAAAATACGATTTTCACACATAAAATAGGGAAAAAGCCACTCTGTATTGGGGATGAAGTATTAGTTCAGATAAGTAAAGAAGCAGTGAAAACCAAAGTTCCAACTGTAACAGGTAATTTGAATTTTACAGGACGATATGCAGTATTAACCGTTGGAAATAATCGAATTGGTATATCTTCTAAGATTACATCTGTGATGAGAACCACACTGCAAGAAATTATGAAACCTTATAAATCCAAGTCCTATGGTTTTATTGTTCGGACAAATGCACAAAGCATTACACCGGAAGAATTGATACAAGAAGTGGAAGAATTAATTGAACTATATCATCACATTCTTACAATTGCACCTTCTAGGACTTGCTATTCCTGTTTGCAAAATGCCCCGAGCCCTTATATCACAGGATTAAAAAATCTATATAAAACAGGATTGACACAGATTTTAATTGAAGATTCTGCTATTTACCAAGAAGTATATCAGTTTTTATCTGAACATCAACCAGAAGATGTCGATAAACTAACTCTTTATCAAGATAAATTACTTCCCCTACATAAGCGATATAGTGTAGAACAAGTGCTGACAGATGCACTGAAAGAACATGTCTGGTTAAAGTCCGGTGGATACCTTGTAATTCAGCCAACAGAAGCCTTGACAGTTATTGATGTAAATACTGGTAAATGTATTGGGAAAAAAGATAATAATACTTATCTGAATATTAATATAGAAGCAGCAAAAGAGGTCGCAATTCAACTTCGATTAAGAAATATATCTGGGATAATTGTAATTGACTTTATTAATCTAGATAAGGACGAAGATATGAAACAATTACTACAAGTATTAAGTGATGCTATAAAGAAGGATCCCATTCCAACAACATTTGTTGATGTTACAAAATTACAACTGGTAGAATTAACTAGAAAAAAAGTGAGAAAACCTTTACTAGAAAGTTATAAAAGCGTATAATCACTTTAGTATTATATATTGTAATATCAACATGGAAAGAGGAGATAAAAACTTATGAATACCGTAATCTTTGATCTTGGGAATGTATTAGTACATTGGGACTGGAAAGGCTATTTGAATAGTTTTGATTATGATAAAAAGACATTTGATACCATTTCCAATGCCATGTTTCTTAATAAAGATTGGGCCTATGGAGACGAGGGGCTTGTAAGCCCATCTGAATGGTTACAATTATTTATTGAAAATGCACCTGATTATGAGCAACAGATTCGTGAGGTATATGCCACATTGGAAAATTGCATTTATCCATATGAGTATACATTAGATTTGATTCAATATTATGATGATTTAGGATATCGTCTCTTTTATCTTTCTAATTATTCAGAAGGTCTTTATGAAAAAAGTCAAGATCGTCTTTCTTTTATAGAAGCTTTTGAAGGTGGCATATTTTCATATCGAGAAAAATGTATCAAACCGGATGCACATATTTATCAATTATTAATGGAACGATATAAGATAGAACCAACAGAAACTATCTTTTATGATGATGTTATGGACAATGTAATAGCAGCTCAAAAACTTGGAATGCATGCAGTACAGTTTACACCCGAGGTAGTATCAAATGTACTGAATGATACAAAAAACGGAGAAACGAATGATGAAAAAAGTAGTTAAATTTGGTGGAAGTTCCCTGGCAAATGCTGTTCAATTTAAAAAGGTAAAAGATATTATATCCGGAGATTCAAGTAGACGATATGTTATACCATCTGCTCCCGGGAAAAGATTTTCGCAAGATACAAAAATAACAGATCTATTATATCAATGTTATGGCATTGCTATTAAAGAAAAAAATTTCACCGGATTATTAGATGAAATTTCGCAACGCTATCAAGAGATTATTGATGGACTGAACCTTTCCTTATCATTGGAGCTGGAATTCGATGTGATTCGCTCGAATTTTGGAAAAAAAATAGGACGTGATTATGCTGCGTCTCGTGGGGAATATCTAAACGGGATTATTTTAGCTCATTACCTTGGCTATACCTTTATTGATGCGGCACAAGTTATTCGATTTCACGAAGATGGAACATTTGATGGAACTGCAACACAGCAACTGTTAGAAACCAAATTATCTGATACAGAATATGCTGTGATTCCTGGATTTTATGGAGCAACAAAAGAGGGGAAGATTATTACATTTTCTCGTGGCGGATCGGATATTACTGGTTCCATTGTTGCAAAAGCAATCCATGCTGATATGTATGAAAATTGGACTGATGTCTCTGGATTCCTAGTAGCCGACCCAAGAATTATACAAAATCCGAAAGTCATCGAGACAATCACTTATCGTGAGTTACGAGAATTAGCTTATATGGGCGCAACTGTCCTACATGAAGATGCTATTTTCCCTGTAAGAAAAGAAGGGATTCCCATTAATATTCGCAATACCAATATACCTGAGGAAGAGGGAACTCTTATTGTAGAGGGAACTTGTCGTCAACCAAAATATACTATTACCGGAATCGCAGGTAAAAAAGGATTTGCTTCTATTACAATAGAAAAAGCAATGATGAATGCAGAGGTTGGATTTGGGCGAAAAGTATTAGAAGTCTTTGAAGATAACCATGTTTCTTTTGAACATATGCCATCTGGTATTGATACTATGACTATCTTTGTACATCAAGATGAGTTTGAAGAAAAAGAACAACGAGTGATTGCTGGAATTCATCGTGAAGTAGAACCAGATGCAATTGAATTTGAATCGGATCTGGCGCTGATAGCTGTCGTTGGGCGTGGCATGAGGGCAACACGTGGAACTGCGGGGAGAATTTTTTCTGCACTTGCTCATGCTCATGTTAATGTTAAAATGATTGATCAAGGATCCAGTGAGTTAAATATAATTATTGGAGTAAGAAATCATGATTTTGATGCTGCTGTTAAGGCGATTTATGATATATTTGTAACTGTACAATTGTAAAGAAGGATACGTTAAGATGAATATTTTATTTTTTTTAAAGCCAAAATGTGAGGTCGCATATATCTATAATCATGCAACATTACGACAAGTATTAGAGACTATGGAATATCACCAATATGCTTCCATTCCTATTATAAACCAACAGGGAAAATACATCGGTAGCATCACAGAGGGGGATCTTCTATGGGGGATTAAGCATATAGGATTACATACACTAAAAGAAGCGGAAGATATTCCAATTACAACCATTCCACGAAGATTAGATTATAAAGCTGTTGCCGCGGAATCTGATATGGAAGATTTAGTGGGAAAGGCCATGGCTCAGAATTTTGTGCCGGTAGAAGACGACCAAGGGAATTTTATAGGAATTATTACAAGAAAAGATATTATTGGATATTGTTATGATAAATTAGGAGAATGTGACAAATAAAATTGTTGCTTTTTGAAATATATTATGCTATAATATCACAGTATGCCGCACAACGAGGTTGAAAAGAACCATATATAACGGTCACCATAGTTGGCGAGTAATGATAATAGGAGGTGCCATATGTACGCAATTATAGCAACAGGTGGTAAACAGTACAAAGTAGCCGAAGGCGATATCATTAAAGTAGAGAAACTTGGTGTTGAAGCTGGAGAAACATTCACATTTGACCAAGTACTTGCAGTAAGTGATTCAGAAATGAAAGTTGGAAGTCCAACAGTAAGTGGAGCAACAGTTACAGCTTCTGTAATTGGAGACGGTAAAGGAAAGAAAGTAATCGTCTACAAGTATAAGAGAAAAACTGGATACCATAACAAAAATGGTCATAGACAACAATTTACAGCAGTTAAGATTGAAAAAATCAATGCTTAGTATGGAGTCCATATGATTAAAGTAACAATACTTAAAAATTCAAAGCATGAATGTGTAGGTTTTAAAGCAGTGGGACATGCAGGCGCCAATATAAAAGGACAAGATATTGTATGTGCAGCAGCTTCCGTATTGATTATTAATACAATCAATTCAATTGATAAATTTTTACCAGATGAAACAACTATGGTTTCAGACGATGAAGATGGTATAATAGATTTTTCAATAAATGGGAACCCTTCAGATGAATCTACATTACTTTTAAAGGCCATGATTCTTGGATTAGAAGAAATGGCAAATGATGAAAACTATGAACAATATATCGATATGACATTCGAGGAGGTGTAAAAAATGATGAAATTAAACCTTCAATTTTTCGCTCATAAAAAAGGAGTTGGTTCTACTCGAAATGGTAGAGACTCTGAATCTAAAAGATTAGGTGCGAAAAGAGCTGACGGACAATTTGTAAAAGCTGGAAACATTCTTTACAGACAACGTGGAACAAAGATTCACCCAGGTACTAATGTAGGACGTGGTGGTGATGATACTTTATTCGCATTAACTGATGGCGTTGTTAGATTTGAAAGAAAAGGAAGAGATAAGAAACAAGTTTCTATCTACCCAGTAGCAGAATAAAATTTTATGAATGAACATGTGGCTTCAAATCTTCTTGGTTTGAAGCCTTATTTTATTCATAAGTCTAAGAATAAGAATACCGGAAACGATATTTTTGAGCCTAGTCAACGAAACATTCACATGATATAATGAGAACATCATAGTGGAAATGAAAGGGAAATAATATGTTTGCAGATAGAGCAAAAATTTATATACGGTCGGGAAAAGGTGGCGATGGTCATGTGAGCTTTCGAAGGGAATTGTATGTTCCCAATGGAGGCCCTGATGGTGGTGATGGAGGCCGCGGTGGTGATGTAGTGTTTGTAGTTGATGAAGGACTCAATACATTAGTAGATTATAGACACAAAACAAAGTATGTAGCAGAAGATGGGGAACAAGGTGGGAAAAAACGTTGCCATGGGAAAAGTTCTGATGATATCATATTACGTGTACCGGAAGGTACCATTATTCGAGAAGCAGAATCTAATAAAATCATTGCCGATATGTCGGGAACAAACCGAAGACAAGTTATTTTAAAAGGCGGGCGTGGTGGACAAGGAAATCAGCATTTTGCAACAGCTACCATGCAAATTCCTAAATTTGCACAACCGGGACAACCTGCCCAGGAATTATGGGTTAAATTAGAACTAAAAGTCATTGCTGATGTTGGATTAGTTGGGTTTCCAAATGTTGGTAAATCTACTTTTTTATCAAGAGTTACCAATGCCAATCCTAAGATTGCAAATTATCATTTTACAACGCTAAATCCAAATCTTGGTGTAGTGGATTTTAATGATGGGGAAGCAGGGTTTGTATTAGCCGATATTCCCGGATTAATTGAAGGCGCTTCTGAGGGTGTTGGATTGGGTCATGAATTTTTACGACATATTGAACGTACGAAGATGATGATTCACGTAGTTGATGTTGCAGGTTCAGAAGGACGTGACCCTGTAGATGATATCTATAAAATTAATGCTGAGTTAAAAGCTTATAATGAAAAGATTGCAAAGCGTCCACAGGTAATTGCCGCAAATAAAACCGATTTAATCTACGCGGGAGATGAAGATCCTGTAGAACGATTACGTGCTGAATTTGAACCACAAGGGATAAAAGTATATGCAATATCCGGAGTATCAGGTGCCGGTGTACAAGAGCTATTGTATTATGTTCGAGAGCAGTTAAAGACATTAGAGCCGGAACCAATTACATTTGAGCAAGAGTATTTCCCTGAAGAGGAATTAATTCTTCTTGATTTACCTTATACCGTTGAAAAAGAAGATGATATGTACGTAGTGGAAGGACCTAAGATTGAGAAAATGTTGGGCTATACAAATCTAGATGCTGAAAAAGGATTCGCATTTTTCCAACGGTTTTTAAAGGACAGTGGCATATTAGATGAATTGGAAGCCGCAGGTATTGAAGAGGGTGATACTGTTCGTATGTATGGTTTGCAATTTAATTATTTTAAATAGAAAAGAGGAAAAATTGATGACATCAAAACAACGAGCTTATTTAAAAGGATTAGCTATGACTATGGACCCTATTTTTCAAATTGGAAAGTCCAGTACTAATCCGGCGCTTACTACTGCAATTGCGGAAGCATTAGCAGCAAGAGAATTGATTAAAATTAGTGTATTACAAAATTGTATGGATGATCCAAAAGAAATTGCCACACTTATTGCAGAGCGCACACGCTCTCAGGTAGTACAAGTAATTGGAAAAAAGATTGTACTATATAAAGAAGGAAAAGACGATAAGAAAAAAATAGTATTACCATAACGTATGTTGATAATAATGAAGGAGTTTGTATGAAAATTGGTATTATGGGTGGAACATTTGACCCAATTCATAATGGACATTTAATGATAGGAGAATCTGCATATGAGAATTATGACTTGGAAGAAATATGGTTTATGCCCAATGGACATCCACCTCATAAAGAGATGCGATCTATAGAATCTTCCATTACACAACGTGTAAAAATGATTCAATTAGCCATTGCAAAAACTCCTTATTTCAAATTGTATTTACATGAAGTTAATCCTTTTGAAACTTCATATTCCTATCAAACTAACAAGTATCTAATAGATACATTTCCAGAGCATACCTTTTATTTTATACTTGGTGCTGATTCTTTATTTGATATTGAGACATGGGTCTATCCTGATAAATTGTTAGCTATTTCAAACATTCTTGTAGCCAATCGTACCCATAAGAGCATTGATAAGATACAAACTTATATTACTTATTTAAATAAAAAATATGATGCTCATATAGAATTATTAGATACCCCTTTTGTAGATATTTCTTCTCATGGAATACGCGACTTGAGAAAACAACACTTAAGTTTTAATCATATGGTACCAAGAGAAGTAGAAGAGTATATCTATGCCCAGTGTTTATTTGAGGATAAAAAAAATGAGTCAGCTAACCATCAGTCAAATTAGAAGAAAAGTTAAAAACCATTTGGATAGAGAACGTTATGAACATACATTAGGAGTGATGTATACTGCAGGTGCTATGGCCATGAGATATGAGTGTGATATAGAAGAAGCAATAATTGCCGGATTGTTACATGATTGTGCCAAATGTATTCCAAATGATAAAAAAATAAAATTATGTGATAAATATCACTTGGCTATCTCTTCCATCGAAGAAGAAAACCCAACTTTACTGCATGCAAAATTAGGGGCTTTTCTGGCCGGAGAAAAATATGGAGTGAAAGACAAAAAAATCATAGATTCTATTGTCTGCCATACAACTGGTCGTCCGGACATGACACTCTTGGACAAGATTCTTTATATTGCCGATTATATTGAGCCGGGACGATATGAGGCTTTGAATCTAGATGAAATACGACGCTTAGCCTTTGAGGATATAGATGCATGCCTGTATGAGATACTACAAGATTCGCTACAATATCTTAAGACAACGAATCAACCCATTGATCCAATTACGCAAAAAACCTATCTTTATTATCAAGAATATTTTAATAGTAATTATGCAAAAACAGATGATATAGAAGTGAAACCGGTTTATATAGCAATAGAAGAGGAGATAGTACATGAACAATAGTATAGAAAATTCAAAAGAGATGGTGCGTATTGCTTACGCTGCATTAGAAGAAAAAAAAGGTGAAGATATCCGTATTATAGATATCTCAAGTGTATCGGTATTGGCAGATTATTTTATTATTGCAAATGGTACTAATAACAGTCAGGTAAATGCTTTGGTTGACGGAGTAGAAGAAGCGCTTCACAAAGCCGGATTCCCGGTAAAACAACGTGAAGGATATGGCCTTGGAAGTTGGATCTTATTAGACTTTGGAGATATCATTATTCATATTTTTGATAAAGAGAATCGTTTATTCTATGATTTGGAACGAATCTGGAGTGATGGAAAGCTAATTGATATTAATTCCATCCAATAAAAACTGAAAAAATCAAGAAAATAGTCCCAACCAATAAAAATTGGTTGGGACTATTTTGGAATGGCAATCATGTGTAATAGATATTACATGAATCGAAAAACTCCAATCACTTTTCCAAGTATTTCAACTGAATTAACTATGATTGGATCCATATTGTCATTTTCCGGTTGTAGACGATAAACGCCTTCTTCTTTATAAAATGTCTTAACAGTAGCGCTATCTTCAACAAGTGCAACAACAATATCTCCATTTCGGGCAGTCTGTTGTTTCTCGACTAAAATATAATCCCCATCCAATATTCCGATGTTCATCATACTTTCTCCCTGTACTTTTAACATATAAGTTTCATTATTTGGCATAAATTCCATAGGAATCGTAAAATAGTTTTCAATATTTTCTTGTGCAAGAAGTGGCTCCCCAGCAGCAACGCGTCCAATAATTGGAACATTAACGGTTTCTCTTCTGGTTAAATTAAAAGTATCATCTATAATTTCTATAGCTCTTGGTTTTGCAGGATCTCGACGTATATAGCCATTCTTTTCTAAGGTTTCTAAGTGTGAATGTACAGAAGAGGTCGATTTTAAATTAACAGCTTCACATATCTCACGAACAGCAGGTGGATAACCTTTATCTAATAATTGTTCCTTAATATATGTTAAGATTTCCAGTTGCTTTTTACTTATTTTTCCTTGAGCCATGATAGACCTCCTTGGTATATGTGCGTTATTTCTTTTAGTTTACCATATCAAAAACAAAAAAGCAAACAAATGTTTAGAAAATATGTTCTGTTTTTTTATAAAACGTATTGACAAACACTTGTTCTTATTATATAATCCGTGTATAGAACGTTTGTTTGCATATTGTGAGGGGGGATAAGTTATGAGTAGAGAAAGAACACTTATAAAAAGTAGAAGAGCATGTTTAGTTTATACACAAAGAATTTCACTTATTATTTTGGCAATTACCTTTATTATTATTGGAAGTGTTACCTTTGGTGGCTTTTTTTCAGATGCGCATAATAATATTGAAAGTCCGATAAATTTTCAATATTATAAAAGTATTCAGATACAAAAGGGTGATACATTGTGGGGTCTTGCAAAGCAATATAGAACTGAGGAATGTAAATCTATTACGGAATATATTAATACCTTAAAGCAAATAAATGGTTTGGATTCTGATGATATTACGGAAAGTAAATATTTGACTGTTGTATATAGTGATAAAGAGTTTCATTAACTGAAATATTATTTAAAATAGAATAAGATTGATAGTGGAAAACACTTATGATATAATAGTATCACATTTAATTGTGAGATTATAAAAAGGAGTTTATCATATGAAAGAACATTTGTTTTTTTCTATTAATCCAACAGATGATACAATCGAAGATATTAAAACATTACAATGTTTAATGATGAAATTAGGAATTAATGTGTATTGTAAAACAATGATACCACCTTCTTTAGGTGAAGAAATTCCGAACGAATCTAGTCTTATCATTGAATATGACCTGGATATGGTCAAAGAAAAAACGACGCGTCATGCCGGTCGTAAATACAAATTATTTAAGCACTACCAAGTCTTAGATGTTCGTAATATGATTAATGCAGAAGGTGCTCAAGCTGCTGCACTACAGCTAGGTATGAGTAAAGCAACTATGTATCGCAAATTAAAAGAAGCAACAAAATGGAATGAGGATTATATTTAATTGTGAGACTCACACATACGTTGTTGACTAATCTGTAAAATGAGTGTATATTTATATTGAACATCAATCTATACTACAAATGCTGATTTTTCCAATAGATTATTAACTGAACTCAATATATTAAATGATAATAT
>JAVXHR010000001.1:91333-226048 GCA_036656795.1 Lachnospiraceae bacterium | reverse complement strand
TACCAAAAATAATAGTAATCGAAGCAAGTGAAACTAACAACAAGGCAAGCGTAATGGCCAAAATCTTCTTCTTAATACTATTAAACTTCATCTGTTTTTCCTTTCCTTAGCTAAAGTATCTATGTTTTTTAATTCCCCGATACCGTAACGTTATCACTTTTTTCGACATTTTTCAACCTTTACAGCAATATAATTGTTTTTTTTTACACATATTGTTTTTAGCATTGACAATATATTAGCCAAGCCAATATTAAACATTGTTTTCCTTATAAAGCCACTATTTTTTTCAGCTTAATTTCTTCAAACTTTTACCTCATTAAAAAACAACGACATCTCCATATATTCCACTGGATTTCCGTTGCTAATATTTGATACATTCAAAAGCTGAAAATCGGATTTGAACCGACGACCCCTTCATTACGAGTGAAGTGCTCTACCAACTGAGCTATTTCAGCATGTGACTGTAGACAGCCACAAAGATTATTATATATGATTTATGGAAATATGCAACCTTTTTTTAATAGTTGATAAATTTTTTATCTATTTACCTTTTTATTCCGACATATGAATCATGACCTGTTTATAAGGAATATCAATTCCATGTTCATCCATGGTTAGTTTAATCTGCTCTAACACTCTCCACCTGGTACACCAATATTCTTCTGTCTTTACCCACGCTCTTGCACCTAATACAACCGCATTTTCACTCAAAGCATCCACAAATACTATAATTTCTTCCTCTTTCAAGACGCAAATATCTTTCTGAAGAATATCCTCAATCAGCATCTTCGCCTTTTTTAAGTCTGCTTCATAAGAGATATCTACCGTAATATCAAGTCTTCGCTGATCTTTTGCTGTAACATTAGTTAAACTGTTGTTAGCCAAAGTTCCATTTGGTATTACAATTGTCTTATTATCTACCGTTGCAAGCTTCGTATAGAATATCTGGATTTCCTTAACTGTTCCTTCATTTTTATGGTTATCTTCAATAATATAATCACCTACAACAAATGGTTTTGTCATAAGAATCAGAACTCCACCCGCCAAGTTTGACAAACTGCCTTGTAGTGCCAACCCTATAGCAACTCCGGCAGAAGCAATAAGGGCTGCCACAGAAGAAGACTCCACCCCAAATTTTGTGCCAATTGAAAATAGCAAGAGTGCATATAGGCCAAACTTTAACAGAGAATCTACAAATTGTTCTACTCCCTTATCTGCATTAGAACGCTCTAATGAACGCTTCACCACTTTTCGTATCCAATGAATAAGTTTACTTCCAATGAAAAAGAAAAGAAGTGCTAATAATACTTTGATTCCAAATCCAATCAAAACCGGAAATTGTTTATCCATGTAGCTTGCAAATTTTCCCATTTCAGCAGTGACTTCTGCTGCAACTTCTTTTGATGTAGGTTCCATAATTTCCTCCTATTTCAATTCCAAAAATGCACCTAGATTTCCTCGTTTCCCATGAGATGCCCGATGCGAAAATAATAGTTGTTCATTACAACAGGTACATAGATTTGTGACAATAGTATGTTCTTGTGTAATCCCTGTTTCTTTCAGTACTATCTCATTAGCTTTCCATAGATTGAGTTGGTATTTTCCATTTTCTTTTTTATAAAACAATTCTTGCCACTGGGATTGCTTATATTGTTTGCGAAACTCTTCTATCACATCTTCATTCACTTCATAGCAGGACTGACAGATAGATGGTCCAATGGCAGCCAGTACATCTTTCGGGTTTGTTCCATAAGATGCCGTCATCTGCGCCACTGTCTTTTCCCCAATTTTCCCAACTGTTCCTCTCCAACCGGAATGAGCAAGACCGATGGCATGTTTTACTGTATCCAAAAAAAACAAAGGTACACAATCTGCATAAAATGTAGCCAAGCAAACACCTGATTCATTGGTTACCAATCCATCTACATCCTCATAATCTCTTGGTCTGTTATATCCTTTTCCACAATCTTCCTTTGTAACAACCCGTACATTCGTTGTATGGGTCTGATGAGAACATACTAGATGTTCTGTGGTTGTACCAATCGCATTGCAAAAGCGATGAAAATTTTCTCTTACTGCAATTGGATCATCTGCTCTTGCAAAGCTTAGATTCATGGTACTGTAATGGCCTTGGCTAACACCTCCAAGACGCGTAGAGAATCCATGTTTTACCATACCCGTCCGGGTAAATAGTGGATATTCCAGATACCTGACTCCATTTTTTTCTTGCTCCACAAATATGCTGTTTTGATTCTTATATTTCAATTCTATACTCATATCTCTACCCCGAATGCATCTTGCACATGTTCTATCTTATCATCTAATATTCCAATCACATCAAATCTACACGGCATATCTATCTGATTTGTAATCATGAGATAATATTGTGCGCACTGAAAAATAATTTGTTGTTTCTTGCGTGTTACTGCCTCTAGGGGATCTCCCATTTGGTTTGTCTTTCTATATTTCACTTCACAAAAAACAAGAACCTTCCCTTCTTTTGCAATAATATCAATTTCTCCTATCGGACATCTATAATTATATCGGATAATTTCATAACCATATCGAGACAGATATTCTCCTACTGCCTGTTCATATGTTTGGCCTACCTTTCGTTTATTGTATGTCACGGCTCCCTTGTCCTCTTTATTTTACTCTTGTATGTTTCGCTCTTCTACATTTCACTCATCTTTGTAAAATTCTTTATAAAAGTTGTTCTGTGTATTGGCGTAGGACCTTTTTCACGTAGTGCCTGAATGTGAAATTGTGCCCCGTATCCTTTATTACTTGCGAATCCATATCCGGGCAAAACATCTTCGTATTGAACCATCAATCGGTCTCTTGTAACTTTTGCAATGATACTGGCTGCTGCAATGGAAATACTCTTTGCATCTCCCTTAATAATAGGGACTTGTTCTATATCTACATTTGGGATTGTAACTGCATCATTTAATAATATATCCGGTTTTACAACTAGATTTTTTATTGCCATCTGCATTGCTTCATATGTTGCCTGTAGTATATTAATTTCATCAATTCGACCAGGACCTATAATGCCAATTCCCGTAGCAATTGCTTGTTCCATAATAATATCATACAATTCTTCACGTTTTTTTGCCGATAGTTGCTTCGAATCATTTAGATATAGTATCTGACATTTTTTTGGAAGAATAACCGCTCCAGCTACAACCGGACCTGCAAGTGGACCACGTCCCACTTCATCAATCCCACATATATAAGCATAGTTTCTATATGTTTCTTCATAGATACTCATTTCTTTTGTACGTTGGATTTCTTTGGCTAAATTTTCTTCCTGCTTTTTATAAGATGCGATCAAACTAACAATGCCTGTTCTGCTATCATCTGCATATGTTTCATATAATAATGAACGTTGTTGTTCATCAGCTTGTTGAAATTCACTTTTAATCACAGCTATACTTTTATTCATGCGGAATGACTCCCATCGTATCGAATGGATAGATTCTCACCCATGCCCTTCCCATAAGATCTTCTCTTTTTAATACACCTACACTTGGATCACGACTATCAGAACTATGATTTCTGTTATCTCCTAATACAAAATATTCGTCCTCTCCTAGTTGTATTTCTTCTTCTGCAATACCAGCTTGCTGCATTACCTCCGTACCATAATGTTCTCCAAGTTCTTCCCCATTAATATAAACATTTCCATTCTTTACTTGGACAGTTTCTCCCGGAAGTCCTATAATTCTCTTAATATAGTAGGTATTGGTCTGATGTTTATACGGAAACACGATAATCTCATATCGTTCCGGTTCTCGAAACTTATAGGATATCTTATCAACAATCAAATTATCTCCATGACTTAGTGTTGTTTCCATTGATGAACCACTTACTTTTGTTCGTTGACCAACAAATGTGATGATTAGATATGTAAGCCCAACAATGATAAACAGATAGATAACCCAGCCCATTAATTCCCTCATAATACTATGTGGTTTTTCGTTTTCTTTTCTGTCCACATATGACATAATCCATCCTTCTTTCTCGTTAAATTCTACTCATAATCTTTGGGGAATTCAAGGGTAATTCTCCCAAGTTTTCCACTTCTAAAATCATCAATTAAAATTAGTGATGCCTTATTTATATCGAATTCATTTCCTCTTACTAAACAGTGCCTGCTTTTTGCAATACAATGAAGGCATACATAAGGATCCTCTGTTTCTTCAATTGCATAAGCTTTTTCCAGAACGCCATGATAATGCAGTAACAAAAACCGAATCATCTCTGCCGCAAGCTCTTCTGTATTTAAAATCTCATCTTTAATAGAACCAATAAATGCAAGACGCAGTCCTACCGTCTGATCTTCAAATTTTGGCCAAAGAATCCCTGGAGTATCCAATAATTCTACGCTTTTATTCAAACGAATCCATTGCTTTCCCTTTGTAACACCCGGCTTATTTCCCGTTTTAGTGCAAGCTTTACCCGCTAGTGAATTTATAAACGTAGATTTCCCTACATTCGGAATGCCAACGACCATCGCACGAACCGGACGATTAAGAATTCCACGTTTTCTGTCTCTTTCCATTTTTTCTTTACATGCTTCCTGAATTACACCTTGTATAGACTTAATTCCACCACCTTTTTTAGAATTAACTTTAACAACTGCAAATCCTTTTACTCTAAAATATTCCGACCATTCTTCATTCCATTTATCTTCCGCAAGATCAGACTTATTCAACAAAATAAGACGTGCCTTGTTTTTTCCCAATTCATCAATATCCGGATTTCTACTGCTAATAGGAACACGGGCATCTACTAATTCAATTACCAGATCAACTAATTTCATATTTTCCTGCATCATACGTTTTGCTTTTGTCATATGACCCGGATACCATTGAAAATGCATATTTTTCTCCTCTACTTCCTAATAAATCCAAAACTTTTCCTTGGTGCTGCAACAAACCATGCTTTCCCCTTAATTTCGGATTTTTTTACGTTGCCTACATCAGCCATACGACTGTCTTCACTGCTTAGTCTATTATCTCCTAATACAAAATATTCGTCTCCTTTTAGTACAACCTCGCCTTCAGCAATTCCAACATCTTTAATCTTTGTCGTCTTATAGGTTTCTTTCAATTTCTTTCCGTTAATATATATTTTCCCCTGTTTAATCTCCAGCTTTTCACCGGGAAGCCCTATAATTCTTTTGATGTAATAGTGAGTGTTTTCATTCCCATTTGGTTTAAATGCAATAATATCTCCACGTTTTGGACTGCTCGCATCATATATAATCGTATTTACCAACACTACATCTCCATTTTTTAATATGGGTTCCATGGACTCTCCAATGGTACTCGCACGTTGACCAAAATACCACACACATATAAATGCAATGCCACACACCAGTGTAATCTGAAGAAGCCACACACCAATTTTGCGAAGCAGTTCCCAATCAATATGCCTTTTCTCCTTACCAAACCTCAATTCGCTCATAGCATACTCCCTATATATAACAAAGGGACAATATACATGTTGTACTTGTCCCTCTCACTTTTACTATTTTACTAACTCTTTAACTTTTGCTCTCTTACCAACACGTCCTCTTAAATAGTTTAATTTTGCTCTTCTTACTTTACCTCTGCGAATCACTTCTACTCGTTCCACATTTGGAGAGTGTAATGGCCATGTCTTTTCTACCCCAATACCACCGGAGCTCTTTCTAACAGTAAATGTGGCTCTCGTACTTCCACCTTGTTTCTTAAGTACAGTACCTTCAAATACCTGAATTCTTTCACGCGTTCCCTCTTTAATCTTAGCATATACCTTTACAGTATCTCCCACATTAAATTCAGGTGCATTCTCTTTTAATTGTTCTGCTTCAATTTCTCTAATAATATCGTTCATCTCGTGTGACCTCCTTATAATTTGGACGTTCTTAACACATCTTATGCATCAGAGGACCATCTCTTTCTTCACAACATGCTATATAATAACATATTTAGAACTTCTTTGCAAGTTTTTTCATTTGGTTTTCAATTGGGGACGGGGTGTTTTGCAAAAATACCCCGTCCCCAATTGAAAAACACCCCGTCCCCAACCATTATTTTAATAAATCAGGCCTACGTTCCTGCGTCCGGATTACCGACTGTTCATGGCGCCATTTTTCTATATTTGCGTGATGCCCTGACAATAATATCTCCGGAACTTTTTTTCCACGCCATTCATCAGGCCTTGTATAATGTGGATATTCTAGTAAATCATCTTGAAAACTTTCAAATTCTGCCGATACATCATTATGAAGTACGCCGGGTATTAATCTAGCGATGGTGTCCACCATGACCATCGCCGGCAATTCGCCTCCGGTCAAGATATAATCTCCGATGGATATATAATCTGTCACAATCTCCTCTAATACTCTTTCGTCAATTCCTTCATAATGTCCACATAACAATACAATTTCTTCTTCTTTAGACAATTCCTCTGCTATTTTTTGTGAAAATGTAGCTCCTTGTGGGGAAAGGTAGATCACCCTTGGTCTATGTTCTAATCGTTCTTCAATCGATTTATATGCACCATAAACGGGCTCGGCCTGCATAAGCATTCCTGCACCGCCACCATATGGATAATCATCTACACGATTATGTTTATTATCTGCATAATCTCTAATATCTATTGCTTCAACAGACAATAGATGATTGGTAATCCCTCGTCCAATAATACTCGTATTTAATCCATTCATTACCATATCTGGAAATAAGGTTAATATATGAAAATTCATCTAACCCTCCTATTTTATAATAATCCATCCATCAGATGGATCACGATATGTTGTTTCTCTACATCTACGCTTAGAATGCACTCTTTAATAGCCGGAATCAACACTTCTCCGTGTTCTTTACTCTCGACAACGTATACATCATTAGCGCCTGTTTCCATAATATCTTTTAAAATGCCAAACTCTGATTGGTCATCTAGATACACTCGCATTCCTATCATATCTGCAACAAAATATTCATCTTTTTCTAAGGCTACCGCATCTTCTCGTTTAACTAGAAGTCGTTTCCCTTTATACGATTCAATTTCTTCTATGTGATCAATTCCTTGGAATTTTAAAATAACAAATTGTTTAAAAAATTTAACATGTTGTACTTCCAAAGATAATTGTGTTGTTCCTGTATCAAGGATAACATGGGATAATTTTTTAAATCGCATCATGTCATCTGTTGTTGGATAAACCTTTACTTCTCCCTTTAATCCATGTGTTGAGGATATAATTCCTACTTGCAGCATCTCTTCCATACCGTTCTCTCCTTTAATCAAATAAGAAGAAAATGCAACATCATGCATGTAAAACACGCGAAATGCTGCATCTTAACCTTATTGTTCTACCGATTGTAACACGCTATTGAGCGATATCTACAACGACCTTTTTGTCTTCCTTTGCAGCGGCTGCTTTTACAACAGAACGAATTGCTTTCGCAATGCGGCCTTGCTTGCCAATCACTTTACCCATGTCAGAATCTGCCACATGTAATTCAACCACAACCGTCTTTCCCTCTGTCTTCTCTGTAACAACAACACTGCCCGGATCGTCTACTAATGCTTTCGCAATTACTTCAACTAATTCTTTCATTACGCGCACCTCCGCGGTTTGATTTATTTCTCAATACCAGCTGCTTTAAATATCTTGCCAACTACCTCTGTAGCTTGAGCACCATCGTTTAACCATCTCTTTGCTGCATCTGCATCTACTTTGAATACACTTGGATCCTGGTTTGGATCATACGTACCAATCTCTTCGATAAATTTACCATCTCTAGGAGCTCTAGCATCAGCTACAACGATTCTATAGAAAGGAGCTTTCTTTTGTCCTATTCTTTTTAATCTGATTTTTACTGCCATTGTCATTTCACCTCCTGTTTTATTATTTTTTATAGTTAAAAAGGTAATTTGAATTTCCCTTTTTTACCACCCATGTTAGAAAACTGTTTCATCATCTTTTTAGATTGTTCAAACTGTTTAACCATTCGATTTACTTCGCTGATATCCACACCTGCGCCCTTTGCTATACGGTGCTTTCTAGATGGATTAAGTAAATCCGGATTTTGACGTTCTTTTATAGTCATGGATAAAATCATGGCCTCCATACGTGCCATCTTTTTCTCTGCTTCTTCAGAATCAATGTCAGGCATCTGACCACCACCCATTCCTGGCATCATACTCATGATGCTGGATAAGCCGCCCATGTTCTTCATCTGTTTTGTACTTTCCAAGAAATCTTCATAATCAAATTGGGCTTTTTTCATTTTTTTGGCCATAGCTTTGGCCTTTTCTTCATCTATCTCTTCTCCTGCTTTTTCAATCAATGTCAGGACATCTCCCATACCCAAGATACGGGAAGCCATTCTGTCTGGATAAAACTGTTCTAGATCTGAAAGTTTTTCTCCCATACCAACATATAATATAGGCCTACCTGTCACGGCCTTAATGGAAAGTGCAGCACCACCTCTTGTGTCACCATCTAACTTTGTTACAACAACACCATCTATTCCAATCTGTTCATGGAAATCATGCGCTACATTCACTGCATCCTGACCTGTCATGGCATCGACTACCAATAATGTCTGATGAACAGTAACAGCCTCTTTGATACGTACTAATTCATTCATCATCTCTTCATCAACATGAAGTCGTCCCGCAGTATCTAATATAATAACATCATTCTTGTTCTTGCGTGCATGTTCTATGGATGCTTTCGCTATGTTCTCCGGAGCATGACTTTCTCCCATAGCAAATACTTCAATGCCCTGTTTTTCTCCATTTATCTGTAATTGTTTGATTGCAGCAGGTCGATATACATCACATGCAACTAACAATGGTTTTTTCCCTTTTAATTTTAATTTTCCAGCAATCTTTGCCGTAGTTGTTGTCTTACCGGCACCTTGCAGACCAACCATCATAATAACCGTAACTGAACTTCCCGGTTGTAACTGAATCTCTGTCGTCTCCGAGCCCATCAACTTCACAAGTTCATCATTTACAATCTTAATTACCATCTGCCCCGGATTCAATCCATTCATTACATCTTGTCCAACTGCGCGCTCTTGAACATCTTTTACGAATCCCTTTACTACTTTGAAATTAACATCTGCTTCCAATAAAGCCATCTTAACTTCTCGAAGTGCTGCTTTTACATCATCTTCTGTAAGACGCCCTTTGCTTCGAAGACTTTTAAACACATTCTGAAGTTTTTCACTTAAACTATCAAATGCCATACTATAACTCCTCTATAACTCTTCTATAATTTCACTTGCAATTTTTCGAATATTACAAATCAACTGTTTTGTGTCGTTTTGTTTATACGTTTCCAATAGCTCATCTATTTGGTGTACCTTGTTCTTAATAGAAAGAAATTTTTCCACCAAATGTAACTTTGTTTCATAACCCTCCAGTATCTTATTGCAACGTTTCACAAGATCATGTACCCCTTGTCTGCTAATATTCTGCTCTGTCGCAATTTCACTTAGAGAATAATCTTCCAATACATATTGTTCATAGATTTCTTTTTGATGTTCTGTAAGAAGCTCTCCATAAAAATCATATAATAACGCTTGTTCTAATATTTCATTCATACTCATCACCTGTGCTATCATATAATACATTTTAAATGGTGTCAAGTGTTTTTTCTTGACACCACGTTTTTCTTTTCATTTTTCTTTTAACTTGTTTAACCAATTAATTTTTCCACATTAATTTGTCCCCAACCCTGCTGCTCTATTGGAAGATGAACGTCATTGCAACTATCCCGTAATCTTAACTTCACCTCCACATTACTCATATCCGGATACTTTGATAATAAGACAGCAATGGCTCCGGATACAATCGGTGTAGCCATGGAAGTACCACTCTTTTTTGTATATCCATTTCGTTCATGAAACAGATACCCCACATTACAAGAAGCAATTCCGGAACCTGGAGCAACAATATCCGGCTTACATATGCAATCTTTCGTCGGCCCACGTCCTGAATAACTTCTAATTTTTCTCACTCCCTCTTTCATATAATATTGATCACTGGCAGAACCTACCGTAATTACTTTTCTGCTAACCCCTGGACTGGTAACACTTCCTGGTTTCGGCCCATAATTTCCTGCAGCAACTACAACAATCATTCCAGAATCCCATAGTTGTTCTACCATTTGCAAAAGATGTTGTTCTTCTCGGCTCCCCTCATGAGGCAGCGTTCCAATTGAAATATTTACAATCCGAATATGATATTGAGATTGATGTAGCAACACCCATCGCAGACCCGCAATTACATTGTGAATAGTTCCATCTCCCTTTTTATCTAATACTTTTACTACAATCACCTGACTTTTTGGTGCTAATCCCCCATATAACCCTTTAGACAACACTCCACTTCCACATAAGATTCCGGCCACATGGGTGCCATGTCCATTATCATCATAGGGATAACGTTTCCCTCCCAGGATATCGCGAAATGCAATCACTCGATGTGCAAGATCCGGATGATTCCCAATTCCGGTATCTAATATAGCAACTCCTATTCCCTGACCCATATATCTATCCATAATAGTGTCCTCACACCAATAATGTATTGTCTTCTTTACTTGCCTCATAATTATATTCCTTTTTCATTATAATATTCCAACTTTTGTTAGAAGTTTCCCTTTCAAATTATTTTAAATATATTAGAAACATAAATAAGCCTACCAACATATTATAAAGTGTAAAACAACATATATGGAGGTTTCAACATGAGTGATTTAACTGCAACAAACTGTGGATGTGGCTGCGAACCAAGCAACTGTGGTGGCGGTGGAGGTGGTATGTCTTCTTGCCTATGGATTATCATCTTGCTTAGCTGCTGTGGTGGTGGATTTGGTGGTGGCTGTGGTGGTGGACACGGAGACTGCGGTAGCCAAGACAATAGCTGTATCTGGATTATTCTTTTGCTCTGCTGCTGTGGTGGTGGCGGTGGTGGTGGATGCTTCGGCTGCTAATCTTGAATCTGAAAAGGGATACCAAATTGGTATCCCTTTTCATGTCTCAGATACGATTATGATATTATTCTTTCTGTTGTTCGTTATGATGTTCCCCTTCTTTTTTCTTTTCCTGTTCTATTTTCTTTTGATTCATACAATCATCATCAACCTCATATACTGCATTTCCATCAATCACTAATTTTCTTGTCATCTTACACCTCCGATTCCTTACCCTTTATTATATGAAAGGTTCATATTTTGGCTTGTGATAACATATATATTTACAACGTTATGATGAGGAGTGTATATGGATAAAAAAAACATGAAACCAATGACCCCCTTTGATACTCTAATTACTACTTCAGGATTTGAAACCATAAAGTTACTTCTTCCATATATGCCTTCTGCAAATCAACCATTTCTAGGCGTATATATTAAGTTTTTGGAATTGCAGCATACCATAGACTACTTTAAAGATTTCAAATCAGATCTGCATACACAAGCATTGGATAAAGAACTAACCAATCCTTTAGACTTCATTGAAGAGATGACTCCATATTTAAAAGAAGAGGATTCTGCCATGCTACATATGCTTTTCACCTTGCTTAATACATCGGATACCTCTAATCCTGCTGATGCTATGCTGCATATGCTGTCACCGGAACAACAAGGCCTATTTCAGATGTATAACAACATGTTCAATCAAGATATGAAAGGAGATGATACAGATGAACGAATGGATGAACCACCCTGCCATGAAGAATATTGATCCAATTAAACTAGAATTAATTAAAACTGCCTCAGCTCAAACAAAAGGAAAGTCAGGTAATGAGCTGGCTCCTATCATGTTAGCCTTAATTACCAGTGCAAATAAAAAGGGAATTCGCTTTCAAAAAGATGAGATGTCTCTTATTTTTGAGATTTTAAAAGAAGGAAAGACAAAAAAAGAACAAGATCAAATTGATCAAATGATCAAGATGACAAGTTCTCTTATAAAAAGCAACTAGGATATCCCTTATAATATATCAAGTAAATACCCAAAGCTACTTTCTCTTAATTGGAAGCAGGATTAAAACCCTGCTTCTTTTCTAATATCGCGCATCTCACGTCTCTTTACCGCACTGTCCCATTCATACTTTTCAGATTCGCTTTCCACAATCAATCTTGGAACTTTCGTTGGTTTATCCTGTTCATCAAGTGCAACCATTGTAAAATAAGCTCGATTAATACTTTTTCTCTCTCCTTGACGATTCTCCGCATACGTATCTACGCGGACCTCCATAGATGTATGTCCAACATAAGTTGCTTTTCCGATTAATACAATTGCATCCCCTTGATAAGCCCCTTTAATAAATCTGAGATTGTCTACTGATGCTGTAATTACATTCATTCGTGTATGTCGCTTTGCCACAAGTCCGGCAACCTCATCAATCCACTGCATCAACATTCCTCCAAAGAGTCTGCCTCCACTGTTGAGATGATGTGGTCTTACTACATGTACCGTTTCTACTAAAGAATCTTGTACTGTTCTTGCTTCTATGCTCATCCTTCATCTCCTATTCTATCTATATTTATATGTGATATCCATAAAGTTCTTTTATTATACCATAATGTTTGTTATACTAAAACTGCTTTTAAAAACAAAGTAAGAAAAGGAGTACTACCTTATGAAAAATATAAAATTGACCATCGAATATGATGGAAGCCGCTATCAGGGCTGGCAACGTCTCGGAAAAGAGGAATCCACCAATACTATTTCAAATAAGATTCTAGAAGTAATTAAGAAGATGACGCAAGAAGATGTAGAATTATTCTGTGGCGCAAGAACAGAAGTTGGCGTGCATGCTTATGCTCAATCTGCCAGTTTTAAAATGAATAAAGATATGAAAGATTATGAAATAAAACATTATCTCAATCGTTATCTACCAATGGACATTGCAATTACAGCTGTCGAAGAAAAACCTGAACGCTTTCATGCAAGTTTAAATGCAACCTCAAAGATATTTCTCTATCGCATAAGCATCAGTGATGTACTGAGTGTATTTGATAGAAAATACACCTATTATTCTTTTAAAAAACCGGATATTAGTTTAATGCAACAAGCTGCCTCTTTATTAATAGGAACACATGACTTTAAAGATTTTTCTACTGTAAAGCGCAGTAAATCAACAGAAAAAGAATTGTACAGTATTGATTTTACATATGCGAATGATGAAATTCAGATTTTACTTCATGGAAATGATTTTCTACACAATATGCCACGTATGATTGTCAGTACTTTGTTAGATATTGGACTTGGGAACCGAAATATAGAAGTGATTCCATCCATTCTGGATCCCAAAAGTGATATCGTTGCCAGCATGCCTGCTGATTCCAAAGGCTTATATCTAAAAGAAGTTCTATATACATAAATCTAATCTCAAACTATCTAATATAAAGAATATCTAATACAAAAAAACTACTCCACAAAAGTCTGCTGATTCTGCTTGGACTTCTATGGGGTAGTTTCTTTTATAAATTGACAATCAATTCGATTCTACTTTACTTTATAGGAAGAAAATTCACAATAATGACCAAAATCGCGCTCAACACAAAAAACACACGATATACATCTGTGCCATTTGGTTTAATATCCTCTGGATCACTTGGATTATAACGAATTGTAATACTTTGTCTTTCTCGTAGAATCTGCATAAAATCTGTATGCATCGGTGTATGATATTTTTTATTACCCACCTTATAAACCACCGTCACCCAATATTTACGAATAGGTCCAAACCCTGTTGTCTTACACGTTTGAACCGTTGCTTGAATTGCCTTGCCAAACTTCATGATCTTCTTTGCTTTAAAAAGCTGCACAACTCCACATATCAATAGAATCCCTGCCGCTATATATATTGCTATTCCTATGTATATCATCTTATCCTCCATCTGTTTTTATATTTTATGACTACCCTCATAGGCAATCTTCTCTATTGTAATATCTTTTAAGATTTTACGCAACCTCAATGTATATTCATAGTTTGCAGCTTCCTCTTCCCCATAGATTTGATTCAATTCATATTCCAATGGTAACCAGGACTCAATAGATGCTATATTATGTTGGATTACCGCTTCTATTTTATCCAGGGCCTGAAATAGCTTTGCTTCTTTTGTCTGATTTTTTTCTATCTCCGCAAATAAGGCCGCAACTTGTTTTCCTTGTGCCGGAGGCAGCATACTTACAATCTTATCCCATGCTTCAGCTTCCAACTTATCGTCTTCTTCTTCCTTATCAAATGCAGGAATATCCCCCGTAATTGCTTCCCCCATATCATGAAACAGACACATCTCCATTACTTTATTCATATCAAGTTCCGGAAATTCATCTTTCATAAGCCATGCCAACATCTGTAGACCAAAGGTATGCTCTGCAACACTTTCCGCTCTTCCACTAGATGTCCATGAATGTCTTGTATTACATTTTAGGTGTTCTGCAAGTTTCATAAATTCTAACAACATCATAATATCCATTCATTTTCCCCTTATCTCCCCGTTATTTTCTATCTGTCACTCTATTTTAATGTTTTAAATAATTCACTAAATTATCGTATCTTTCTGTCATCTCCTGATATCCATGTTGATAGAATTCGGAAAGTACAGGTTCCCTCTTTTCCAAGCGTGAAATTGTTTTTATTTGAGGTCGTATTACATATATTCTACCCTCCAGCTCATATCTTTCTATTGCTTCCATCGTTTTGTTATATACCTGATTCCTTCTAAGGATAGTTTTTAACAAATTTGGATATTTAGAATATTGATTTTTATATAATTTTACCATTCCACGAGACAAACGAGCCTTACGGTAACCATAATTACGCGTTAATATCAGTACTATTTTATCATTTCCATAACCAACCACCCTCTTCAGTGGAATAGAATCTGCTAACCCTCCATCTAGATAAGGGATTCCATCTATATTGACAATGGGTGCTGCCAATGGCATACTACTAGAGGCTCTGCATATCTGCATCAACCGATCCCTGTCCGTCTTTTCTTGCATATAATCCCCCATACCGGTATTACAATTAGTCGTTACGAGTTCGCACTGAATAGAAGAATCAAAATATGTATTATAATCAAATGGAATCAGTTTATTCGGATATGAATCAAATATCATCTCCATATCTAAAACGCTTTTTTGTTTAAACCAACTTCGTAATCCATTATAATAATTGTACTCTTTTTCTGTATGAATCATGCACTCTCTCGTACGTCCTATCTGCCTTGCTACATAATTAATAGCATTACATGCTCCTGCCGACACTCCAATTACATGGGACATATATAATTCTTTTTCCATCAATACATCTAGAACACCAGCTGTAAATATTCCTCTATTTGCGCCACCTTCTAATATTAAACTAGCTGTCTGCATATGCACTCCTCACTTTCTCACTTCATTATATACCGTTTTATTCTTTAGGAAAACAGAAAAGTTATTATTTTTTTCTAAACCAGTTCCAAACCTTGCTAATTCTACATTCTCATGATAAGATAAGCGTTGGATATATTTTCAAAGTTGCAATATTGACACAAGTTATTTTTAAAGGAGAATTATATATGATTAGTACAAGTAATGTGACATTACGCGTTGGAAAAAAAGCACTTTTTGAAGACGTAAGCATTAAATTCACAGAAGGAAATTGCTATGGAATGATTGGTGCCAATGGTGCCGGAAAATCCACATTTCTAAGAATACTCTCTGGACAATTGGAACCAACAAATGGTGATGTTATTATATCGCCCTCTGAACGTTTGTCCTTTTTACAACAAGATCACTATAAATTTGATGATTATATGGTGCTAGATACCGTTATCATGGGAAATAAAAGATTGTATGAAATAATGAAAGAAAAAGAAGAAATCTATGCAAAAGAAGATTTCACAGATGAAGATGGTATGAAAGCGAGCGAACTAGAAGGTGAATTTGCCACTTTAAACGGTTGGGAAGCAGAAGCTGAAGCTGCAACACTTTTGAACGGTCTTGGAATTGACACACAATTGCATTATAAATACTTAAAATCATTAACCGGTGCTGAAAAGGTAAAAGTCTTGCTTGCACAAGCACTCTTTGGTAATCCTGATATCTTGTTGCTAGATGAGCCTACCAACCATTTAGACCTAGATGCAATTGCCTGGTTAGAAGAATTCCTAATTAACTTTGAGAATATTGTCATTGTTGTATCACATGATCGCTATTTTTTGAATAAAGTTTGTACACAAATTGCAGATATTGACTATGGCAAGATTCAGCTCTATGCTGGAAACTACGATTTTTGGTATGAATCCAGTCAATTAATTGTGCGCCAGATGAAAGAAGCAAATAAGAAAAAAGAGGATAAAATCAAAGAATTACAAGACTTTATCACTCGCTTTAGTGCCAACGCTTCCAAATCCAAGCAAGCAACCTCCCGTAAAAAAGCATTGGAAAAGATCGAGCTTGATGATATACGTCCCTCCAGTCGTAAATACCCATATATTGATTTTCGTCCGGAACGTGAAATTGGAAATGACGTGCTTACTGTTGAAGGTCTAAGCAAATCAATCGATGGTGAAAAAATTCTGGATAATCTTTCCTTTACCATTAACCATGGTGAAAAAGTTGCATTTGTTGGTGGAAATGAATTAGCAAAGACTATCTTGTTTAAGATATTAACCGGAGAAATGGAAGCTGATGAAGGTACCTACAAATGGGGAATCACCACCTCACAGGCCTATTTTCCAAAGGACAGTACTCAAGAATTCTCCAATGACTATACAATTGTAGATTGGCTGACCCAATATTCTGAGATTAAAGATGCCACTCATGTACGTAGTTTCTTAGGTCGTATGCTATTTGCCGGAGATGATGGTGTTAAAAAAGTGAAGATATTGTCCGGTGGAGAAAAAGTAAGATGTCTCCTATCAAAGATGATGATATCCGGTGCAAATGTACTAATCTTTGATGAACCTACCAATCATCTGGATATGGAATCCATTACTGCCTTAAATAACGGAATGACAAAATTTAATGGGGTTGTTCTCTTTACTTCGCGTGATCACCAGATTGTAGAAACGACTGCCAATCGTATTATGGAAATTGTACCGGGTGGAAAATTAATTGATAAGATTTCAACCTATGATGAATACCTTGCCAGTGATGAGATGGCAAGAAAAAGACAGACTTATACAATGACAGAAGAAGATAATTAATATATATTCAAAAAGACGAGTTTCCATAGAATAGAAACTCGTCTTTTCATTTACTTGCTTATCGTATACGATCTGGAAATCCTACTTTACGTTGAACTTTTCTTAACGTCTTTGTTGCATAATAAGTTGCCTTTTCTGCATTCTCTTTTATAATTTCGTCAATGTATGTCTTATCCTTTTCTAATCTCGATACTTCCTCCTGTAATGGCTTCAATACAGATAGTACCGCTTCTCCTACTGCCAGTTTGAATTCCCCATATCCCTTTCCATCAAATTCATGAACTATCGTTTCTGCTGCTGTTCCAGTACATGCCCCATAGATATCAATTAGATTTTTCACACCGGGCTGTTCATCACGATATCTGATTTGACCTTCGGAGTCTGTAACCGCACGCTTGCATTTACGTATAATAGCATCCGAATCATCCATCAAATAAATGCTGGCATTGGGATTGTCATCAGACTTTGACATCTTTTTCTCCGGTTCTTGAAGACTCATAATCTTTGCACCTACTTTTCCAATATATGCTTCCGGAACAGTAAATACATCTCCATAGATTCCATTAAATCGTTCTGCAATATCTCTTGTAATCTCTAGGTGCTGCATCTGATCAATCCCTACCGGTACTACATCTGATTGAAATAACAGAATATCCGCTGCCATTAATGTAGGATAAGTAAATAATCCCGCATTAATATTGTCTGCATTTTTAGCTGATTTATCTTTAAATTGTGTCATACGATTTAATTCACCCATATAGGTAAAACAATTCAATATCCAAGCTAATTCTGCATGTCCTGATACATGTGACTGGTAATAGATACAATTTTTCTTTGGATCTAATCCTGCTGCAATATAAAGAGTTAAAAGTGCACGAGCCCTTTTTCTTAAAATAGCCGGATCTTGTCTTACGGTAATAGAATGCATATCCACAACACTGTAAAAACATTCATATTCATCACTTAATGTAACCCAATTTTTTAACGCTCCCAAATAATTCCCAAGTGTAAGATTCCCAGTTGCCTGCATCCCACTAAATAACACTTTTTTTTGATCAATCATATTCTCTTTCCTTCCTCTATTCGATTTCTTCCTAATATATAAACTCTTAAATCCCTATTTTATACCCCGTATTCTCTACCAAGGTTGAACTTCATCATCATAATACACAATACCTTCTTCTAAAATTGTTGGCTTTCCTTGATGTACTTCTGCAATAGTAACAGCACAATTACGATGAATACCACCTTGCCAGAATTCAGAAAGTCCCAAGTTCTTCATATCATTTAGCATTCCACAAAGTGTTGCTCCATGGGTTGCTATTAATACATTGCTGTTTTCATATTCTTTTTTTTGATATAACTCTCGTAAAAAAAGGTGTGCACGGTTTTTTACTTCTGCAAAAGATTCCCCACCCTTAGGTGCCTTATATTCATCAGGAGACTCAAAGAATTTTTTAAATTCTCTATCAGGAATATTCCAGCCTTCTTTACTACAACACAATCCCTCATATTCCCCAAATCCTATTTCTTCCAGACGCTCATCTTCAATTCTTGGAACGTTATCATCATCTATAATAAGCCTAGCCGTCTCACTTGCTCTGCATAATGGACTGGAATAGGCTACATCAAACTTTACATTCTTCAATCCAATTGCCGTTTTTTTTGCGAGTGAAATTCCGAATTCATTTAACGGAATATCTGAATGTCCCTGTACTCGTTTCTCTTTATTCCAATCCGTTTCTCCATGTCGCACAATATATAATTTCATTTAAACCCCTCCCAATACAATCCCATTTCAGTCAGATACTTGAAAATCACTCTCGAGACTTTCTCATATCCATGCAATACCGTTATAGTATAGCACATTTTTCTCAAAGTATTAACTTGTTTTTATGCGAAATTGCATATATAATGTGTAACAGATAGACATAAGGAGGATACCATATGGAGAAAATAACAAGTTTCACTATTGACCATCTAAAACTTACTGCCGGGGTTTATATATCTCGCAAAGACTATATTGCAGACCAGCCAATCACTACCTTTGACTTACGCATGACAAGTCCCAATGATGAACCTGTCATGAATACTGCGGAGATGCATGCCATCGAACATCTTGCTGCCACTTTTCTACGCAATGATTCCGAATATGGTTCTAAGATAATTTATTTTGGTCCCATGGGTTGTCGCACTGGTTTTTATCTACTATTAAGTGGGGACTATCAATCCAAAGATATTATTAATCTATTACGACGCATGTACACATTTATCGCAGATTATGATCAAGAGATTCCCGGTGCATCTGCAAAAGATTGTGGAAATTATCTAGATATGAATCTTCCAATGGCTCGATTTTTAGCAAAGAAATATCTGAACGATGTACTGAATCACATCACGAAAGAACAGTTGAATTATCCTGTATGATCTAATATTAGAAAAGCAATCCATCGTAACTATATTCTGTTATGATGGATTGTTTTTTAATACATGGGTTCTTATATAGGAAAATGTCTTTGTTTCACCATCTGTTGCTAACATATGTAAGAGAAATTCCAGCATATTTCTAGTCTCCGGATGCAGCATAGCATATGCAGCACCCTGTTGGTAATATTCCAATGGGCTACTGTCTAAGTATGCCTCCTTTTTGTAGATTTTACTAGCTGCAATGCGATCCATTACCATCTCCACCAGATAACGCGTTGGCATCTTTGTTCCAATCAAACCTCTGGCGTTCTCCGTAGCATAATCAATCCAATATTCGTAATGATGTTTATTGCGGCCTTTATGATGAAGCCAGGCTAATGAATACCCTCGTTCCTCTCGTTCGGCATTATTAGGGCTTCTATTTCCCTGGTAATATCGACACCCCACCAAGAATTCCGTTGGTCCATACTTTGACATATCATGTAACATTCCCTGTCGGTATAACCCCACTCGAAAGCAATGTTGCATCACTAATACCTTATGATGTGTAATTGTGCAAAAATGTTTCCATGGTTTCATACAATCAATCACTCCTTATATGCATCTCCAAATCAAATAAATAAGCAGTAGGTGTATCGGATAAAAACAATAAAAAAAGTATTTCATCCTTGGGCCTTGTTCTCCCGAATAGAGTCCAATTGGGATCAGTGCAAGTGCTCCATACCCCTGAATATGTCCTATGAACAGTATGTTTACTATTGCAATAGACAGAACCATAGGCCAAAAACTTCCTCTGGTCAGATAAAAACATAGGATTATCAATAATCCCATGGAACTATAATCGGTGTGTAACAGTTCCACCAAAAGCATCATCATCACTACCGTACTGACCTTTATAAAGGAATTATACCTATTTTTCTCCAATAAATAAAGCATAAATGCACCTGCAAGCAATGTAAAAAATATATTCTGATGTTGAAATTCCAAGATTGTTTTACTAGCTGCCAAGTCAAATGGGATCTCTGAAACCAGTGCAAATATTCCTAATCTAAGCATATACTTTTTTAAATCATGCGTATGAAAAAACCCTTCCACCAACAAAAAACAGAATATCGGAAATGCAATACGTCCAATAATTCTAAACACAATATACTGTGGGAATAAAACTACTCCCACATGATCAATTGTCATTGAAACAATTGCAATTATCTTTAGTGTGAAAGAACTAAGTTCTATCTTAGCCCTAAATTTTTCTATCATACAAGTCTCCCTATAAACATTACAATTGTTCTTTCTGCCACAATTACTTCTTTTTGATCTTGAATAACTTCCCCACCCATTGCTACTTCTGCATCTGTAGCAACAACCTTATACCATCTTTTCCCTTTGGAAAGAGCAGGTAATGCAAAAGGATGTTTTTCCCAATGCATATTATACGCAATAAAACAATCATCATCCATTGCACATGCTCCTGCATAATAGACACCTAATTGCCTGCTTGCGACTTCCGATGGAACTTGCCATGCACTAGCGCCATGATATGATACATCCGGAACTCCACAGGACATCTGGTCGACACCTAATAATTCTTCCATTGGATGAAGAATCGGATGGGATTGTCGTAACTGAATCAAAGTTTTAACATACACATACAACTCTTTGTTTTTTTCTAATTGTTTCCAATCAATCCAGCTGATTTCATTATCTTGACAGTAGACATTGTTATTTCCCTTTTGGGTATGTGCGAATTCATCTCCAGCTAAGATGCAAGGAGTTCCTTGGGCCATTAGCAATATAAAGAATGCATTTTTCATCTGCTTTTTACGTAATTCCACAACACTTTTTTTTCTTGTTGCACCCTCTACACCACAATTCCAACTATAATTATAATTCGGTCCATCTTGATTGTGCTCTCCATTAAGTTCATTGTGCTTTCCATCATAAGATACCGCATCTGCTAATGTAAACCCATTATGATTTGCTATGCAATTATAGATGCCCTCTTCTTTGGAGTGATGTTTTAACCACCACATCACATCTTCTACCATTCCTTCGTCTCCCTTTAAAAAACGGCGCATCGTAATCTGAAATCCATCTTGATTCTTCATAATCTTTGTTGTACTCAAGATTGGATCTTCTTTAACACCTCTCATAGGGACATACTCAGGATTCAAGATAAATCCATCAATATGAAAGTTTATTCTATAATATCTCAAACACTCTTCTATCTTTTGTGGTGCCGTCTCTTGCGTAAACGGAAGTTCTAAAACCACTTCTATCTGTGCTTGATGACATGCTTTCACCATAGTTTTCAATTCCGTCACACTATCTTCAGAAGCAGCATATGATGACTTTGGTGCAAAACAATAGGCCGGGCCATACCCCCAATAATTCGTATAAGATCGACGTTCTTCAAACTCATAAATTGGCATACACTGAATCTGATTAATTCCCAGATCTTGCAGATATGAAATTTTTTCAATGATACCTGAGTAAGTGCCTCTATGCTTAACCTTAGAAGAAATATGTTGCGTAAATCCTCGCACATGAAGACTATAAGCAACAATATCTTGATACGGGATCTGAAGAGGAGCATCATCTTCCCAATCAAATTCGATTGTATCAATCTTTCCTCGTATCTCATGGTTTTGAATGCTTACTTCATCTCCAAATCTTTTTCGTCCTTGCAGACACCTGACATAAGGGTCCACAATAACTTCATCATCTATTTTATAATTATATTCATATTTTTTCCACTCAAACTCTTTCAATGCAAGATAACGGACTTCCCCTACCAGTTTCTCTTCAGACATGGAATAGGTGTGACTTGGTGTTTCTTCTCCTACACGATATAACAAAAGCTTGCAGTCTTTTTTACTTGGAACTGCAACTGAAAAATTAACTATATCCCCTTGTATTGTAACACCTAATGGTAATGGACACCCTTGTATTTTCTTCATATCCAAATCCTTCCCGAACATCTATTTTTATTGCCAACCATCCACACCATACATTTCTAAATTTTCTTTATCTATGAAAAATGTTTCCTCTAACACTTCTTTTTCATATTCTTCCCCTGATAATATATTAATACCGGTCTTTGCTGCACTTTTCCCCATATTAATTGGCGATTGGCCACCAGTTCCGGCAATCAATGTTCCAGGTTTTTGTAATTCCTTTTTTAAATCAGGAGAACCGTCTACTCCATAGATAAGGGTATCTTTTAGTTTAACTGTATTGGCAGCTACTAATGCACCTAAAGCAGTTGGATCATTGCCACACATTACCGCTACGATTCCCTGATTTGATGCAAATATCTCCGTTGCACTTTCTAACGACGTTTCCAAATCTCCTTTTGTATCTTTACGCGCTACCACTTCAAATCCGTGATCCAAGATTGCTTCTTCAAATCCGGTAATTCTATCATTAATAGAATTCATTGTCGGACATTCTAAGATTACAATCTTCCCACCTTCAGGGCAACGTTTTATAAGATTTTCTCCACAGATATAACCCGCATTTCTATTATCCGATCCAATATAAGCATCTACATAATTCATCTCTTTCACTTGCGTATCTACGTTTATAATTTTAACATCTGCCTTTTTAAGTGCCTCTAACGATGGAGTAATTGCTATCCAATCAACCGGTGTAACAAATATAGCATCTATTCCTTCATCAATCATCTCTTGTATCTGCGTGTTCTGAGTTTTTTGATCAAGTCCTGGGTCTTTCGTTATTAATACATGTCCTGCATCTTCAATTGTATCTCTAATAGCGGATTCCAATGTGATGAAATATGGATTTTCCATAGTTATGGCTGAAAATCCAAATTTATATACTACCTTCTCTTCTTCTGCATTTCCTTCTTTTATTGCATTATCTTCCGGTGTCCCGGTATTTTTTTTGCACCCGAATAACATACTCACGCATATGAGCAGTAGCATCATCGCTCCTAGCATTCGTTTCTTCATGTTACAATTCCTCCTAAACAAACATCAAAAGTTTCATACTTATCTTACTACATTTTATCCAATTTGGCTACATTATCAATCGTTTTCCGCTTGCAATTCTATCTCTAGTCTGATAAAGTTATCATATTAACTGAAAAGGAGAATAACAATGAGCGAACACGATACCAATTGCAACTGTGGAAAAGACGAATGTACTTGCAGCGATGATACATTGACCGTAACCTTGACATTAGATAATGATCAAGTTGTCGAATGTTCTGTACTTACAATCTACGAGGCAGGCAATAATGAATATATTGCATTACTTCCAATGATTGAGGACGAAGATGATGAAAAACATGATGAGATATTTCTTTATCGTTTTTCTGAAGATGAATCAGGAGAGCCAAAACTTGATAACATCGATGATGATGATGAATATGAACTTGCTGCCGATGCTTTCGATGAATGGCTTGATACACAAGAATTTGAGGAACTAGACGACTAATAATTCATGGATAAAACGGGAAGGAATCATTTCTTTTCCGTTTTTTTCTTTTGTATATGTAATGGTAAGTTGTTTCTTTGCTCTAGTCACTGCTACATAAAATAATCTACGCTCTTCTTCGATATCTTCCGTCAATTTAGCTTTTTTATATGGAATAATATCCTCATTTACTCCAATTATAAAGACCGCCTCATACTCCAACCCTTTTGCCCCATGCATCGTAATCAAAGTCATTGTGTCCGCATCATACACCACTTGCTGTTTCGTTTGTTTTTTCAGCTCCACTGCATACGTTTCTATATGGTTAAGCCATTCTTCTATATCTTTATATTCTTTTGCATGTTCTTCAATTTCACATATTATTTCTTTTAACTCTTCCAAACTCATTCGTCTTTGCATAGCATATTTCTCCAAAAACCCATCATATCCTATTCTTTTACGAATATATTGAATAGCCGCATAAGGCGCCATGTTTTTTAAAATACGTAAATCTAACTCCATCTGGTCTATTCTATCTTGCATCCATAGTTTGTCACAGTAAAAACAACGCAACTTTTCAAAATCAATGGTTTCATTTTCGAGGGATTCTCTACTAAGATAGCGTTTAGGGCGATTCATTATTTTTAACATATCTTTTCTTTTTCTTTTCCCCATTGCCATTCTCATATAACAACACAAATCTTGATTTATAAAATGTTCATATAGGTTGGGAAGGTGCTCTTTCATCTGAAATTTAACATTGTATTCCAAACAAGTTTCTACAAATGTTCTTGCTTCTATATTTGTTCGAAACATAACTGCAATCTGTGACGATTTTATTCCTTGTTTTTTTATTTCTTCAATTTTCTTTAATACATATTTACTTTCTTCTACCGTATTAAGTAATTCATGTACCTGCACATTGCTTCCTTGTTCATTATCCGTATGAATTTCTTTTTTATACCGAGTAATATTGTGACTTATAATACGATCTGCAGCTGCTACAATTGATTGTGTACTTCGGTAATTTTTATCTAATAAGATATCAATTGTATCTGGAAATGCCTCCTTAAATCCCAAGATTAACTCCGGATCGGCTCCCCGAAACTTATAGATTGATTGGTCATCATCCCCTACAACGAACAAATTATGATGTACTCCTGCCAACATGCAGATTACATCATATTGAACTCTATTAATATCTTGGAATTCATCTACAAGAATATAAGAATAGCGTTTCTGCCATTTTGCTAAGATGTCAGGTCTTTGACAAAACAATTCATAACATAACACTAACATATCATCAAAATCTATCTTTTTATATTGTTTTCTTTGTTGCTCATATTGTGTATATATCTCATCAAATACATCCTTGCTACAACTAGACGGTTCATAATCGTTTAATTCCATCCGATTATTTTTTACATAACTTATCTCACTTGCAATATCTTGTAGAAATTCTTTTTCATCTTCAATCTCCGCAGGAATCTCAAGATTGTTGGACATGGACACTTGTTTTAAGAGTTGGTATTTTTCTTCATCTGAGAGTAAATTCTGTGGGCCAAATCCATATGCCCATTTTAAAATTCCATAGTAAATTCCATGAAAAGTACCAAAAGTAACCTCCGTTGTTCTTGCCTGTATAAGACGATAGAATCGTTCTTTCATCTCTTTCACAGCCGCCTTCGTAAATGTAACAACTAAGATTTCTTGTGGTGCAACATGATACTGTTTTATTAGATATTCTATTCTTTTTGTGACAACGAGTGTTTTCCCTGAACCCGGGCCGGCCAGAACCATACATGGTCCCTCTTTATGGGCAATCGCCTGATGTTGAGCTTGATTCAAACTCATGAATAACCTCTTTCTATATGTTTCTTAAGAATAAGATTGCTTGAAACACATGCAATTACTATAAATCATGTATTCCAAACAATCTTCTTATTTCTACAAATTAACTTAATTTTTCAATTCCTTTTCTGATTCGTTTTAAAGATTCTTCTTTTCCTATGATTTCCATAATTTCAGTTGCACCACCTGGTGTGTTTTGTTTGCCAGAAACAGCAGTTCTTACCGGCCACATAGCATATCCATTCTTGCACTCTTTTTGATCAACATAGTCTTTAAGTACTCCATAAAGTGCATCATTGGTATATTCATCTTGAACTTCCAACAACGGTAATAACTCTTTTAATACTTCTAAAGAAGATGCTGCATTGGTTTTCATTTTCTTATGTGTATACATTTCAATATCATACTCTGGAAGCTCTTCAAAGAAATCAATCTGTTCTCTTATATCCGGGAATATCTCAATTCTGGTCTTTATTAATCCGGCAATCTTACGAATATCATAATCCTTTGTAATAACTTCCTCTATATAAGGTTTCGCCATCTCATAGAATACCTCTGAATCCATCGCTTTAAAATATTCTCCATTCATCCACTTTAACTTCACGGTATCAAATACAGCTGGAGCTTTACTCATATGATGATAATCAAAAACTTTAATGAGTTCTTCCAATGTGAAAATCTCTTGATTGTCAGCGGGACTCCAACCAAGCAATGCAACATAATTAATAACTGCTTCTGTCAGATAGCCCTGATTAATAAGATCCTCATAAGAAGAATGACCACAACGTTTACTTAATTTCTTATGTTCTTCATTGGTAATCAATGGACAATGTACATAAATTGGCACTTCCCAATTAAATGCTTCATATAATCTATTATATTTAGGAGCAGAAGATAAATACTCATTTCCACGTACTACATGCGTAATTCCCTGAAGATGATCATCGATTACATTTGCGAAATTATAAGTCGGATACCCATCTGATTTAATTAGAATCATATCATCTAATTCTACATTAGGAACCGTTATCTCTCCATAGATATCATCTTGAAAGGTTGTAACGCCTTCTGTTGGCATATTAATCCGAATCACATATGGCATACCAGAAGCAAGATTAGCTTCAATTACTTCTTTACTAAGTGTCAGACAATGTTTATCATATACTATAATCTCAGTTCCTGATTCTGATACCGATGTCTTTAATGATTCCAAACGTTGTTTATCGCAAAAACAATAATATGCATCTCCTTGTTCAATCAGTTGCTTGGCATATTTAAGATATAACCCCGTTGCATGTCGTTCACTTTGCACATAAGGTCCTACTCCACCATCTTTATCTGGTCCTTCATCATGAACCAGCCCTGTCTTTTTTAAAGTGCGATAGATAATCTCCAATGCCCCTTCTACAAATCGTTCCTGATCAGTATCCTCAATGCGAAGTATAAAGTCTCCTCCTTCATGCTTTGCAATGAGGTATGCATACAAAGCCGTTCTGAGGTTTCCTACATGCATCCTGCCTGTTGGACTTGGTGCGAATCTTGTTCTTACTTTACTCATCTTTCTTATCTCCTACTCTCTTTTTACTTTTTTTCAAATGATAATATCTTTTTTAATGCATCGTCAACACGACTATGAACAACAATATCTGCATATTTATCTGAATAATGTTCGTTTTTTGTGATTAATATTAATTTGGTTCCACGATAATATCCTAGCAATTGCTCACATAGATAGGTTTTAAGATTTGATCCCAAAATTAATAAGACATCTGCTTTTGCAATCTCTGCTGCTGCTTTTGTCATCACATCATTATCAACCATTTCACCAAATAAACATACACGAGGCCTAACCGGCATTCCACAGACATCACAAAGTGGGATTTTTTTAGAATCTCTAATATATTCCATGGGATATTCTTTTCCACAATGTGGACAAAAATTATGGTACACATTGCCATGCAATTCAATAATATTCTTACACCCTGCACGTTCCGGCAATCCAAAAATACGTCGTGTAACAATCGTCTGCACCCACCCTTTTTCTTGCATCTTCGCAAGCTCATAAAAACAAATCCCCGGTGGTTTTTCTAAGGGTGATAACATTTCATTACGATAAAAATCATAAAAGATTTCCTTACGTGTAGCAAAAAAAGCACTTGAAAATATCTCTTCTGTAGAATATCCATATTTTAATTCAATGTCATAAGATTCTTCTCCATCACGTAATGCCGGGTAACCACTTTCTAAGAGCATACCATAACCACTTAATACAACGGTGTACTTGCTTTGTTCTAACATACGCTGCAAATTTTGTTCTAGCATAAGTCATCCCACCTTTCATACATTCATGTTATATGAAGATTATAGCACATTTTACCTATTATCTAAACCCTATTTTGTATACGAAATAGGGTCACAGCATCTCTATTTTGCTATTTTGTCTTGTTGTTTTATCTCACGTTTCCATTCTTTGCTTTGAAAAATCCTAAAAACCGTATCCATTAAGAATATTGCAAGAGCTATCACACCTGCAATTTGCATTGTTTCTGAAAAATAGTAACTGACTTTTTTACTATTTCCTTCAATTAGATAAAATACTATTCGATACATTCCTGCTCCAGGAACAGTTGGTAATATTCCGGCAATCAAGAATAATATAACCGGTGCTTTCATCACACGCGCAAATGTATGAGAAAGTAATGCAATAAATAGTGCTGACACAAAAGATGATGCTACATTATTGATTCCTTTTTCCAAGCAAAGAAAATACGCCAGACTTCCAACCGCTCCAACAATAGCCGTACACCAAAGGTATCGAGGTGGTGTTTCTAACAAAATAGAAAACGCACATACTGCCACAATCACACCTAATATCTTTATTATTATCATGCAACAATTCCTCCCCATGTAATCATATTACTCAAAAGTGCCATTCCAATACCTACACCTAAGGCAATTGCTGATGCTACAAGAAATGCCTCTAGTACTCTTGCAACACCTGAGATATAATCCCCTTGCAAGGTATCTCTAACCGCATTTGTAATAGCTACTCCTGGTACTAATGGCATAATAGCACCGATAATGACAATATCCACGTCCACTTGATGGACTAGATATGCCTTGCATAAAATGGTCACACAAGTAATACAAATAGATGCAAAGCAGTCCCGTATAAAGATATTAATACCAATTTTCTTAGCACCTTTTAAAATGATAGCTAATAAAGTTCCCACCACGATTGCTACACCAAATTCATAGAATCCTCCACCAAACATTAGTGAAAATCCAACCACTGCGACTATTGTTGCAATACTATAAATAAGTTCACTGTAATGATTCTTTTTAATATCCATTAACTCTTTATATGCTTCCTCAAGTTTTATCTCATCATTACAGAATCTCCTTGAGATATCATTGACCTGAACCACATTCCCCAAGTTCGTTCCGGTATGTTTGACCCGTTTAATTGCAGTAATTCTTTTTAAATTTTTTCCACCAAGTGAAACCATTAATCCTGTCATAAGTACAAGCGATTCTATATCCTTAGATTCCGATGTATTCAAGATATGACGCATGGTATCTTCTACACGATAGGTCTCTGCACCGCTATATAGCATGATTTCTCCCGCTAAGGCAGCTGTATCAATCAACAATTCATAATTCATGTCATATCCCCTTTTTGTTTTCTATCTGTCATCATACTATTTGTACTTCTAAAAATCAACCAAAAAAGTGGTATCTCATAAGTAGGATACCACTTTTTCTTATTACATCTGTAAGTTGACTAAAACTAATTAATATAGCCCGTCTTCTTCAATTCTGCTTCTGCTTTTTCTTTATTTGCATCAGAGATAAGAATGATAGGACCTGTACATCCCATACCACTTTCTGCATAGATGCCAATTTTCCATAATGCCTGTACTCCGTCTTCAAGATCCATGATCTCAATTCCAGCAATCTGAGATGTAACAATCTCTTTTGGAGGTGCAGCCACAGCTTCTGTAGCTGCCGGTTTTTCAGCTGCTTTACGAGCTTCTAATAATTTCTTTAATCCGGCTTTATTTGCTTTTCCAAATTCTGCTTTTGCAACTTCAAAGACTTTCCCTCTTACAAGTTCCGCCGCATATTCAAGCGCTCCCGTAATAAGTGGTGCTCCAGAGGCACGAGAGATAATCATCACTAACTGATCATATCCTTCTCCAATACCAGGGCCATAACCATATCCTGTTGCTTCATAACTTCCGCCAGTTGTATAAGAAGATAACATCTTAACTAAGATATTTCCAGATAAGGAGTCACAAACTAAGATATCCGGTGATCCTTGTAATACATCATTTCCTCTCATAACACAACCGCCATCTGCTCTGCCTGATTCAGCAAATGTAAGATCATATCCTTGATCAACTAATTGTTTTAAAGCCTTTTCTGTTTGGCGAGCTCCATCAACATTCAAGATACCAATCGTTGGATTTGTGTTCCCACATGCTTTTGCTGCAATTGTTCCAAATACAGCATTCTTAATCATACCTTCAATGCGATCTGCACTGGAAGTTCCTGTTGTAGTTGCAATAAACATCTCTTTTCCCAAACTAGGAGTTACAACACGTCCTACCGTTGATACACCAATTGGAAATGGAAAGTGCATTGTAACTGCTCCATCTACTTCTTTGTTCTTAAGAAGTTCTTCCATCTTCTTATGTCCGGCCTCATCATCTGCTACTTTAACAGTATGTACACCTTCTGCTTCTAATGTACCTATATAATATACATCAATTCCTTTTTTTGAAGCTGCTATTGCAGCTTCCATAGCGTTTTCTTCACCATGTTCGCTTCCCATACCGGTAAGAGCAATCTTAGGCTTTTTACCAAAATTGCCTGATTCCAACCCTTGCGCCATGTCCATAAAAGTGGAAGCAATTATTTTTTCTACATTATTTGCCATTTTCATCCACCTCTTTATTCTGATATTTCTGACATAAGAGTTTCAGCAAAGCCTTTCATAGCCTTCGCAATCAATCCTTTTACTTCATCTTCAGATACAGAACCTGTATCTTCTGCCCCTGTATTTGCTTGTATTACGAAAGATACACCATCAAATAAGTTTGTCATACGTCCTAAGAAAAGACTACCTTTTCCAATAATCATGACTTTCTTTAATTTACCTGCTTTTAGATCCTCACATGCAAATCCTATATAAGGAACACCTGATGGAATATGTCCTTGTGTTGGAGCCCAACCAACAAGACCATGTTCTTTTACAAAATCACCTAAATCTTTCGGAGTAATTTCTCCACGTTTTGCTGCTAATGCACCAATCATCTTATAATTAGCCAATGGAACATCACCTGCACCTGCCGGTTTTGTAATATCAGGATTCTGCATCTCAGGAGAATATTTATCAATATCTGTAATCTTCATTCCAACTCTGTCAAGTGGAGCTGTAACAAGACTAGAGATAACTGCCTGAGGAGCTGAACCGGTTCCAACCATATGACGTCCTAGCATCTCAAGATTGATTTCCGGATTTACACCATCGTTTTCTGAGATAACGATTGCAAATCCTCCAAGACAATCCTCTAAAATAGGAAGTCCCTTTTTAATATGATCTTTTCCATTCATACCTAATTTTGCTGTACATCCACCGGACGTAACAACTACTGTTTTGTATGCTCCTGATTTAACAAGTGCCGCTGCTTCAATTACTGCATGAGCCGGTGCTGCACAGAATCCTCTGGCATCAGAACCTGATGCACTTACTAATCCTGCAATTTCTGCTGCAGCTTTGGCAAAATTGCCACCACCACGTTGGTTCATATCTCCACATGCTTCTTCCGCACAGTCAATTACATATTCTACCTCATCTTTTTCAATTCCCGCATTTTTAACTGCATATAATAATGCTAAAACACTAGATGCTTTACTCATTAAATTTTCATGCATTACATGTGCAGAAAGATTAGCATCAATGTCATGTGCTTTCTTTACACAGCCAACTAATGTTGCATTGTGATAAAGTGGTTCTGCATGTTCTTCGTTCACAAAGTGTTCGATTTCACTTAATTCATGACCATCTTCAATGCGTTCTACAATATCTTCTGAAATAATAGGGTTTTTAGTAAATGCATCTTTATATTTACTTACAAAATTTTTGTCTAATTTCACTACTTCAAACATATCTGAAGCTTGTACTAAGAAAAGGAATTCTTCTTGTGGCATTATTTCGCCCAGTTTACCATAACGTTCTGAACCTTCTCTTTTTTTATCAAACCATGGAAATTCTACCGTTGCTAATTCTTCCGGATGTACGTTCCCAATATAAGTCTGATTTGGCCAATATTCTACTGCATCTTGATAAGTTCTCAAATTCTGTGGTACTGCTTTTAGATATTCCGAGTCCGGATTTACCACTCTTTCAGTAGTTTGCGTTGTTCCATTATATAATACCATGTCAGGAGTATGTACCAATACATAGCCACTCCCTTTGATTACACTATTCATGTTTCGCGTCCACCTTTCATTAAATATAGAAGTGATGAGGCAATATACACCTCATCACCCCGTCTACTTAAAATTTTCCGTATTGTTCACGGATAGATGACATTTCATTTACAATATCATCAACATCTAGTACCATTTCCATCATACTAATTTGTTCTTCATAAACTGCTTCGTCAAATTCTTCTTTCATCTCAGGTTCACATACGTGATATGTCGTGAGTCCTAACTGGACCCCTGTCAATGGACCTGCAAAAGTTGGGTCTCCTGCTGTTACGGTTTCGGCTGCAAGTCCTGCACCCTCACCTTCGGCTGCTCCTAGTACTACTACTAAGTTTTCTGCACCGTATTCCTCAGCAAATTCCTTAACTCTTTTTTGGTTTTCCAAATCCATTGCGCCTGCGCTTGTTCAGACGAAACACTCTGTTGAAGAAAAAACAACCTCTGCACCTGCAGTTTTAACACATTCAGCGATAGCAGGTCCTGGAATTCCATCACGGTCCCCGATAATAATCGCTTTTTTTCCTTCTAAAATTGCCATTATTGTTTTCCTCCTTCCCTTCTTTTTCTTTACTCTATAATAAAAGCTCTATGAACTTCTACTACCAATTGGATGTTAAATGTATTTCTTAATCATGGTTTCAATATTCTCTGGTGTTGCATCATCTTTGACACACTCATCAATTTTTTCTCCGCCTTTATAAATTGCAATAACTGGAAGACCTAAGATCTTTTGTCCAATTGCAAGACGACGTGCTTTTGTAGTATTAAGAGATGAGAACTTAATATCGCTTCCATAAGTATCTTCCATAGCATGTACATGTGGCATTAATGCCTGACATGGAACACACCCGTCCCCAAAGTAATCTACTAATACATAACCATCTGCTTGTAAAACTTCTTCTTCAAAGTTTACTTTTGTTAATTCTACCATTTTGCTTCCTCCTCTAGATTCCTTTATTCTGAAATATATTTTTCTGCCTGCATCGCTGCAATTGCACCATCTGCAGCAGCTGTTACTACTTGGCGAAGACTCTTAACACGGATATCACCAGCTGCATATACTCCTGGAATATTGGTTCTCATATCATCATCTGTCTTAATATAACCGCGTTCCATATCAAGCACACCTTCAAACAAAGAAGAATTAGGAACGGTACCAATAAATCCAAAGATACCAAACATGCCATCATCTTCGTCTGCTTCTACAAGACGTGTTTCACCTGTTTTTACATTTTTAACTGTCATTCCAGAAAGAATTTCATCACCATGAAGTTCTTCTACTACAGAATCCCAGAAGAATTCAATCTTAGGATTTGCAAATGCTTTTTCTTGAATTGATTTTGCTGCACGAAGCTCATCTCTTCTATGAATAATTGTAACTTTTCTGGCAAATTTAGTAAGATACATTGCTTCTTCTACTGCCGAATCGCCACCACCTACTACATACACTTCAAAATCTTCGAAAAAGTTTGCATCACATGTTGCACAATAAGAAACACCTTTTCCCATATATTCTTTCTCGCCTTTACAACCGATTGGTCTTGGGAATGCTCCACTTGCAACAACTACAGTCTTTCCTAAATATTCGTTTTTTGCACTGATTAATTTTTTAACATCGCCTTCTAATTCTACTGCATTAATTACATCTGAAACACGTTCTGCACCGAATTTTTCAGCTTGTTGTGTCATTCTTTCAATTAAGGAAGGACCACTTTCACCTTCTACAATTTGGCCAGGATAATTTTCAATCTCATCTGTGATTGCAATTTGTCCGCCATCTTTACCTTTTTCAATAATTAATGTTGATAAACGACTTCTTCCTGCGTACAAACCTGCTGCTAATCCAGCAGGTCCTGCACCCAAGATGATAACGTCATAAATTTTGCTCATAACGTATCTCCTTCTTCTCTTAAGCTTCTAGTTATTAGTTGTCAAAAATTGTTTGATCTTCTACTTCTGTTGTTAAAGCAACTAATGCTTTTTCAACTAAGTGACGACGTAATTTCTTTTCTTCATCTGCATCTAATGCTGGATTACCAAGTGGATGAGGAATTGCAATTGTTGGAATAATTCTATTTGCTCCAACTGTCATAGAGATTGGTGTTACTGTACACATATGTACTACAGGAATACCAGCTCTTTCGATTTCTTTAACCATCGTTGCGCCGCAACGAGTACAAGTGCCTCAAGTAGAGGTTAAGATTACAGCATCTACACCATCAGCTAATAATTTTTTGCTAAATTCTGCAGCAAATGCAACAGCAGATGCAACAGCAGTACCATTACCAACAGTTGTATAGAATAAGTGATGTAAAGAACCGATTTTACCTTCTTTTTCAAGATCACGAAGTACATCAACAGGTAATACTCTATCAGAATCTTCATTTGCATATACAGGATCATATCCACCATGTGCTGTTTCGTAAGTAGCTTCTGTTAAGTCTGTAACTCCTGTAATATCATACTCACCATAGCGTAAAGCATTGGAAGATTCAATATGATCAGGATTACCCTTTGGCACAATACCACCGGATGTTACAAGTGCAATCTTTGCTTTTGTAATATCTTTGATTGCTTTATTTGGAGCAACTCTATCAAAATTAGGCATTGGATATTCTGTTGTATAAGATTTTCCTGCTAATTTTTTTAATAACATATTCACAGCTCTCTTAGAGCCTCTTTCTTCTTCAAAGAAGTTTACACGAATACCATTTGGCATATATCCTTCTTTACTTGAAACACCAATTTCTTCTTTGTTTCCTAATTTAACAGCTAATGGAGCCATCTTACTAACAGCATCTTTCATTCCTACTGCAGAGTTTTTGGTAGAAATTGTTAAAACTTTGTTCTTGAACATATCAGCACCCGGATTTTCAATATACATACCGGTTACTGCTGGGATTCCAAGTTCTTGTTGAACTGCATCTGCAATTGTACCACATGCTACACCATAACGACCTGCGTTAAATGCAGGACCAGCTACAAAGATATCAGGTGCTTGTTCTTTTACCATTGCTAAGATATCTGCTTTTGCTTTATCAAGATTTTCATTAAAGTATGAGTCACCACATACGATAGTTGCAATAATTTCTGCATCTTCTCCAAAATATTGTTTAAATGCTACACCTGGTCCAACGATTTCGCCTACGCGAATTTCTGCAGGATAATCAGCTTTTTCTTCTCCACCAATGTTAGCGAAGAATTGATTAATATAATGTACAACTTTTAATTTACTCATTTTTATTTTTCCTCCTTCACTATCTTGCGCTTAACTTGCCGAAACCAGTTTCGTTAGTTGCACCTGTGATTGCCTGAATCTCAATTTCAATTGTTCCATCAGCTCGTAAGCTGTCTTCATTACCACCAGCAATTTTATTCACATAATCTAATGTTCCAATCACCTTATCCATCTTAGGAAGAAGAATCAATTGATTTGCATTTCCACCTGTAACACAAGCGTCTGCTGCTACATCTGCATCTGCCAATGATTGAGATTTTCCATCACGTCCAGCATATTCATCTGTAATAATTACAGTTTTAACACCTTCTGCTTCAATTTTTTTGCAGTTCATGATTAGGTCTGTATCTGGGTTACCAAATCCTTCTTGAGATACTACCACACCATCAAGATCTAATAATTTACACATTTTAGCTGTCCAATCAGATGAACGTTGCTTGTCTGCTAAATATACGTTTTCATTAGTAATAATATGACATACAAAGTTAATGGTTTTTCCATGTTCTTCAAACAAATCATGTACTACTGGGTTGTTCATATGTACATATGTTGGATTCTTATCACAAGCAGATACACAGTTACCAGATACAATTGCTCCGTCCATGATTTCTGTTGGATTCATAATAGTAGATAATGTTTGTTTTGCATCTACACCATATACATAAGTATCATGTAACAATCCCTGGCTTTGTAACATCTGTACATAAGCTACACGTGGAAGATTTGGATATTTTTCTAAGCCTTCTTTAATAGTACATGTTTCATATACTTTAGTTTCATCAGGAGTTAATTCACGAGCTAATTCACCAAGATATATAGCAACTCTAAATCCAGCAAAACGAACTGCCTTCTCATAATCATGTTGTTTTAAACCTTCTACAGGTTCGCATACCATTACTAAGTTATTTAATTTTGAAAATGGTGTGTAGTCAGCACCCGGTCCCTTCATGTCGATAATTCCTTCTTGGAATCCAACAATCTTACCTGCTGTTACAACAGCCATACCTTTTAACGCATATGTTTTTCCTTCTCCAACTGTATCAACTTTTGCGATAACACCTGGGAAGATACCTCCACGTCCTTCAACTTTTACACGTGGTTCAATAACATCTTTTACAGGTGTAATTCTTACACTATCCCCTGGTTTTGCGATGTCAAATACAACGCTCTTGATCTTTTCTTCTTCAAGAACTACTTTTCTTACAGCTTCTTCGGATACGTAAAGAACTCCGTTTTCAATTTTAGACTCTGCTGCAAATTGAATATCTTTAATATTGATGTGTCCCATTTCTAATCTCACTGCAATTCCCTCCTTTTAATGAATGATTGTTTATTTGCTCAAAGTACTCCGTACTATTGTAGCCCACTTGTGCTTATAACTGTGCTGTTGCTGATGGAAGTGCACTCTCAATCAACGTAAGATCAATTACCTGAAAATCATCATATACTTCCGGTTGATAGCGATCCGATTTGAATTCGAATTTACCAACTGCATGAATTGCATTTTCAATAATTTCTACTGATTGTAAATCTAGCGTACCTTTTGTGGTTGATACCATCACAGACTTATAAGGTGTTTCATTGGGTTTTACACTTCCTGATAATGGATGTGTAAGAAGTTGATATCCTTCGTATACCCGGTTTCTTACTTCTTTCAGTATATCTTCGTAAGAGATTTCACTATACCTAATGTTGTATTCTTTATTCAATTTATCATATACCAATGGATTATTTGTAATAATCTCAAATGCTTTTTTCATATTTCCCACCTGTCTAAAAAAAGGACAACAAATACAACCCTTGGTTGCACTGTCGTCCTTCTGTCTTTTGTCTTGACATAATCCAAAACAAGCTTCAGAGTGTGGTACTTTTTTCGATCCTTTTGCCTGAAAGTTTCACCCGTCAATTGACCATTGACAACGTTTGCATCTTCGGCGGTCCATAGGACTCTCTCGCGAAAAATATCAACCCACAACTTACTTCTCTGACTATCTTATTGATTAACACTATTTGTATTATAACAGGTATCTATGAATAGTCAATTATATTTTTTATTATTTTAAAACTTTTTTTGTCTTGAAATTATTTTGGTAATCATTATGTACTTCACTGACCACTTTTGATAATCCTAATAACCCTATTAAGTTCGGAATTACCATCAATCCGTTAAAGCAATCTGACATATCCCAGATGAGTTGAACTTTACCAAATGTTCCTAATACAATACAAACACATACAAGTATTGCATATACTTTAACTGCTTTTGCGCCAAACAAATATTTAATATTTGCTTCACCAAAGAAATACCACCCAATAATGGTTGAAAATGCAAAGAAGAACATACAAATCGCAATAAATATTTCTCCAAATTTACCAAATACAGATGAGAATCCTGCTTGTGTAAGTGCTGTTCCAATCAAAGAACCATCCGGTGTTACCGAACGTGTTGTAATAATAACAAGCGCTGTTAAATTCAAGATTACAAATGTATCAATAAACACACCCATCATTGCTACGAAACCTTGTTCTGCAGGATGCTTTACTTTTGCAATTGCATGTGCATGAGGTGTAGATCCCATACCAGCCTCGTTAGAGAATAATCCACGAGCAACACCTTTTTTCATAGCAACTTGAATACTTGCTCCAATAACACCACCGGCAATTGCCTGAGGTGCAAATGCTCCAACAAAGATTTCTTTAAATGCAAGTGGCAAGTTTTGAATATTTGCCCCGATTACAATAAGAGAACCAATAATATAGAACAATGCCATAATTGGTACGATTGTTTCTGTGAATTTTGCAATTCTTGCAATACCACCTGAAAATACGATAAATGCTAAAACTGCAAGCACAATACCAACAATCCATGGTTGAATACCAAATGCTGTTCCAAATGCATCTCCAATTGAGTTTGATTGAACTGCATTTCCCATAAAACCAAGTGCTAAAATAATAAGAACCGCAAATGTTCCTGCTAAAACCTTACCAAATGTACCCTTAAATGCTGCCTTGATATAATAAACAGGACCTCCTGTGATATTACCATCTGCTCCAACTTGTTTGTACTTTTGAGCCATTAATGCTTCGGCGTAGATAGTTGCCATTCCAAAAAATGCACTTACCCACATCCAGAAAATCGCTCCCGGTCCACCAACTGCAATTGCTGTTGCCGCACCTGCTAAATTTCCTGTTCCAACTTGCGCTGCGATAGCTGTTGCCAATGCCTGGAATGAAGACATTCCATCTTTATCTGCCGCATCACTCTTTTTAAAAAGTCCACCAAATGTTCTTCTCCAGCCTTCTCCAAATCCCCTTACCTGGATAAAACCGGTTCTAATTGTAAACCAAACACCTGTCCCCACTAAAAGGATTAAAAGTAAATAGTCCCAAAGCCACCCATTTACCGTCATGATAATTTGTTCAAATACTGCCAATTTTAAATCCTCCTTTTTCTCATCTCCTATAGATAAATCAAATAAACATTATATAGCCTCTTTATAATAGAGTACTTTTGCATAAACTGCAACCAATTTATGCATCATATATATTTTTTGTTAACTATTATCCACTTTTTTTGTCGACTATTTATCGATGTTACAAATATAACGATTTTTTTCTTGTATATTGCACTATTGACACATTGTTTTTTTGTGCACTATGTATCTATTCGCTTTGACGCGTTAAATTTTTGTCACTAAAAAATACACAAAAATATTGCCGGAAACTTTCTTTTGATTTCCGACAATATCTGATAATTTTAATTATACATTTATTTCAGCTTTTAAGCCTAACAATTTTTTGTTCTTTTCTAAAACCGGAGATACAACTTTCTTCAAGAATGATTCTACTTGTTCTTTTGCACACCCCACGTATTTATGGGGATCCATTGTCTTTTGCAAATCTTCCAAGTTCATATTAAAAGCAGGATCAGCAGCAATCAGCTCCAACAAATTGTTATCTAATCCTTTTTCTTTCACATTCTTTCCAGCTTCCATAGAAAGTTCTCTTATTCTTTCATGTAATTCCTGTCTATCTCCACCTGCTTTTACAGCATCCATCATTATATTTTCTGTAGCCATAAAAGGTAATTCTGATAACAACCTTTTTTCAATCACTTTGGGATACACTACTAACCCGTCTACTACATTTAAGCAAAGATCCAAGATACCATCTATCGCTAAGAAGCCCTCCGGAACGCTTAATCTTTTATTAGCCGAGTCGTCCAATGTTCTTTCAAACCATTGTGATGCTGAGGTAATCGCCGGATTCATAGCATCTATCATTACATACCTAGACAAAGAAGCAATCCGTTCACTTCTCATTGGATTTCTTTTATATGCCATAGCCGAAGAACCAATCTGACTCTTTTCAAATGGCTCTTCTACTTCTTTTAGATGTTGCAATAATCGAATGTCATTGGAGAACTTATGTGCACTGGCTGCTATTCCAGCCAACACATTCATCACCCTTGTATCTATCTTCCTAGAATAGGTCTGTCCTGATACCGGATAACAATCCTTGAATCCCATTTTGTTTGCAATCATAGGATCTATCTTATCTATAATCTCCTGATTGCCCTCAAACAACTCTAAAAAACTTGCCTGGGTTCCTGTAGTTCCTTTAGAACCTAGTAACTTTAAGCTATCAAGTACATAATCCAAATCTTCTAAATCTAACATAAACTCCTGCATCCACAGAGTTGCTCTTTTCCCCACTGTTGTTGGTTGTGCCGGTTGGAAATGTGTGAATCCCAATGTCGGAAGTTCTTTATAGGTTTCTGCAAACTTGCCTAATTCATCAATTACATTCACTAATTTCTTTTTCACTAAGCGAAGTGCCTCAGCCATCACAATTATATCTGTGTTATCACCTACATAACAAGATGTTGCGCCTAAGTGAATAATCCCCTTTGCCAAAGGACACTGTTGACCATATGCATATACATGAGCCATCACATCATGGCGTACTATCTTTTCACGTTCTTTTGCAGTTTCATAATTAATGGTCGTTGCATGTTCCTTCAATTCGGCAATTTGTTCATCAGTTATATTCAATCCTAATTCTTTTTCTGTTTCTGCAAGTGCAATCCATAATTTTCTCCAAGTCTTAAATTTCATATCCGGTGAAAATATATACTGCATTTCTTTACTGGCGTATCGTTCTGATAATGGACTTTGATATCTATCGTTCACTATTTGCTTCCTCCGTTTTCCGTTCTTCCATTTAAACCCTAAACTTCAAATGCTTGACTCAAGTCTTTATGCGGCACTTTCATTGGGTATTTCCCTGTAAAACAGGCATCACAAAATGATAAGCCTTCAATCAAACTTGGAAGTTTATCTACTTCCATATATCCCAATGAATCCGCTCCAATAATCTGACAGATTTCATCCTGCGTATGAGTGTGGGCAATTAACTGTTCATTAGATGGAACATCTGTACCAAAATAACAAGGATGCAGGAACGGTGGTGAGCTAACACGTACATGTACCTCTGTAGCTCCTGCTTTTTTTAACATTCTTATAATATTTGCACAAGTAGTTCCTCTTACAATAGAATCATCTACCATAATTATGCGCTTTCCTTTTACCACTTCTTCAATTACATTTAGCTTAATCTTTACACTTGATTCCCGCTGGCTTTGTTTTGGCTTAATAAAAGTACGTCCAACATAACTATTCTTATGAAATGCCATACCATAAGGAATTCCCGACTTTTCTGAGTATCCTTTTGCCGCTACAAGTCCTGAATCTGGAACTCCAACCACCAGATCTGCTTCTACCGGATATGATTCTGCCAAAGCTTTTCCCGCAATAATTCTCGAATGATACACATTCACATTATCAATAGTACTATCTGTTCTTGCAAAATAAATATACTCAAAGATGCACCTCGCCTGTTTCTCCGGCGGAATACTCATACTTAAATCCGAGCTTACTCCTTGATTCGTGATACTCACAATCTCGCCAGGTTCTACATCACGCACAAATTCTCCACCAACTGCAGCAATTGCACAGCTTTCCGATGCCAAGAAGTACGTATTTTCACGTTTTCCAATACATAATGGTTTTAAACCAAACGGATCCCTAACACCAATCATCTTTCTTGGACTACTGATTACAAGTGCATATGCACCTTGGATCTTCTTCATTGCATTTTGAACCGCATTTTCCACTGTATGGGTATTTAATCTTTCACGCGCAATGTAATATGCAATTACTTCCGAATCATTGGTTGTCTGAAAGATAGCTCCTGTATATGCCAACTCTTCTCTTAATTCTGCGGCATTTACAAGATTTCCATTATGTGCAATAGCCAATGTTCCTTTAATATAATTAATAACCAAAGGCTGTGCATTTTCCAATCTGGACGCTCCGGTTGTGGAGTAACGAACATGTCCAACACCTAAATTTCCTTTCAGTGCCAACAGTTCCTCTTCATTAAACACATCATTTACAAGTCCCAATCCTTTTTTGGAGAGCATGGTCCGTTTTCCATAAGTATCTGTAACCGCAATGCCACAACTCTCTTGTCCTCTATGTTGTAGTGCAAAAAGGCCATAATAAATAGAAGATGCAACATCTGCTCCATCCATATTATATGCCCCAAACACACCACATTCTTCATGTAATTCATCATTATAACTTTTTTGCATGTTTTAAACTCCTTATTTAATCCCTATGCGTTTAAATACTTCTTGGTATGCATCTTCTACATTGCCCATATCTCTACGGAAACGATCCTTATCTAATTTCTCATGAGTCTTCATATCCCATAACCGACACGTATCCGGTGAAATCTCATCTGCTAAGATAACCTCTCCGTGGTAACGACCAAATTCAATTTTAAAATCAACTAACTCAATTCCTGCATCTGCAAAAAAATTCTTGAGTACTTCATTCACTTTAAATGTATATTTTGTAATCTTATCAATTTCTTCTTGTGTAGACGCTCCAATGGCAATTGCAAAATAATCATTAATCATAGGGTCACCAAGTGCATCATCTTTATAACTAAATTCTAAAGTAGGTGCTAATAGCTTTCTTCCTTCTTCAATTCCCAATTTTTTCGAAAAACTTCCGGCCGCAATATTACGCACAATTACTTCTAGTGGAACAATATCTACTTTTTTAACAGCTGTTTCACGATCACTTAATTCTTCCACAAAATGTGTTGGTACACCTTCTTTTTCTAATACTTGAAAAATGTAGTTTGTCATGCGATTATTAATTACACCTTTTCCAACAATGGTTCCCTTTTTTTCACCATTAAAAGCAGTTGCATCATCTTTATAATCTACAATTACAATATCTGGATCGTCCGTTTTGAAAACTTTCTTTGCTTTTCCTTCATAAAGTTGTTCCATCTTTTTCATACGTTTACACCATTCCTTTTCTAATAATAAAATAGTCTTTCTCAAAAATTATAATACACTCATCATATAAAATCAATAAAATTACTCACTAAACTTACCTAAAAATTCTTTCATTCTCTCGTTATAAGAACCAAATACCTCTTCCGGTGTTCCTTTTTTTGCAATATATCCGTTATCCATAAAGATAATCTGGTCTGCAACATTTTTTGCAAATGTCATCTCATGGGTTACAATAACCATAGTCATATGTTCTGCGGCAAGATCTTTGATTACTTTTAATATCTCCCCTGTCAACTCCGGATCTAATGCCGAAGTCGGTTCATCAAAGAATAAGATGTTTGGGTTCATTGCAAGGGCTCTTGCAATAGATACACGTTGCTGCTGTCCACCTGATAATTGAAACGGATAAGCTTCTTCCCTATCTGACAATCCCATCTTCATCAGTAATTCTTTAGCTTCTGCATACACTTCTTCTTTATTACGTTTCTGCACTCGTATTGGCGCATCTGTTATATTCTTCATCACCGTAAAATGTGGAAACAAATTAAAATTCTGAAACACCAACCCCGATTGTCCCTCATAACGCATAACACCTTTATCTATGGGTTCCAGTCCTATTGCACATCGTAATAACGTTGATTTTCCCGAACCGGAAGGACCTATAATTGCAAGTACTTCTCCTTCTTCTACCGTAAGAGATATATCTTTTAAAACTTCTATTTGTTCAAAACTTTTCCCAATATGTTGCATTTCCAATAAGCTCAACCAGAATCCCTCCTTATCGATAATAATTCATTTTTTGTTCTGTTTTTTCCATAACGATTGCAACAATCAAATTAAATATATAATATAAGACTCCTGCCACCACAAATGGAATCATAGAAGTTTGAGCACTTGCAATCCTTTTTGCCAGTGTGAACATCTCTGCAACTCCAAGCACAAATGCCAATGAAGTATCTTTAACCAACGTAATTACTTCGTTGGTTATAGATGGCAGGATACGTTTCCATACTTGTGGCAATATAATCACAAAAAAAGTTTGAATCTTATTATAACCAAGTACTCGTGCCGCCTCATACTGACCTATTGGCATAGATTCAATACCCCCGCGATAAATTTCAGCAAAATAGGCTGCATAATTAACAGCAAATCCGATAAGCACCGCAATCAATCGATATTCGGGTTCTGTTCGAATTCCAAATAGAAAAAATGGGCCAAAATATACTACCATCAGTTGCAACATCAGTGGCGTCCCACGCATAATCGATATATATATCTTTGTGATTCCCCGTACAGTTTTACATTTTGACATTCTTCCAAACGCAATAATCAGCCCTAATGGAAGTGAAAACAGAAGTGTAGACACAAAAATTTCCACCGAAACTAACATTCCATTTCCCAATTGTTTTACAATCTCAAAAACACTCATACACTCCTCCTTGAAATCCTAAAAAGGTCAGACTCTTAAGCTCTGACCTTTTCCATTTATTTTTTTATACAAATAGCATCTTCCACGCCCCACTTCTTTCCAATTTCTTGGAGGGTGCCGTCTGTTGACATCTCATCTAATGACTTTTGCACTGCATCACGCAACGCTTCATTTCCTAGAGCAAATCCAATTCCATACTGTTCTGCTGATAACTCTTCTTTCAACATCACAAACCCATCACCTCTAGAATCAATCTGATACTTTGCCACACCTATGTCTAATGCAACCGCATCAGCCGCTCCTGCTTCCAAATTCATAAAAGCAGTATTATATTCCGGAACCTGATCTAAACTCCCAAATGTTCCCGCCAAATCTGCACAGACTTTCGGGTCTTCCAATGCTGCCAGCGCAGAAGAATCTGCTTGTACAACAACATTTTTTCCAGTCAAATCTTTAAGCGTTGTAATTCCAGAATCTTTTTTTACAACAACTACCTGGCTGTTATCTACATATGGCTTTGACCATACATATTTATCCTCTCTACCATTCATCGTAAAACCATTCCAGATACAGTCAATCGTTCCAGAAGACAACTCCATATCTTTTGAATCCCAATCAATTGGCTGTTTCACCAACTCCCATTCATTTCTATCACACACTTCCTGTGCAAGATCCAAATCAAATCCTACATATTCTCCATCATCATCTTGATATCCGTAAGGTGGAAAACTAGCATCAAATCCGAGCGTAAATGTTTCTCCTGCCTTTGGCTTCCCTGTATCTTTTTTTTCTGTTTTCGTTTCTTTTGCGCTACACCCTATCATAAGCATAGTCAATACCATTAGTGTTACAAAAATCAATTTCTTTTTCATAAATTCCCTCCGACATTTCACTTTAGTGTTTTACCAGTTGATTACTCTACCTCGCTAAACTGTTCTGTCATAATAACACACTTTTAATGCGATGTCAATGGGGACGATATTGTTGTTTCCAATCTGATAATTGTTCTTCACTCGCGCTCACTTTTACTTCGTTTTTCACTTCTTGAATTTTCTGTTTTATTCGTTCATCAAATTGAACATAGATTTCGCTTTTTGATAGTAACACTTGATACTCTTCTTGAGACATATAGTGATAACACGCATATAGATAAGCCTCCAACATGGTTGCTTCTTCACATATCATAAATGCCTCTTCATACATTTTAGCCGATTCCTCATAAAGGAACATTCTTCCATAGCATGCACCCACACAACCATAAACTTTACCATAGAATTTAGCATCCACACTTTCATCTTTGTCACTACGTAAAATGGATTGATATACAAGCATTGCCGCTGCATATTCTTCATCTTGGAACAGATTATCAGCTTTATATTTTTGTCGTTCAATATCTTTTTCATTTTTCAATTTTTCTAACGTTCCCTCTATACGAGATAATTCTCCTGTTGTATAGATGGAGGAAAAAGAAAGAATTTCCAATACAAAATGTTCAATTGAACCCCGTTGTTTTAAAGCATCTCGTAGTTTATCCGCCAATGTATCTAATTCTAATTCTCGTTCAATCCAATCACACAATTGTTCATTCATAATTGTATAATCAATTAAATATATATTATGGCATAAGTAATAGCACAATTCTTCTATGTTATAAATTCTTTTATGGGTTCTAACAATTTCATATGGCTGCTTTGCGTGTTTATTATGACATAGAATTAAACTGCTCATTATTTCCTCCTAAATGTATCGTAACTTCCGTCTGAAAATCGGTAGCCGGATAGAACTCACCAAATCCAATATCCTTAAACATGATTTTACAGGTTCGCTCATCTAAGAAAATAGACTCCACCTGTAATCTTAATGAATAATCTTTTCGTTTTGGCAAACCATTCAACGATACTGTTTGTACTTGTGTTTCACTCGTTGCCAATGATTCCACATGAACTTCAATATCCTCCGTATCTCCTAACAATACCTCCCATTGATGATCACTTTCATACCATCTGGAACCCCAAGGAATAATTGGATACCATTCATCGATTCCATTTACCCGCATCTTAAGACAAATCTGTTCGATTAATTTCGTTTCATCTAGATAAATAGGTGCATCTACACGTTCTAAGCTTTTTCGATATGACGTATAACAAGCTCCTTTACTATATAAATTATTTCCTAAAAATGCTCTTCTTCCATTACACAATACTTTTAAAGAATTAGGATACCAATTATTTTCAAACCCTTCTCCCGTCAGGAATACAGACGATACTAATTTTTTTTCAAATACATTCTGAATAAAATCTTTAAATCTGGCATCTGCGTCTTTCGCCTTATTTGTATTCAACACCGGATATACGGACGCCAGTTCTTCCATCTGTGCACTTGCAACTTCATTAACCGCAACAACAGTTTCTCTCTGTCTCCTTGGTTGTACCTTGAGTTGTTGGAGCATATATGCTTTCACTTCCTTACGGTCACAATAAAACAGTGCTGCCTCATATTGCCATAACTCTTTCGGTTGATAAAACATATAGTGGCAAAAACTTTCTCTATAATCCTGCACATAAATCTGTTCTTTTGGTATATTAATTCGTTGTGCAATGCCTTTCAACATTCGCACCAAATCAATACTCAGATCAGAAACTGTAAAAGTGATACTGGAAATTTGCTCAAAGGATCTCAACGAAATCTCAACGAATTTTGCCAATATCCATACTGCCTCAAATGTTTTATCACCCATACAAATCTTTTCACCGGCTAATGCTTTTGATAAAATATTAGAACATGTAACTCCTTCTTTTATGATTCCAAGGCGTTTTGCCTCTTGTCCTATAATCCATGTATCTTCTCTATACCCAAGCATAAGAGGAATCTGATAATTATCTACCGCTACTTCTAACGTCTCTGGTTCATGTTGCTCATCATTGTAATAGCTAATTTGGCAATACTGTTCGCTAAGGTCATACCCTATAATGCTTCCAAGCTTCATAATCTTGTCCTCCTATCCTGATTTAATATGCAACAAATATTTGCTTGGACAATTCATCTTCTTGCGCATAACATTGCATTGCCCGGTCTAACTCCGTCAATGACATATTGGTCATTGCATTCAGTTCTCCATATCTTCCAATTGGTTCTATCGCTCGTTCCAAGACACACGTTTGCTTCTCTGTCATAATACGATTTTCACCTTCATACTCTTTAAAGTAATATTTAAGTTGTTCACCTTGAAAAATCACAAAAGATTTCACATAAATATTTTCATACATAGGTGTTAATAATTCCGTTTTATAAGTAATGATTTCTTCATCCGCTTTCATAACCTGATAGGAAATATTAACCTGATTATTTCCATTTGCTCTATACTCAATCATCACTTTATCATATAGCTGTACTTCTCGAAGCCAGCTTTCTTTGTATTGCAGGTAAAACGGAAACAGCATATTTTTTTCACACAGTTCGCGTAAAAACCCTTGTAATATTGGTTCAATATCTGCGCCATAATTTCGTGACACATAATATTTTAAAACAGCCACTTTACATATATCTGCAAGATATTCTCCTTGATTATACTCTTCTATCATAATTTGAAACACACAAGGATCTGTTTGACGTGCATGTACAATATACTCTTTAGATACGTATGCTAAATATGCTTGTTTCAGCCTAAAATAGCATCCTCCTGCGTAATAACAGGCAAAAATTTCTTCTTCGCCAAACATCTCTTCTGCAAAAAGCATCTGTGTAATAATACGCTCTGACAAACGATGTACATTAATATCATATTCTTTTGCAACTTTCCAAAGATGTTTCATATCCTTTGTTGCACCACAATAATAACTGGCCAAATAACTTAAGATAACTTTGTCATACTGTCCTTTATTAAATAATTGAAAACTTAAATAACTTAAATATTCTTCTTCCTCATAATTTTCTTCCCGAATATATTTACTGCATAATCGGAATACTTCCTGTTCATCAAATGAATCCATTCCATATTTTTGTATATTTGCAATAGACAAATCCGTCTCATTTCCTTCTTGTTCTGAAGTATTCATTCCTTCCATATATTTTTTACACATATCAATAAATCGCAATTCATAAAAAAGACGTTTTGTCTCATATGCCATAGAATCTGCATAGTGATGTCCATCTCCTGATTCCCACACAATCCTAGCCTCTTTATCATATAAGAATACCTGTGCTCCATCTTCTGTATAAGGAACTCTTTGATTTACTTTTCCGTCCTTTTCAATTACAAGTACATATTTCACATTATATGATTTTGTATAAACTTTATATGCATGACAAACATCATATAACGCTCGAATACGTTCATTATTAAGCTCCTCTTCCACAATATAGCGTTTATATATGACACGTAATTGTTCATTAATATGTCGCTTTTCTAATTGCTCCCAGGCAAATCTATTAATCTTTTCCCTATAATATGCAAACAAATCACTGGCCTCATTCTCATAAGTAATTAAATTAGCATATAAAATTGCCGCTTTCTCATAATCCAATGAATTTCCATGCATAAAATACAGGTAAACAGAACGTGGAAATGCTCCCTGTACCTTTTTCGCTTCAATCGTCATCATATAATATTCATATAATTGAGCAATTTTCAGTTCCTCATCCACTGCTTTTTCATACCATTGAAAATATTTTTTCTCTACTTGGTTCCCCTTGATAAGCAACGTACAAATTGCTGAAAGAATCATCGGTTCCTGATAAGCATGATAGCAACGCTCTAGCACACGAAAAAGATGGATATCAAATTTCTTTTGTTGACTTGCCAGATTTGCAGTATATAATGCCAACTCTTTTGTCATCAATTTATACTTTGCTGCAAAATTAAGGACCTGAATCTCAAATGTCCCCAACTTTTTGAGCAAAAAACTTTTTTCACAATAACATAAATACGCTTCTACATAAAACAAAATCTGATTAGCACCATTAAAGAACTGCCTTTCTAACATACGCAAACGTTCCTCATAGCTTCTTAATTTGGGATCAATGTGAATCAACATACATAGCATCTTCCACGAATGAGGATTGCGCATATAAAGCCGATTGATTTCCTCCACTACTCTGTTTACATGGCTACCTTCTTTCTTGATTAAAGCGGTCAAGAATAGATAATAAGAACTAATCTCCGGATCTCGTCCTTTCGCAAAACGACTGTAATTAAAACTTTCTAATATCCATTCTCCCTCTTCCATGCGTTTCCCACGTAGATAAATATGCGCATGTAGTAGCTGAAAATATGCATTGTTTGGCTCTTTTTCTCTCAATAGCTGTACTTTGGCAATTGCGCTTTCTACCCACTCATTGGTCTCTATTCTACCTGCAACACACGATAAATAACTCTTAATAATCTGTGCCTGTAAAAAGTCCAATTCTCTCTTCATTTCATTGTTTGTAACGCTATTTTGCACTACCGTAACCGGATAGGTAATTCTTTCATAAGGAGTTTCAATTATAACTGCCCCAAAATTATTTCCTGCATGTAGCTTTTCCACTCTAACTACATACTCTAATTCATATGTATTCCCAACAAATTCTTCTGTTGTTGTGTCTTTCCTAGCCACCTGTATAAAATCTCCCTCAACGCAAAAACGAATTGGCATATATCCCCAAGTATTTTTAGTGAATACAATATTCCCTTTGGTTGCCTCTAATATATCATCAAAGATGTGTTCCTCATCTGATAAAGTAAGAAAAATCCGCTCTTTTTGCTTGATTCCCAGCAAAAATTCTTCCAATCCTTGTTCTCCCAATGACCATTTTCTCATATTATCATATAACGAATAAATACGACAATCTTCATATTTTAATATCTCATAGAATTCCCTGGAACGAAATAATCGTTGTGCTTCCATAAAATCCTGCATAGCAAGTTTTTTAAAATCTTTTACATTCTGTACTTTTCCATATTTGGTCAATATAAACGGTTTTTCAATTAATGCCGTATATGCAATCTCATATTCCCCACCGTTACATACTATGGTGAATCTTCCTTGTTCTACATGTCCAGGACGAAGTCCTGTACCATCATAAGTAAACTTAATTTCTATAGGATTTCCTTCAAATCCCTCTTCCGAACATTGTACACGAAAAGAAGATGGGTAGACCAGTCCTCTGATTTCTCCATCTGTTGGGCTTTGAAAAGTAAAACTTCCATGATATAGTTCTCCCTCTCCTATTGTCATCGTAAGATGCGTCTGTGGGAACACAATATCAGGTTTTATAATTCGAAAGTCTCCTTTAGAAAACTTTTTAATCTTATTCTTCACTTCATTCACCTACTTCTTCATGCCATCGTGCATTCAAATATTACACCTTGCAAAATTCTAATCATAATGAATTATATCATTATTCGACACAAATTGGCAATGCCGTATCTTAAGAATTACACAGTTTCCAACAAAACCCCATAAAAAAGAAGTTGATGTAAACACACCAACTCCTTTTATCATCATGTCTTTTCTATAAATTACTCTCTGTATATTTTTTCTAATATTTATCCGAACGAGAAGATACCTGTGGTTGTGAATGACGAACTTCCGATGCACTGTATTGAGTTGTATTGATTGCTTTAGACTCATCTTTCAGCTTGAATCTGGATACTAGATCCTTCAGTATCTGTGCCTGTCCACTCAACTCTTCAGACGCTGCTGCCGATTCTTCTGCCGTTGCAGAGTTCGTCTGAACTACACTTGAAATCTGATCTACCCCTTGTGTAACTTGAGCAATAGACTGTGCCTCTTCGTTAGATGCATTTGAAATCTCACTAATGATTTCTCCTACTTCTTTAGTTCCTTCTACCACGATCAATAATGATTGTGCTGTATCATCTGCAAGTTGTGTTCCTTTAGCAACTGCTGCTACCGATCCCTCAATCAATGCTGTTGTACCTTTAGCCGCCTCTGCACTCTTACTTGCCAGATTTCTCACCTCATCAGCAACTACCGCAAATCCCTTTCCTGCTGCTCCTGCGCGTGCAGCCTCTACTGCCGCATTTAAAGCTAAGATATTCGTCTGGAATGCAATATCTTCAATCGTCTTAATAACCTTTCCAATCTCTTGTGAAGAAGTACTGATTTCATTCATAGCATCAATCAAATTATGCATCTTATCATTGCTCTTTGCAACTTCGTTCCCTGCATCATCTGATTTCTGACGTGCAGTCAATGCATGGTCTGCAGTTTCTTTTATCTGACCGGCAATTTCTGTAATGGTAGCTGCTAATTCTTCTACAGAAGAAGCCTGTTCTGTTGCACCTTGAGATAATTCTTGTGCTCCACTGGATACTTGATCCGAGCCCGAAGATACTTGCTCAGAAGATTGGTTAATCTGTGCCAGTGCATCACTTAAATTGGAATTAATCTTACGCATAGATACAAGTAATGGTGCAAAATCTCCTATGTAAACCTGCGCCGCCTGAGAATGCACATCAAAATTACCATCTGCCATCTCACCTAAAAGATAACTTTCGTCTTTAATAATTGTGCTTAAAGCTTCGACAATTATTTTTGTAGAATCTGCCAGCATTCCCGTCTCATCTTTTGCTGTAATATCCGGAACAGGTGCTTCCAAGTTCCCTTGTGACAATAAATTCAAACGGTCTACACATTCTCGAATTGGATTTGATATTTTTCTTGAAATTATCAGTCCTATCACAATCGCAATTACCAGAGCACCTATTGTTAACGCTATGCTCATAAGCATTATCACCTTAGAACTAGCTGTTAAGGAATTGCTTAACTGTGTTCCTTTTTGAATATTCACCTCAAGTAAGCCTGACCATGCATTATATACATCTTCAAATAATGGATCTAGTTCTTCTGCCATCATCACACGTGCTTTTTCGCTTTGTTCTGCGTCCAGTGTATCCCCTGCTTTTACTACAGCATCTCGCTTTTCAATGTATTTTTTTAATGCATCTTCTGCTTCATTGAATTTCGCCTTTTCTTCTGAAGACTTTGATGATTTTTTGACTTTTTCTACCAAGATATTGTATTCTTTAATTGTTGCTTCCATATCTGTCTTTGCAGCTTCTATATATTTCGCATCTGTGTTATTCACAACATCCCGAACACATCGAAGATTCTCCGCCAGCGCCAGCATAGCTTTCCCGATATCACCTTGTGAGAATCCATAATTCTCTAATGCATAACTATACTTTGTATCTGCATTTCTTGATGTAAATATAGACACTACCCCCGAGATACTAGCAATAATAGATATTGCAATAAATCCCGCTATCATCTTTTTAGCAATTGTCATCTTCTTCATAAACCTGTTCCTCCTCGTTCTCCACTTCATTCTGCGTTCTCAATTGTCTGTTATCTTTCTGCTTTTCATCAAATTGTGCGTAACAGCCCTACGAATAGCACTCAGTTTTCTTTATAATAATACATTTTTTTAAAAAAGTCCACCATTTTGTACAATTTCCAATAATAAATCGACATTTTTTTGATGTATTTTCACATTTTTTTCATATTTTTTTTGCATTAGGATGCAAAGTTTCTAATGGAGTAGTATACTATATATACAAGTTCGTCAATTATATAACACAATAATTAAAAAAGGAGGTACAACAATATGAACACAAAAGTATTACGTAACATGTCTTATGGCGTCTATCTTGTAACTACAGTAGATGGAACACGCCCTACCGGATGTGTTGCAAACAGCCTGATGCAAATCACTTCAACTCCCACAACTGTAGCATTGAGTATGAATCATGACAACTACACAAATGGGTGTATCAAACAATCAGGTCTCTTTGGCATCTCAATCTTGGCAGAAGATAGTGACGCAACCCTTATTGGAACTTTTGGGTTTCAATCAGGAAAAAGCATCGATAAATTTGCCAATCTGGATTACGAAGTAAAAAAAGGGGTTCCAATTATCCCTGCAACCAATGGCTACATGGTATTCAAAGTGATAGACTCCATAGAAACTTCCACTCATACCGTCTTTATTGGTGAACTTTTGGATGCAGAGATTACAAATGGTGGAACTGCAATGACCTATGCCTATTACCACAATGTAATCAAAGGTAAAAGCCCCAAAAATGCCCCAACCTATCAACCAGAAGACGAAAAAATAGAAGTAAAAACAGAGGTCTACACATGTAGTGTCTGTGGTTATGTATACGACGGATCAATTCCATTTGAGGAATTATCCGAGGATTATCAATGTCCCATCTGTAAGCAACCCAAATCAGCATTCAAAAAATCATAGGAGGTCTTTTATATGTTAAAAGGAAAAACAGCTATTGTAACCGGAGGAACTCGTGGAATTGGTCTGTCTATTGTCGAAACATATCTGACAAATGGAGCCAACGTTGCACTTTGTGGTTCTAGAAAAGAAACCGTTGACAAAGCTCTATCTGCACTTAAAGAGAAATACCCAAGCGCTAAAATTATGGGAATCTGCCCAAATCTATCTGATATAGCATCTGTACAAGAAGCATTTGCACAAGTAAAATCTCAATATGGTTCCATTGATATCTTGGTAAATAATGCCGGGATTTCTGCAAAAGAATCTATCTATGACTACAATGCAGAAGATTTTGTGAATATCATGAACCTAAATGTCACAGCTGTGTTTAACTGTGCAAAAGTAGTTGCACCTATCATGAAAGAAGAAGGAGGTGGTGTCATACTTAACACCAGTTCTATGGTAAGTCTTTATGGACAGAAATCCGGTTGTGGGTATCCAGCTTCTAAATTCGCAGTGAATGGATTGACCAAATCTTTGGCAAGAGAATTAGGACCTGACAATATACGTGTGAACGCAGTAGCACCGGGAGTAATTAATACTGACATGGTCGCCGCTCTTCCACAAGAAATTATTGCACACATCGCTTCCACTATCCCACTTGGTCGCATCGGTGATCCACAGGATATTGCTAATGCATTTTTATATCTGGCAAGTGATATGGCCTCTTATGTTACCGGCACCATTCTTTCTGTAGATGGCGCAACTATGGTATAAAACTAAAGGAGAACATGTGAAAATTATATGAAAAAAGGAATCCTGTCCATCTTAACCTGCTACATACTCTGGGGGCTTTTACCTATCTTTTGGAAGTTGTTGGCATCTGTGAATTCCACTTATGTATTAGCTTCAAGAATGACCTGGTCTTTGATATTTTGTATGATTATTATATTATTTAAAAGACGTTTCCATATTGTAAGAGACTTAATGCAAGATAAAAAGACTTGTCTGTACCTACTATTATGTGGAGTTCTGGTTAGTACAAATTGGGGATTATACATCTACACTGTGAACAGTGGTCATATCATCGAGGGTAGCTTTGCTTACTATATTTATCCGATTTTCTCTATTTTAATCGGCACTATCTTTTACAAAGAGCGATTGACCCTTTTGCAGTGGTTTTCTGTAATTATTGCCACAACAGGTGTTCTAATCTCGATTGTTGGTTATGGTACAGTCCCGTTCCTTTCTCTTATGCTTGCACTTACATTTGCTGTCTATGGTGCTTTAAAAAAGAAAGTAACGATTTCCAGTGAAATCTCTGTATATATGGAAACATTTTTCTTAGTTCCCTTTTCACTTGTATTTATCATATTTTCTGAGATACACCATTTCGGAAGCATTGGGATATTAACCGGAGGACAATTTTTACTACTTCCACTATCTGGTTTAGTTACCACAATTCCACTATTGTTATTTGCAAAGGGAATTCGCGAAACTCCATTATCCTTATCCGGGATTTTAATGTACCTAAACCCAACACTTCAATTATTAGTTGGTGTTTTTGTGTTTCATGAGACCTTTACAAAACTAAATGGAATTACATTTGGATTTATATGGGTTGCAATCGCTTTATTTATCGCCGACAGTATTCTTACGCAAAAGAAAAGCATCTCGCAATAACATCAGATGTATAAAGACCCCCATCGTGTAGATAGCGACCATCTTAAAATTGTCGCATTTCCTCACAATGGGGGTCTTATTTTCTAATTATATACATGAAAAACTACTGATTCTTAACCGTTGCGATATCGATTAATGTTAGCTTTCTGATATCTGTATTTTCCAGACTGGTTACAAGCGCTCTTGCTGTATCCATTGCCGTCAATACATTCACACCTGTTTCAATCGCATTACGTCGAATGATAAATCCATCTTTTGCTCGCTCTGCACCTTGTGGTGGAGTATCAATTACAAGGTCAATTTCATGACCAAGAATAAGGTCCATAAGGTTTGGGGACTCTTGTTCAATTTTATTGATTGGAATCGCTTTGACACCTGCCTGATTCAATACAGTTGCAGTTCCTTTCGTAGCAAAGATACGATAACCCAACGCTTCAAATCTACGTCCAACATCAATTGCTTCTTCTTTATCTGCATCTTTAACTGTCATAATCATATTTTTATATTTTGGTAAATTAATGCCTGCACCTAAGAATGCCTTATACAGGGCTTCATTAAATGTCTTTGCAATTCCTAAACATTCTCCTGTTGATTTCATCTCCGGTCCAAGACTGATATCAGCTCCACGGATTTTTTCAAACGAGAATACCGGCATTTTAATCGCAATATAATCTGCCTCCTTTTGGAGTCCTGGTGTATAGCCTAATTCGCGTATTGTACTTCCAATAATTACCTTAGTTGCAAGTGGAACAATCGGAATCCCTGTCACCTTACTAATATATGGCACCGTACGACTTGAACGAGGATTAACCTCAATAACGTACACATCTTCATCGCATACAATGAATTGAATATTAATCAATCCTATCACATGTAATGATTTTGCAAGTTTTCTCGTATAATCTTCAATCTTTAGTTTTATAGCCTCTGACAGACTTTGTGCCGGGTACACAGAGATACTGTCTCCAGAGTGAATTCCAGCACGTTCAATATGCTCCATAATCCCCGGAATTAAGATATCTTCTCCATCACAAACCGCATCTACTTCAATCTCTTTTCCCACGAGATATTTATCCACCAAAATTGGATGCTCCTGTGCAATTCGATTGATAATGCCAATAAATTCTTCCACATCATAATCATTAATTGCTATCTGCATTCCCTGCCCACCTAGTACATAAGACGGTCTTACAAGTACCGGATATCCAAGTCTGTTGGCAACTACTTTTGCTTCTTCCGCTGTATATACTGTTCCACCTTGTGGGCGTGGAATCTCGCATTCTTCCAGAATCTTATCAAAAAGTTCTCTGTCTTCTGCCGCATCTACATTCTCTGCAGATGTTCCTAGAATCGGAACTCCCATCTTCATCAAAGCATCTGTTAATTTAATTGCAGTTTGACCACCAAATTGAACGACTGCACCATCCGGTTTTTCAATATCTACAATACTTTCCACATCTTCAGCTGTCAATGGCTCAAAATAAAGTTTATCAGCAATATCAAAATCCGTACTTACTGTCTCCGGATTATTATTTACAATAATCGTCTCATATCCTTCTTTTGCAAATGCCCATGTACAATGTACCGAACAGAAATCAAACTCTATCCCCTGCCCAATACGTATTGGCCCTGATCCTAATACCAATACCTTCTTCTTGGCATTGGTTTCTACCACTTCATTTTCACTGCCATAGACCGAATAGTAATATGGTGTAGCCGCCGCAAATTCTGCCGCGCAGGTATCTACCATCTTATAAGCCGCAACAATTCCATATTCTTTACGTAGCTTATGGATTTCAGCTTCTGTTTTCCCTGTTAAGCCTGCAATCACCGTGTCTGGAAATTCCATACGTTTCGCTTCCTGCAATAATTCTTTCGTCAAACAGTTCTTCTTTAGATGCTCTTCCATCTCTACAATGATAGCAATTTTATCAATAAACCAGATGTCTATCTTTGTAATGTCGTGAATAATTTCATAAGAAATATCTTTCCTAATAGCCGCTGCAATGAGCCAGATACGTCTATCGTCTACAACTGATAGTTGTTTGATGATTTGCTCCTTTGAAAAATCCACAAAATCTTGAGACATTAAACTATCCACATGTTGTTCTAAGGAGCGAATGGCTTTCATCAATGCTCCTTCAAAATTATCGCAGATACTCATAACTTCCCCAGTAGCCTTCATCTGTGTGGTTAGTGTTCTTTTGGCACTAATAAACTTGTCAAATGGAAGTCTTGGAATCTTAACCACGCAATAATCTAACATTGGTTCAAAACTTGCATATGTTTTATCTGTAATTGCATTTTTGATTTCATCTAATGTATAACCAAGAGCAATTTTTGCCGCAACTTTAGCAATTGGATACCCTGTTGCTTTTGATGCTAATGCTGAAGAACGACTTACTCGTGGATTCACCTCTATTACACAATATTCAAAGCTGGTAGGGTGCAGTGCGTACTGTACATTACATCCTCCTGTAATCTTAAGTTCGTTAATAATATTAAGTGCCGAAGTACGTAACATCTGATATTCTTTGTCCCCTAAAGTCTGAGATGGAGCAACTACAATGCTATCTCCTGTATGCACTCCAACCGGATCCAAATTCTCCATATTACATACCGTAATACAGTTCCCATTTCCATCACGCATTACTTCATATTCAATCTCTTTCCAACCGGCAATACAGCGTTCCACTAGTACTTGTCCTACTCTGGATAGACGTAGCCCATTCTCAAGAATTTCTTCTAACTCTTCTTGGTTCTCAGCGATACCACCACCACTTCCACCAAGTGTATATGCAGGTCGAAGCACTACAGGATATCCAATTTCTTCTGCAAATCCAATACCGTCCTGAATATTCTCAACCACCAGCGATGCTGCACATGGTTCATGAATCTTTTCCATGGTTGTCTTGAATTCCAAACGGTCTTCTGCTTTTTTAATTGTTTGAGAAGTTGTTCCAATCAAATTCACTGCATGACTGGCTAAAAATCCATTTTCTTCCAATTCCATTGCAAGATTTAGAGCTGCCTGTCCACCCAACGTTGGTAACACACTATCTGGATTTTCTTTCAAAATCAGTTGTTCTACTACTTCTACTGTGAGTGGCTCAATATATACTCGATCAGCAATATCTTTATCTGTCATAATCGTCGCCGGATTAGAATTTAATAATACAACTTCAATTCCTTCTTCTTTCAACGAACGACATGCTTGTGTTCCTGCATAATCAAATTCTGCTGCTTGTCCAATAATAATAGGACCTGAACCAATGACTAAGACTTTTTTTATCGCTTGATTTCTTGGCATTATTTTGCTCCTCCCATCATCTTCATGAAACGTTCAAATAAATAGCTTGAATCTTGTGGTCCAGGACAAGCTTCTGGATGAAACTGAACGGTAAATATATTTTTTCCCACATATTCCAAACCTTCATTTGTAGAATCATTCACATTAATAAATGCTTCTTTTACAATCTGTGGATCCATATTGCTACTATCCACTACATATCCATGGTTCTGGGAAGAAATATACACCCGATTAGTACTAAGATCTTTTACCGGATGATTACCACCTCGATGACCATATTTCAACTTATGTGTATCCCCGCCATTTGCAAGAGCCATCAACTGATGTCCCAAACAGATTGCAAATATAGGAATGTCCGTATTGTATAATTTTTTGATTTCTTCGATAATTGATATGCAGTCCTTTGGATCACCCGGTCCATTAGATAACATAATTCCGTCCGGATTAGCTGAAATGATTTCTTGTGCTGTTGTGTGAGCCGGATAGACCGTCACTTCACAACCTCGCGTATTTAAAGATTTGACTATATTATTCTTTGCGCCAAAATCCATAAGTGCAACTTTGGGTCCTTCTCCTTGTACTACATAGGAAGCATCACAAGTAACTTTCGAAACAACATCTCCAACTGTATTCGCTTGGAGCATTGGAATAATCACATCCAAATCATAATCTGCCTTTGTTGTAATCATACCATTCATAGTACCCTTTTCTCTTAAAATCTTTGTAAGAGCACGAGTATCTATTCCCGCAATTCCCGGAATATCCTGTTTTTCAAGGAATTCTTGTATACTTCCTTTTGAGCGGAAATTACTTGGAACTCTTGATAATTCTCGTACAATATAGCCATCCGGCCATGCTTTCTTTGACTCCATATCATCATAACATATTCCATAATTTCCAATTAACGGATAAGTCATCACTACGGCTTGTCCTGCATAAGAAGGGTCTGTCAGCACCTCTAAATAACCTGTCATAGAGGTATTAAATACGATTTCACTAATCATGTCTTTGGTTGAACCAATACTAATTCCTTCAAATACGGTTCTGTCTTCTAATATTAGAAACGCTTTCATAATCTCACCTTTTCCCTTCTGTAATTCTATATGTTCGCAAACTTATAGAATTTTATCACATTTTTCTTTTTTTTTCAACCTTTTATTCGTAATTCCAGTAAACCGTTATCTTATTTAATTCGGCCTCATCTTGATAAGAATATCGTACTTCAGAAAGATGATATTGCGTACCTATATATTGAGTTGCTTTCTGAATCAGCTCATCTACAATCTCATAATGTGCCTGTTCATAAACCTCTGTCGACGAAAACTTAAAAACACTTCGAGGTTGCTGATTGTCAATGGACTCATACATACTGTTTAATATCTGATTTCTATTATAGGTTTCATAATACAGTCCATTTAATATATAATAATTATACGTAGTCGATGTGCATGTTGGATAAGTAATATCTTCCGATAGTGTATGAGTACGAAGGATATCTTCATCTGTACAGCAAAGATAATCATAGGTAATAGTATCTTCTGTAACAGCATCCTCTATAACGGTATTGTCTTGCGTTGTTGCTTCTTCTTGTAGAAAAACAGGATCTCCCCATGTAACATCTACATAATAGTAAGCTCCATCACATTGAACCAGATTCCATGCATGCGCCTCCTGTCCGGTAGCTGTCCCCGGAACATAGGTACAAAAGATACCCATCTTTTCCAATAGATACTGCATGGCTTTTGAATATCCCGCACATACAGATTCTTGATTAATAAATACACTATAGATGTTCTGATTATCCGCTGCTAACTGATTATAAGTAGTATGATTAATAATATATTCATATACATATTTAATCTTTTCATATTCTGTGGAATCCGATGGCACATTTGATAGGCATGCCGTCACTGCCTGTTCAATCTCTTGTTGTTTTGTTTCTTTTGCCGTTTCATCATATTGATACTCAGGCATCAATACTATATAACCGGGATTTCCTCCCATTCCTTTCTCATAGACATTGGATGTTCCACTCCCTTGACACCAAAATATCTCAGGTGCATCATATAATACATATCTGTAAATTTTTTGTAGTTTATCATTATCAGTGGTATGTACATAGATTTCTTTTGCATTGGTACGAATCCCTTGTAATAGTTCTTGATAAATAATTCGGTCAGAATCTTGCAATTGATGATAATAGTATTTGGATTGAAGACTCTCCTCCTTGATTGTAATCTTCTGAAACGGAACTTTTATCGGTGCAATTCCTAACACATTCGTAACTTCTTGTACCACATTGGAATGTTCTGTAAGGGCATAGATTCCTGCCGCCACCACCGATACTACAAATACAACACCTAATAAATACCCCAGACAGCTACTTCGTTTCCTCTTTCTCATAGGCAGTCTCCTTTTTGTCCTATGTATATTATAGAATAAGTCCGTACAATGCACAACCAACAATCTTATGAATATTATAATAACAAGAAATTTCTGTGAGGTTATCACCCCATGCACTCCATTCATGCTATGCAGCAAAATAATATTGCCCAAGGTAGTCTGCAAATCAACATTACTTCTGCAATTACTTCTTACCCCATCAACAATGCTACTATTGACATTACTTATACCGGGATTCCGGAAAGTACCCTAGAACAAGTGACTACAAATGTCTCAGGTCAGACCGAACTTCTGAAATTAGACGCTCCACCGTTGGAATATAGTTTAAATCCAACCATCGAAAAACAACCTTATTCTGAATATACATTAAGCATCTCCGCTTCTGGTTTTGAACCAATCAGTATTGCCGGAGTAGAGATTCTTCCAACAGTAGAAGCCATTCAGAATGTATCGTTACGTCCGGTTCCCAATGCATTAGGTGAGATATATGTAATACCGGCGCATACATTATATGGGAATTATCCGCCTAAAATAGCAGAGGACGAGATAAAACCAATAGATGAAACAGGCGAAATTGTATTAAGTCGTGTTGTAGTTCCCGAATATATTGTAGTTCATGATGGCTCCCCTCGTGATAATACCGCCCAAAACTATTATATTAAATACAAAGACTATATTAAAAACGTTGCTTCCAGTGAAATATACGCCACTTGGCCTGCTAATACCATACGTGCAAACGTACTGGCCATCATGTCTTTTACATTGAACCGTGTGTATACCGAATGGTATCGTAATAAAGGTTACGACTTCACCATTACCTCATCTACTGCATTTGATCACAAGTGGATTCCAAAACGTAACACCTTTGATACCATTGATCTAATTGTAGACGAATTATTTGCCGATTACCTTTCACGTCCTAATGTCCGACAACCAATCTTAACCCAATATTGTGATGGCAGACAGGTGACTTGCAAAAACTGGATGACCCAGTGGGGAAGCAAAGCTCTTGGCGACCAAGGGTATACTCCCATTGAAATTCTACGGTACTACTACGGCGATAATATGTACATTAATACAGCTCAGGAGATCTCTGGTGTTCCTTCCTCCTGGCCAGGATATCTTTTGGAAATCGGTTCTTCCGGTACTAAAGTCCAACAGATACAAGAACAATTAAATGTTATTGCCGGTGCTTACCCTGCCATACCCAAGGTGACTTCTGATGGCCTCTATGGTCCTGCAACTTCTGCATCCGTCAAAAAATTCCAGTCTGTATTTGGCTTACCCCAAACCGGAACTGTGGATTATAAAACATGGTATAAAATATCCGAATTATATGTTGGTGTCTCTAGAATTGCAGAATTAATGTAATGTATAAATTATTATAGTAAAAACCGTAGTCGTAATTCACGTTTGTGTTTTACGAACTACGGTTTTATTCATTTGTATTTTCTATTCAAATCATCTAAAGAATATTGTTCTTATATCATTAAACATCACAAATACCATCAAACCCATCAATAGCATCAAACCAACCAGATGCACCATGCCTTCTTTTTCCGGTGATACTCTTTTTCCACGAATCACTTCAATGAACAAAAAGACCAATCTTCCACCATCTAATGCAGGAATCGGTAATAGATTCATAACTCCGAGATTTGCGGATAATAATATGGATATATTAATTAAATTGAGGATTACCAATCCAATTCCACTTGATTTACTCGTTTGATAACTATCATCTACAATATTCACAATGCCAACCGGTCCTGTTAGATTCTCAACTCCTACCTTTCCTGACACTAACATCTTTAGGCTATCTAGTGCAGTACTAATCCAATATTTCACTTCATATGCTCCGTATTTAAGAGACGTAACTGGCGTGGCTTTCGTATAAGGCGTTCCCTCAATGCCTAACAGATACACTCCTGTTTTGGTAAGCTCAGGATCTATGGTAACGCTATGTTGTTCACCATTGCGTTCATAAGATACCCGCACTGTTTCTCCTTGATGTAATTGATTGAATGTAGAAACTTCTTTGAAAAGATGAATACTTCTGCGATTCATCTTTGTAATCTTATCCCCTACCTGCAGACCTGCTTCTTGAGCTGGTGAACCATCTACCACATTGCCTATGATTGGTTTCCCATATCCAATCCACGCAATTAATATCACTGCCAATATAAATGCCAATATAAAATTGAAGATAGGACCCGCTACAATAACTGCAATTCTCGCCCATGGAGACTTACTGTTAAAGCTTCCCTCCGACATATCGTCTGTTTCATCCTCGCCCATCATACACGAGCCACCTAACGGCAGCAATTTCAGAGAATATCTTGTAGCGCCTATTTCTTTGCTTAATAATCTAGGTCCCATTCCTATGGAAAATTCCTCTACAGCAATTTGATTCTTCTTAGCCAATAAAAAATGTCCCAATTCGTGAATAAACACGATAAAACTAAATACTAATAACGCAAGTATAATGCCCATACGTTACCTCCTGCTTTCTATACGTTCATACGTTGCCGCTTCTGCTTCCAAAATCTGTTCTACCGTTGGGTCCATTATATTCTTCGCTGACATTACACAATCTTCTATAATTTCTACAATTTCAAGAAATTTAATCTCTCGATTCAAAAATTTATGGACAGCTAACTCATTCGCCGCATTAAAAACCGTTGGTAATGTGCCTCCCACTCTTCCTACCTCATACGCAAGCTTCAACCCATAAAAAGTGTCCATATCAGGTTCTTCAAAAGTAAGCTGTGAAAGTTTCGCAAAATCAACACGCTCCCCCGGAAGATAAATACGTTTTGGATAATACAATGCATATTGAATGGGAAGTTTCATATCCGGAGTTCCAAGCTCCGCAATAATAGCTCCATCTTCATACTCCACCATAGAATGTATTACACTTTGTGGCTGTACCACAACCTGTATCTGGTCTACCATAACTCCAAACAACCATTTTGCTTCTATAACTTCCAGCCCCTTATTAATCATAGTAGATGAATCAATGGTAATCTTTCTTCCCATAACCCAATTTGGGTGCTTTAATGCATCTTCTACTCGTATATTCATAAGGTCTTCCTGTTTTTTTCCTCGAAATGGCCCCCCTGATGCCGTCAATAATATCTTATGGAGTGCTTTCTCTTGTCCACCTTGTAACGATTGAAAGATTGCACTGTGTTCACTGTCTACCGGTAGAATCGAGACTCCATATTCTTTTGCTAAAGGCATAATAATATGTCCTGCCGTCACAAGCGTTTCCTTATTGGCAAGAGCAATATCTTTTTTAGCCTGTATTGCCGCAATAGTTGGTCGAATTCCTATCATTCCTACGATTGCTGTTACTAACATCTGTATCTCTTCCATAGTTGAGATTTCAATCAAGCCCTCCATACCATACAGCACTTCAACAGACAAGTCCTTTATACAACTACGTAGCTCCTTGGCTCGTTGTTCTGTCCATACAGATACCTTTTTAGGTCGAAATTCCCGAATCTGTTGTTCTAATAATTCTATATTATCTCCTGCTGCCAGTCCGAATACTTCTATATCTTGATTCTCTCTCACAACTTCCAACGTTTGGGTTCCTATGGAACCGGTTGAGCCAAGTATTGCAATCTTTTTTTTCATACTCTTCTTTCCTCATTTCCTATTTCATAAACATAACAGTTAGATAATAGATAACCGGAGCCGTAAAAATCACACTGTCAAATCGATCTAAGATTCCACCATGTCCTGGTATTAAAGTTCCATAATCCTTAATCTCATGATTACGCTTAATGGCAGATGCCGCAAGATCTCCTATCTGAGAGATTCCACTTCCGACACCACAGACAAAGGCATAGATTGGAATACTTGCCTCTGCACCGGTGGCCCATTGATTCACCACAATTCCATACAATGCGCCAAGTAATGCCGCACCTACAATACCACCAATACCACCTTCAATAGACTTTTTAGGACTTAATTTGGGTGCCATCTTATGTTTCCCAAATAGCATACCTACACAATAAGCACAAGTATCGCTTCCCCAAGAACAGATAAAGACTAGCCACACTAAAAAAATCCCCTGATCCAGCCTGCGGGTCAGGTAGATATAAGACAACATCACTGCCACATAAAAGAGTCCAAAAAAAGTGACAACTACTTGATTTGATTCATACTTTGGAAATGCAAAAACATACACTGCCATAAGAAGTATTAAAAAACTGATAACCATCAATGGGAATACCTGCATACAACCTAATCGTATCATTGCAAAATAACCTATTGCACCAAGGTATCCAACCACACCTAGCAGAGATTTCTGCACATCTACAATTTTATATAATTCTGTCATACCAATGAAGCTAATAATCACAACTGTTGCAAACAGAATGTCTCCTCCACTAATTAAAGTTACCAATGCGATCAAAATCAACACAATTCCACTTAGTAATCTTGTCTTAAACATCTTATTGTTCCTCCTTCACTCCTCCGTAGCGCCTATCTCTACTATTATATTGCTCAATAGCTTTTTTAAGTTCCTCTTTTGTAAAATCAGGCCATAGCACATCTGTAAAATAAAACTCCGAATATGCCAGTTGCCACAACAAAAAATTAGAAAGTCGTTGTTCTCCACTGGTCCGAATGAGTAAATCCGGATCCGGAATTCCATGCGTATCCAGATATTCTTCAAACTTTTTTTCGTCCAGTTCTTCCGGCGTGAGTTTATTCTCTTTAAAATCCCATAGCATGCGTTGCATTCCACGTATCATCTCATCTCGACTTCCATAATTAATTGCAATCTGAAAGTTTAGACCATCGTTTTCTTTTGTACTTTCTTCCAATTCCAGAATACGGGTTCTTATATCTTCATCTAACGCACTAATATCTCCTAGTACGCGTACTTTCATTCTATTTTTTGCCGCAGTTTTCAAACAGGTTTTCATATAATTTCGTAACAACGTCATAAGTGCATCTACTTCACTTTGTGGTCTGTTCCAATTTTCTGTAGAAAAAGCATATACGGTCAGATATTTAATCCCCATATGATATGCATCTTCACAAATACGTTCTACATTCTTACTTCCCTGGGCATGTCCGTAATTCCTTGGCATTGCCTTTGACTTTGCCCACCGACCATTCCCATCTAATATAATTGCAACATGTTGTGGTATCTTCATGATTTACTCCCTCTGCATATCTTTACTCATATCAAAGATATCGCATTCACTGAAAAAGAGGAGCATGATGTCAGCTCCTCCACAATCATCTAAACGGTTAACACTTCTCTTGATTTTTCTTCAATCGTTCTGTCAATATCTGCAATATATTTATCTGTTGTCTTTTGTAATTGTTCTTCTAAATCTTTAATCTCATCTTCTGAAACTTCCGTTCCTTTTAATTTTTTACAAACATCGTTTCCATCTCTTCGGATATTACGTATCGCGACTTTTGCCGCTTCACCCTTTTTCTTAACATCTTTTACCAATTCTTTTCTTCGATCCTCTGTAAGCTCTGGAAATGCAAGACGAATGACCGAACCATCATTAGTTGGATTAATGCCAAGGTCTGATACTAAGATTGCTTTTTCTACTTCTCTTACCAAATTCTTTTCCCACGGCTGAATTAAAATCATGCGCGCCTCCGGAACAGAAATATTGGCTACTTGCTGAATAGGCGTTGGTGTTCCGTAATAATCAACCATCAGTCTATCTAAAATATGTGGATTAGCACGACCTGCTCTTATAGTTGCTAATTCCGATTCTAAACTGCTTAATGATTTTCCCATCTTTTCTTCATATACTTTTAATTTTTCATTCATCATATTATCCCTCTCATGCTATACAGTAACTTTTGTTCCTGTAAACGTTCCACTTATAGTTTCTACAATACTATTCTTTTCGTTCAATCCAAACACCAACATCGGCATCTTATTCTCTAAACAAAGAATAGATGCTGCCATATCAACTGCTGCCAACTGCTGATGTATCACTTCTTGAATCGTAATTTCATCGTATTTTTTTGCCTCAGGATTCACCTTTGGATCACTATCATAGATTCCATCTATCGCCTTTGCCAATAGCATTACATCTGCTTCAATTTCTATGGCTCGAAGTACTGCTCCTGTATCAGTTGAAAAATAAGGATGTCCTGTTCCCCCTGCAAAGAATATGACCTTCCCTTTTTCCAGAGATTCAAGTGCTGCATCTTTTGAAAACAAACTGGTAAACGCGCCACATATAAAAGGTGTAAATATCTCCGTTTTCATTCCAACATGTCTGAAAATATCGGATACATAGATACAATTCATTACAGTAGCTAACATTCCTATCTGGTCTGCCTTTGTACGGTCAATAGTCTCACTTGTTCTGCCTCTCCAAAAGTTACCCCCACCTGTCACAATCGCTACTTGAATACCATCATCGACCAGTTGTTGTACCTGCTTGGCAACCCCCATACATGTAGCTTCATCAAATCCCGTTTTCTTATCTCCTGCCAGGGCTTCTCCACTTAGTTTCAATAGTACTCTTTTCATCTGTCTACCTCTTACTTTCGTTTTAGCTTGATACCTATCCAAAATTATAGCACAAGTTATTTTAAAATGGAACATATTCAGAACACAATTTTACAGATGCCGATCAAAATTTTGCTTCTTTTCTTAGTCCCTGCAGAATTGAATCTCAATCTTAGTCCCTGCCCCTACTTTACTTTCCACTTTTACTTTTGCATGATGTAAGGACGCACCGTGTTTTACAATCGATAATCCAAGTCCCGTGCCACCTCGCTCTTTAGAATGACTTTTATCAACCCGATAAAATCGTTCGAAAATACGTTCCAGATGTTCTTCTGGTATTCCAATCCCAGTATCTGTAACAACAATTTTCGGTCCCTTCAAGGTATTTCCCACCCATACAAGAACCTTTCCATCCTCTATATTATATTTCATCGCATTCTCGCATAAATTATAAATCATCTCATCTAAAATCTGTCGAATTCCATAATACAATACCGGCTCTCCGGTAACTTCTATATGGATTCCCCTCTGGACTGCCTGTACACAAAGCCGACTACAGATTTCTCTGGTCAACAGATACAGGTCAACTTCCTCTTTTTCTAATGCCACTTCTCCTTCGTCTAATTTTGACAATTTAATAATATCTTCTATTAGCACAATTAAGCGACTTGCTTCATCGTAGATACGCCTACTAAATTCAGGAATATCCTCTGCCTTTACCAATCCATCTTTCATAATCTCCGCATAACCGGAGATGGACGTAAGTGGTGTTTTAAGTTCATGGGATACATTTGCTGAAAATTCTTTTCTAATCTGTTCTGCCTGTTCTTTTTCACGTTTTTGTTGCTCCATACTTTCTAAAAGTGGTGTTAATTCTTCATAAACTCGATTACTTAACGGTGCTTCCAGATTCAATTCATTGATAGGTTTAATCAATTGCTTTACTTGTCCTTTCACTAAAGCTCTTGCAAAGAACATCATTAATATCCCAATTACAAGCATATAGGGAACCATTCCTAGCATCGTGGTTCCTACCGTATCTGTTGTCTTTGAAACACGAAGCACTATTCCATTTTGAAGTATGACTGCATAATAATATGTTTGCTTTCCAAGCGTATCTGATAAACGCAGTGCCTCCCCATGTCCATGTGTGAGAGCTTCTTTTATTTCTGAACGGTGAATATGGTTCTTCATAGTGGCAGCCTGGTACTGCGAATCATACAATACCCTCCCTTTTGCATCAATTAAGGTAAGTCTTGTATGAGTTTCAAATTGTTTTAGTTGTTTTATATCTGTTCCCTGCATAGCATTTAATGCCGTTTCAATATAAATCGTCTCTTGTTTCACTTCTTTTTTCATAGTCTGCAATGACATGTTATAGAGGACCACTGTTAGCAGTCCAAACGATAACAGTAGCGTAATACCCAATACCAGATTCATGCTTTTTTGTATTTTATGCCTCATAAGAATCTCCTACACGATATCCAATTCCTCTTACTGTTTCAATAAGCGTCCCCGCAGTTCCAAGTTTTTGACGTAGTGTTCGTATATGCACATCTACTGTGCGAGTTTCTCCATCAAAATCATATCCCCAGATATCCACTAACAACTGATCTCTGGTCAATACAATATTCTGATTAAACATAAGTCGTTCAAGAAGCGCAAATTCTTTTTTTGTAAGTGATATTGCATCCCCCCCTACACGTACTTCATGCTTTTGACAATCCAGTGTCAGATTGGCAATTGAAATCACTTTCTTAGGGTTCATACGTCCCGTACGGCGCAGCACTGCTTTAATTCTTGCCACCAGTTCCATCATACCAAAGGGTTTTGAAATATAATCATCTGCTCCATTATCAAGCCCCACTACACGATCATATTCTGAGCCTTTAGCAGTCACCATAATCACCGGAATATCTTTTGTCCTGATAGTTTCTTTTAATTGATGCAGTAATAGCATACCATCTTCTCCCGGTAGCATAATATCAAGCAAAATAAGCTCTGGCAGTTCTGCTGCCAAAGCCTCTTTTAATTCCCTTCCATCTTCATATCCACAAGCATCTATGCCTGCCGTTCCTAATGTATAGACGACCAGTTTTCTGATATTTTCATCATCTTCCACACAATATATCATGCGACATTCTCCTTTTAATTCAACCCTCTACAGTTGCATCTCCTTTGTGAACACCTGTAATAGAAAATTCAACCCATTCCGCAATATTTGTTGCATGGTCTCCAATTCGTTCCAAATATTTTGTAATCATCAGCAAATCCATAGCCGTTCCACCCTGTTTCTTATTTGTTGCAATAAATGCAATTAAATGTTCTTTGACTTGATCAAATAATCGATCCACCTCATCATCTGCCTTGATCACCATACCGGTAAGTTCTAGATCTTTATGAACATATGCCGACACACTTTCATGTACCATATTACTTGTTGCCACTGCCATTGCACCGATTTCTTTTATTTCTGTTGGCGCATTCATCTTTGCCGAGATGATAATCTCTGCAATATCCGCCGTCTGATCTCCAATACGTTCCATATCCGTAATCATCTTGAGAGCCGCTGATATCTGGCGCAGATCTCTGGCAACGGGTTGTTGCTGCAAAAGTAACTTTAAACATAATCTCTCAATGTCTTTTTCCATCTGATCAATTTCTTCATCATCTGCAATTACTCGTTTTGCCATAGTAACATCACCTTGCTGCAATGCTTTTGTCGCATTGGCAATCGCGTCTTCACACAATTCGCCCATATGAATTAGTTGTTCATTCAAATAATCTAGCTGCATATCAAATTTATTTCTCATTTTATCCAAACCTCCCTGTAATATAATCCTCTGTACGTTTATCAGATGGTATGGAAAACAATGTTTCTGTTTGATTATATTCCACCACTTCACCCAAAAGAAAGAAGGCTGTATTATCGGAAACACGCACTGCCTGTTGCATATTATGTGTTACCATAACGATAGTATAATCTTTTTTCAGTTCTATCGCAAGGTCTTCAATCTTCGATGTTGAAATCGGGTCCAATGCCGATGTTGGTTCGTCCATCAATAACACCTCCGGTTGTACTGCTAATGCCCTTGCAATACACAACCTTTGTTGCTGTCCACCAGACATTCCCAGGGCACTTTGTTTTAATCGATCTTTTGTTTCTTCCCATATAGCAGCATCCCGAAGGGATTTTTCTATGACATCATCCAATTTTGCTTTGGAACGAATTCCATGAGTTCTTGGACCAAATGCAATATTATCATAGATGCTCATTGGAAATGGATTTGGTTTTTGAAATACCATTCCCACACGTTTTCGTAATAAATTGACATCCATATTTTCATAGATATTTTCTTGATCTAATAAAATATCTCCTTCTATTTTGCACCCTTCCACCAAATCATTCATACGATTCAATGATTTTAAAAGTGTGGATTTACCACAACCACTGGGTCCAATAAACGCAGTTATTTTATTGGATTCAATCTCTAAATTCACATCTTTCAATGCCTTAAAATCACTATAATATAGATCTAGATTTTGAATACTTATTTTATCCATCTTACCTCCCTTTCGTTACGTTCTTTGCAATTATACCTGATATCCAATTAATTACGACTACAAGAACAAGAAGAATTACCGCTGTTGCATATGCCTGTTCCATATAAAGTCCTTCACTGGAGAGATTATACATATGCACGGCAAGTGTTCTTCCCGAACCCAAAATGCTCTTTGGAATGTCCGCCACTGTACCCGCTGTATAGATCAGCGCTGCTGTCTCTCCTACAATTCTTCCCACAGCCAGAATAATTCCCGCTAAGATTCCCGGAACTGCAGTTGGAAGCACAATCTTGAATATAGTCCGTAATTTTCCTGCTCCTAGTCCGAAACTGCCTTCACGTAATGTATCTGAAACCGATTTTAGCGCTTCTTCTGTGGTACGCATAATCAATGGAAGAATCATAATTGCCAAAGTACACGCTCCTGCCAATAAAGAATACCCCCATCCCAGTGTGGTTACAAAAAATAGTAGTCCAAACAGTCCATATACAATCGATGGGATTCCTGATAAGGTTTCTGTGGTCAAACGAATGATTTTTATAAATCGATTCCCACGCCCGGCGTATTCCACTAAAAATATTGCAGCAGCAATTCCCAATGGTACTGCTATAATTAAAGATAACCCTGTCATCGTTAATGTATTTATCAGTGCCGGCATAAGCGACGCATTCTCCGATGTATACTTCCATGCGAATAAATCCGGTGTAAGATTCGGAATTCCATTTATAAGAATATAGGCTACTAAAAAAATAAGTACTGTAAATGTAGCACATGCAGATATTATGACACATAACATTGCTATGAACGATATCGGATTTCTCATATATGAGCGTATCTTTTCTTTCCATATTTGTCTTTTACTCATAGCGTGTCCTCCTGTTTATCATAGAAACGGTCAAATTAATCAGCAAGATAAACACAAACAATACCACTGCTGTCGCAATAAGTGCTTCACGATGTAATTCGGCAGCATATCCCATCTCTAACGCAATATTAGCAGTTAATGTACGTACTCCACGTACCAGACCTGCCGGCATTCTGGCTTGATTACCTGCAACCATGATTACTGCCATCGTTTCACCAATTGCACGTCCAATTCCAAGCACAACCCCTGCTACTACACCTGATTTGGCCGCCGGAAGTACTACTGCAAAGATACTCCTTTCATGTGTTGCACCTAGTGCTAAGGAACCTTCATAATAATCCTTTGGAACCATTCGGATTGCAGATTCTGTAACACCTATAATGGTTGGCAATATCATAATTCCTAAAAGGATTGATGCCGTCAACATACTACTTCCATTTCCTCCATAGAGTTCTCTGATGAACGGTACTAAAACAATCAGTCCAAAAAAACCATACACTACCGATGGAATTCCTGCTAACAATTCTGTTGCCGATTTCAAAAGCGGATAGATCTTCTTAGGACAATAGTTTGCCATGAATATAGCAGTTAATACACCTGTTGGTACTCCTATTGTAATTGCTCCTGCCGTTACATAAATGCTGCCCATAATCATTGGCAATATCCCATAGATGTCATTACTTGGCTTCCATGTTTCGCCCAAAAGAAATTGGAATATACCAATTTCTTTGATTGCCGGAATCCCATTTGCAAAAAGAAAGATACAGATGAGTGCTACCGCCAATATAGACGTACATGCTGCAAGAAAGAACACCCCCTGCATAAATTTTTCTTTCCATGCTTTCATGTTATTTTACTACCTCATCCCAAGTCATAACATCTCCTTTAAAGATTGATTTTACTTGGTCACTTGTAAGTTCTGTAACTGCACTGTTCTTATTAACTACTACCGCAATACCATCCAAACCTATCACAGTTGCCTTAATGCCTGTCTCTTCTGCTTTTAGTTCTCTAGATACCATACCAATATCACAGATTCCTTCTACCGTTGATGTAACACCTGTTGTGGAATCACTTTGTTGAATCTCGATTTGTGCCTTTGTATTTATCTTCATATACGCTTCTTTTAATTTCTCCATAACCGGTGTAATAGACGATGATCCTGCAACTACAACCTTTCCTTCCGCCTGACTTCCTGCATAAGTGTCCGTTGTATCTATCGGAATATATCCTTCTTCTGCTACCACCTTTTGTCCCTCTACACTCATAATATAATTCATATAATCTTGTGCTACCGGGCTGATGGCATCTTTTGTGACAATATTAAATGGTCTTGAAATCTTATACGTATCACTTTTAATATGCTCAGGCGTTGCTTCTGCCCCATCAATTTTAATTGCTTTCACACTGTCATCTAAAGAACCCAGTGAAATATAACCAATCGCATATTCATTTCCTTTTACAGTTGACATCATAACAGCAGTGCTATTTGTAATATTCGCCTCTTCTGTTGTATGATCCACTTTTTTACCATCTGCATCTTTTTCCTCTATTCCAAACAGTTCAATAAAAGCACCTCTTGTTCCAGAACCATCTTCTCTTGATACAACAGTAATATCGTTAGCTGTGTCCCATGCTTTCTTAGCTTCTTTCCCATTTTCTTTTTTTGTTCCACATCCAGTTGCCACAGTTGCTACCATTGTTCCTACAAGCAATAGTGTTATAAACTTTTTCTTTTTCATATTCATTTCTCCTCTTTTTCTGTTTTCATTTTCTTTTTCTTTTTCATCTTTACGAGGCTTATTATATGCAATCTTTGTAAAATCTAAAATCATACTTCTGTTAAATATATGTAAAATATAAATATAGAACACTAAAACATAAAGAGGGTATATTCCAAAAATTTGGAATATACCCTCTTTATGTCACTTTTTATTGTTTTACAAGTTCTTTCAACCATTTACCCTTACAAGTATACCATATCATAACAATTGCACCCACAATCCAAGATACCGGATATGCCATGAATATATACTTAATATCATGTTTAATACTCATCGTAACTGCAATCCAAAGAATTCTAAATACACACAGACTTCCCAAAAAGATAAGCATGGGTTGAATTGTTTTTCCTGTTCCTCGAATTGTACCTGCTAATATATGCATCGCCGATAATACAAAATAAAATGGGCAAAAATAATGCATCATCTGAACTCCATATCCAATTACCTCTTGATTATCCGTAAATACACCGAGTATCTTCGCATTAAAACAAAGAATCAAGAAACCGGTGCCTAGCGCATATAATACTCCCATAAGAACAGAAGTGCGCATTCCTTTTTTCACACGGTCATATTTTCCTGCACCAATATTCTGTCCTGCAAAAGTAGTGGCTGCCATACTAAAACTTAAAACCGGTAAGATATTAAACCCATCTATTTTGATATATGCAGCAAATCCGGCCATTGCATATGCACCAAAGCTATTAATACTGGACTGTACAATCACATTAGAAAAAGAAATTACAATATTCTGAATCCCGGTAGGAATCCCAATCTTAATAATGCGAAGTGCCATTTCCTTTCGCAATCGTATTTCCCGCAATACAACATGATAAGATTCCTTACTTTTAATTAAAAATCGAATCACAAAAAATGCAGATATCATCTGACTAATATCTGTTGCCAGTGCAACCCCTTCAACTCCCATTCCCAAATATACTACAAATATCAGATCCAACACGATATTTGAGCAAGCTGCAATTGCAAGATAGATAAGAGAACGTTTCGAATTACCAACTGCATTTAATATTCCAGCTGCCATATTATAGATAATATTGAAAAACATGCCCGCAAAATAAATACGTAAATACAGAATAGAATCCGGTAATACCTCTACAGGTGTTCCCATCATTCGTAAAATCGCTGGCGTTAATAAGATGCCCATAATAGACATCACTACTCCTGCAACTACTGCAATAGCTAATGTTGTATGTACCGACTCTTTGATCTTATCTGAATCCTGTGCTCCATAGCATTGAGAAATAACTACTCCCGCTCCGGCGGAAGTCCCCACACAAAATCCGATCAGTAAATTAATAAGAGAACCACTGGAGCCCACCGCCGCAAGTGCCTCACTTCCAATATAATTCCCCACAATAATAGAGTCTACTGTGTTATATAACTGTTGAAATAAATTACCCAAAATCAAGGGAATTGAAAATAATAACAATTCTTTCCATATGGGTCCTTGAACCATTGTATTTGTTCTTTTCATCTTACTTTTTTAACTGGAATCTGCTCACCAGATCTTTTAATATCTGTGATTGTCCACTGAGTTCTTCACTTGCCGCTGCACTTTCTTCTGCTGTTGCTGAGTTTGTCTGAATTACAGATGCAATCTGTTCTACTCCTTGTGTTACTTCTACAATTGCATTGGCCTGATCTGACGAAGCCGCTGATATTTTCTCAATATTGGTATCAACAGCCATTGTTTTTTCAACAATTGCTGACAGCGCCTGTGCCGTTGCATCTGCAATCGTAGTCCCACGCTCCACTGCAATAACGGAACCTTTAATCAAATCAGTGGTACTACTAGCTGCTTGTGCTGATTTCTGTGCTAGATTTCGGACTTCATCTGCAACAACCGCAAACCCTTTTCCTGCTGTACCTGCTCTTGCCGCTTCCACCGCTGCATTCAAGGCTAAGATATTCGTCTGAAATGCAATGTCATCAATTGTTTTAATGATTTTACTTATTTCCTCTGACTTCGCCGAAATATCCTTCATCGCCACAATCATATCTTCCATGTGCATTCGACCTTTTTCAATTTCTTCTCCTGCTTCTGTGGAAAGTTCATTCGCAATTTTTGCATTGTTGGCATTGGTATTCACTTGATCTGCAATCCCCTTAATTGTATTGGAAAGCATCTCAATACCACTTGCCTGCTCCGTTGCTCCTTGTGATAATTCCTGTGCACCATCAGAAACCTGCCCTGCTCCACTTGCCACCTGATCTGATGCCACATCTATGTTAGATAAAGTATCTGACATCTGTTGTATAAATGTATTCAAAGACTTTTCTATATTCTCAAAATCGCCTAAAAAGGATTGTGACAATGATATATTAAAATCCCCTTGTGCCATAGATTCTATCACGGTATCAATGTCCTCAATATAGGAAGATAATGTATGCATACTTGAACGCATACTCTCTGCCAGGCATCCAACTTCATCTTTGGACTCATAGATAATCGTACTGTCCAAATGTCCATGTGCCAATTGGGCTGCTGCATCTTCCACTTCTTTGATTGGCACCACAATACTCTTTGTAACCTTCAGCGATAAGATAATACTAATTATAATTGCAATTGCCATACTAACCACTACACCACCACTTACAACATTTACATTATGCTCATTTTCATCTAATGCAACTTCTTGTAGTGCCACTGTATTGTCATTAATTTCTTTTGCAATATCTACTAGATTCTGTAACGCAGGCACACATTCTTCTAATAATGTCTTTGTTGCGACTTCATGATCACCTTGTTCAATCTGTTCAATTGCCCGATATCCTATATCTGTCCAGGCAGTTAAAGCTTCCGAATATTTGTTGACCAATCCATCATTCTTCTGATAACTTTTCTCTAAAGTCACCAAATTATCTTTTATAGATGCTACATTTTCATCTACTTTTGCCTTATAGTCATCATACATATCTGTGTTGGGATCAATCAGCATCTCTCTGATTGTCCTCGCCGCAACGTTGGTCTCAATTCGGCACATCTTCACTGCCGTATCTGCGGCAAAGGAATGGTTGATAAAATTATCTAAATTCTTATTAGCATACTTCAATCCCATCAAAGCAAACATTCCAATTAACACCATAAATATTAATATTATTAAAAAACAACTTTGTAACCTTGCTCTAATTTTCATCTTTTTCATCATTGTAATATGTGCCATCGCTTTCTTTTATTTTCTTTATTTTAGCACATTCCTGTATCAAATTCAAATCATATAAAACTATGCGATTGGGATGAAGGGATATTCTCTCTACTTACTCTTTATCTTACATCATTGATGTCTAGCTTTGCTAGTAATTTTTCAATAACATCATATGGGAATTCTGTCTTGTCTTGCTTCTTTAATAGTTCTTTAAGGAAATCATTCGTATTCTTGCTTTGTGGTAACATATAACCTGCTTCACGAATAATATCTTCTGCCATAATCCGATTTGATTTTTCAATGGCAAGCGCTAATTTACCGGGCATTCCACTGGCAATATGTTCTTGTTCTGACTTACTATGGAACAATGCACGAAGACATTTCGTAACAGTTTCTGTATGTTCTTGTTGGGGTGGAAGAACTGTCGGCACCATAGAAATCGCTCCCGATGGACATGCATTGGCACACACTCCACAACCTATACACTTGTCTACATCAATAATACTATTCTCTGTATCTGTTGCTCCTGTAGGGCATACATAAAGGCAGATACAATCCTTCGTACAAAGTCGTATATTTCTAACTGCATATTTTTCAGACATAATTACGCTCTCCCTTCTATCTTTTCGAATTTCCAGCTTGGTACCTTACATACAGGGCATATCTGTGGTGCAGTATCACCTAAGTACAAGAATCCGCATATTGTACACACGTAGACTCCCGTATTTTCCAACATTTTATTGCCTTCTTTTTCATATCTGGCTAGAATGGACTGTTGCATGCGAGTAACCTTTTCACTCCACACTAAAGCACGCATAGCACCACGGTCTTTTGCATCTGCCGATACTGCATTGGCTGTTAAGAATCCCTCTTCTAAGTCTTTTTCAATTAATTCAAGAAGTTGACTTGATGTAGGTTCACTATAAGGCGACACTGAACTCTTAAAAAATGTTGCGAGTTCTGTAAAAAGACCTGCCTCTTCCATTTTATACTGTTTTTCACAGCCTCTTGCTAGATTAGAGCAAAGAGCACTCATTTCTAGCGCTGAAAGTTCTTTTATATTACCCATTGGTTTCATAGCCGTTACCGGTTTTTCAGCAACTACAACCACATCTTCTTCGTGAAACGCAGACTTTGCTGCCCCACATAATGGACATACCCAATCACTGGGAATATCATCCCATCTTGTATTTGGTGCAATATTGGCTTTGGGAATTCCTGTGGCTTCATCGTAGATATAACCACAGATTGAACATACATATTTTTTCATTTTGCAGCCTCCTTTTGACAACTTATTTTTATTGACTTTATCATACCACGTTTTTCATATTGTTCCGTGACTAAATCACATAATTATAACAGTTACTATTATTAATTTAGCATTAAGCTTCTATCTTTTTTGTTTCATATTGATAATTCCGTATACTAATAATAAACCACCTACTATGCCTCCAAAGATTAAGATTAAAGTGAAGACATTCGCATTAAAACAAGTTATATTCGACCAGTCAGAAAAATTCGTTGCAAGAATTGTCAGTTGTTTTTTATGTTCCATAAAATACGCATACATATCATTTGTAAATACTGTCCAAATACAACTTATAATTGAAATTATTCCGGCTTTTATCCATGCATTTACCGGAATATACCTCGCTACCAGAAAAACAAGCCATACTCCCACCATAAGAATAATTGCAACCGTATAACCCGCTTTCATTCCCTCTACGTCCCCTGAATAATTACAGACTTCAAAAATTGTAAGAAAGAGCCATAATGTATCCCATACCATTGTAATCAATGCTTTTTTATCTGACAGAATTGGTGGCAATGTTATATTTATAATTGCCAATGGAAAAAATACAATGGATAATCCGAAAATCGTTGGTATTGACCACAAAACAAATTGTCCTCCTCCATTCATTCGATCTACAAAAAAGAATATAAGAAGTAGTGCTATAACACTTGCTAATATACTTTTTGTCAATCTTTTTTGTTTAGAAATGAGTGGAACAACTGTCAATGAAGCTACCAACATCATAGAAGCCACTAATACTGCCAAAACTCCTAACCCACCACCACTATGCATTGATACAATGAACGTAATCACAATCGGAACCAATAGTAAGAGAGCTATTACAATTCCTGCTTTGTATGCCATATTTCTTTCTTTCCTTGCATGTCTTTCTAAAATACCTGCTGACTCACTTTTCATCACTGTATCAATCGTAGTGTTTTTCAGTTCTTCGTATGTTTTTCTGCATTTCTCGCAACTCAGCAAATGCTGTTCCACCATTTTTCTACTAGCCAAAGTGCAAGCATCATCATAATAAAGAGGAAGTAAGTCTTGCACAATATCACATTCATTAAAATTATTTTTGTTCATTTTCTACCATCCTTTCTTGAGTTTTTAGTCTCGCCCTATGATAAGTAACTCTCGCCCAGTTTTCTGTTTTTTGAAAAATCATCCCTATTTCTGAAAATGATAATTCTCCGAACACTCTTAACTGAAACACTTCTTTATAGGGTTCTTGCAGTTCGTGAAGAATCAGATGAATTTGAAGAGCAGTATCTTTATCTTCTGTTGCCTTTTCTATATCAACTGTTGATGTTGACACCGTTTCATCTAATTCCGTTAACTTTGTGTTTTTTCGACATTCATCAATCGCAAGATGTTTTGCAATTCCACATAACCATGTGAATTCACTTGAATTACCTTTAAATTGTTTTTTTGTGGTCATCGCTTTAAAAAAAGTATTTTGGGTTATTTCTTCTGCATAAGACTGATTTTTTATAATTGTCATAACATAAGAATACACTTGCAAATAATATGAATGATATAATTTTTCATAGTCCAGAACTGCTCACCTCCTTCTTTTCATAGGTTAGTCGAAGAAAAGATAGTTTCGTTACAAACATTTTTAAATATTTTATCTTTGCTTTTCTATATATATGAAAAACCCCCGAAGTGCCTGTAAATTCAAGCTTCTCCGGGGATTCAAGATTCGTTATGAAATTTAAATTATTGACCCATCTGTGCTGCCACTTCTGCTGCAAAATCTTCACTTTTCTTTTCAAGACCTTCTCCGGTCTCAAATCGAATAAATCTTTTGATTGTAATTGTTGCACCAGCTTTAACCGCCATCTGTTCTACATATTTACCAACCGTAATATCTGAATCTTGTACATACGCTTGCTCTAAAAGACAAATTTCTTTCATCTCTTTGTTTAAACGTCCAATAATCATCTTTTCGATAATATTATCTGGCTTGTTTGGATTCTCCAATTTAGCCTGTGCTAACAAGATTCCTTTTTCATGTTCTTTATATTCATTCGATACTTCTGCTTGTGATACATACTTTGGTGACATTGCAGCTACTTGCATTGCCAGGTTCTTAAGGCATGTTTTCACTTCATCATTGATAACATCAGTATCAGCTTCAACTAATACACCAATTCTTCCACCACCATGAATATAAGGCACTACACAACCATCTGTTTCAATTTTTTCAAATCGTCTAATGTTTAAGTTCTCACCAATAATTGCGATCTTATCTGTCAATGCATTCTTTACCGTCTTAGATGTATCAACATTCCATGCCTCAGCTAAAAATGTATCAATATCTGTTGCCGATGTTTCAATTGCTTGTTCTGCAACATCTGCTACAAATGTTTGAAATTCTTCATTCTTTGCGACAAAATCTGTTTCAGAATTAACTTCTACGATAGCAGCAATTTTATTATCTTTCACAATTGCTTTTACAAGCCCTTCAGCTGCAATTCTTCCAGCTTTCTTTTCTGCTTTTGCCTGTCCGTTCTTTCTGAGATATTCAACTGCCTCTTCCATATTTCCATTGGTTTCACCAAGAGCTTTTTTACAGTCCATCATTCCTGCGCCTGTCATTTCTCTTAATTCTTTTACCATGCTTGCTGTAATTGCCATGTTTATTATCCTCCATAGATTTATTATGAGACAATCCTGGTTAAAAATGTCTCCTATATTATGCTTAAGCTTCTTCTGTTACCGCTTCTTCGTATACTTCTTCTGAACCAGTAGCTCCTTGGTTTGCTTCAATAACAGCATCTGCCATTTTAGCTACTATTAATTTTACCGCTCTAATAGCATCGTCATTACCTGGAATAACAAAATCCAATTCTTCCGGATCACAGTTTGTATCAGCAATACCAATCAAAGGAATTCCCAATGTATGTGCTTCTTGTACACAAATTCTTTCTTTTTTAGGATCTACAATAAAAATTGCATCTGGAACTTTTTTCATATCTTTAATTCCGCCTAAATTTTTCTCTAATTTATCCCATTCTTTTTTAAGTTCTAATACTTCTTTTTTAGGTAATACATCAAATGTCCCATCTTCTGACATTCTTTCAATATCTTTCAAACGTCTGATTCTACCTTGAATGGTCTTAAAGTTCGTTAGCATACCACCTAACCATCTTTCATTTACATAGAACATTCCACAACGTTCTGCTTCTGCTTTAATAGCATCTTGTGCCTGTTTTTTTGTTCCAACAAAAAGAATTGTTCCACCATCTGTTGCTACATCTGAGATTGCATTATAAGCATCATCTACTTTACCTACTGATTTTTGTAAGTCAATGATATAGATTCCGTTTCTCTCTGTGTAGATGTATTCAGCCATCTTAGGGTTCCATCTTCTTGTTTGATGTCCAAAATGCACACCTGCTTCTAATAATTGTTTCATTGAAATAACACTCATGTTTGTATCCTCCGTTTTGGTTTTGACTTCCGTATGTTTCTATTCTCCCTTAAGACCATTTCTTTGAAATTGGCACCCTTAAGAGCATCCACATACGTGTTTTTTGCGACCTTGATAGTATAGCATAGTATCCTCCATATATGCAAGAACTTTTGATAAAAATGCCATGTAAAATTAGGATACTAATTGAAAAGGATCCTTCAAATCTCATACTGAAATTTAAAGGATCCACTTAATTATATTTACCAATAACGTCAAATCGCTAAATTTGTCTCATAAGTTGCTCTTGTACTTATAAAATACGTCTAACTGCTAAAATAGTACGGTACGTTGCGTTACCGGTTATAATACCAACTTTTGGACTAGAAGCATGTACAATTCCACCACCTCCTGTATAGATTGCTACATGACCATCGTAACAGATAAGGTCTCCCGGTTGTGCCTCTTCATAGCTAACACCTCGCCCTGCAGAACGTTGTGCACTTGAAGAACGTGGAAGAGATATACCAAATGCTTTATATACACCCATCGTGAATCCCGAACAATCTGTTCCATTAGTCAAACTTGTCCCCCCATATACGTATGGATTCCCAAGAAATTGCATAGCATACGATACAACTGCACTTCCTCCACTTCCACTTGGTGGATTAACATTTTGATTGGAATTATCATTTTTATCGGTCGGTTTATTATTAGACGGATTATTATTAGATGGTCTATTGTTAGATGGTCTACTTGCTGTAGCCTGCGCACGAGCTTGTGCCTCCGCCTCGGCCACTCGATTGGCCTCTGCAACTGCTGCTTGCAATTGTTCATCAAAATTAGCTACTTCCACCTTTTTTGTTTCTATTGTATTACTCAAACTTTTTTGTTGCATTTCTAAATCGGATTGCATCGTCTCCATATTAGACATCTCACCCTCTAATGTGGTCTTAAGCGTTGCTATCTGATCCTTTGTATCTACATACTCCCGTAACATTTTCCTATCATATTTATGTACATTTTGTACATATTCAGCTTGATTCAAAAGTTCCGAAATACTTGTAGATGATAATAATTTTTCCAAGTATGTTGAATTTCCCGCTTCATACATATATTTAATACGCAATTTCATATCATCATATTGCTTTTCTTGCTTTATTTGTGCTTCTTTTAAATCTGCATCTGCCTGTAATACTTCTTCCCCTTTTGTAATCAAGTCCGATTCTAAAATATCGATCTTTCCTACAAGTGCTGTAAGTTCAGATTGCAAAGAACCCACCTGGCTTTCCGCTGCTTTCTTATTTTCTTTTATATCATTCACAGAGGGCGTTGCAAATACCGGTGTTACAATCATAGAACAAGTCAGTGTTACGACCAAAAAGATTCTTCCTATCCGTTTTTTCATATCTTTTCCCCTTTGTTGTGTCTACCAATAGCGTCTATACCATGGCGAGCCATATACAGCCGCAACCTTCACTTTATCTCCTGGTTTTGGTGCATGAATCATGGAACCACCACCAAGATAAATCCCAACATGTCCTGCATAGCAAACAACATCACCCGCTTGAGCTTCTCCACGACTTACAGCTCTTCCGCCACCACCTTGAGCGCCGGAACTATGAGGCAATCCTATCCCAACTGCTCGATGTGCAAGCATTACAAGTCCCGAACAATCCAAACCGCTGCTAGAAACCCCACCATATACATATGGAACGCCAATATATCCATACGCCGCATTGACAATTCCCTGTGCAGTACTTGTATTTCCTTGACTTCCACCATTAGAAGAGCCACTATCATCGGTGTCATTCTCATTATGATTGTTGGAATTCCCGGTTCCTCCGTTATTTGTTTTATTCGCATTACTTGTTTCTTGTGCCTTTGCTGCTGCAGCCGCTACTGCCGCCGCCGCTGTCTGGATCTCCTCATCAAAATTAGCTACTTCTTCTCGTTTAGTCTCTAAGGTTGTATTCAAAGATGCTTCTTTCGTTTCAAACTCTGATTGCATACTTTCTATATTAGACATCTCTGTCTCTAAAGAACTTTTAAGTGTTGCAACCTGTTCTTTCGTTTTGACATACTCCGTAAGCATCTTCCGATCATATGAGTGAACTGTTTGAGCATATTCCGCTTGATTTAACACCTCACTTATACTATCGGCCGTGAGAATCTTTTCCGCAAATCCAGTATTACCCGCTTCATACATATATTTAATGCGTAACTTCATGTCATTATATTGTTTTTCTTCTTTTTCTTTCGCTACTGCTAACTCTGTAGTGGCTTTTTCTACTTCTTGACCCTTTATAATCAAATTACTTTCTAATTGATTCATTTTACCCAATAATTCTTTTAACTCTGTCTGAAGTGAATTGGCTTCACTTTGTGCTGCTGCCTTACTATCTTTCAAATTATCTATACTTGGTGCAGCAAAGACCGGTGTCACCACTAACGAACTTGCTAACACAGTTGTGATTATAACTCTCCCAATTTTTTTCATCATTCATCCATCCTATCTCTTTGCTTACATAATAAATCATGTCATTATATAAGGTCAGTATAGTATATTATATGCCATTTTGCAATACTTTTTAACATTTTCGTAACATTTAGTTTGCTTCTTGTATATCCTTTGTTTCTTGCATATCCTTATTTAGTTTCTGAATAAGCACATACATACTCGCTCCCACTCCTGCACATACTGCCGACACAATACCTACGCGCAGTGGTTCTTTAAACATCCATATAAACAAATCATATTTTGTTGCCATAATAGAGGTTACATTTACAACCACATGTAGAAAAATTGGTGCTTTAATAGAGCCATAAGTTTCGTACACATAAGCTAATATCCCTCCAATAATGAAAGCATAAATCCCTTGAATAAGATTTCCATGATATACACCAAATAAAAGTGCAGAAAAACAAGCAGCCTTTATAACGCTACTATATTCTCTTAATCTTTTATATATCAACCCTCTAAAAATAAGTTCCTCCGCAATCGGAAGCAATAACCCCCAACTAATCAATTGTAGCCCAAACTTAATAGAATACAGTTGCTCAGATGCATCTTGATATTGAGCACTGGATAGTACCAGATTTAGTAATGTCAATACATTATTCAGTCCCAGACACACTACTACACCCATGACAAGCAGGATACCATATTGCCATAGTGGTGCTTTTTTTGCAATCACCAATCCTGCTAGTTTTTCTTTTTTTCTGTCACTTAAAAACATCCATAATACTACTGGAATCGTCAACGCTGCTGTAATAATTGTAATCTCTACAGAATACCGCAACATCTCCTCCATCATCTCATTCATCAACTTGGTCAGTTGGGACTGATCTGTGCTTGCCGCCATTAATTGAGGAAATGATTTTGCCATCAACCATATGCTTATACACATGCTTCCAACAAAAGACATTCCCCACTGTATAAAAATAGGAGTTAGAATTCGCCAAACTCGCTTATTTGGATCTGTTTCTTGCATCTTACAATATCCTCTCTTTCTTCAAAACCATTACACAATATATCTTACTTCGCTTCCAAACAAGTTGCAACTAAAAAAACTATAAACTTCATTAAAATTGCTATTTAAGATCCATATCGCTCTCATAACACATAAGGATTTCTTTTTTCCCCCTTCGTACATGATCTCTACTTTTATTTCCCTCTTTACACCGGTACGTATATATATTATAATAAATAAAAATCTTACATACAGAACATGGAGGGATTCTTTGGAAAATTTAAATGAATTAATTGCCACAAATTTAAAAGAAATTCGCAAATCTAAAAATCTGAGCCTAGACCAAGTCAGCGCCTTAACACATATTAGCAAAAGTATGTTAAGTCAACTAGAACGTGGTGAAGTAAACCCTACTATCTCTACTGTTTACAAATTAGCTTTGGGACTTAAAATGCCGGTCACTGCATTTACAGCAAAAAAACAAATCCCATTTTCAAAAACCTGCAAAAAAGAAATTTCGCCTCTCTTTGGTGACGAAGGCCGATATCGCCTCTATCCTGTATTTAGCTTTCAAGAAGGACATGATTTTGAAATCTTTGATTTCGAATTTGACATAGAGGGACAAATGGATGGCAATCAACAGATTCCCGGAACAAGAGAATTTATTACCGTTTACAGTGGACAACTCACCTTGCTGTTTAAAGATTTTGAGTATATTCTGGAAGCCGGAGATTCTGCCTCTTACAACGCATTTGACGAATACACTTATAAAAACACTGGAGACTGTATGATTACTGCAAATATTGTTGTGCAATATCCTCATTAACCCCTCAAGAAAGGAACACTGATATGAATCAAAAACAACGTGTATATGATGCACTCGACACCCTTAAGATTAAATACGAAGTCGTAGAACATGAGCCTGTTCACACGATGGAAGATATGGATAAACTTGGCTTACCACAAAAAGGAACGTTATGTAAGAATTTATTCCTTCGTGATTCTAAAGGGAAACGTCACTTTCTTGTTACTCTTGATGAAAAAAAATCCGTAGACTTAAAAAAATTAGGAGTAACTTTAGGTGCCGGAAATCTAAGTTTTGCTTCCGAAGAACGTCTGGAAAAATACCTTGGTCTTACACAAGGTTCCGTATCTCCTTTTGGATTGATGAATGATACTGAACATCTGGTTGAATTTTTTATAGATAAAGACTTATCTCGCGAAAAAAGTCTTGGGATTCACCCATTAGAAAACACTGCCACTGTATTTTTGTCATTTAAAGATCTTGACAAATTCTTATGGGATTTGGATATTGATATTATTAAAATCAAATTATAGATTCTATCTATTAAAAAAAGACATTCCAAAGATTGTTGTCAGTACACACTGCACACCTCATTTGGAATGTCTTTTTTAAGGACTATATTTTGTGTTCTTTTTTGTACACAGTAGTACAATTATAACTTTGTAGCTGCGTCAAGTAAATATTCATTTTCAATCTCATAGAATTTTTCATTTTCTACTACTTCGGCAAGTTTGGGATCAATTGGCATCTTTGCTAAAATCTCAATTTCCAACTCTTTTGCAATTTCTTCAATATGACTTTCTCCAAACACCGAAACTTTCTTTCCACACTCTGGACATTCTAGATAGCTATAGTTCTCTACAATACCCAGTACCGGAATATTCATCTGCTTTGCCATATTATACGCTTTTTTCACAATCATCTGAACTAAATCCTGTGGTGATGTTACAATAACTACCCCATCTACAGGAAGGGATTGGAATACCGTTAGTGGAACATCTCCCGTTCCCGGTGGCATGTCTACAAATAGATAATCTAAATCTCCCCACATTACATCTGTCCAAAATTGGGTAACCACTCCTGCAATTATAGGTCCACGCCATATAACCGGAGAGTCTTCTGCTTCCAATAACAGGTTAACAGACATAATACGCGTTCCATCTTGTGCAGTGCAAGGAAACATTCCATCTTCACTTCCCTGTGCATGTTCATGAATGCCATACATCTTTGGAATCGATGGTCCCGTAATATCCGCATCTAAGATTCCAACCTCATACCCTTGTGTTCGCATTGCTCTTGCCAGCGAAGCTGTAACCATCGATTTACCAACTCCACCTTTCCCACTAATAACTCCAATTACTTTCTTTATTTGTGAAAATTGATTTGCCGGGGCTTTTAAATCTTCTTGTTTACTTTCACAAGAATCCGCATGCGCACAACTAGAACACGCATCTGGAGAACACCCCTCATTGTATTCTTCTGCCATAATGTTTAATCCTCCTGTTTCTATTCTATTTGTTTACTCTACTGCTGCAATTAGTTCCACTTCACACAAAACATTCTTAGGTAAAGTTTTTACTGCCACACAACTTCTTGCTGGTTTTGATGTGAAGTATCTTGCGTACACTTCGTTAAATGCAGCAAAATCAGCCATATCACTTAAAAAGCAAGTTGTCTTAAGAACCTTATCAAACGAAGTACCTGCTGCTTTTAATACTTCCTCAAAATTCTTACACACTTGTTCCGTTTGTCCTTCAATAGAAGTTGTTTCTACGGAATCTGTTGCCGGATTAATTGGAATCTGACCTGCCGAATAAAAAATTCCTGCATGTACATAGCCTTGTGAATAAGGTCCTAATGCTTTTGGTGCTTTTTCTGTTGAAATAATATTCATAATATTCTCCTTTTCTAAAATACGAATTAGTTACATGACTATCTGTTGTCCTATTCCTTGTTCTTTTGCATCTGTCATAATTTTTTTTGCAATACACAAGTCAAAAAGTCCCATTCCTACTGATTTAAAATAAGTCGTCTGTTTGGTAATCTCATCTTCATCTACTCCAGAAGACAAATACGCATCCATATATCGAACCTGTTCCATCTTAAGCCTCTTCTCTTCCAGTGGCTGACTCAAATCGCCACTTTCTTCACAAGCAAATTCCAATTCCGTATACACATGGTCTACAAGATCCCATATTGCATCTGGAATCTCTCGCATCGTTGGTTTGTACGAGCCTATAGCGATGATACACTTCCCTCTTAATAACGCTTTATCATTCGGTAGCACCGGTGTTTCTGCCGGCGTTGCAGTACAGATAATTTCACTTTGTTTTACTAATTCTTCTATCGACTTACATTGTATCACTTTTGTATGTGAATTTCCAATGGCTTCTTCTAAATTTTTCAAGTATGCCGTCAAATCTCTATCACTATGGTTAAATACATATACGGTGTGGATTTCTCGTGCAACACATGCGTAAAGAGCCTGATAAAATCCTTGCACTCCTGCTCCAACAATCCCTACTGTATGACAATCTTTTCTGGAAAGATGGCGAATTCCAACCCCTCCAACTGCTCCGGTTCGATACGCCGTTACCGTTTGTCCATCTAACATTGCTACGGGCTTTCCTGTCTCATAATCATTCATTAACATAAGACCATCTATCGCCGGCAAACCAAGCTTAGAATTCTCAGGAAATACCGTCAATATCTTCGTTCCAAAACTGTCGTTGACAAAACATGGCATATACAATAGTGTCTTATCTTTATGTACAACCGTTGGACGTGGTGGCATATAATATTCTCCCGATGCAAAGATACGATATGCCTCCTCAATCTGATCCATCATACCATTCAAATCAACTGATTTTTCAATATCTGATTTGTTTAAAAATAACATACATTCATTCTCCTCTCTTGATTTATGGAATTACTTCACGAAAATGGCTACCTTGAATTCGCTGTGTTATTCCTTATATTCTATCTCTCTAGTTACATTTTTTAACCACTTGTAACTGAAAAATCGTTTGATTGTAATGGGCAATTTTAATACCTCATCACTCATTAATATAACATAAACTATATGTACATTACAATGAAATACAAATGCCGCAATAGCACCAATTGTAATAGATCCACACCACATAATAACAGTGTCTACAACTAATGCAAATTTAATATCTCCACCCGACCGAAATACACCTACAATCAAGGTAGAATTAATGGATTGAGATACTGTAAAATAAGACATTACAAAGAACATAAATTGTAGATATTCTTTTGCACGTACAGAAAGTACCAAATTCGCATTGGCAATTGGGGCTGCAATCAAGATGCAAGCTCCCGCTATCAGTCCTGTAATCAAACTGAGTTTTAGAAATTTTGCACCATACAATTTTGCATGCTCATATTTTTTTTCTCCAATCGTTTTGCCTAGATAGATTGCTGTCGCATTACTAATCCCAAATACAATTACCGTGGATAATTGTCGCGCCACCTGCGCCACTGCATTTGCCGCTACGGCCGCACTTCCAAGATGACCTATAATAGCAGAGTTTGTAGAAAATCCAAGTCCCCACATCATTTCATTAATAATAACCGGCATTGCGTAGATCATATAGTCCCTTAATAAGATTTTATCAAAATGGATACAATCTTTCCATCTAATTCTCACGACACGATTCATCTTCAATGCATAGAAAAACACAATCAATGTTTCTACCAATCTTGCAATTAATGTTCCGATTGCAGCACCTTGAATTCCCATCTTTGGAAATCCACAAAGTCCAAAGATTAAAAGTGCGTTGATTAAAACATTGACCCCAAGTGAAGACGTATATACAACAGTTGCAACCACCACACGCTCAATGCTGCGCATCACATTCAGATATACCTGTGTAATTGCCATTAATATATAAGAACACGCAATAATACGAAGATACTTAACACCTTCTGCAATCACCACACTATCTGTAGTAAAAATGCGCATCAAATTCTCCGGCATCACCAATGCCGCTACTGTAAATATCGTTCCTGCAAAAACACCCGACACCAAGCCAATTCCCAGTATCTTCTCTATCGTACGGGTATCACCTTTTCCCCAGTACTGAGCTGTCATAACTGTAATTCCAGAAGTAATACCATAGAATATCAGTGTCATCACAAACTGTACCTGTCCTGCCAACGATGCCCCCGATAAGACTTTCTCGCCTACACGTCCAAGCATGATAACATCTGCTGCTGAAACTCCTACATTAATTAAATTCTGAATTGCCATCGGTATGACTAATAGAAACACACCATGGTAAAAACTTTTCCAATCTACTTCCTGCGTCGATAACGCACTCGCTTTTTTCACTCTCATATTCATCACATATTCTCCTTCGGATATTGTATCATATATCTGAAATAATTTCATGCATTCACCCAAAAAGAAGAAAAACTCCGGCTCTCAATGCACAAGAAGCAGGAGTTTTTTAATTATTAAAACAAATGTCAGTTATCAACTAATTGGGGGCGTTACTTATTAGCCATTTTATAAATCTGATATACATCATCCGCATCTAACGGTCTAAACATTGAGATGGTTATTGTTCGGTTTGCTGTTGCTTGATTTCCAAGGTCTTTTAATTCTCCCTCAGATAATTCTTTGATTCCTAACGTTGCAAAAGATGTCGGCATCTCTAATGATTGAAAATAATCCTCTGTCTTTTGTATTCCCGTTAATGCATCACTCTCAACATCTGTCTCTTGTATTCCCCATACTTTATGGGCATAACGTGCAAATCTACTTGCATCTGTCTGATAGACATATCTTGCCCACGATGCCCAGATTGTGGAAAGACTTGCTCCATGTGCTACATCATACTTTGCTCCTAGTACGTGTCCCATCTTATGCACTTCGAATCCTTTTTCTCCTCCTAGGCCCGTCAAACCATTATGTGAAATACTTCCACACCACATCAATTCGCTCATTGCCTGATAATCTGTTGGATTCTCCATTGCCACCATTCCATTAGCAATAACTGTACGAAGCAATCCTTCTGCAATCTCATCCGTCAATTGATTATTAAGATCCTTTACAAAATAACGCTCCAAGGTATGCATCATAATATCTACAATTCCACAGGCAATCTGATACTTTGGTAGGGTATACGTTAATTCCGGATTCATAATTGCAAATTTGGGACGATTGAAATCTGTATTAATCCCACCTTTTTTCCCAGTCTTCTCATTTGTCAATACGGCTGAGTCACTTGTTTCACTTCCCGCTGCCGCAATGGTTAATATAACTCCTACTGGAGTAGACTTTGTTAATGTGATTTTTTTATTCCAAATGTCTTCTATTGTATATTCTGGATTCGCAACCCCATGGGCAATTGCTTTGGCCGTGTCTATCGCACTTCCACCCCCTATCGCCAGAACAAAATCTGCACCAAATGCAATTCCTTTTTTTGCACCTTCTTCTGCTAGTGATAACCTTGGATTAGGTTGCACTCCTCCTACTTCCTGATAAGAAATTCCTGCTTTACTCAACTGTGTTTTTACAGTATCTAGCAATCCACTTTTTACAACACTGCCACCACCATAGACAATGAGGACTTTGCTGCCACCAAATTCCATGATTTCTTTTGCTACCTGTTGTTCTGTTTCTTTCCCAAATACTACTTTTGTTGGTGTATATTGTACAAATCCCTGCATCTTATGTCCCTCCGTTTTATATATCATATAATTTTATCACGAATGTTCCCTGTTTGCAATAAACCCAAAAAAAGATTGAGATACTTTTCATAGCGTATCTCAATCCTCAAGTTTATATCTATAATATTTATTCGTCAAAAGCTTCTTTCATCTTATCCATAAATCCTTTTTTCTTACCTTTTGTGTTTTTGGTATCCGGTGTGTCCTCTGTCTCATCTGTCTTTAGCGTGTTTCCCGCTAATTCATCATATTTGCGAAGCGCTTCTTTTGCCTCCGGTGTTAGTTTATCCGGTGTTTGAATCACAAGCGTAACATAATGATCTCCTCGAATCTGCGCATTACGAACAGATGGAACCCCTTTTCCTTTTAACCGAATCTTTGTATCTGTTTTCGTACCCGGTTTCACTGTATATAGGACCTCTCCATCTACTGTTTTTATGCGCACATCACAACCAAGTGTTGCCTGTGCAAAGGATATTGGTGCTGTGGAAAAGATATGCATCTCCTGACGTTGGAAAATTGGATGTCTGGATATGGTAACTTCCACAAGTAAATCACCTCTTGGCCCACCATTGGTTCCCGGTTCTCCCTTATCTCTAATGCGAACGCTCTGTCCGTTATCAATCCCTGCTGGAATGGATACTTGGATTTTTTTCTTATTCGAAACAAATCCGGTACCACCACAATCTGGACAACGTTCTTTGATAATCTTTCCTGTTCCATGACAATCCGGACATGTTTGTACATTTTGTACAGTTCCAAAGAAAGATTGTGAAGTATACATCACTTGACCTTTTCCACCACATTTTGAACATGTCTCAGGCGAGGTTCCTTTCTTTGCTCCTGTTCCACCACAAGTATTACAAGGATCTTTAATGATTACATCCAATTCTTTCTCGCAACCAAATACAGCGTCTTCAAATGTAATTCTTACGCCTTTACGAATATTCATACCTTTCATAGGGCCGTTACTTGTACGTCCACCACGGCGTCCACTCCCGCCAAATAAATCACCAAATATATCACCAAATATATCGCCAAAATCGGCGCCATTAAAATCAAAGCCTCCAAAGCCTCCGGCACCAGCAGAACCATCAAATGCTGCATGACCAAATTGATCATATTTGCTACGTTTTTCTGCATCGCTTAATACTGCATATGCCTCCGATGCCTCTTTGAATTTCTTCTCCGCTTCTGCATCTCCGGGATTCATATCTGGGTGATACTTTTTAGCCAACACTCTGTATGCTTTTTTGAGAGCTGCATCATCGGCATGTTTGTCAACACCTAGCACCTCATAATAATCTCTTTTTGTATCTGCCATCTTAAACTACCTTTCTTTCCATAAGCCCACGTATCACTACCTCATGAAGTTCCGTAGAACAACCTTCGCACTAAGCTCGATACTACCTCGCATTGAAGTTCTACGAGACTACATTCGAAACCACCTCATGAAGTTCCGTAGAACAACCTTCGCACTAAGCTCGATACTACCTCGCATTGAAGTTCTACGAGACTACATTCGAAACCACCTCATGAAGTTCCGTAGAACAACCTTCGCACTAAGCTCGATACTACCTCGCTAAGTGCTCTAGGTTTATACTTCTTTGTAATCTCCGTCTACAACGTCATCGCCTTGGAATCCTTCTGGTGCAGGTCCTGCCTCTGGTGTTGGTCCACCTTGTGCTCCTGCTCCTGCAGCTCCTGCTCCTGTTTGTTCATATACTTTAGCAAATAGTTTTTGTGCGCCTTCCATTAGTTTTTCTTTAGCAGCTTTCATCTCTTCTACTTGTGCTTCTGTCATTTCTTCTGGATTTGATTTTTCCACTAATGCTTTTAATGCTTTGATATCTGCTTCTACTGTTTCTTTATCTGCCGGGTCAATCTTATCCCCTACATCTTGCATTGCTTTTTCTGTCTGGAATACCATTGCATCTGCATCATTACGTGTATCAATAGCATCTTTTCGTTTTTTATCTTGTGCTTCAAATGCAGCAGCATCTTTTACTGCTTGATCAATATCATTATCAGACATATTTGAGCCTGCTGTAATTGTAATATGTTGTTCTTTTCCTGTTCCAAGGTCTTTTGCTGATACATTTACAATACCATTGGCATCAATATCAAATGTCACTTCTACCTGTGGAATTCCTCTTCCAGCCGGTGGAATACCGTCTAATCTAAATTGTCCAAGAGACTTGTTGTCTTTTGCAAACTGTCTTTCTCCTTGTACTACATTAATATCTACTGCTGTCTGGTTATCAGCTGCTGTAGAGAATACTTGACTCTTTTTCGTTGGAATAGTCGTATTTCTCTCAATTAGTCGAGTTGCGACACCACCCATAGTCTCAATAGATAATGAAAGTGGAGTAACATCAAGCAATAAGATGTCGCCTGCGCCTGCGTCTCCTGCTAATTTACCACCTTGTACAGATGCTCCTAATGCAACACATTCATCTGGATTTAATGTCTTCGATGGTTCTTGACCTGTCAATTTCTGCACTTTGTCCTGTACTGCAGGAATACGTGTAGAACCACCAACCAATAATACTTTTCCAAGTTCAGATGCTTGAATTCCTGCATCTGACAATGCTGTTGTAACAGGAGAAGCAGTTCTTTCAACTAAATCATGAGTCAATTCATCAAATTTCGCTCTTGTAAGGTTCATGTCGAAATGCTTTGGTCCCTCTTGTGTTGCTGTTATAAATGGCAAGTTAATATTTGTAGTTGTTGCGGAAGAAAGTTCTTTCTTTGCTTTTTCTGCAGCTTCTTTTAATCTTTGAAGTGCCATCTTGTCTGTAGAAAGATCAACACCTTCATTTTTCTTGAATTCTGCTAACATATAATCTGTAATCTTTTGGTCAAAATCATCTCCACCAAGTTTATTATCGCCTGCTGTTGATAATACTTCAATAACCCCATCTCCGATTTCAATAACAGAGACATCAAAAGTACCACCGCCTAAATCATATACCATAATCTTTTGTTCTTTTTCATTATCAAGTCCGTATGCAAGTGCTGCTGCAGTTGGTTCATTGATAATACGCTTTACTTCAAGTCCTGCAATCTTTCCTGCATCTTTGGTTGCTTGACGTTGTGCATCATTAAAATATGCTGGAACTGTAATAACTGCTTCCGACACACTTTCTCCAAGATAGCTCTCTGCATCTGCTTTCATCTTCTGAAGAATCATTGCTGAAATCTCTTGTGGAGAATATTTCTTGTCATCAATGGATTCTTTATAATCTGTTCCCATTTTTCTTTTGATTGATGAGATTGTTTTATCTGCATTAGTTACTGCCTGACGTTTTGCCGGCTCCCCTACCAAACGTTCCCCTGTCTTTGTAAATGCTACAACAGATGGTGTAGTTCTAGCTCCTTCTGTATTAGAGATAACAACCGGTTGACCACCTTCCATTACCGCTACACAACTGTTTGTTGTTCCTAAATCGATTCCTATAATTTTGCCCATGATTAAGCCCTCCTAATATTGAAATTTTCATTGTGATTTAATTTATATAGAGTATGTTTTTGTGCAGGTATTCTACATACACTTGCATACTTTCTATCTGATAAAATTCTGTACCTGTTCTTACTTTTGTTCTTATTTTATTCTGATTTTGTTTACGATTTACTAATTTGCTACCTTTACCATACTATGTCTTACCACATTTTCACGATACATGTATCCTTTTTGGAATTCTTCCATCACTATATTTTCTTCTAATTCTTCATCTTCTACATGCATTACTGCATTGTGTAAGTCTGGATTAAATTCATTACCTACCGCTTCAATTGGTTTTACCCCTAATTCATCTAATGTCGTAAGCATCTGTTTGTATATCTTATCCATGCCATCTACAAATGGATCTTGTCGTTGTTCCTCTGGTACTGCTGCAAGTCCACGTTCAAAATTATCTACAATTGGTAGAATCTTCTCTACCACATCTTTTGCTCCGATTTCGTACATCTGTGATTTTTCTTTTTCTGTACGTTTACGAAAATTATCAAATTCTGCCATTTGACGTGTGACTTTATCCGTAAGCTCTTCTATTTTTTCGTCTCTTTTGTCCTTTTTGTTCTTTCTTTTCAATCTTTTTTCTTTTTTTTCTTCTGTTGCATCTGTTGCTTCTTCGTCTGCATTCTCACCATCTGTCTCTGCTTCTTCCACAACTTCTTTTGTTTCTTCTGCCGTTACCTCTTCTGTCATTGATTCTTCTGCCATTGCTTCTTCTGTAATTCCTTGTTCTGAAGCTACTCTTTTTGCTTCTTCTACTGCCTCTTTAATTACATCTTCTTTGCTTTGTTTGTTATCCAATGGATTTACCGTCCTTTCTATATGCATCTATATGCCTCTATCATTATTCTTTTTTATGAAACGCAGTATCCAGTTCCACCTTTAACGTTTTTAACGTTTTCATTACATGTTCATAATCCATTCTTTTAGGTCCGATGATTCCAATCGTTCCTTGCATTCCTTCTTCCAGCTCATAAGTTGCGGTTACAATGCTACAATCTTTCATTGTTTTCACAGGTGTCTCATTGCCTATATAGACCTGAATCCCTGTATCTTCTTTGCTAGATAAAGTTTGTGTTACCAATTCTGCCAGCTGCTGTTTTTCTTCAAATGCTGTTAGTATCTCCTGTGCATTTTGATGATCACTTAATTCCGGATATTTAAAGATATTCATCGCTCCACTTGTATAGATTTGCATATCGTCATCTATCTGAATAACATTTGCCACTGCATCTAGCACATCACTGATTACCTCACTGTGAATGCCTGCCTGTTCCTTTAATCTTGCAATCATACCCAAATTGATTTCTTCAATGGGCATTCCATTTAGATTCGTATTTAACAACATGTTTAACTTTAAAAGTGTCTCATTATCAATTGGTTCATTCACCGGTACAATCTTATTCTTAATCACATTACCACCTAACACAATTACGGCAACTAACTGTGTATCGTCTACCTGAGACAACTGGATAAACTTTAATTTATTCTTACTATTAGTCGGTGAAGAAATCATAGTGGCATAATTCGTATTTGTTGCTAGCAGTTTTGCCGCCTGTTTCAGTACCTGCTCCATCTTATCAGCTTTCTCAAGCATCATATCTCGCATCTCTGTAACTTCCTGCTCTTTTTCTGCCATTAACATATCTACATACAGACGATAGCCTTTATCTGATGGAATCCGTCCTGCCGATGTATGAGGTTGCATAATGTAGCCTAGTTCTTCTAAGTCTGACATCTCATTTCTAATGGTCGCTGAGCTAAGATTCAAATCTGTATATTTGGATATAGTTCTTGAACCAACCGGTTCTCCTGTTTCCAGATAATTTTTAATAATTGCCTGAAGGATCTTCATCTTTCTGTCATCTAACCCATGCTTTGGTTCCATGTATGCACCTCCTTTGCAATATTTTTCTTATTATTAGCACTCCACACTTTCGAGTGCTAACGTCTTACGATTATTAAGATAACACTACTCCCACCGTTTGTCAACACTGTTTATAAAGTTTTTATAATCCTATCAAATATCTTTATTTTTTCTTCAATAAAGTGTACTATAAGAAGCATGTTGAATACTTATTTTTTATGGACAGGGAGTGGTTATATCATGAAAGAATTATGGAATTTATATCTGAGTTTTGCAAAAATAGGTGGGCTTACATTTGGTGGTGGATTAGCAATGCTTCCTATGTTGAAGCGTGAAGTTGTGGAAAGACACCACTGGGTGACAGAAGAAGAGATTTTGGATATCTATGCTATCGGTCAATGTACCCCCGGCATTATCGCTGTGAATACCGCCACCTATGTTGGATATAAGGAGCGAGGAATTCTAGGTGGAATTGTTGCTACAATGGGCATGATATCCCCCTCTATTCTTATTATCTGCCTCATTGCTTCAGTGATGCAATCCTTTATTACAAATCCTATTGTGATGCATGCCCTTGCTGGGATTCGCATTGTTGTATGTTCTTTGATGATAAATACTGTGATAACAATGGCAAAGAAGGGAATTGTAGATCGCTTAGGTATCTTATTATTTATTGGCGCCTTTATACTAGTGGTTTGTTCTCCTATTCCAACAGTTGTAATTATTATTATTGCAGCATGTATTGGAATTATTGCCAAGAAATTGGAGGATTCTACTATATGATGGTATATCTTTCTTTATTTATTGAATTTTTTAAAATTGGTTTATTTGCTATTGGAGGTGGCATGGCGACGCTTCCATTCTTAATGGAACTCACTACCAAGTATGACTGGTATACCACAGCTGAGATGGCAGATATGATTGCCATCAGTCAAAGTACCCCCGGACCTATTGGTATTAATATGGCAACTTATGCAGGGTTTCATGCAGCCGGAATCTTCGGTGCACTGGTTGCTACATTATCACTGGTTCTTCCCGCTATCGTTATTATCATTATTATTGCTCGATTTCTAGAAAATTTTAGTGAGAATCCTATTGTGAAATCAATCTTCTATGGCATTCGTCCCACCGTAGCTGCATTGATTGGATATGCCGTATTAGAATTGTTGAAAATCGCTTTATTTTCCCAAACAGCCCATGGATATGTACCCGATTATACCGGTATTGTCATTTGTATTGTCTTTTTTATATGTCTGCAACTTCCAAGATTCAAAAAAATCCACCCACTGTTCTGGATGGTGGGTGGCGCATGTATTGGTATTATCCTAAAGCTTTAATTCAAGCTATCATCATGTATGCTCTGTATCTAGGGCCTCCGATGATATAGTGTTGTCATTTCTCGCATACGTTCTACCAATTCCTGTGGAAATTCTCCTTGTAACAGGCGCCATTTCCAATTCAATCCAATAGTAGATGGTTCATTCATTCTTGCTTCTTCTCCTAGTTCCAGATAATCCTGCATCGGGATAATACACGTATGCGCAACGCTTGCCTGTGCCATACGAATCATATCCCATACGATGGTATTCTCATCTTCCTTTTCTTTTCCAAGATAGTCTCTCAAAAACTCACGACCATATTGATGGAATCCTCGATACCAGCCTTTTGTTGTATTGTTATCATGTGTTCCTGTATATACTACACAATTATGTTCGTAGGTATGAGGCAAATAGGTATCGGAATCTCGCGAATCAAAGGCAAACTGTAATACTTTCATACCCGGATATCCTGAGTCCGTCACTAATTGCATGACTGAGTCTGTTAAAAACCCCAAATCCTCTGCAATAATTGGAATTTCTCCCAATACTTTTTTCATTTGTTCAAACAAGTCATAACCAGGGCCCTTTTCCCATTGTCCATATTCTGCCGTTTCATGCCCGTAAGGAATGGAATAGTACTCATCAAATCCTCTAAAGTGATCAATTCGAATCACGTCATAAAATATCCTGCAATATGTAATCCGTTCTATCCACCATCTATAATTTGTTTCTTTATGATATTCCCACTGGTAGAGTGGATTGCCCCACAATTGCCCTGTCGCCGTGAATCCATCAGGAGGACACCCCGCTACCGCAAGTGGTCTGCGCTGTTCATCAAACTGAAACAGCTCTGGGTGAGCCCAGCTATCCGCACTGTCAAGTGCCACATAGATAGGAAGATCTCCTATAATCCGAATTCCTTTTTTATTCGCGTAGGTTTTCAAATCATACCATTGTTGTGAAAATTCATACTGTATGTACTGATAAAACAAGAATTCTTCTTGGTATTGTTCTAGATAGGCATTCATTGCTTCTGCCTGACGCATGCGAATATCATCCTCCCACTGACACCAGCTTTTCCCTTCAAACTGATTTTTAACCACCATATAAAGTGCATAGTCATCTAACCAGACTGCATGCTGTTCACAAAATTGTCTGAATTCATGATTGTCTTTTGGATTGGCCCGTTCAAATGCCATATGTAGTACTTGAAACCGCACCTTATATATTTGTTCATAATCCACATATCTGGCATCTTTTTGTGGCTCACACAGAGTACATTCCTCCTCTGTTAAGAGTCCTTGTTCTTTTAGTGTAACCAGATCTATAAAATATGGATTCCCTGCAAATGTAGAACAGGATTGATAGGGCGAATCTCCATAACCAGTTGGACCTAATGGCAGTATCTGCCAATAGGTCTGTCCTGCTGCCACTAGGTTATCCACAAATTCATACGCTTCTTTTGAAAAACAACCGATTCCATATGGTGATGGCAAACTTGTAATCGGTAATAACACTCCACTTGCTCTCATATCTTCATTGTTCCTTTCCGGATAATGGTAAACCTTATGCATTGTCAAAGCGAATGTTCATAATGCACTTCGTAAGGTTATTCTTGTAAAAACTCAGATAATACATAATTGCTGACATCGATGCCTCGTTTTGTCAGCCGTACCATCTTCTGACCGTTCCTCTCTTCCCTCACTAATAGCCCTTTCTTCGTTAAGGTTTCCAATTGTATTCCATAGACCGTTTCCATGGAACTTTGGAACAGATATTGAAACATACTCTCTGAAACTCCTTGAATCATTCGTAACCCAAGAAACATGTACTCTTCCATTTGACTTTTAATAGAAAGCGTTTCCAGCTCTGTATGAATCAAGTCTTGATCCTTAGCATGTGCTATATAATATTCTCGTATCCGGCAATTAGTATGTCTTGTTTCATTTAGAAGTGATGCGGCTCCAATCCCAAGTCCCAGGTATTCTGTTCGTTTCCAATACCCCAGGTTGTGTTGACATTCGTATCCACTTTTTGCATAATTAGATATCTCATAATGCTGATATCCTGCTTGTTCTAGCAAGACTTCTGTCTGTTCATAGATTTGCCGTTCTTCCTCTTCTCCCGGCAATTGCGGCAATGAAGAAACGATCTTTTTCTGAGGTCCATACCATTCATAAAACGGGGTTCCTTCTTCTATTATTAGACTATATGCAGATATATGCTCCGGATTTAATGCAATCACATGCTGTAGAGTATTCATCCAACTTGCCACAGTTTGACCCGGTATGGCTGATATAAGATCAATATTAATATTCGTATATCCAATATCCCTCGCCATTTGATAAGTCTCTAAAAACTGCTCATAGGTGTGGATACGTCCCAGCCATTTTAATTCCGCATTCTGTACCGTTTGTAATCCAATGCTAAGCCTCTGAATCCCCGCTTGTTTATATCCTTGCAATTTTTCCCATGTAACCGTACCCGGATTAACCTCTATTGTAATTTCTACGTCTTTTTTGATTCGAAATACAGTCCTTAATGCTTGGAGAATACGTGCAATCTGCTCTGTCTTAAGAATAGACGGTGTTCCACCACCCAAAAATATCGTTGTGATTTCATACTGCTCCATCTGTCTTTGATAAGAATTAATTTCCCGTTCTAATGCCTGTACATACTTTTCTTGTTCCTCTATAGGTGCCTGTTCTGATAAGAAATCACAATAAGCGCACTTTTTTATACAAAAAGGAATGTGGATATATAGTTCAAGTTCTCGATTCATTTGGTTTCTTTTACTACTTTTATTTATCATCTAATTTTAATACACTCATAAATGCTTTTTGAGGAATCTCTACATTTCCAACTTGTCGCATTCTCTTTTTACCTTCTTTTTGTTTTTCCAACAGTTTCCTTTTACGAGAGATATCCCCTCCATAGCACTTTGCAAGTACATCTTTTCGCATTGCCTTTACTGTTTCTCTTGCAATTACCTTACTGCCGATAGCTGCCTGAATCGGAACTTCAAAGAGCTGTCTCGGTATCTCTTCTTTCAGTTTTTCGCACATCTTTCTTCCACGTTCATAAGATGTTTCTCCATGGACAATAAAAGATAATGCATCCACCTCTTCTCGGTTAATCAAGATATCTAACTTCACCAACTCCGAACGTTCATATCCCAACATCTCGTAATCAAAAGAAGCATACCCTCTGGAACGTGATTTTAATGCATCAAAAAAATCATAGATAATTTCATTCAAAGGTAACTGATAATGTAGCACTGCACGCGTTGCTTCTAGATATTCCATGCCTTGGTAAGCACCACGTCGTTCTTGACAAAGGTCCATAATGGCGCCTATAAATTCCGAAGTAACCATAATCTCTGCTTTTACCACCGGTTCTTCCATGTAATCAATCTCTGACGGATCTGGAAGATTGGATGGATTGGTTAATTCAATCACATCACCACTCGTTTTATGAATCTTGTATACAACACCCGGTGCCGTTGTTACCAAATCTAAGTTGTATTCTCTTTCTAAGCGTTCTTGAATAATCTCCAAATGCAATAACCCCAAGAATCCACATCGAAAACCAAATCCCAATGCTACCGATGTCTCCGGTTCAAATTGTAATGACGCATCATTCAGTTGTAACTTTTCCAAAGCATCTCTTAGATCCGGATATTTCGCTCCATCTGCGGGATACAACCCACAATATACCATAGGATTTACTTTCTTGTATCCTTCTAGTGGTTTATCACATGGACGTTGTGCGTCTGTTACTGTATCACCTACTGATGTATCTTTTACATTCTTTAGACTGGCTGTGATATATCCAACCATACCGGCACTTAATTCATCGCATGGAATGAATTGTCCTGCACCAAAATAGCCCACCTCAACAACGTCCGCTACTGCTCCTGTTGCCATCATCTTGATGGAGGTTCCTTTTTTTACAGTTCCTTCTTTAATTCGGCAAAATACAATTACTCCTTTATAAGAATCATAAAGTGAATCAAAGATAAGTGCCTGTAGTGGGGCATCTGCATCTCCTGTAGGTGCCGGAATCTTCGTTACTATTTGCTCCAATACTTCTTCTATATTAAGCCCTGTCTTTGCGGAGATAAGTGGGGCATCCTGTGCTTCAATTCCAATGACATCTTCAATTTCTTCGATGGCTCTTGCCGGATCTGCACTTGGCAAATCAATCTTATTAATCACAGGCATTACATCCAGATTATGATCCATTGCAAGATACACATTGGCCAATGTCTGTGCTTCTACGCCCTGCGCCGCATCTACTACCAAGATTGCTCCATCACATGCTGCCAGACTTCGGGATACTTCATAATTAAAATCCACATGTCCCGGTGTATCTATCAGATTGAAGACATATTCTTGACCATCCTTTGCATGATAGACAATGCGCACTGCTTGAGCTTTTATAGTGATTCCTCGTTCTCGTTCCAGTTCCATATTATCAAGAACCTGTGACTGCATCTCCCGACTGGTCAAAAGTCCTGTCTTCTCAATAATTCGATCTGCTAACGTTGATTTACCATGATCTATATGTGCAATAATACAAAAATTACGTATCTTACTCTGTTCTATTATACTTGCCACTATATTCTATCCTCCGTTTATCCATAACCTACATCTGTAAACTGTTTTACATTATATCGCATTTACATCTGATACACCACATAAACTTAATTTTTATTATTTTATAGATTGGTTTCTTGGCATACTATATGTCACAATAAATAATTCCACTCCCAATACATCGCCCAGTTTTCCTGTTTTAACACTTGTTTCCGTCTCTACACCGGCCTCTAGAATCTCGCGTAACTCTTCCGTGCGAAATACCTTTGCCTGTTGTTGGTATTTTCCCACTACGAATGGATTTAAACCTGCTTTTTCTCCAATCTCTTTCTTAGCATATCCTTTTTTATCTAACTCTTTTACCTCTAACAGTAGTCGAAATTGTCGCGACATCAGATATAAGATGCGCATCGGTGGCTCTTTTAATGCCAATAAATCATAGTAATAAGTTAATGCTTTCTTTTGCTTTTTATCTGCAACTGCATTTACCATATCAAAGATTCGATTGATAACTTGGGTTGTACATACTGCATCTATATCTTCCTTTGTAATACTCTCTCGCTCTAATGTATAGCAACATAATTTCTCTAATTCACTTTGTAGAGTTTCCATATTAATACCAACTTTTTCAATCAAATATCGAATAGTTGATTCTACAATCTGTTTCTTTTCTAGATGTGCTCGTTGAAAAATCCACTTTATAAGCATCTGCTCATCTTGTCGTTCTAACTCAACTACGCGCCCTTTATCTTTTACTGCTTTAAACAACTTGCCACGCTTATCAATTTCCTGCTCTAGACACAAGAAGTAAGTAGTATTTGGTAATTGTTTCATATATTCAGCTAGTTCCGGTGTTGCATTTTTGAAAAAGCCTGTATTTTCCATAACAATCAAACGTCGTTCTGAAAAAAAAGGTAAGGTCTCTGCAAGATCAATCACTTCATTTACAGAAACCCCTTTCCCCTCATAATACGCATAATTCATTGTATCATCTTTTCCAAGAATCCCTTTGGTGAGTTTTTCTTTATATTGCTTTTTCAGGTAATTTTCTTCCCCATATAACAAATAGACATGCTTAAAATCCAGCGTTTTTAAATCTTCATTTAAACTCTTCATCTTTTATATAATCCTTCCAAACTTACAGTGTCCACTGTTGGAGATTCCTTTAATTCCAACGCTTATATGTGATAATTCTACCATGAGACGCAAAAAAAATCAAACATAGGTGCAGCAAACATGTGATAGTTTGCTACACCTATGTCTAAGCTTCTCTATTCTTTTGTTGTAAATATAAACTTGACACTTCCATTCATATCTTCTGAAATACCGGAGAAATTTTTATAATCTTTGGATACATTCATAACTTCTGTTAATTTGCCTAACATGCCTCCAATATCTTGATTGAATACATTCACTAATTTTTCAATTCCTGTTTCATTAAATTCAATCATGCCCTTATTCAACGTTGCAGCGCCATTATCTAACTGTTGAACACCATCAATCAATTGTCCACTTCCTGATTGTAATGTCCCAATCCCATCGGAAAGTGCAGTTGCGCCATCTTGCAGTTTCACTGCTCCTGCATCTGCATCGCAAATGCCTGCCTTTAATGTGCCTGTCCCGCCTCGCACTTCCACTGCTCCATTATATAAAGTCACTAAACCTTCTTCCAATTGTACCAAGCCCCCACTGACCTGTGCTGCTCCTGCTTTCGCATCTCCTGCGCCCATTTGAAGTGTCTGTGCGCCTTGTTGTAACCCCAGTGCGCCTCCACCTAACTGCCCGCCTTGGCTTAATTGATTCATAATATCTTGCTGCCCTTGTTTCGCAGCATTGATTGTAGCAACAATAGAATCTATAGTTGCATCATTATTTCCATCTTTCATACCGGAAAGTGACTGAATTGCTGTTTCTTCTGCCGTAATAGTATTTGATAATCCTTGGGAAGCCTGTAATAATCCACCGGATAGATTCCCCAACTGTTGTTCCAATGTACTGGCACCATTTTCTATGGTTTCAAGCCCTGCGGTTACTTTATTTGCTCCTGCACCTAAGTTCTTTGTATTTGCATCTGCACGTTCTAATCCCGTGGTAACTCGACCAAGTCCTTCCTCTAACTTTGTGGCGCCTGCTTTTAATTGTTTCGTCCCATTCGCTAATGAATTGGTCCCCTTTTCCAAGGAATCACTTCCTGATGCCAATTGTTTTATTCCACCGGTAAGTTCACTTGACTTTGCCAGTAATTCATCTAATCCATCATGTAACTGTGTTGTCCCTTCTACCAACGCTAGAGAGGCTTTCTGTAGCTGATCCATAGAACTCTTTAGTTCTTCCATATCCCCTAATTTATCAAACCCAATATGATTAAACAAATCATTAGTTGCCACCGTAATGGTGTCTAATGGCTCATATTCTTTCACGTCTACAGAGACTTCGAAATAATCCGGAATATCTATGCTATCTATGCCCAGACTTTCTTTGAGTTTTGGGATTCCCATTCCCATAACCATATTCCGTTCTCCATCTGACATCAATTTACCATTCGTTATTGAAAGGTTACTGTATTTCCCCTCATCTAGAATCATACCGGTTACCATGAGAAACGGAGTATATATCTCTCCCTCTTTTTGCGTGGTTGTATATTCATACCGCATGGTAAGATGCCCACTCTTTCCTTTGAGTTCTTTGGGAGTAATCTGTATTCCATCCAGTTGATATGATATTTTTACTGCTACAGGTAGTTCTTCCTTTGTTGTTCCTTGATAACAGATATCAGAACCCGCTCCGTCCCACACAAGGCTATTTCCAAGATGCGTGGATTTTTCGTTTCCCTTTACATTTGATACCTCTTCCAAATTCGAGATATCTTTTATCATCTTCTGGTTTCCCAGATTCTTTAACTGATCAGATACAATAACTTTCTTCACTCCTCCTATTTCATCTACAATTGCATACACCGTTTCTTCTTTTACGGGTGTTGTAGCTTCTGTTGTAGTGGTTTCTATTGTTGTAGTTTCTGTTGCCGCTAATACCGGCATTCCCATTGTTCCAACGCCTACCATAATTGTGGTAATTACTGCCATTGTCTTTACTTTATATGTTCTTTTCATCTGAATTCCTTCCTTTCTCATCATTACATTTTTCTATAATCACATATCCTATAGTTAACTCTTTTTCGCCTTAAATCCTCCACTGGTAATACATATGATATGGTCAAATATCATAAGCATAGATGGCAATATAAAGATGACAACAAACATACTAATAATTGCCCCTCGTGCCATCAACGTACAAAGAGAAGATATCATATCAATATTAGAATATAATCCCACTCCAAATGTTGCCGCAAAAAATCCAACAGCTGAGACAACAATAGAATTTACCGACGTAGAAAGTGCAATTTGAATTGCTTCTTTCTTTTTCTTTCCCTGTCGACGTTCCTTTTTATATCTTGTAGTCATCAAAATCGCATAATCAACCGTTGCCCCTAATTGAATAGTTCCTATTACGATAGATGCAATAAACGGTAATTCTGTATGTGTATATGCCGGAATGCCCATATTAATGAATATAGCAAATTCAATGACTGATACTAGAATAATTGGTAGTGAAATTGATTTAAATATCAATGCAATAATAAGAAATATAGCTACAATCGAGATGAAACTTACTACTTTAAAGTCCTTATCTGTAATTTTAATCAAATCTCTGGTGCAAGGTGCTTCTCCTATCAGCATAGCGGAAGAATCATAAGTCTTTATAATACGATTCAACTCCTCCACCTGTTTGTTTACATCTTCCGATGCAACTTTATATTCAGAACTCACTAACATTAATTGCCATTTATCGCTTTCCAATAATTTCCGAATAGATTTCGGTAACGTTTCTTTTGGAACAGATGAACCAATCAAGCTATCTAATCCCAAAGCAAATTTAATTCCCTTTACATGTTCCATCTCCTCAAGCATTGCTTTTCCATCTTTAGGTGACAACTTTGCATCTGCTAATACCATATGAGTAGAATTCATATGAAACTCATCTGCTAATTTTGTATTTGCTACTATACTTTGCAAATCCTTTGGTAACGTTTCATCCAAATTATAATACACATCCGTATGAGTGTACCCATAGAGAGCCGGCACTAAGATAATGAAAAATGCCACCATAAATGATTTATAATGTGCCGTAACAAACGTTGCAATATTACTGAAGCTTGGAATCAATCCTTTGTGTGTTGTCTTTTCAATTGCCTTATCAAATATCAAAATCATAGATGGCAAAACTGTAACACACCCTATTACACCAAACACAACACCTTTTGCCATGACAATTCCCAGGTCTTTTCCTAATGTAAAGCTCATAAAACAAAGAGCAATAAATCCTGCTACCGTTGTAACAGAGCTTCCTATTACAGATGTAATTGTATTGGATATCGCATGAGACATCGCTCTATTTTTATCACCCGGATATCGTTCTTGATTTTCCTTATAACTGTGCCATAGAAAAATAGAATAATCCATGGTCACTCCTAATTGAAGTACTGCGCTCAATGCTTTTGTAATAAAAGATATCTCACCCAGGAAATAATTACTTCCCATATTGTATAAGATTGCCATACCTATACTCAACAAGAAAAACACCGGTAACAACCAGCAATCCATAAAGAGTGCTAAGACAATTGAGCACAACACCACTGCAATTAATACATAGATGGGTGTTTCTTGATTCGTCAAGTTCTTCGTATCAACCACCACAGCAGACATTCCACTTAAAAAGCATTGTTCTCCTGTAACATATCGAATCTTCTCAATGGCATTCATAGTCCCCTCAGCCGATGTTGTATCACTAAAAAATACCGCCATTAATGTAGCATCTTTTGAATTAAATACATCCGTATATTTGGTGGGCAGTAATTCCATTGGAACAGAAATATCCGCCAACGAATCATACCATATAACTTCTTTTACACCTTTTACATGTTCAATATCTTGTTTTACCTTTTCTACACCTTTAGATTCCATTCCATCTACCATTACCATAGCAAATGCACCCTTATCAAAATCCTTTAGTAAGATATCCTGTCCAATCATTGTTTCAATATCTTTCGGCAAATAATAAAGGATATCATAGTTCACCCGTGTCTTTAACATTCCAATCGTAGCCGGAATTAAAAGCAATATACTCAGAATAAGAATGGGGACTCTTAACTGAACCACTTTTTTACCAAATTTAATCATGTCAAATCCTCCTTTGTTTCCAAATGACTATTAGTCACTTTTTACTATTTAACGATAATACACCAAGAATGACCAATAGTCAATATGTTTTTTAATTCTTTTGACTATTGGTCATTTTTCATCGTTGACGATTTGCTTTTCCTCTCGTATAATATAGATACGATGATTTACAAGGAGGAGAACCCATGGGGAAGATAGAGGATAACAAGCAGCAAAAATTAGATTGTTTATTGGAAAAGGCATACGGATTGTTTATGTCCAAAGGGATTAGTAAAACTTCTGTATCTGATATTACAAGAGAGGCCGGTGTTGCAAAAGGAACATTCTATCTGTATTTTAAAGATAAATATGAACTACGGGACAAGTTAATTGCCTACACTTCCAGCAAATTATTTAAAAGAGCCTATGATGCCATGAACCAAGAGTCCATTCCTTGTTTTGAAGATAAGATTATCTACATGGTAGACCATATCGTAAATCAACTAAGCAAGACACCTGTAGTACTTACTTTTATTGCCAAAAATCTAAGCTGGGGGATATTCAGGCAGGCTCTTCTTTCTAACACCACCGGTACTGAAATTGATTTTTTGGATATCTATTATAAAATGATTCATAACACAGAAGTACAGTTAAAAGATCCCGAAATCATGTTGTTTTTAATTGTTGAGCTTGCCAGCTCTACTTGCCATAGTGCCATATTATATCAAGATCCTATTAGTTCCGAAGAACTATTGCCTTACCTCAATGAAACCATTCGTTCGATTATCCGAAATCATGAATTATAGCCACTATTTATAATCACTTGTCTAAAAAAGATTGCCATGTAATCTTTTTTCCATCGGTCCATACCTTTAATGCACCTTGTTGTTTGGTACTCGCAACGATACAACCAATGTTTTGAAGTCGCTCTAGCAATTCTTGATGTGGGTGTCCATAGGAATTATGTTCTCCTGCAGATATCATAGCGTAGGCAGGTTGTATCTGACGTAGGAATTCCTTGCTGGTAGAATTTTTAGATCCATGATGTGCCACTTTAAGCACATCATATTTTTTTTGAATTGGGCCCTCCAGCAATTGTTGCTCCCCTTTCCCCTCTATATCCCCTGTTAGTAACAGATCAAATTCTTGATACGTTACAGACAGTACCTGTGATGTTTCATTTCCAATCTCCCCAAGATACTCGGCTCCCGGATATAGACAAGTCAATGTCATCTTCCCTTCTATTACTTTCTCTCCCTGTTTCATTGTTACAACCTGTATTCCTTTGTTCCAAGCCTGATACGCTAATTTGTGCAATGCCTCATCTTGAACCTCCTGAATTGGCAGAACAAGTGTCTTTATCTTAACCCCCATATCCTCTCGTGCTATCATTTCTGTCACTCCATTTATGTGATCACTATCTCCATGAGAAACAAATGCATAATCCAGTGTTCCTACACCCTGTGATTTTAAAAAAGGCTCTAATCGATATTTCCCTACTTCCTTTACCGTACTACTTCCTCCATCAAAAAAATAAGTCATACCCGTTGGACCTTTCATATAGATTCCATCTCCCTGCCCTACATCTAGCATTGTAACCTCTACTGTTCCATGTTGCCCTTGTCCCAGTCCAAATTGTAGAATTGCACCACAAAAAATCAATACCATTGGATACCATTTCCTTGCCTGCTTTTTGCGTCCACTAAAACAGAGTTTTCTATATATTCCCAAAAGACAAAGATAATAGATCAGAATCTGCCACCATCTTGGTTGTCCACTTATAATTCTGGACATGGGCCATTGGCTTATCTGTTTACACAACCACTCATACATCCAGAAGATAAGATTACAGCTTTTTAAAATCAAGATACTGATGCCTCCAAGCAATGGGTATGAGACGCTTCCAATAATTCCTACGCTAAGAAGTAAAAACATACATGGGATTACAACAAGATTTAAAAGAATAGAATAGATTGGAAATTCAAAATAGTAATATAACAATACCGGTATCAACATAAGATTAATTGCAATTCCTGCATAGAGCCCCTGTAACCATGTGTACGGGCAAGGATATATCGCCTCTAACATGGGGATAAAAAGCAGAATTCCTATGATTGCTCCAAAGGATAATAAAAATCCCGCATCGTATATATACAACGGGCGCCACATTAAGATACAGACCGCTGCTACAGATACACTGGTCCATGTATCGCATACTCTTCCTGTTATATCCGCGACCATTCGAAACCCAAACATAATAAAAGCACGAACAGTAGAGACTCCAAGCCCAACCATCAGAATATAGCTACATAAAAATAAGATTCCCAATCCTCCCGATACTCCAAATGGCACCCCCAAGCTTCGTAATATACGATAAAAAAACAATCCAATAAATGAGAGATGTAAACCGGATATAGCAAGGATATGTCCGATTCCACTTTTCTGATACAATTCCTTTGTGTCAACATCCAGGTCACATTTATCGCCTAGAATTATGGCACTTAATATAGCACCGTTTTCTTGACCCAATGCCTTGTATATCACATCTTTCCACCGCATACGACATTGAGATAACATTTCTAATAGCCACCATCTTTGATGATTTGTGATTGTAATTTGTTTTGCTTTTACAGCACCATAGATCTCTTGCTTTTCATAATAAAATTTTTGATTGAATTGCCCTGGATTTCTGGGTTCATCAAATAATTGTAACGAACCTGTTACATGAATTATATTGCCTATTGCATAAGGGAACTTTGTTTTATCATAGATTATGATAGGATGATCTTTTAGATATAATACTTGATATGTTTCTTTTTGTTCTTTTTTAATAATCTGTCCTTGCACATTCAAGGTCTTATCTTGTACCAACTGTTTTTGTGTAGTAGAAGGCTGCAGTTCTTTTGTAACCTGCAGCCTTCCAATTGTTGTAAACAGTACATGCACCAGAATGTATAACAGACAAATAATACACAATGGTCTTTTCTTCAATCTTACTCCGTTTCTTCCATAAGGTCTAAATTACGTTCTAATGGTTTATCAAGCTTCACGCTCCCTTGAAATACAACATCACTTTCGCCATCTATCAATATCTGTACTTGTGTTGCATTCCCACCATTCACAACAGAATTTACCACAGAATATATGACAATCTCCGGTTTCACACCTTTTACCGCCGTTAAGAAAGCTTCATTAAAATTCACATAACAGATACCGTCTTTTAGCGATACTCCTAATAATTTTGTATTTTCATCAATTGCTTTCTGTCCTGTAATTGTAGAGGGACCTTTCAGTAACTGTTCAATAATCAGCTTCTCCATCGACATGTTGCTATTATATCGAACATTCACCTTTTCTTTTACCAATCGTTCTCCATCTTGGTTTGCAAAACACAGCTCCAGTGCAGTCACTTGATACGTATTGATTGCAGAACCCGTATTCTGAACAAAATCTTCTGTTCGCATCAATCCAATTGGCTTCTCTTGTCGATCAACTATGGGATTCTCACCCACAAAAAACGCTACTGCATCTACATCTTGAATCTGCACTAATGTCTGAACCACCGCTGCCCTACATAGTACCTCTTCTGTTGCATTCATATTATAATAATTTTCATTAAAATGCAGCGACAACTCCTTATTCTCTAATTGATATCCTACCACTTTGACCCCTGTGGGGATTGCACAATTAGATTTAATCACTTTGGGCATATTGGACAGTTTATCTAACATATCTTCAATTGCCTGATGCGTATTTTTTCCTTTTAAATTATAATTTTCCGTCTCTAATGCAGTACCTTCAAGGCTCACATAATAGATATATTCTCCTGTATCTTTTGATTTTTGCGCTCCCTTGCAACTGACTAAAAGAATGATTACTCCAAGATAAATCAGGATTCTTTTTTTTCGTTTCATACGTTCCTCATTTCCGGTTACTCTCTAATTAATATAGGTTAGTGGAATACGTACGGTAAATGTAGTACCCTCTCCTTCTTCACTATATACTTTAATAGCACCCCGATGCATAACAATTGCATTTCTTGTTATAGAAAGTCCTAATCCTGTACCACCTACATCTCTAGAATGCGACTTATCCACTCGATAGAATCGCTCAAAGATATGCTCTTGGGATTCCTTTGGGATTCCCATCCCTGAATCTGCAACTTTTAGATAACAATATTTGTGGTCTGCATTTAACGATACATGCACCCAACCATCTTCCTTATTGTATTTAATTGCATTTTCTACCAGATTAGATAGTGCCAAAGATAGTTTCACTTCATCTACTTCCGCAGTAACCGGTCGAAAACTCTCAAATATAACTTCAATGTTACGAGTAGCTGCAATTGGTCGTAATCGTTTCAAAATATGTTCTACTAATTCATTGATATTTTCCATTTTTATATTCAGATTAGACGCCGTTTTATCCATTCTTACAAGGGAAAGCAAATCATTTATAATCTTATTTTCCCGATCAATTTCCTCGGCAATATCTCCCATAAATTCTTGGTATAATTCCAGTGGAACATCTTCCTGAGTCACTAAAGAATCTGCCAATACTTTCATTGATGTTAACGGGGTTTTCAATTCATGAGATACATTAGATACAAATTCTTGTCTGGAATCGTCTAACACTTTCATACGTCCTAACATCTTATTGAATTCTTCCGAAATCAGTCTTGTCTCTGTATAAGAATTTTCCATCAGATTATTCTCATCATATCCCTCATTTACCGCACTAATTGCCTTTGTAATCCGTCCAAATGGACGAACCATCTTCGTAGACACAAAAATAGAGATAAGCAAAATCAACAATCCTAACGTCGCCAGCACCACATTTGATTTCATCTTTAATTCTTCTAAACTTGCCACTACCGTATCCGTTGAAATACTGACAAGCATAACCCCCATAATCTTACCATCTGTGTTTTTGAATATAGGTGCCGTCACTTCAATATATCGATTTTTCGCATCATAGTGATTGGTATTGGTTCCTTTATAACACTTCATGACATCTTCCGACACCATTGTCTTTCCTTTGTCAAGATCATAGGTATCTTCCACAATGTGAAAATCATCATTCACTATCATGACACGTCCATAATAGATATTGGAAAATTGTGTGAGCTCTGCCTTGATTACTGCAGATGTTTGATTTGTTAAATAGTTTTCACTACTTAATTGATTTCCTAGAATCGTGCATTGATTTTGAATCTCCGCTGTCTTTAAAGATACTGCACGAATTTCATAACTTTCTAAAATTGCAAACCTTATAATAACACATGGAATAATGCCTACCATCATAGAAAGCAGAATAATACGAAAACGAAGGCTTCGTAAAAATGTATTTCTAATCTTATATTTATCCCCTAAAATAATAACCCACTCCCCACTTCGTATATACGTACTTCGGATCGCTTGGATTCACTTCCACCTTTTCTCTTAATCTTCGAATATGCACATCTACTGTTCTTGCATCACCTGGATATTCATATCCCCATACAATATTTAATAAGCTCTCACGACTATACACTTTGTGTGGATTAAGTGCCAATAGTTCTAGCAGGTCAAATTCTTTTGCTGTCAGATTCAATTCCGTAGTGCCAGAAAATACACGTCTGCTTTCACAATCAACTTTCAAATCGCCTTTTTGTATGATTTTAGTACTGACAGCTTCTTCTGCTTTTTTGCCGGTACGCCTCATAATTGCTTTAATACGTGCCTTTACTTCCAAGATGTTAAATGGTTTGGTTATGTAATCATCTGCACCATATTCCAAGCCAAGAATCTTGTCCATATCCTCCCCTTTTGCCGTCAACATTACAATGGGCATATCAGAGAAATCACGTATGAGCTGACACACTTCAAAGCCATCGTGCTTTGGTAGCATCACATCAAGTAGAACCAAATCATATTCACATTGTTTTGCCAAATGAAGCGCTTCTTCCCCATCATAAGCACAATCCACTTCCATTCCGTCTTGTTCTAGACTAAAGCGAATTCCTTTTACGATTAATTTTTCATCATCCACTACTAATACTTTTTTCCCCATTTGGTTCTCCCTCATGAAACAATAATCATATCTTTAATTTTATGAAACACACCATCTTTGATTCCCACAATGGATTTCAAATCTTCAATGGCTGTAAATCTTCCATTCTCTTCTCTATAGCGAATAATACTCTCTGCCTTGGTTTCCCCAATTCCTGTTAGCGTCATCAGCTCTTCTTTGGTTGCTGTATTTAGATTCACTTTACGCTCTCTATCCTTTAATGTTGTTGGTTTTTCCTCTTCTGCTGACTGTACTAAATCTGTAGATTCTTGTTCTAATATTGCAACTTCCTCAGTGGCAGGCACATAAACACGTTGACCATCTTCTAATACCTCCGCCTGATTTAGATATGTCTTTGCTGCCTCTGCTTTCATGCCACCTGCTTTTAAGATTCCTTCATACAGACGACTGCCATTGGGTAACTCATACACACCTTCGGTTACAACTGCACCACATATGTAGACGAATATTGTCGTGGTGTTTTTATCTTTTTCTTCTTTTTTTATTTCTTTTTTTATTTCTTTTTCTTCTTTAAGTTCTTCCACATTCATTTTCTTTAATGTATGCTCGTTTTTATCTGCGCACCCCGTCAAACTTAATAACAAAATCATCGTGAATACAACAACATATATGACTTTTTTCTTACTATGCATAAATCCTCCTTATAGTCTATTAAACTATAATACCCCTCTATGCTTAGACAATTCTATTGTAACGAATTCCTCCTAAAATTACAACTGATATTTACATTTCTGTTACATTTCTATGAAGAGTTTGTTGCTATTTTATATATCATCTCCATTGAAAAATTAAGACGCCCACAAATGCAATTCCCATTCCTATAATTTTACGCCATTCCAATGGCTGTTTATCTACTCCAAATAATCCCAACAATTCAATGATATAAGCAACAAGTAACTGTGAAATCACAATTAAAAGGGCTGCTTTTGCAGGGCCTAGCTGTTCCATGCTTTTTATTACCGTCCATGTAATTCCAGCCCCAATCATACCACCTAATAACATATACTTTGGTTCTACTTTTGCAATGGCAGCCACACTATCTCTTCCCGTAACAGCCCATACAACCAGACAAAGTAGAAAGGCAGACAGTTGCACCCATGCGTTAGACACCCACATTCCTGTTGTCTTCGTAACCTGTGTATTAAAGACCCCCTGTACGCTCATTAATGCTCCTGATAATAATGCAACGATAAATCCCATCATATTCTATATACCTCCTGCAAGTTCTTGCTCTATTTAATATATCCAATTTATGTCAGGCTTATTCCATGTGTATCATTATACGTTTTTATACGTTTTTATACATTTATTCAAGTATTTTCCCATTTAATATTGCATAATTATTAATAATGTTGTATAGTAACATTTGGTATTTAATTTAAAACATAATTTGGAGGTATTTGTAATGAAAGAAAAAGTAGTATTAGCATATTCCGGTGGTCTTGACACAACTGCAATTATTCCATGGTTAAAGGAGCATTTTGATTATGAAGTCATCTGCTGCTGTATTGACTGTGGACAAGGTGAAGAATTAGATGGTTTGGAAGAACGGGCCAAGTTGTCTGGTGCTACGAAATTATATATTGAAGATATTATTGATGAATTCTGTGATGATTATATTGTACCTTGCGTACAGGCAGGTGCCGTTTATGAGAATAAATATCTATTAGGTACTTCTATGGCTCGCCCAGGAATTGCTAAAAAGCTTGTGGAAATTGCAAGAAAAGAAGGAGCTACTGCCATCTGTCACGGTGCTACAGGTAAGGGAAATGACCAGATTCGTTTTGAACTGGGAATCAAAGCACTTGCTCCCGATCTTAAGATTATTGCCCCTTGGCGAATGACTGATGTCTGGACCATGCAGTCTAGAGAAGATGAAATTGCCTATTGTGAAGCCCATGGGATTCATCTTCCATTTGATGCAAGCTCTAGTTACAGTCGAGATCGCAACTTATGGCATATCAGTCATGAGGGATTGGAATTAGAAGATCCTGCGCAAGAACCGGATTACAATCACCTGTTAGTACTCGGTGTGTCTCCTGAACAGGCACCGGACCAAGGCGAATATCTGACAATGACTTTTGAAAAAGGAGTTCCAAACAGTTTAAACGGACAACATATGAAAGTCTCTGAAATCATTACAGCACTTAACACATTAGGTGGCAAACATGGGATTGGTATTGTTGATATTGTAGAAAATCGTGTGGTAGGCATGAAATCCCGTGGTGTGTATGAAACCCCCGGCGGAACAATTCTAATGGAAGCACACCAGCAATTAGAGGAACTTGTCTTAGACCGTGCCACTTATGAAGTCAAAAAAGAGATGGGCAATAAACTAGCGCAAGTTGTATATGAAGGAAAATGGTTCACTCCACTTCGAGAAGCAATCCAAGCCTTTATTGAATCTACTCAAACCTGCGTTACCGGTGAAGTAAAATTCAAACTTTACAAAGGAAACATTATCAAAGCTGGAACAACCTCTCCTTACTCTTTGTACAGTGAATCTCTTGCCAGCTTTACAACCGGTGAATTATATGATCATCACGATGCCGAAGGCTTTATCAATTTATTTGGTCTTCCATTAAAGGTACGTGCAATGTTAGATGCCCAGCGCAATCAATAATTACATAAAAATCACAATCTATCAGACAGAACAATTTCCCAATAGAAGTTGTTCTGTTTTTATATTAAAAACATATATTTAGATAATTTCCTCTATAACAAAGGAATAGCCTATGCAATCACTTCCAATCATCGGAATACTAATCTGTGAACGTACCTTACAGACACAAAGCATCAGTACTTCCTACATACAAGCAATTACTTCTTCCGGAGGTATTCCTATTCTTATTCCCTATCTTCCTGATATCAGCTTATACCACACTTACCTTTCTCTATGTGATGGTTTTTTATTCTGCGGTGGAAATGACTTGAACCCACGACTTTACAACCAGGAATTAACGTTTCCATCTGTAACCACCGATTTTCCTTTCGACCAATTTCAGATTCAATTTATGCAAGACGTCTTGTCTACTCCAAAACCGGTTCTTGGAATCTGTCGTGGTATGCAAATCCTCAATGTAGCTTGTGGTGGAACGCTCTACCAAGATATTTCCTTGCGTACCAATTCATTTTCATTACAGCATATGCAACATTCTCTACTGCGAAGTGAGGAAAGTCATCAAGTAACTTTTACTTCTGACAGCATATTAAAATCCTTATTTGGCGCTTACATCTGTACCAATAGTTATCATCATCAAGCTATTGATACATTAGGTACCTCTTTGATTGCCTCAGGACATACATCCGATGGAATTATAGAATCCATTGAACTCCCTGCTCGGTTTCCTACCATCGGAGTCCAATGGCACCCTGAATGTATGACATTGCCATTACAATCTATGCATCTATTGTTCAAAACCTTATGTAGTTGAATACATTTTTATTTTATGTATATACTCTGTCAAAGGAGGAATTTGCATTGACAAAACATTTGAAATGGTGGGAACTAATTGGTATTCTAATTTGCATTGGTCTTGGTACATTGTTGCACTTTGTATATCAGTGGTCCGGGAATAATCCTCTCGTTGGTCTCATTGCACCTGTCAATGAATCCACATGGGAGCATCTAAAACTTCTACTGTTCCCCATACTTTTTTATTCCATATTGGAATATATGTCCATTGGACAATATTATGGTAACTTTTTATTTGCAAAATATCTTGGTGTTGTCTGTGGCATGCTTTCAATTATTGGATTGTTCTATGGTTATAAGGCAATTGTTGGACATCATTCATTGGGGATTGACATATTAATATTTATAATCAGTATCTTAATTGCCTATATTATCTCCTGTTACTTGATCTTATATCAGCCAAAATGGAACATGCCACCAACTGTCATTCTATCTTTTCTAATGATAACAATACTCTTATTTTGGCTCTTCACATGGTTGCCACCTAATATCTTTCTATTTCACGTTCCTAAAAGATAGAAAAATGGTTATACAGTATTTCATTTATATGATATAGTAGAGGCGGACTTTTTTGTCCGCTTCTATGACAGATTAAGAATGGAGTGATGATATGAGTATATTAAATGTAGAACACCTTACCCATGGATTTGGTGACCGTGCTATCTTTGAAGATGTATCTTTTCGGTTGTTAAAAGGAGAACATATCGGACTGGCAGGTGCTAATGGCGAAGGAAAATCTACTTTTCTAAACATTGTAACCGGTAAATTGCAACCTGATGAAGGAAAAATCGAATGGGCCAAACAGGTACGTGTTGGCTATCTGGATCAACATACCCTCTTAGAGAAAGGGCAATCCATCCAATCTGTACTAAAATCCGCATTTGCACACCTCTTTAAAATGGAAGACCATATGAACACCATCTGTGATTCTTTGGGTTCTGCCACTGAAGAAGAGATGTCCACCCTCATGGAAGAACTGGGTACGATACAGGATATGTTGACTGCCCATGATTTTTATATAATAGACTCCAAAGTTGAAGAAATAGCCAGAGCACTTGGACTCCTTGATATTGGACTTGAAAAAGATGTAACAGACCTAAGTGGTGGACAACGAACAAAAGTTTTATTGGGGAAACTTTTATTAGAAAAACCCGATATTTTATTATTAGATGAACCCACCAATTATTTGGATGAAGATCACATCACTTGGTTAAAACGCTATTTGATTGAATATGAAAATGCTTTTGTATTGATTTCTCATGATATTCCATTTTTAAATGAAGTGGTAAATATTATCTATCACATGGAAAATCAAGCATTAAATCGGTATGTTGGGAATTATGATAAATTCCAAGAAATCTATGCCGTAAAAAAATCACAATTAGAATCTGCTTATAAACGCCAACAGCAAGAAGTCGGTGAATTGAAAGATTTTGTTGCCCGCAACAAAGCGCGAGTATCTACAAGAAATATGGCCATGTCTCGCCAGAAAAAGTTAGACAAGATGGATATGATTGAGCTAACTGCACAACGTCCCAAACCAGAATTCCATTTTAAACAAGGGCGAACCCCCGGAAGATACATATTTGAAACAGAACATCTCGTCATTGGGTATGAGGAGCCTTTATCAAGGGAACTGACTATCTCTATGGAGCGTGGACACAAAATCGCTCTGATTGGTGCAAATGGAATTGGAAAAACCACACTCCTAAAAAGCATCTTGGGAATTATTCGTCCGTTAAAAGGGTCTGTTGAATTAGGAGAAAATCTTCAAATTGGATACTTTGAGCAAGAAATAACTGCCGGTAACAAAACTACTTGTATTGAAGAAATATGGGGCGAATTCCCATCGTATACTCAATATGAAGTTCGCTCTGCACTAGCTAAATGTGGACTCACCACCAAACACATCGAAAGTCAAGTACGAGTATTAAGTGGTGGAGAACAAGCAAAAGTTAGACTGTGCAAGTTATTGAACCGAGAAACCAACGTATTATTATTAGATGAGCCGACCAATCATCTTGATACAGATGCAAAAAATGAATTAAAACGAGCATTACAAGACTATAAAGGCAGTATTCTATTAATATGCCATGAGCCAGAATTTTACCAAGATGTAGTATCTGAAATCTGGGATTGTACTAAATGGACAACAAAAATCATATAATTTTGCAAAGATGTCCCACTACTTTTTTCTTAATGAAACATAAGTAGTGGGACATTTAATTAAGTATTTTAAAAGCATGCTTTTATAAGGAAATACAGAATAGGCACTATCAATGCAGGTAGCATATTTAAGGTCTTACATTCCTTAATCTCCAGAATCGAAAGTCCCGATGCCATAATAAGAAATCCTCCTATAATTGAAAGTTCTGTCATTAATTCAGGTACTAAAAACGAAGCCAACACTTGGGCCAACACATAAATGCTTCCCTGCCATATAAACAAAACCCCTGCGGCACATATAATTCCAATCCCATAAGTTGCCGACAGTACCATCGAAGTCACAAAATCCAGTGTTGCATTGGTAAATAAAAATGTAAGATTTCCATTCATTGCACTTTCAATTGGGCCTAAGATAGATAACGTTCCCATACAAAAAAGCAAGATAGCCGTAGACAAGCCCTGTCCAAGTTTTGCCGATGCATACTTAGAACTTAACTTGTTAAAACGCTTATCCATATCTAAGACAGTTCCAACTAAACTTCCGACTGCCAGACTTATAATAAAAAGCACCGGCATAGTACTCTTTGGCATATTCTGAACAATCGAATTCATTCCAATACCAAGTGCCGCCAATCCCATAGCCTGAAATAATATTGCTTGATATTTTTCTTTAATTCCTTTTTTTAGAACACTTCCGATAATACTTCCAACAATAATCGCACCGGTATTTACAATTGTTCCAATCAAAATTTCTCCTCCATATATGTATTCTATTGGTGAATTTTCCCTGATAATTCACACACAATAATTTTAAAAACAACTACCATAGATAACATCTTCTCATCAAAGACATATGTTTGTCCGGATTGATGTCTCATCAGCGCCGTCATTGCCCTCTCTTTCTCTTTGCTATCTTGCACAAATTCAACCTGACCATTTCCGATAATACTTTGGTACAAATAACTGTATTCACAAGGTTTTTCAGCCCTCACCAGCTGTTCTTCACAATCCATCTCAAAACATACCTTTGGGTGCTCTTTAAGTATATCTATCTTTCTTCCTTCTTTCGCACTATGAAACACAAGCTCTAGCCGGTCATCTTCATATATATATCCAAAATTCAATGGCACAATGTAAAGTCCTTTTGAATCCTCCATTGCAATTCTACATACTTTACATCGATTTATAATTTCTAATAATTCACTCTTTTCTTTTACTTCTCTGTCTTTTCTTCTCATGTTCTCCTCCTAGCATCAGACAAAATACCAACAAAAGTGCCACACAACATATCCACACACTTCTTACTCCATATTTATCTGAAAATATTGCCCCCAAGATTGCCCCTATAATAAATAGTATAATAATTCCGAAATAATGGGCAGCTTTTTTTCCTGCCACCTCATCTTTATTGATAAAATATTGCATAATATTTTCCGTACCTGAGCGAAGATTCCCTGTACACATTGTTGACGCATAGGTCATTCCTTTTATTTTACGAAAACTATTGACCTGTATGGAGCAGATAAAAGAAATCATTACGTTAACCACATCATCAGATACTGATTGGGGAATAAATCCCACCACCAGTAATAATGCAATCTCTAATAACAGAATCATGTGTTCCCATGCCATAAATGTTGCATGACTATACTTCTTTTTTAAAAACTCTGTTGCAGATATACCTAATATAAACGCTGTAATAGGTGCAAGATAATACATCGCCTGCTTTCCATTTCCTTGCGCACTGTTCACCGCCAAAAGCACAATGTTCCCAGTTTGTGCATTTGCAAATACCCCACCTCTTAATATGTAAGTATATGCATCTAAAAATCCACCAACAACAGCAAGCAAAGCCCCAACGGTAAAGGTTTCGTGTATTGGTCTTTTTTCTACCCACTCATAATTGAATTTATCCATACTATACCTTTCCATTCAATGTATTGAAACAAAATAAGTATATCACATTCTAACTCTTATCATCAGATAAATCTTTTTTTTATTCTCATTACACTGGTTGAATCCACACACAGAGTGTGTTATCATTTTACATATGATATACATATATCACAATAAAAAGTAGGAGGCATTTAAAATGAATGTACCAGAGAGAATTGAAAAGCTACGCGCATTGATGGCTGAAAAGAAGATGGACGCATATATTATTCCATCGGCGGATAACCACCAAAGTGAATATGTTGGAGCACACTTTAAAGCAAGAGGATTTATCACAGGATTTACAGGTTCCGCAGGAACTGCCATTATTACAAAAGATCAGGCAGGTTTATGGACTGATGGAAGATATTTTTTACAAGCAGAGCAACAATTAGCGGGAAGTGGTGTTAAATTATTTAAGATGGGTGAACCAGGAGTTCCTACTACCGAAGAATTTTTAATGACTACTCTTCCAGAGAATGGGACACTTGGATTTGACGGACGTCTAATTGCAATGCAAGAAGGACAAGCTTTTGAAGAAGAACTTTCTTCCAAGCACGTAAGTATTAATTATGAATATGACCTGATTGACATGATATGGGAAGACCGTCCGGCATTATCTACAGAGCCTGCATTTTTCCTAGAAGAAAAGTATTCAGGTGAAAGTACTGCTTCTAAATTATCCCGTGTAAGAGAAGCAATGAAGGAAGTCAATGCCAATGCCCATGTAATCACTTCTTTAGATGACCTTTGCTGGTTATTGAATATTCGTGGAAATGATGTTGCTTTCTCACCACTTGTACTTGGTTATGCAATTGTGTATATGGACGGTGTTGATTTATTTGTAGATAAGAACAAATTAGATGATACCATTCGTGCTGAGTTTACCACAAATAAAGTAACCGTATATCCATACAATGATATCTATGAAGCAGTGAAAAAATTTGGTGCTTCTGATACCCTTTTAATTGACCCTGCACGAATGAATTATGCAATGTATAACAATATCTCTTCCGATGCAACAAAAGTTGAAAAACTAAACCCATCTGTGTTGATGAAAGCAATGAAAAATAAAGTAGAATTGAAAAACATTCAAAAAGCACACATTAAAGATGGTGTTGCCCATACCAAATTCATCTACTGGCTCAAACAAAACGTTGGAAAGATTGAAATTACAGAAATGAGTGCTTCTGATAAATTAGAAGAATTCCGCGGAGAACAAGAAGGCTTTTTGTGGCCAAGTTTTGCACCAATTTGTGCATTTAAAGAACATGCTGCCATTGTACATTATGAATCTGAACCAGAAACTAATGTAGCATTAGAACCCGGTGGTCTCTTCTTATCAGATACAGGTGCTAACTATTATGAAGGTTCTACTGATATTACCAGAACAATTGTACTAGGTGAAGTAAGCGAAGAGGAAAAAATACACTTTACAACAGTTGCAAGAAGTAATCTGAGCCTTGCCCGTGCCCATTTCTTATATGGTGCATGTGGATATAACTTAGATATCTTAGCAAGACAGCCATTCTGGGATATGAACTTGAACTTCAATCATGGAACAGGACACGGAATTGGATACCTTTTGAATATCCATGAAGGACCAACTGGTTTTAGATGGCAGGTTAGAGCCCATGAGGCACATCCTTTTGAAGAAGGAATGGTCATTACCGATGAACCGGGAATCTATATTGCAGATTCTCATGGTGTTCGTACAGAGAATGAATTGATTGTACGCAAAGGCGAAGCTAATGAATATGGACAATTTATGTATTTTGAACCAATTACATTTGTTCCGATTGATTTAGATGCCATTATTCCAGAATTGATGTCACCTGTTGAAAAAGCAGAATTAAATAAATATCACGAACAAGTATATGCCAATATTGCTCCTCATCTTACTGAAGAAGAAAGAGCATGGTTAAAAGTAAATACAAGAGCAATCTAATATTTTAAAGGCGATGTAAACGCATCGCCTTTTTTAGTGCATATTATATGTTTTTTTATAACATTTTAATATTTCACTGTACATTTCTCACAACTCGTTCTATACTAAGAGGTAGTTTGGTGTTTTATACCATAAAATGTAAGGAGACCATACCCATGAATGCCGCAACCAAAGAAATCATCGTAGAGGAATATAAGAGAATACATGCCCAATGGCGTACCATACATCTTTACATCTTGATTGCTACTTCTTTTGTAATTGCTATTATGGAAGTCATTATGTTTTTTGTCCTGAATAATATGGGGGTCATTAGCTGTTCTACAGGTATCTATATTTGTAAATATATATTATTTCCTATTTTTTGTTTTCTTTGCCTAATTATAGGGTATCTATTTCTTGTAAAACATTTCTCAGTTCCTAATAAATACAAGAATTACATGGTATCTTTGTCTTGTGTCATGATTTTTTTCATTATCACAATAGTTCATGGTGATTTTATTATCACTTATGCTGCCTGCAGTCTTCCTGTTGTACTCACTACTCTCTATGGAAGTAGAAGATTAACAAGTATCACAGCTTTTGTTGGTTTTGTTACACAGTATATCAGTGCCTATTTTATTCACTGGAACCCTGATGTCGTACGTAGTCAATTTTTTTCTTTAGAAATCATATTTTCTCTTTTCTTATTATGTGCTGCATATGCCTTTTCTATGATTACTATGAAGCTTGAGAATGAGAAACAAATATCTGTAGTGGAACGTGAACTAGAGCTACAGCAATTAAAACACCTTGTATCAAGAGATGACCTAACCGGCATGTTTAATCGTCTGGCATTACGGGATCATTTTTCTCAGTTAGAAAAGAATCACACAAAACCATATTTTTTCGCTATGATAGATGTCGATCGTTTTAAAAGTATTAATGATACTTGGGGACACACGACAGGCGATCAGGTATTATCTACTCTTGGTGGAATTTTTTTAGAAATAGAATCCGATACGATCCTTCCATTTCGTTATGGTGGCGACGAATTCTGTGTAATTATGACCGATACGGCCTTACTAAAAGCAATGGAAACATGTAACTATCTTCTTGAACGGTTTGAGCAACATCTCCCTCCGGAAATGTATCAAAAAGGATTCTCCCTTAGCATTGGTCTTGCACTTAATAATGGGGATTTATCTCCCAGCCAATTAATCCAGCGTGCCGATGCCGCCTTGTATGAATGTAAGGCTAAAAGTTCCAGCAAGGTTGTGGTACATGATCGAGATTAATATTTATTTCTTAAATATATTGGCTTAGTTATTCTAAGTCAAACATAGCCAAACAGCCTTCTTGAGTTCTTTATCAAGAAGGCTGTTTGGCTAATCCCTTTTTACATCTATAACATCTTTCTTCGTTTCAACATAATCAATGCTATTGCACATATAACGAATGTCAAAATACAGATAATCAGAAAACCATGAGGGGTATCTGACAATGGCATCCATTTACTGCTTACATTCATTCCATAGATTCCGGATATGATAGTTGGTATTGCCATAACTAACGTGATAGATGTTAAAAATTTCATCATATTATTCAGGCGATTATTAATCACTGTAGAAAGCAAATCTCTTGTACCATGAATAATATCCCGATAGATATTCGTCATCTCAATGGCTTGTCGGTTCTCTACAATAACATCTTCCAACAATTCCTTATCTTCCGGATACTGTTCGATTCTCTCATATCGAGTCAGACGATCCAATACCATACGATTCGCACTCAATGAAGTTGCAAAATATACCAGATTGGATTCCAACTCATGTAAATCCATTAAATCCCCATCTTCTGTAGCATTACTTCCTGCACGCCCCTCTATCTCACTGCGACGTTTGTCAATAACACGTAGATAAACCTGATATACATTTGCAATACGAAATAGAATCTGATAGATAAATCGCATACGTTTCTTGGTACTAAAGCGCTTAATTCCCTTATCTGTAAATCTTTTTAGCACAATTGTTTCTTTTGCACATACTGTAATAATTGCTCCTTGCACAATTAAAATCCCCAACGGGATAGTCGTATACGCTTTTCTGTGATTACGTATCTCTTCAAATGGAACATCTACCAATATCAAGGTATATCCATCTTCTAATTCTACACGTGAACTCTCTTCATCGTCCAAAGCCGCTCGAATATCTACAATATCTATGCCATATTGGTCCGCCACTCGATGACTCTCTTCCATAGTAGGAGATATCATATTGACCCACACCCCGTCGCAGAATACAGGCTCCTCGGATAAAATTCCATTGTCTGTTCTATAGATATTCAACATGTTGCAAGCTCCTCACTCTATTTTTGCACGATATTGATGATTCTTCCCGGAACATAGATTTCTTTTACGATTGTTCCGGTTAATTTGTCGGCAATCGCTTCTTTTCCTGCTGCAAGTGCATCTTCCTTTGATATATCGGCTTGAATAGTAATCACTGTTTTCGTTTTCCCATTAATCTGCACTGCAACTTCTAATTCATCATCTTTCATTGCTTCTTCATCATATATTGGCCATACTGCCCGAAACACAGATTCTTGATGTCCTAGTTGCTGCCAGATTTCTTCTGCCATATGTGGCGCAAAAGGCGCTAATAATATCGCTACTGTTCCAAGGGTTTCTAGGTCAACTCCACCCTCTTTTTTTGCAATTTCAATTAATTTATTATTGTATTCCATAAACCCGGATATTACTGTATTCAAGCTAAAACTTTCCAAACGTGTAGTAACATCATGTATCATCTTATGACGTACCTTAATCATCTCTTTAGAAGCTGTCACATTACTTTCTTTGCTATCAATCACTAGATTCCAAAGACGATTCAAGAAACGATATACTCCATCAATTCCACGATCATCCCATTCTGCATCTAATTCCGGTGGTCCAACAAACAATTCATACATTCTCAGCGAATCGCAACCATAATCCTTTACAAGGTCATCCGGTGAAACTACATTTCCTTTTGACTTACTCATCTTAATTCCGTTTTTCCCGGTAATCATTCCTTGATTAAATAACTTTGTAAATGGTTCATCAAAATCAATTGCTCCTATATCACATAAGAATTTGGTATAAAATCTTGAATATAACAGGTGAAGAACCGCATGTTCTACCCCTCCAATATACATGTCAACCGGAAGCATCTCGTGTGCCTTTTCTTTTGAAACCAACTCCTCTGTATTATGATTGTCAATATAACGTAAAAAATACCAAGAAGATCCTGCCCATTGAGGCATAGTATTGGTTTCTCGTTTTGCAGGTTTTCCACATATAGGACAGGTGGTATTTACCCACTCTGTGATACCTGCAAGAGGTGATTCCCCTGTTCCCGTTGGTTCATAAGAATCCACTTCCGGCAATCTTAGTGGAAGCTGCTCCTCCGGAATTGGTACTGCACCACAAGACGGACAATGCACAATTGGAATCGGTTCTCCCCAATATCGTTGACGTGAGAATACCCAATCTCTTAATTTATAATTTGTAGTTGCTTTTCCAATTCCACGTTTTTCCATAATAAATGGTGCTTTTTCTTTGATTTCTTCTGAATCCATACCTGTCCATTCACCGGAATTAACCATCTTTCCCGCACCTAGATATGGTTCTGTCATCTCATGTGTCTTTCCATCTTCTGATATCACTTCAATAATTGGAATCCCAAATTTTGTTGCAAAATCAAAATCGCGGTCATCATGAGCCGGTACACACATAATTGCACCTGTTCCATAATCCGCAAATACATAATCAGACAACCAAATAGGAACCAACTCCTGATTGACAGGATTTATCGCATAACTTCCGGTAAATACTCCGGTCTTGTCTTTTCCCTGTAATCGGTCTACCGATGAACGCATGGACGATTTTAGAATATATTCTTCCACAGAATCTTTTGTATCTTCTGTTACTAATTCTTTCGCCATTGCATGTTCCGGTGCAAGTACCATAAATGTAGCACCATAGAGCGTATCCGGTCTGGTTGTATAGACCGTAATCTTTTTATTAGAACCATCTACCGTAAAATCGACCTCAGAACCATGACTCTTTCCAATCCAGTCAGACTGCATCTTCTTTACTTTTTCCGGCCAGTCCAGTTTATCCAGATCTTCTAACAAACGTTCTGCATACGCCGTGATTTTCAACATCCACTGCCGCAGATTCTTTTTAGTCACTTCAGCCCCACAACGTTCACATGTGCCATTTACAACTTCTTCATTCGCAAGGCCTGTCTTACAAGAAGGACACCAGTTAATTGGAAATTCCTTTTCATAAGCCAATCCTTCTTTGAACATCTTCACAAAAATCCATTGGGTCCATTTATAGAACTCAGGATCTGTTGTGTTTACCTCCATATCCCAATCATATAAGGCAGCTATCTCATCAATTTGTCGTTTGATATTCGTGATATTCTCTGCTGTTGATTTGGACGGATGCACACCCATCTTAATGGCATAATTCTCTGCCGGTAACCCAAATGCATCCCACCCCATTGGGTGCACAATATAATATCCGTTCAATAACTTGTAACGGCTCCAAACGTCAGAAATAACATATCCTCTCCAATGTCCTACATGTAACCCATTTCCTGATGGATATGGAAACATATCAAGACAATAATATTTTTCTCTTTTCCCTTTTGCATCTTCTGTAATATTCACTGGGTTTTCTTTCCAGTTTTCTCGCCATTTTTTCTCTATGGCTTTGTGATTGTATGGTGTTGCCATGTGTTTGTCCTCCTACATAATATTTGTTAAGCGTACCATAGGACGCATATTTTTACAACCCAAAGTAGTAGATTATCTTTCATTATTCTTTCATTCTATTGTTGCGACTGTATTCATATTAGTGTATAATAATAACAAGTAATTCGGTACGAGAAGTACGGTACGAAAAATACGCATAAAGGAGATTTTGCTATGGTTAATTTATTGATAGGCCCTAAAGGTAGCGGAAAGACACAACAAATGATTGATTTGGCTAACAAATCAGTTAAAGAATGCGAAGGAAATGTGGTTTTTATTAAGAAATCACATCGCGAGACATCTAGTTTATCACTTGATATTCGTGTAATATGTATGGCTGATTATCTGGCAATTACCAACATCGACGAATACATAGGTTTTATCTACGGCATGATTAGTTCTAATCATGACATTCAAGCAATATTTATTGACGGCATACTAAAACATGCGAACATATCTCCTGAGAATTTACCAAAATTTGTTTCTAGATTAAAGTCTATTTCTGCAGAAGACGAGATAGAATTTTATCTAAGTCTTAGTACTGAGAAAGAAGAGCTTGGTACTCTTGATTTAACAGATTGTGAAATCTTGAATTAATCTAACATGAATTAAAATAGAGCAGACATTGCTTTCACAATGCCTGCTCTATTTTAATACCTGTTTCTATTTCAGTGATAATACCGTATTTAATTTCTTGTCTTCTTTATATTCCACCGTAACATTCTGACCAACATCATATTTGACAATATCAATAAAATCCACTACTGATACATCAAAGATAGCGTCTGACCCCTCAATCATAATATAGAAATGAGAATTTCCCTCAATTACTCCCTGGGCAATCTTTGTAATATTGCCGGTAATTGTCTTCACCTGTCGCGTGTCCTCTGCTACTTTTTTAACACCATTGGTAAAGAGTAATTCATTATATTGTTCTTCACATGCTGCTACTGTGTCACCTATGGCAACTAACTGATACTTCTGAACATTAACCATTGCATATTTTTTAACCAATCCCGCATCATCTTTTAAGGCAATAAAGTAAGTTGGTTCTCCCGAGATATTTAGTAATAATGGGAATGTTGCAATATACTTTAAGTTCTGTACCTGTCCTTCTGCTGATGACATTGCAGAATCTTCAATTGCCCCTTCTATCGGATAAAATTTTGTTTCCATGGTGCGCTGATTCATTAATACAAATCCAACATTTGATTGGTCACCACTAACAGAAGTTACGCCCGTATACACCCATACATCATCATCAATTGCGAGATAGTTATATCCATTTGTCGTTTTTAGGCAATCTTTCTGTCCAAGAACACTATTAAAATATCCATGTTTTAAAGAGCCATAATAATCATATAATTGTACTAGCAGATCAGCTGAATATGCATGATCCACCCACTCTGGTACATCTGCAATATCATAATCCGTTGTCTCCCCTGTAATTGCATTACATAATACAACACGTCCTACTGTAACACCACCAAATAATCCAATATTGTATTTTTTAACCGGTGCAATCCAATACGGAACTCCATCATCATCAATTTCAAAACTTAATTCATCAAAGATATACGTTGGATAAGCAAATCTTAAGTGACGATAAATATTCCGATTAAAATATTCACTGGTTGAATATCGCATTCCTTCTTTTAACTTCACTAATTCTGTTGTCTGATTCGCCATGTTAATCTGAATATATGCCGGTATCCCTTTTGATTGATTGGTAAACCATTTAATCGCACTTGCATACCTTAACGGTGATACACGAACTGGCTTATCTTGATAATTGATTTGACTGTAAAGATTATCTACTTCAAATTGTGAAACCATCTCAACCATGCTACCCATCTTACGGTTTCCTAAGAGCGTAGCCGAATCTCTGTCCAAAAGTGGTATTTGATCAAATGACAATTCTTCAATATCTTTCGTAAATTCGCCCTCTTCCACCTTTAAAAGTGTCTGATATTTCTTTGCATTAATAATAGGAGAAGATAATAATGTACCAATTAGATAAATTGCAACAATCACTAAAAGCACTGCTCCTATTCGTTTGATTCCTTTGGATTCTTTAATTTCTCCTCTTCCCAATCGTTTCTTACCAATATAAATTGCGGCAATGATAATTATTACAAATATCGCAAATACCCAGACATCAGATGAATGAATATTAATTGCCGGTAATGCAACATAATAATATAAACCTGCTACTAACGCCACAATAATTGCGCCAATTCCTTTTTTTCCTAGACCTTTCATATGCTCTCCTTTTTATTCTTATTATAGCAAGGATTATAACATCTTTATATCGAAAGTACAATCAAGGACTTATTATTTTATAAAATAATAAGTCCTTGATTGTATGGATTTCTTTTATTCTGCTACTGCTCTTTTTTCGATTTCTTTTTCCTGAATATCGGACGGTGCTTGCTCATAACGTGCAAATTGATATTCATATAATCCTCTTCCACCAGTCATAGAACGTAAGACTGTGCAATATCCAAATACACCTGTCATCGGAATATCAGCCTCAATAGTCTGAGTCCCATCGGCAATTGGTGTCATACCCAATACACGTCCACGACGTTTGTTAAGATCTCCCATTACATCGCCTGTATATTCATCAGGAACAGTTACTTTTATAGTTGCAATTGGTTCCAGCAATACCGGAGTTGCCTCTAAGAATCCTTTTTTAAATGCTTGAACCGTAGCGGTCTTAAATGCCATCTCCGAAGAATCTACCGGATGATAAGACCCATCATATAAGACTGCTTTCACACCAACTACCGGATATCCCGCAACAGGTCCTTTGATAACCGATTCCTGCAGCCCCTTTTCTACTGCCGGAAAATAGTTCTTCGGTACTGCTCCGCCTACTACTTCCTCAACAAATTCAAATGGGGTTTCCAAGTCTTGCGATGGTTCGAATCTCATCTTAACATGTCCGTATTGTCCATGCCCTCCGGACTGTTTTTTATATTTAGAATCCACATCAGATGACTTACGAATGGTTTCTCTGAATGCAACCTTTGGCGTCTCCAGTTCTACTTCTACTTTATAACGTGAAAGTAATTTACTAACTAAAACTTCTAGATGCTGGTCTCCCATTCCGTATAGCAATGTCTGACGATTTTCACTGTCATTTACCACTTTCATTGTAATATCTTCTGCCATCATCTTAGCCAATGCCTGTGATACTTTATCTTCATCGCCTTTTGCTTTTACTACATATCGCATATATGTATACGGAACAGAATAATCTGTTCTTCCAAACAAAATTGGTACATTCTTGGTTGATAAGGTATCTCCGGTCTTGGTTGCCGTCAATTTGGCAATCGCACCTATATCGCCTGCATGTAATTCAGGAACCTCTATTGGCTTGTTTCCCAACATACTATATAGTTTTCCAATCTTTTCCTCGGTATCTGTATCCGCATTATATAAAAGATCATCGCTTTTAAGCACTCCGGAACACACTTTCGCAAAGGAATACTTTCCAATAAATGGATCCACCATCGTCTTGAACACATAAGCACTCTTTGCCATTGCAAAATCATAATTGGCTTCATATATTTCATTGGTCTTTCGATTGATTCCTACACACTCTCTTCTATCCGGACTTGGGAAGAATCTTACAATATCGGATAATAGATTGGAAACTCCCTGTGCCTGAATATTTGATCCCATTCCTACGGGCACAATACTTCCATCCATTACTTCACTACGCATAGCCGCTCTTATCTCTTCCACAGAGAATTCTTCTCCTGCAAAATAACGTTCCATAAATGCATCACTTGTCTCTGCAACAGCTTCTAACAACGTTTCTCTGCATAATTGCAAGTTTGGAAGACTATATTCCGGAATCTCACATTCTTCACGTTCCCCAATTCCTGTAAATCTTCTTCCTGCATTCTTAATAACATTTACATAACCAACTAATTTTTCATTTTCACGAATCGGTAATACACGTGGTGCAATCACCTTCCCGTAACGTTGTGTTAAGTCCTCCACCACTTGTCGGAAGCTGGCATCATCTACATCCATCTCGGTTACATATACCATACGTGGAAGATTATATTTATCACATAACTCCCATGCTTTTTCAGTACCCACCTCGACTCCCGCTTTCCCGGATACTACGATAACCGCTGCATCTGCAACGCTTACTGCCTCTTCAACTTCACCAATAAAATCAAAATAACCAGGAGTATCTAGAATATTAATCTTCGCTTTTTCCCATTCGATAGGAATTAAACTGGTACTAATTGAGAATTCACGCTTTTGTTCCTCTTTATCAAAATCACTAATCGTATTACCGTCTGATACCTTACCCATACGATTTGTCGCTCCCGATACATAAGCCATCGCCTCAACCAAGCTTGTTTTTCCACTGCCGCCATGTCCTAAAAGTACTACATTTCTAATCTCGTCTGTCCTGTACACATTCATATCTGCTGCCTCCTTTATTTAGTTACTTCACATGGGTATATTGTACTAAAATTCACAAAATATTACAACTCTTTTATATGATTTTCACAACGTTTTATATTCTTTGCGCCTTTTCTTTTTTGACAAATCACATGACATATCGTAAAATAACAAAAGAACGTATCCCAGAAAGGCAATAATATGAAAATTAAAAAAATTCAATCATTCCAGGGTGAAGCCACACTTCCGGGTGACAAATCGATCTCACATCGCGCCATTTTATTAGGTGCAATCTCTACCGGAACAACAATAATTCAAAACTGTGCTATCGGAGCTGATTGTCTTGCCACATGTAGATGTATGGCACAATTAGGGGTTTCTATAGAACATCACCATACTTCCTTATCTATCCGCGGACTTGGGCTTCATGGTCTGTGTCCTGCCACAGCTTCCTTAGATGTTGGAAACAGTGGGACTACCGCTCGGCTTCTCTCTGGAATCCTAGTCGGGCAATCCTTTGACACCGTACTGTCCGGTGATATTTCCTTACAGCAGCGTCCTATGGAACGTCTGATTACTCCCCTTACACAGATGGGTGCTCGTATTCAAAGCTTACAACAACATGGCTATGCTCCATTGCATATCACTCCAAACACTCTGCATGGAATCTCGTATACAACTCCAATTCCATCTGCCCAAATAAAATCAGCCTTATTATTTGCCGGACTTTATAGCCAACAAGGAGATACCACTATTACAGAATCTGTATTATCCCGAAATCATAGTGAACATTTATTCTCTGTGTTTGGAGCATCTCTCGTCTCCTATAAAGATTCCAATTCCCCTTCTTTTTCTGTTCGCATAAAACCTTGTGATCAATTGTACGGACAACAGCTTCAGATACCCGGCGATATGTCTTCTGCCGCCTATCTAATTGCCGCTGCTCTCTTAGTTCCACATTCTAAACTTCTTATCAAGAATGTCGGACTGAACCCTACCCGTACAGGTATGATAGATGTCTGTCGTTCCATGGGTGGTAAGATAGAACTCCTAGATTGCACTACCGTTAATCAGGAGCCAGTGGGAACACTTTTCATACAATCTAGTGAACTTCATGGCGTTACAATTGGTGGAGCAGTCATTCCCTCTTTAATTGATGAATTACCTATTCTGGCTGTTCTCGCTGCTTGTGCCCAGGGTGATACCTTGATTCAAGATGCATCCGAACTAAAGGTAAAAGAAAGTAATCGCATTGACACCATTGTTCAAAACCTATCTGCTATGGGTGCTGTTATCATTCCAACAGAAGATGGCATGCACATACAAGGAGGAACTCCACTACATGGTACCGTCATACATAGTCATTACGACCATCGTATTGCCATGGCATTCTCCATTGCCGGTTTCGTTGCCGATGGAACAACGATAATCGAAGATACACAATGTGTCGATGTATCTTTCCCCGGATTTTATGAACAATTACGTCAATTATCCACCCATTTTTAATACATGTTCCCTCACAAATAACACAGGCAACATCGTTTTGATGTTGCCTGTCTCTGGAGTTTTGGGGGGTACTATTTCTTTATAGATAACGTGGGCCACTAGGCGCACAAAAATACGGACTGCATCTGTGGATTTGCAGTCCGTATTTTTAATATTCATTTTTAAATTATTTATTTTAATTTATTTATTTTGATTTTAT
>JAVXHR010000001.1:0-91233 GCA_036656795.1 Lachnospiraceae bacterium | reverse complement strand
ATTTTTAATATTCATTTTTAAATTATTTATTTTAATTTATTTATTTTGATTTTATTACAGATTCATCTCAGCCTTAACTTCTTTGAAACATTTTACAATAAAATCAATGTCTTCTTTGGAATGAGCAGCACTTACTTGTGTACGAATTCTTGCTTTCCCCTTTGGCACAACTGGGTAAGAAAACGCCACAACATAAACCCCTTTATCCATCATACGTTTCGCCATCTCTCCCGCTGTTTTTTCGTCATATAACATCACCGGAACAATTGGGTGTACTCCATCAATAATATCAAATCCCGCATCTATTAGTTGTCTACGATAGTATGCTGTTGTTTCTTCTAGTTTATCACGAAGAGTGGTATCTTTCTCTAAGATAGAAAATACTTCCATACTTGCATTTACAATTGCAGGTGCTAATGTGTTAGAAAATAGGTATGGTCTACTTCTCTGACGAAGTAAGTCGATGATCTCTTGACGTCCACTGGTAAATCCACCTGAGGCTCCACCTAATGCTTTTCCCAACGTACTGGTAATCACATCTACACGCCCTTCTACTCCACAATATTCCGCCGTTCCACGTCCTGTTTTCCCTACAAATCCAGAAGAATGACTATCATCTACCATAACAAGTGCATGAAATTCATCTGCAAGGTCGCAAACACCTTTTAAATTCGCAATAATTCCGTCCATGGAGAATACACCATCTGTTGCAATCAATTTCACTCTTGCTCCTGCTTCATCTGCTGCTACTAATTGCGCTCTTAAATCTTCCATGTTGTTGTTCTTATATCGAAACCGTTTTGCTTTACACAGACGAACCCCATCAATAATACTTGCATGATTTAATTCATCACTAATAATAGCATCATCTGCTGTTAAAATAGTCTCAAACAAACCACCATTGGCATCAAAACATGAAGAATATAAAATCGTATCATCTGTTCCCAAAAAGTCCGCAATTTTCTTTTCTAATTTCTTATGAATATCTTGTGTACCACAGATAAAACGAACAGATGAAAGTCCATATCCTCTGTCATCATAAGAATGTTTTGCCGCATCAATCAGTCTTGCATCATTAGCAAGTCCCAGATAATTGTTCGCACACATATTAATGACTTCTCTTCCATCTAAAAGTTTCACTTTCGCACCTTGCGCAGAAGCAATAGGTGCTTCTCCTTTGAATAATCCGGCTTCTTTTATTGCTTCTACTTCTTTTGTATAAATACTTAAAATATCGTCTTTACGTGACATGTTATTAACCCTCTCTTTATTTATTTACATTCGTCCAATCCAATACAATCTTACCGGAATTTCCACTATTCATGGCTTCAAATCCTTTTTCATAATCTTTGACATCAAAACGATGTGTAATCACATCATCTACGTTCAATCCACTTTGTAACATCGTATCCATCTTATACCATGTTTCCCACATTTCTCTCCCATAGATTCCTTTAATTGTCAAACCATTAAAGATAACTTTGCTCCAATCAATCTGAGCATCTGATCTTTGAAGACCCAAAAGTGCAATCTTACCACCATTCTTCATACTATCAACCATATTGTTGAATCCAGCTTGATTACCTGACATCTCAAGTCCTACATCAAATCCCTCTTTCATGCCCAATTCATGCATAACATCTACTAATTTTTCTTTTGCAACATTTACCGTTCTGGTTGCGCCCATCTTTTTGGCTAAATCCAAACGGTATTCATTCACATCAGTAATTACCACATGTCTTGCCCCAACGTGACGGCTAATTGCGGCAGCCATCATTCCGATTGGACCTGCTCCTGTAATTAGCACATCTTCTCCGACCATGTTAAATGACAAAGCCGTATGTACTGCATTTCCCAATGGATCAAAACATGAATATAATTCTTCACGAATCGTAGGAGAACATTTCCATACATTAGTGGAAGGGATTACAAGATATTCTGCAAATGCACCATTTCTGTTCACTCCTACCCCCTGTGTATTTCTGCACAGATGTGGTTGTCCTGCCAGACAATTACGACATTTGCCACATACAATATGCCCTTCTCCTGATACTAGTTCTCCAATATGGAATCCCTCCACATTTTCTCCTAGTTCAACAATCTCACCTACATATTCGTGACCTGCTGTTAATCCGATTGGAATGGTGTTTTGTGCCCACTCGTTCCAATTGTAGATGTGTACATCCGTTCCACAAATTGATGTTTTGTGAATCTTGATTTTCACATCGTTTTTACCGGTTGTTGGAATCTCAACTCGTTTCATCCAAAGACCCGGTTCTGACTTTTCTTTTACTAAAGCCCACATAGTATTTTCGCTCATTTTAAAACCCTCTCTTTCTTATAGCGCTCATACATATGATAATACTTTTATCTTGGTTTTACAAATCATTTTTAATAATATTTTATTGTAACGTGTTTTCCTAATTTTTCTGCTATTTCTTGTAATTGTTCCACCAGATTCATACGAACGCTTAAATCAAATGGAAGATTAGAATTTTGATGTGCTACATTCATCGCTTTTCCAACAAATAAATTCAATTCTGTACATTCTTCTATAATAATCTTTGCTAATTTGGAAGCTCCATTATTCGCATCTAATTTGTCAAAGAACGCTACATCAAAATCATCTTTTGCGTACTGACGCAACAACCCCATTGCTTTTCCCAAGGTTAGGACTCCCTCTGTTACCAAATCAAGTCCTGCAATAGTTGCCATTGGTGGAATCTCCGGATCTGCATAATCTAAAGTTGTAATAATTTCTTTTCTCAAAATCCGTGCGGCGATATTGGCACTGGTTCCCCCTGCTACAATCTTCTTTCCTTCCATTCGCATAAATGCCTGCATCAGACGTTCATCATCTTCTTTATTCTTAGGTGGCCCAGTAAAGATGTTGACCACATTACGATTCACGACTCTCGTTACCGCAATCGTAGTGTCATCTCCGGGTTGTCCCGCATACAAGTCATCACAGGCTTGGCTTAACATGGCCGCCAAGCGTGAAGAAGACAAAGTTTTCTTGGTACATATCAACGTATACTCCGCCATATTATCCCAAGTCCAGCCAAAATTCAGCAGTTCCCCTACACCCGCATAGATAACCCCATCGCTCATTAAGACAAAACAGTCATTTAATTTTACTTGAAATCGATATTCGTGTATCTTCTTTCCCTCGATAATACGTTCTTCATATGGGTATTCAAGTACCTCTTGATTTCTTACAAATACACAATCCGGATTATCAAATTCTACTAAGTATGCCTCCCCGTTATGAAAAATCTGGAGGATACTAAATGTTGCATAAGCCACTTCCCGCACTTTACATACCGGTAATGTCTTTGCAATGGTTTCCACACAAGATTCTATGGTTGCTCCATTCAACAACATGGTTCCTAATATTTTCGAAGTAAGCGTTGCTAATATATTGGCTTTGACACCACTTCCCATGCCATCTGCCAGAATTACAATATCAGAGTCTTTCGTCTTTAGAATCTCAACCTTATCCCCGCACAGTTCTTCATGATGTTTATTTAAGCTTTTCCATGCTACATCTATACTGACATTCATACTATTCCCCCTCTTCTTCAAAGAGAATAGAATCACGCAATTTGGATAAAGTGACCTTTGTTTCTGCTGTTGTTTCTCCTAGTAATCCTGCAATCTCTTGGGCGACCATCATCTGTTTATCAATGACTTTCTGTGCCATCTCTACGGTTTCCATCTTCAAACTATAATGTTGTTCCTTTGCCTGTTCTTCTTTGGTCACATCTTGATAGATAACAAGTACCGATTCTAGTTCATCAATATATGTAATAATTTCAATAACCGTAATCTGCAATTGTTCAATTTCTATCTTCTTATGAATAATGGAACGTTTCGTCCGCAATACCTCTTCAATATCTGTTTCTTCAATAAATTCATAGATATGTCGCTCTAACGCTTCCGCATGAGAGACACCAAGCAATCGTTGTCCTTTTTTATTGCATTCACGAATACGCAGATCTCGATCGATGATAAAGATCAGATTCGGGGTCACGTCCATCACAACATTAGACATGGACTCTGCTTGTGCAATGGCATATGGAAGACACATGCTAAGTTCTGCTTTTTTTTGAAAAACAGCAACAGCCTTTGCCCTGCAAGTAGGATATCCACAGGCTCCACAGTTTAATTCATCTTCCTTTGTATTCTTCCCAATTGCTCGGAGCAGTTCTCTTACTTCTTCTTCCGACGGCAGTGGTTCTTCGATATGGCGATCCAAAAATTCTTTGTGCATAAGAACATCTGTTGCGAATTCTGTTGTCATCTCACGTTGTGCATGTTCTTCCACCCGTAATTTTGCTCGAACAAAAGAATGGTTCCATGCATGAGATGCCGGTCCCTTCACGCACCCACCATCGCATACATTCACTTCTACAAAACAATGGTCTACTTCTTTACGTTCCATACTTTCAAATAATTCTATACAATCCTTGAGTCCATCTACATATACCTTATGATAGGTGTCCTGCAACTGTAATGCTAAAACAGACTGAATAACCCCACCACTAACCGGATACAAGCGATTCATCTTAGGGTCTTGATTCCCCATTGGTTTTTCTTCACATTGACGAATTACAATACCTTCCCGTTGGAGCCAAGGCACCAATTCTTCAAAGGTTAAAATTGCATCGATTGCACCTTCCACACGTTTATCGCCTATTGCTTCCTCTTTTTTAGCAATACAAGGTCCTAAAAAGATGACCTTTACTTCTTCTGCGTATAATTTCTTAATCAGTCTTCCATGAGCAATCATTGGAGATACAATCGGTGCCATAAAAGATACCAGACTCGGATAATATTTCTCAATCAGATCATTGACACTTGGGCAACAGGTTGTAATAATATTAGGCATCGTTCCTTCCGTTAACAATCTACCATACTCTCGTGTAACATAGGCCGCACCTTCTGATGTTTCCCGCACTTCATGAAACCCCAACTTTAACAATGCATCAACAACTTGACCCGGAGTCTGATAATCAAGAATTCCAAGATATGATGGCGCAATAGAGATAACTGTTTTTACCCCTTGTCTTAGATAGCCTTTTACTCGTTCTATGTCGCTGGCAAATGTCTTTGCATTTTGTGGACATACTTCCAAACAGCGTCCACAATGAATACAACGTTCACTAATAATATGTGCTTGTTCGTTCTTTACAGAAATCGCTTTCACTTCGCAATAACGTACACATTTGTAACAATGTTTACAACTGGCATCTTTAAAATCAATGACTCTCATCTAGGCTAACCTCCTTAAGATTTCTTCTGTGAAAAAATCTTCTGCATCTTCCGGTTTTACATGAAAGATATCTTGTCCGTCAACACGAACACTTACTCCCTTACTACATGTACCCATACAAAAAGATCCACATAATTCCACCACTGCATTCACTTGATGTGTCTTACATAACTTACGAAACGTTTGTATCACTTCTTCCGAGCCTCGCAAATGGCAAGAGCTACCTACACATATCTGAATTTTCATATTGAAAACCTCCCATTTTATCGCCCATCTATTATCCCTATGCTGCTCATTTATTATCTCTATGTTACTCATTTATCCCTTATTTGTCAACAAAGTTACCATAGATGATAGGACGCATAAAAGCAAGAGACAGGTCAGATTCTTTTGTCTCTTGCTTTTATGAAACTTCTTAATAACGAAGGGATGATTTATTTATTAATAGTACGTTTTACATATGAAGTATGTAAGATAGCATGAGCCTTATGGCTACCCGGTTTCTCAAGATATTCTTCATATAGTTTTTTGATAGACGGATTCTCATGTGATTTACGGATTTCTTTTTTAGCATCATTGTCATATAACGCTTTTGCACGTAATGCACGTACATCTGTAAAGTTTCTTACATGACCGGATACCTGTGGTTGTCCGCCTCCATTTACACACCCTCCCGGGCATCCCATAATTTCAATGAAGTGATAGTTTACTTCTCCTGCTTTCACTCTATTTAACAATGTTCTTGCATTATTAAGTCCCGATACTACTGCAACATGAATATCTAATCCTGCAACCGTATAAGTAGCCTCTTTGATTCCCTGGGTTCCACGTACATCTGTAAAATCTAGATTTGCAAGCTCTTCCCCTGTTAATGTTTCCACTGCTGTACGAAGCGCTGCTTCCATTACGCCACCAGTTGCTCCAAAGATAACTCCAGCCCCTGTAGACTCTCCCAGTGGATCATCAAATCCTTCTTCTGGAAGACCTCGAAAGTCAATTCCACAACGTTTAATTAAACGAGCCAATTCCCTTGTTGTGATTGCAATATCTACATCCGGTACACCTGCTGCGCTTTGATCCTCACGACCAATTTCAAACTTCTTAGCAGTACATGGCATTACACTCACACACACGATATCGTTAGGATCAATCCCTGCTTTTTCTGCATAATAAGTTTTTGTGATTGCTCCAAACATCTGTTGTGGAGATTTACAACTAGATAAATTCTCCGTCATATCTGGGAAATAATGCTCACAATATTTGATCCAGCCCGGAGAACATGACGTAATCATTGGTAACACGCCACCATTATTTACTCGATCTAAGAACTCTGTTGCTTCTTCCATAATTGTTAAATCTGCACTGAAATCTGTATCAAATACTTTTGTAAATCCAATTCTACGAAGAGCAGCAGCCATCTTTCCTTCTACATCTGTCCCAATTGGATATCCAAATTCTTCTCCTAGTCCTACTCTTACAGAAGGTGCAGTCTGCACAACTACATGTTTCGTTGGATCTGCAATTGCGTCCAATACTTGATTGGTATAATCTTTTTCTGTCAATGCACCTGTTGGGCAAACTGCAATACATTGTCCACAGGATACACAGCTTGTATCCCCTAGTCCCATTTCAAATGGAGAACCAATAAATGTCTCAAATCCACGATTATTTGGTCCAATTACACCTACACCTTGTATTTTTTCACAAACCGCAGAGCAACGTCTACATAAGATACATTTATTATTGTCACGAATCATATGAACTGCTGACGTGTCAAGTTCATATTCTGTAGTAACACCATCAAAATAATCTTCCTCTACCACACCTAACTCTTTACATAATTGTTGTAATTCGCAATTTCCACTTCTTACGCAAGAAAGACATTTTCTATCATGATTAGAAAGTAATAATTGCAACGTTTTCCTTCTAGATTCCAATAACTGTGGTGTGTTTGTCAACACTTCCATACCTTCATTAATTGGATGTACACAGGCTGCAACTAGATTTCTTGCGCCTTTTACTTCAACTACACACATACGACAAGCACCAATCTCATTAATTTCTTTTAAGAAACAGAGGGTTGGAATCTTGATACCAGCGATATGTGCAGCTTCTAATATTGTAGAACCCGCTGGGGCAGACACATCCATGCCATTGATTTTTAAATTTATATTTTCCATATTCTCCATCCTCCATTACTCCTTATAGATTGCGCCAAAACGACATTTTTCCATACAAGCTCCACATTTCACACATTTATCCGGGTTAATCATATGTGGTTCTTTTACCGTTCCAACAATTGCATCATTTGGACAGGTTCTTGCACATAAGGTACAACCTTTACATTTATCCGGATCAATCTTATACTGAAGTAATGCTTTACACACTCCTGCAGGACATTTTTTGTCTACAATATGAGCAACGTATTCATCTCTAAAATATCGCAATGTTGAGATAACTGGATTTGGAGCTGTTTGTCCAAGTGCACAAAGTGAACTTGATTTTAGATGATTTGCAAGTGTTTCTAATTTATCCAAATCTTCCATCTTACCTTGTCCCTTTGTAATACGATCTAATATCTCTAACATACGTCTTGTACCAACACGGCATGGTGTACATTTCCCACAAGATTCCTCTACCGTGAATTCCAAGAAGAATTTTGCAATATCAACCATACAGTTGTCTTCATCCATAACGATTAATCCACCGGATCCCATCATAGAACCAATAGAAATCAAATTATCATAATCAATTGGAATATCAAAATGTTCTGCCGGTATACAACCACCTGACGGTCCGCCTGTTTGAGCTGCTTTGAATTTCTTTCCGTTAGGAATTCCTCCACCGATTTCTTCTATTACTTCACGAAGTGTTGTTCCCATTGGTATCTCTACCAATCCTGTATTGTTAATCTTTCCACCAAGTGCAAATACTTTTGTTCCCTTTGATTTCTCTGTTCCTCTACTTGCAAACCACTCAGGACCTTTTAGAATAATTCTCGGAATATTAGCTAACGTTTCTACGTTATTTAGAATGGTTGGTTTTTGGAACAATCCCTTTAATGCCGGGAATGGCGGTCTTGGTCTTGGTTCTCCTCTATTTCCTTCAATAGAAGTCATTAATGCAGTCTCTTCTCCACATACAAAAGCTCCTGCGCCTAGACGTAAATCAATATCAAAGTTAAAGTCTGTACCAAATATATGTTCTCCTAGCACTCCATATTCTCTGGCTTGTGCAATTGCAATCTTCAGACGCTGCACTGCAATCGGGTACTCTGCACGCACATAGATATATCCTTGACTTGCACCAATAGTGTAGCCTGCAATGGCCATAGCCTCTAATACTACATGTGGGTCACCCTCTAATACAGATCGATCCATAAACGCACCCGGATCCCCTTCATCTGCATTACAACATACATATTTCTGATCAGCATCATTTCCTTTTGCAAATTTCCATTTTAAACCAGTTGGGAATCCTGCACCACCACGACCACGTAGTCCGCTGTCCAAAAGAATCTGAATCACTTCATCTTGAGTTTTCTCTGTCAGTACTTTACCCAGAGCTTCGTATCCATTAGTTCCTATGTATTCTTCAATATTTTCCGGGTTAATTACACCACAGTTGCGAAGAGCTACACGATGTTGTTTTTTATAAAAATCAGTCTCATGCATAGAAACAACACCTGCATCTGTTACTGTTTCTTGGTATAACAGGCGTTTCACTACATTCCCTTTTACAATATGTTCTTCTATGATTTCAGGGATATCTTCTAATTTAACCATGGAATAAAATGATGCGTCCGGATACACAATCATAATTGGACCCAGTGCACATAATCCATGGCATCCGGTACGTATAACGCACACCTCTTCTTCTAATCCATGAGATAATACTTCTTCATTCAATTTGTCAATAATTTTCTCGCTGCCTGATGATGTACACCCTGTACCACCACATACTAATATATGACAACGATATTTGCCACCGGCTTCTGCTACCTTTGCATCGCCTTCTTGACGCATGGCCACCATACCTTGCATTCTTTCTCGTATTTCTTTCAACTGCTCAAGAGATATCATATAACATCCTCCCATCTTTCTCACTATTATTCATACTTGGCTAAAATATCATCAATATCATCCACCGTAAGGCGACCATACACTTCATCATTCACTGTCATAACCGGTGCTAATCCGCATGCTCCTATACAACGACATGCATCTAGCGAAAACTTTCCATCAGCAGTACATTCTCCGCCTACAATTCCCAGTTTCTCCATAAGTTTATTATAGATATCACCGGAACCTTTGACATAACACGCTGTTCCCAGGCAAACAGATATACGGTATTTTCCTTTTGGATTCAATGAAAATTGCGCATAAAACGTAACGACACCATAGATCTTCTCTAATGGAATATCCATCTCATTCGAAATAAGTGTTTGGACCTCTACCGGAAGATACCCGTAGATATCCTGTGCATGTTGTAGCACGGGCATCAATGCACCTTTTTCATCTTTCAGCTCCGCTATCACCTGTTTTAATTGTTCCTCTTGTTCTTTTGTCCCCGCAAAAGGAACCGTTCTTTTTTTTGTTGCCATGTTCTACCTCCTTCATATTTTTCATGTTGCTTTTACAACATAATAGCTCTTGCCCTGTTTTCTATCTTATCACAGAACATGTATAAAATCCACAAAAAATATTGTATTTTTAATATGTTTTATAATCAAGATTGCTACATTTTCTACATGTTAGTCTTTTATTTATCAGTCTTTTTTGTTATTTTATTCCATTTTTTTCTATATTTTTTGTGCATTTTGTCCATTCTAGTTCTAATATCAATATATATATCACAAAAACAGGCCCTACAATCATAAATCATTGTAGAACCTTTCACGATATCCTTATTTTATTTGTGTCACATCTTCACAATACAAACCTTCTTTTATCATTCCATAAAGAATTCTAGCAGCATCTGTTGTATAAAATGTATTTCCGGCAAAAAATGAACGCGTTTCTTCCGTTGCTAATATCTCACCTTCAAAAAGCAAACTGCATATCTGCCCATACTTTGCCGCAAACTCCACATCATGAGTCACGCAGATAATAGTCCCACCTTGTGTCGCATAAGTTTCTATATAATGTCCAAGCTCCTCTTTCAGAAATGGATCCAATCCCTTGGTTGGTTCATCTAATAATAACAATTCCGGCTTGGTCGCCAATACAATAGCCAGTGCCAACCGTTGTTGTTCGCCTCCACTTAAGTCGTAAGGATGTCTTTCTTTTAGATGTTCCAGATGTAATTGCTGCACCAGTGATATATCGCATTGTGCCATTTTCAATTCTGCCTCTACCGTATCCGTGGAGAACATCGCTTTTGGATTCTGCGTTAAAAGACCAATCTTTGGCATCTGTTTATCCGATCCTAGCTTGATTTTTCCACGATTAGCATAATATCGTTTTGCCAAGACACCAAGTAAAGTTGTCTTTCCACTTCCATTGCCTCCTAGAATCATATGTACCTTGTGCTTATAAATCATAAGATTTACACCCTTTAATACAAATGGTAATTGCTTTTCATATCGAAACCAAAGATGTTCTACAAGGAGAACATACTCTATGCTCGAACGCTTTGTTGATATGGTTGTAAACCTTGTAGATGTCTGTTCCCCTATGGGCATTGCACAAGAAAAATGCTCTTGCAAGAACCCACGTCCTTCTCGTACCGTTAAGGGCCATATTTCTTTTGTATGTCCCAATATAGATGCAATACGTGTTGCTGCCGGCAACGCTTCTCTAAAATCAAATTGCTTTGCATAGACATAGGATATAAATGTCTGCGGTGGTCCTTGAAATAGAATCGATCCATGTGACATAAAAATCACGCGATCTGATAAAGGAAGCAATTCGCCTAATTGATGTTCGCTCAGCAATACTGCAATCCCCAACTCACGATTCACACGAACCAACAATTCTAAAAAGTTTTTCCTTGCAACCGGATCCAATTGAGCCGTAGGTTCATCTAACAGTAACAGCTTAGGACGCATGGCAATAATAGCCGCTAAGTTTACCAATTGTTTTTCTCCACCACTAATCTGATGAATTGATTGATCAATCCATGTATCAATGCCGAAAAAGAGTGCTGTTTCCGCTACCCGCTGACGAATCACATTGGTTGGCAATCCCATATTTTCCAGACCAAATGCCAGTTCATGACGAACTGTATCTGTAACAATCTGTTGTTCTGGATTCTGAAACACAAACCCAATCTCATGAACTTTCATACGTTCTATCTTACCCTCTAGATGTCCTACTGGGGCAATCTGAGGTTTCAAAAGACGAAGCAGTGTGGTCTTTCCACAGCCGGAGTTTCCACACAACAACATAAACTCTCCCATATGAATTTCTAACTCGATCTCCCTCAACGCTTGTGTATTGGATTCTGGATACGAAAAAGACACTCCTTCTATATGAAGTAAACGCATAATCATTCCCCCTTTTGCACTTTCGTTTTATTTTTGTAATCACGAAATGCCATTTGTATCAGATCTACTAATTCAACTAAAACAGGGCTCCATAAGAATACAATATAACAAACTGACGCCAAACTATGTGACATGGTACCATACATTCCCATTCCTGTTATTACAATACATACCAGCATGAACAGCAATCCTTCACAATCCCACACCGCAAAAGAATAAGTAGCATAGGTAGTTCTTCTTTCTGTACCATAAGCTCTTGCTTTCATAGAATCTGCCATCTCAATACTGTCTTCCATGCTCCATTCTAATAAAGTTGAAATTTGTCGCAATGCTTTTTTTAACTTTTCTTTTACCGATTGCTTTTGGTTGGATACCGTTCCTTTTTGTGCATTTTGAATACACTGCATCTTATATTGAGTCTCCGGAAACAGCTTAAAGATCATGGAAAGTAACAATGCTGTATTGGGTAATCTAATTCCAAATAAGTATAAGAATTTTTCATTAGGCAACAACACTGCAAAACAACGAAGCCATAATAATACCGTAGCCAGCATTGCTCCACTTTCTACCCCAAAGCATAAACTCTCTACGGTAAAAGTATGATGACCTATCTGAAATAAAATCATAGCACCTCTGGGATTTAATATAAAATTAGCAATTATAATTAATCCAATCAATGGTATGAGAAATTTTATTGTTTTTCCCGTTTGTCGTATCCCATAATAAAACCCATGAATACCCACTGAAGATACAACTGCAATCGCTAAAAAAACAGGAATTCTTGATAGCATGGCTAAAACAGGAGTGGCCAGCGCATATACGCCTAATACCATCGGATGCAATGTTGTAAATAGCGTAGCTTTTCTTATGTACATTCGTCATCTCCCCCATGATTGCAAATTCCATATTTGAATTTCAGTCGCTTCAACTTTTTCCCCCAAGGTTTCTCTAAGATTACCAAAAAAAGAACCGTAGAAATCCCATGAGCCATATCCATAACCATACTAGAACCATATGCAATAAAAATCGTAGTAGCGGTAATCGGACGCACATATCCCACCACATACCACAGATTCATAAACCAGCCAAACAGTACTCCTGCCATCAGTCCGTAGCTATATAAGAATGTACGGTACTGAAACGCCCCTTTTTGCTCCAGCCAACCGGCTACATATCCCATAATTCCCCATGCGTACATCTGCCACGGAGTCCATGGTCCTTGTCCCAAAAACATGTTGCTTGCCAACGCAGATAATGTACCGGTTAAAAATCCTGCCTGTGGGCCAAACTGCATTCCTGTAATAATAACAATAGCACTGGTTGGTTTAAAGCTTGGAACGGCTGCAAACAAAGCGCGGCCTAATGCTCCAATGGCGCTCATAACTGCAATAGGAACCAGATCTCGTGGTCTGGGTTTTTGTCGCTCGAACTCTAAAAAAAAAGGAACAAGCGCCAGCACAACTACCAGAATACTTGCCACTGCTCCATAGGAAAATTCTGCCACCGTCATCCAGATTAATAGAATCGGTGGTAATAAAATAGCGCACCCTTGTATTATCTTTTTTATCATCAAAGATCTTTTCCCATGTTTGTTGTATAACGCCATTCAATGACATCTCCCTCTTTACAGACGTATCGATTGCTTCCGGTATTTCCCACACTTCCATTTACCAGATACATCCAGCCACTCTTTGATCCGCAATCTTTTTCATACACTCCTGCGATACCACTTACATAGCCACTGCTTCCCACAAAATTGACACCGGATACACTAAGTGCATCATACACCGTCTGACCAGTAGTTAACTTCACGCTGGTTTTTTTTAAACAGACTTCCGGTACCTGTAACCCATAGTTTACTGCATTTGCACATTCCGCACTAATGGTGACCTGTATCGTCTTGTCCGTATGGTCTGTACTGCTTTCCGTGTCTTTTATAGTAGAGGAAGAGCCATTGGCATCTGTGGTCTGCCCACCTGTTTGACTTGCTGTACCTGATTGCCCCCTTGCCACATCATAGATATCTTCCTGTCCTTTTGATTGTCCTTTGCGACCTGTGGTATCTTCTATGGATTCTCCCCCATCAGTTGGTAATAAGTCTTCTGGAATCTGTTGGGACTTTAGATTCCCATCTTTGGTTGATTTCATCTCTTTTGATGTTGCGGTCTTTGTCTCATCTTTGGTTACGGCTTGATCTTTCGTCCCGCAAGCTGTTATTGCCATACAGATGCCAAGGAGCAGGAGGCATCTGATTATTTTACTTCTTTTACTTATTTCACTTATTTCACTTATTTCACTTTTTTTAATTCTGTTTATATGTCCCATGTACGCTCCTTTTTATGTTTGATCCTCAGCGCATTTCCTACAACAGCTCCACCAATCACACCACCTGCTAACACACTGATCATAACCCATATCCACATAGGAAACCGTCGACTTGCTTGTGATGGTTCTTGAGAATATGCTTGGATTTTTTTAGCCGTAGTATCTGTTGCTACAACTCCTATCTCTCCTACCGGTGTATCTGACAGGATGAAATCATCATTATTATCCAGCGCAAACATCGTATACCCTTTTTCTACAATTGCTTTCGTTGGTTGGGAAAGTTTATTCATATAATACAAGTATATTTCTTTACAATTCTTTAGATTCTCCGGTGTTTGATACACCACCGTTACAGTCCCTGGTAGTACCCCCTCTTGAACAAATTCAAATTGCTGATGCGTTCCAAGTTTCTTTCCTATTTCTTCCGATAATGTATTCTCTTTTTTCTCAATCTGGGTACTTAATGTACTGTCTTGATTCTGAATGTCAGCACCTAATATACTTAATGTATACCCACCACAATCTAAAATCAATCGAAACTTTGGATATTTGGCAAGTTCTGTAAACACTTGACTATCAAGTTTCTTCGGCGCATTTTTAATTGTAAGGCTTTGCTTTCCCTCAGCATCTCTGGCACCAATTAATTGTGCAATACGACCGCTGGTTTTTGATATCTCGTTTCCTGCCACTAATTTATCTGCCAATGAATTCCGTCCACCCCCGCGAAGTACGAGGCCACCTTGTGTAGATATTGGGTCGGTCAGTCCTGGCAATACTTCTGGTTTTAACTCCGATTGTTCTCCCTTAGGAGGTTCCTGCGTCGGATCTTGTTTTAACGGAGGCACCTCTTGGGTTTGTTTCCCCAAGGCAAAAAGATAACCCGAATCATTGCCATAATATAGGGTTCCATCTTCCCCGATTACGATATTACTCATGCAGTAATTTGCATGTTTGGGGGTATATAAAGTCTCCAATGTGATCTTATTATTTCCCGTCACTTTTGCAACATAAACAGAACCAGGTGTTGCATTCTGGGCAAAATATACATAGACATTCTCATATGCGGTGCTGACGGTTGGAGTCAATGCCTCGGCTGTCGTTTTTATATCTGCCAATAACATCAGACTTGTATCATAGACGGCTAAAAACCCTCCTGTAAAAGTTCCTCCCGTTACATAAACTTTACCACCTGTAACAACAGGAGAGGATTTACTCGAAGCCGGAAGTGTTGCCATTGCTGCTTGTGTTAAACTTCCTGCGTCATCTACTGATAATTTATATAGATTTCCTTTTTGTGTGGTAAACCATATATATCCCTGTTCATATACAAGGGAACAACGTATCTTTCCATTAGCCGTGAATTCACTCTTCTTTTCTCCCGTCGCAGAATCTACCGCTACCACTTTTCCATCATCTCCCGCAAAGATAATGTACTGGTTTGCAGCTACTGCTCCCCCTCCATAATAACTACTTTGTCCATAACTCCATGCTGGTGGAATCCGTTCATCTGTACGATCCTTATCTATATCTACGGTATCATAAGCCACAAAGCGACCCTTTAGCCCTTCGTCTGTAAACGCACCATTGGTAAATCCCACATAGATCTTTCCTGCCTTATAATACACAGAGCTAAGTCCCTGTAATCCAAGTCCCGGTAATTGAGTGACATATAAAGACTCTAACGTAACTGCATTGAAACACTGTATCGTTCCATTCTCAAGAGGTACAAATATCTTGCCCTCTCCATACGTAATATAACTATAATAACCTGCATTTGAAATCAGATTTGCAGCCTGTTCTTTTTCACCGGTCGTCGCATTTAATATCTGAATCTGCTGGTTTCGCACTACATAGATCTTGCCGTTTACTAAGATTGGGGTTCCTGCATACCCTGTGCCCCATGCGTCCGGTACACCTCCTTGACTTTCCCACAATAATCCTGCATTCTCCGTCGGAGTCGCGGCAGAAGTCGCTGCGTTATTCATAGCATTTCCAAGATGTTGTCCCCAAGAGTTAGGAAGCTCCGGTAACGCTGGCCCTTGATTGGCATGCTTCACTGTAATGGTGGTGGTACCCCAGGTTCCTTTTGTCAGTACCTCTATCTTAAAGCTGGTATCCTGATTCGCCTGTAATGGAACTTGTTTGGTTCCACTGACACTATAGATAGGTGAGCCATTTATCTTAAAATAGCTAGCATCGGCATTGGTCTCTGCCGTTACTTTAATCTCATTACACGCTTCTGGTACATACACAGTATATGTGCCTACAGTAGGTGTATACTCCAGTGTTCCCGGATTCACGATAAGGCTTTTCAGTGCTGTTGTATATCCTTGAATGGTTACTTCTATTTCCTTCGTTGTAATTGCCGTTCCCTTGGTAATGGTAGCCGTTAAGATAACCTTTGTATTCGAATCTACTGGGCGCTTTACAGCACCTTGAATACTCAATGCTGTCGGATTGCTACTACTCCATTGAATGGACGTTTTATGGTTTCCTGTTGCCGGAAGTTGAATATCTCCTGTAACTGCTGATACATCACCCAGACTCAATTCCTCTTTGGCACTGGCTACTGAAGCTTCATCTGTCATTACCTGTGCCGGTGTCACCGTTACCTCACAATAAGGTTTGCTAAGATCATATGCCGGATTACCCGTACTATCGTAATTAGTCCCCATACGTTCTGCGGTTATTGTATAGGTTCCCGCTTGATGAATAGTCACCGTACCACGTCCCATATTATCGGTCTTTCCCACACTTATAATTTGGGGGTCTGTAATCTCTTGTTGTTGTGCATCTAAGACCTGCAGTTTAGCTCCACCCGAATTCCCTGCCGCGCCGCTCATACCGTCCATAGTTTGTAAAGACACGGTAAATGCCTGTTCGGCTACAGCTGTTTTAGAAGATTCAGTAAACCAACTATATGCGCCGGACGCATGACTGCTATACCACATATCATAGATTGCAATGAAATCTCCACCAGTAATAGGACATTCCGCAATCCCATAGCCCCATTGTGAACCGGCAGGTTTGGGATAGGCATGATTGACCGCATACATCAAAGATGTATCCGTTGCCTGTCGAGTTCCACCTTTCATCCCTGCGATATCCATCAAGAATCCAGAGGTTCCACATGTAAGAGTGTTTGCTACATCTCCATAGGTCGTTTCACAATATTGCGCCAACACATGAAGCGGTGTAAAATACCCAGGATCCACCTTTGCATCTACAGATGTTAATCCATATGCTTGCAACGTCCGATAAGTATCTGGCATCGTAACTTTTACCGGTGTCTGTATGATGGAATCATACCCAGAGATATAAAGTGTAACAGTTACACCTAATCCAATGTCCTTGATGGGCGCATTATTACCCAGCACAGCTGGTGTGGTAACCGGCTCTGGAATAGACTCTACTGTATCATTTGCTACAATCGGTACCTGTGTGTTTATCGCAGGTTCATCTTTTTCTACCGTAGGTTCATCTTTTTCTACCGTAGGTATGTCTTTTTCTGTAATCTGTTCTTCTTGGCCTGACTGCACTTTCTCCTTATCTGGTTCTTCTGCATGCACCAAACTATTGTTAATACCGGTGTTGCACACTAAAAGCATTGCCAGACACAAACCTAGGATTCTTTGTTTGAACCCCTTTTTCCTATGATTATGATTCTGATTCTGATTTTCTTTCATTCTTTCTTCTCCTATCTGCTTTGGGAGACTCCATAAAAAGAAGAGCAACATACGGTTGCTCTTCTAACACACAAAAAAGAATTTTTAGTCAAAGAGAATACTTGGAAACCACTTTTTAATCTCCTTGTACTCTTCCATCGCCAAAATCCGACTTTTATAATTTGTGTATCCTCTTGTCCTCACCGAAAGATTTCACTATATATATTGGCAGATATCCTGACTTAGAACTAAAACCTACTACCTGCCCTTCCCATCATGTATACTTTGCTACATTATAGTGGTTTTGCAGGATTCGTCATTCCTTACAGTAGAGTGAGCTGCTGTGGACTTACACCACATTCCCTTTTCATCCGGTCTAATCGGAACCAATCTTTTCTCTTATATTACTTACATTTCTTAATTTTGTCAATTATGAATTTGTCTACGAATGACAGCCAAATACTTTGTACGGCTCCATACCTAACTCTTCAAAAGTATTCATCTCTTCATAGAGTGCTTGTACCATGTCAAAGACCGGCATCAATGCCAACGCTCCCGTTCCCTCTCCCATATTCATATCGCAAGTAAGGAATGGTGTCACAACTAATCGCTGTAATACCAGTTCCATTCCCGGCTCTTTAGAAAGATGTGAGGGAATAATATAGCTTCGAATCAAGGGACATAATCTACTGGCCACTAATGCTGCTACCGCTGAGATATACCCATCAATTACAATCGGAATATTGCAAGAAGCCGCACCAAGATAGACGCCAACCAATCCAGCAATTTCTAGTCCTCCAAGTTTTGCCAGTGTTTCTAATATCTCTTTTTTATCAGGTGCATTCATCTGTAGCGCTTTTGCAATCACATCTCGCTTTTTCTTTAGCCCTTCAAATGATAGACCCATTCCTGTACCTGTCATATGTTCCACGTCTTCTTCTAACAATACTGTTGCTAGCGCAGTGGAAGATGTTGTATTACCGGCACCCAATTCTCCTGCAATTAAAATCTGATACCCTTTTTCTTTACATTCAATAGCAATACGAATCCCCAATTCTATCGTTTCTCTTGCCACTTCTATCGTCATCGCAGGCCCTTTTGCAATATTGTCTGTTCCTGACATCACTTTTACACTATGAATATTCGCTTCTTCTTTCAGTCCTATATCCACTGGGATAACATCAACATGGGCTTGTTTCGCCATAATACAAGCTGCCGCTTTTCCGGTATTATATTGGTCGGCCATAAGTGCCGTTGTATGGCTATTCATCTGGGATATCCCTTCATCAATCACACCATGGTCTGCGCACATAACAACCAATGCTTTTTTAGCCAGACAAATATCCGACGATTTTGTAATCCCCGCAATCTGCATAAAGACCTCTTCAAATTTTCCCAATCCATAGATGGGTTTTGCTAATTGTGTAAAACGGGCTTTGCAGTTTACCATCGCATTGGCGTCTAGCGGTTGAATTCCTTTTATGATCTCTTCGTACATTTCTTTTCACCCTTCTCACAAACTATTTATCCAATAAACATCGCATCTCCAAAACTAAAGAATCGATACCTTTCCCGAATAGCCTCCTCATAGGCCGCCATAATATGTTCTCTGCCTGCTAATGCTGACACCAACATTAAGAGTGTAGATTCCGGCAGGTGAAAGTTTGTAATCAGACAATCCAATACTTTAAACTGATACCCCGGATAGATAAATATCTCTGTCCAGCCACTGGAAGCTTGTATCTTTCCTGCATCGTCAGCTGCCGACTCTATCGTTCTGCAACTGGTGGTGCCTACTGCAATTACTCGCTTACCACATGCTTTTGCATGATTGATCTTTTGTGCGGCCTCTTCTTCAATCTGATAATATTCTGAATGCATATGATGTTCCAAAATATCATCTACTTTGACCGGTCGAAAAGTTCCAAGTCCAACATGAAGGGTGATACGGGCAATCTCCACACCTTTCTCCTGAATCTGTTGTAATAACTCCGATGTAAAATGCAGACCTGCAGTAGGTGCTGCCGCAGAACCGGTATGAGTTGCATAAACGGTTTGGTATCGGTTCTGGTCTTCTAATTGATGGGTAATATATGGTGGTAACGGCATCTGTCCTAATTGATCCAATATTTCTTCAAATATCCCCTCATAGGTAAATTGAATCAGCCGGTTTCCTTCTTCTACTACATCAACTACTTCTCCTATAAGAATTCCTTCTCCAAAACTGATTTTAGTACCGATTTTCGCCTTTTTCCCTGGTTTTACTAAAGTTTCCCATATATCATCTTCTCTTCGTTTTAGCAAAAGTATCTCCATCTTCGCTTGGGTATCGATTTTCGTACCAATCAGTCGTGCCGGAATCACTTTTGTATCATTAATCACCAAACAATCACCTGGCATCAGGTAGTCTACAATCTCTGTGAATACATGATGTTCTATATTCCCTGACACTTTATCCAACACCAATAGCCGAGAACCGGAACGATCTTCCAGTGGGTCTTGGGCAATAAGTTCTTGTGGTAATTCAAAATTAAAGTCTTGGCGTTTCATCATATGATGTCCTTTCCTTTACTACTTGTATGTCCTGTGTGTTCCTCCGGTAAATGACTCTTGTATCACACAAGATATCATGAAGTCCTTTTTTTTCTGAGTCAATTCCAATCATCAGATATCCGATGCATAGGACCGTAACACATAAAAAGCGACCAATTGTCTCTCTGTATATTACCGTAGATAAGCATAGTTTGCTTCCATCTGCATTCACAACAGCTAAGTTCATTGCACGTTTCCCCAATGTAGTTCCCGTACAATACGTAGATACAATAAAATAAGTCACACCACACAGATACAAGATAATATCAACCAGTGTATATTGAAATAAGATTCTTTTATCCTGTAGTTCCGTTGGCAACAGCAACATAATTAGATAAAGTACCATGCTCAACACTATAAGCCCTACTGCTACAATCATACGATCTAACAAATAAGCGGCCAGCCGTGGGAAAAATCCTCCGTAGTTCACTTCATTATTATCGTGGTTCTGCATAATACATAGGCACCCCACTTTCATACTTTTCAGAGATGTCTGTCAATACCTCAGCCTCTGATTTCGGTGCGAGTTTCTGTACTTGATTAAACAATGATGCAATTACAGACGTGTTGTTGGGTAATTCATAAAACGTAGTAGTCTTAACTGCTTCTTCCATCTGTGTTTTCATATCATCATACAAAGCAATTTCATCTATCAAACCATTTCCTTTTGCCTGTAATGCACTATAGATACGACCATCTGCAAGTACTCTTACTTCTTCCTGACTCATGTCCCTGCCCGTTGCCACCACATTTACAAACTGTTGATAGGCTTCATCTACCACTGACTGATAGATTGCCAACTGTTCTTTCGTAGGAGCACTCATATCTTTATTTACACCGCTAGTAACACTGTATGCTTTAATTCCAAGTTTGTCGTATAATCCAGACATATCATAACCCGATATAATCACTCCGATAGAACCGGTTGTAGTATTTGGATTGGCGTAGATTTTATCCGATGGTGCAGCAATATAATAGCCACCGGAAGCTGCATAGTGAGCCATGTAAGTCCATACAGGACGTTTTGTTTTTTCTTGATACGCTTTAATTTTTTGGCATAATTCTTCCGATTCATATACCGCACCTCCGGGAGAATCTATATATAACAATATACCTTTATTATTCTGATCTTCCATCATCTTATCCATGTATTCCAACGTTGTTGCATGTTGGTATCCTGTTGCTTCCTCCCAAGGAGATATCGCCGATTGCTCTTGAATGATTCCTTCAACTTTTACAACTCCAATATAATCAGAAGCCGGTAATTGTATCGTTATATTACCTGTTAAAATCTCTTTTGCCGAATCTTTTAGTAATGATTTCGAAACGGATGAGCTGAATACATTAGTAAAGACACTTGTAATTCCTATGATAATAAATAATACCGTTGCAACAATCGCACCTACAATTTGTTTTCTATTCATAATATATCCTCTATCTCTTTTGTATTATTGACGAAGTTCAATTCCCATTTCTTCCAGTCCTTTTAAGACTCTTTTCATTGCAGTTGAAACATCATTCTCTTCTAATGTCTTGTCTTTCGCTCGGAATATAATAGAATACGCAACAGACTTATATCCTTCTTTAATCTGGCTTCCCTCATATAAATCGAATAATGCATAGCTTTCCAGATATGCGCCACCTTTTTTTGCAATGACCTCTTCGATCTGTCCTACTAAGATTTCTTTTGGAACTACCATGCTGATATCTCTTGTTACTGCAGGGTATCTGGCAATTCCTGTATATTTCCTCTCAAAGGTTGCCAATGTTACAATCTCTGGCATATCAATCACTGCAATATACGCACGTTCTCCGATTCCGTAGTTATCTAAAACTTCCGGATGCACCTCCCCAAGATAGCCAACTATTTGTTCTCCATATAAGATATTTGCTTGGCGTCCGGGGTGTAAAAATGGTTTCTCTGCATTTGGATTGTAGGTTTCCTTTTCATGCATTCCAACCTTTTCAAAGAATTCTTCTATAACCCCTTTCATGGTATAGAAATCGCCTTCTCCATACATTCCTAGTGTATACTGAGTGCGTTCTTCTGGTAATTCCGTAACAGGCACTTGCTTTGGAAGATATACATTACCCAATTCATATAGACGAACATTCTTATTTCTTCGATTATAATTAGTTGCCAAAGACGTCAACATACCATTCAAAGACGTAGTTCGCATAATGCTATAATCTTCGCCCAATGGATTCATAATGTCTACTGTATTACGATAATCGGAATCTTCTGAAAATAATAATTTCGAGAATACTTTTGGACTTTCAAATGCATAAGTCATCGCTTGGCTAAACCCACAAAACTCTGCAATATCTTTTGCAACTTCTTCTACACGCAACTTAAATGGCATCTTTCCGGTAGTTGCTTCCCCTTTTGGCAAAGTAACAGGAATATTATCATATCCATAGAATCTTGCCACTTCCTCCGCTAAATCAGCTAATCGAAACAAGTCATGGCGAAACGTTGGTGTCACAATTTCATTTGTATTTTTGTCATAATGAAGTTCAATTTTCTCAAAATATTCCAACATTGTTTCTTTCGAGATATCTGTTCCAAGCATCTGATTAATTTTGGCTTCATCAAGTGGAATACGTACCGGCACTTTTTCTTCACTATACACATCAATCATCTGACCTACCACTTCTCCTGCCCCAAATTCTTCTACCAATTGGCAAGCACGATCAATTGCATATTGTGCATTGTTTGGATCCAATCCTTTTTCAAATTTTCCAGATGCATCTGTCCGTAATCCTACTTTTTTACTTGATTTACGGATATTGGTTCCATCAAAGCAAGCAGATTCAAAAAGCATAGTCTCTACCGTATCTGTAATCATAGAATTCTCACCACCCATGATTCCCGCAATTCCAATTGCTTTCTTTCCATCACAGATCATAAGAACTTCTTCGTCCATCTCCCGTTCTTGACCGTCTAATGTAATGAATTTATCCCCTTTTTCTGCTGTCTTCACAACAATTTCTTGCTGCTCAATCGTTGACAAATCATACGCATGCATGGGTTGACCGTATTCTTCCATAATATAATTTGTAATATCAACCATATTATTAATTGGACGAATACCCACAGCTGCCAAACGTCTCTGCATCCATTGTGGCGATGGTGCAAGCTTCACATTTTTCACCATTCTGGCACAGTATCGTGGACATAACTTGGGATCTTGTACAGTCACTTTCACATAGTCGTTTATATCTTCATTATTCCCCGTTTTCAAAATCTGCGGTTGTACAAATTCTTTCTGAAAAGTAGCAGCCGCCTCACGGGCAATTCCAATCACACTATAACAATCTACACGATTAGAAGTAATCTCGTATTCAAACACCACATCATCAAGACCACATGCATGAATAGCATTTGCCCCAACCTCCACATCATCTCCAAAGATATAGATTCCTTCCTCCGGTGCTTCCGGGTACATCTCTCTTGTAGAACCAAGCTCTTCAATAGAGCACATCATGCCAAAAGAATCAACTCCTCGGAGTTTTCCCTTTTTAATCTTAATTCCGCCAGTCGTCTTTGATCCATCATGTCCACCTGCCACGCGTCCTCCATCTAGCACAACAGGAACCTTTGCACCCTCATACACATTCTGGGCACCCGTAACAATCTGTACCGTTTCCGTACCAATATTCACCTGACACACAATCAACTTATCCGCGTCCGGATGCTTCTCAATTCGGTCAATCTGTCCAACAACAATTCGTTCCAGGTCGGCATCTAACACCTCATATCCTTCCACTTTTGTTCCTGATAAAGTCATTGCATCTGTATATTCTTGCGCAGTAACGTCCAAGTCCTTCACATACGCCTTAATCCATGATAATGATGTATTCATAATTTTCTCCTTTTTTTAAATTATTTCTAATTGGGGACAGGGTATTTTCAATCTGGGACGGGGTATTTTTCAAAAATACCCCGTCCCCAATTGATTAGAATTGCTTCAAAAACCGAATATCATTTTCGTACAATAATCTCATATCGTCAATTTCGTATTTTAGTAATGCAATTCGTTCTAGCCCTACTCCAAATGCAAATCCACTATATTCTTTTGGGTCAATTCCACACATTTCCAGTACATGTGGATGTACCATACCACACCCTAGAATTTCAATCCAACCTGAGCCTTTACAGAAACGGCAACCTTTTCCACCACATTTGAAGCATGTTACATCTACTTCTGCACTTGGCTCGGTAAATGGGAAATGATGTGGTCGGAATTTTGTCTTTGTCTCCGGTCCAAATAATTCTTTTGCAAATACTTCTAAGGTCCCTTTTAGGTCTGCAAATGAGATATTTTTATCCACAACTAATCCTTCAATCTGATAAAATGACGGGGAATGTGTTGCATCTACTTCATCAGAGCGAAATACCCGTCCGGGTGCCAACATTCGAATAGGAAGTTTTCCCTGTTCCATGACTCTTGCCTGAACCGGAGATGTCTGTGTGCGAAGTACGATATCCTTATTAATGTAAAATGTATCTTGCTCATCTTTTGCAGGATGGTCAGCAGGTATGTTCAATTTTTCAAAATTGTATTCATCATATTCTACTTCCGGTCCTTCTACAATTTCATATCCCATTCCTATAAATATACGCTCTACTTCTTCTAGTGCAATGGTATTGGGATGACGATGTCCAACATTGTTTTTCTTAGATGGAAGTGTAACATCTATTACTTCTTTTTTTAACTTTTCTGTACGAATTGCACGTTCCATATTTATCTTTGTTTCTTCTATAAGCCCTTCAATAGCCTCTCTTGTATCATTAACTAATTGTCCTATCTTTGGTCGCTCCTCTGGAGCTACATCTTTCATGCTTTTTAAAACCGCCGTCAATTCTCCTTTTTTCCCAAGGAACTTAATGCGTACATCATTTAATTTTTCCGGTATATCAGATGCTTGAATCTGCTTAAATGCCTCTTCTTGGATACTTTGTAATTTTTCTTTCATTCTTTTCTCCCTTCAAAATAAACATAAAAAAACCTCATCCCATAAGGGACGAAGTAATATTCGTGGTACCACCCTAATTTCTATAACAATCGTTATAGACACTTAGATTGCGTAACGTGCACATACGTCAATTCTTACTGCATTGTTCAGAATTGCAGCTCGCATGGGAAATTCAATCAGCATTTGAACTTAAGGAACTCACAGCCTGGGATTCCTCTCTCTTGAAGAAAATGCATCTTTACTAACATGGTCATCACTTTTCTATCATATAAATACTTATTCATTGTACCACACTCACACCTAATGTCAAGATTATTTATCTTCGACATTCCTCATCTTCTCATCTCTTTTCCTCACAATAGGATGCTTCATTAGGTAGTCATTCAGCTCCCCACCTAATAGCATAATATACATGCAAACATAAAACCATAGCATAATCAACACTATCGTTGTCAGACTTCCATACATATCTGAAAACCCTCGGAAAATATCCACATATACTGAAAAAACAAAAGAAGTTAATGCCCACCCCAAAGCTGTCATAATAGCTCCCGGTAATTGGGTTCTGAATTTTACCTTTCTATTTGGTAAAAATCTATAAATCAATGAAGAAAATACCGTTAATATAATCAGCGCGCCTATCATACGTATCTGTATAATATGATTCATAACAGAAGATAAAAAAGGTAAATGCATATTTACAAATATACTCAACCGATTACCAAATACTAATAATACAAGTGATAAAACAATGGAAACTACAAATAATAGCGTATAAACTCCTGCCCTGATACGTAAAAATATATAATTTCTAGTCTCCACATTCCCATGAATACAATTCAAACCTGCCCCCATTGCAAGCACCCCGCGTCCCGCAGACCAAAATGCCGTAATCGCAGTTAATGGAATAATGACCCTTGTCTGATTATATACCTGGTTTACAATGGACACAATCATTGGATTAATAGACTTTGGAAACACCTGAACAACCGCAGTCATAACATCTGCTTTTGTTACAGGTGTATACTGTACCAAAGTTAAAAGTAATAGAATAATAGGAATCATAGACAGCACAAGAAAAAAAGCAGACATTGCTGCATAAGCACTCACATTATCATGAGCAATATGTCGAGATGCCTGTATGCACTTGTCATAGAGTTTTTTAATCATATGTTCTCTCCAATGATCTTATTTGTAACGATTTTATTTGTGAAGTATCATATCACATCTTTTGTCAACATTCAAGTTATCTCAGTTCACCAGCATCATACTACTTTATCTCAGTTCCCATGTAGAACAATTTCAAGATATCTTGGTAAGTTTTTTGTTCTTTTGCCATTTCGTTTGCTCCATTCTGGCTCATTCCTATTCCATGTCCGTATCCGCCTCCGTCAATACGATATGTATCTCCTTGTTGTTCCACGGTGAAAAATGCACTTGGCAACAAATCCCCACTGTCTACCGTAGTTCCATCTTGCTTTGTAATAGTATATCCCTTTCCTCCTAAAGCCCTGCGTATCTTGTTCTCTGTATCAACGGTTACACTTCCTTTATCACCGGTCACCACAATCTGCAAGGCAATATCACCTGCACCCCGTTTCGTCACTTCTATCTTCTGTATAGTTCCAATGGTGGTCCCCGTATTGATACTGACTAGATTCGATAAGGTCGGTCTTGGGATTTTCGCACTCCAGCGATACCATGGCAATTCCTGTTCATAATCCTTCGTACCGTTTGATACCGAAACGCTCTGAAGGTATTGATTATTTTCACTCACTGTCGTTCCCCATGCTGTTACATCAGTTGTCTTTCCACATGAGGTAGAAAAATAGTAAGTCTTCACCACCTGACCTTGATACCATAATTTCTGTCCTTTTGTTTCGTCCACCGCCTGTCTTGTAGTCTCTTGTTCTTTCGAATTGCCATACACTTGATACGTTGTACTATCATCTACATGAGCTTCATATTCGGGATACGATAATTCCTGGCTCTGACAATAAGCATAACTTCTTGCACATACCGCCTGGGTTTTCAATGCCTCCAGTTCATATGCTGCAGGCATCTCACTTGGTATCACCGCATAAAGATATTGCTCCATTGGAAGTTCATTGACTACTACAATACCCTCTGCTGTAGTTCTTAATTCTATGATTCCACGATATGATGGCACCCCATAACCTCGTTTTAAACTTTCTATCGTTATTTTTTCTTCTCCAGTTCCCTTGGTATCTTGAGCTGTAGCCCGAATCACGCCATTTTGAAATCTCGCATCATCAGGGGCTATTGTTACCACTTCTCCTGCTGAAATCTCTTCCGTTGTGTCCCCAACAGAAATTACAATTCCATGCTCCGCCTTTAGTTGCACTTGCGTATGTACTACATTCTGAAATCCATTTGTTTTTAATACCACTCGAATGACAGGGTTTGGAATATCTTTTACTTCCTCCGTCACCTGTGGTTTCGCTTTCGGTTTCTTTACAGATGTATGCTTCTTGATATTTCCTGATAGAATTGCAATTAATCCTACGATAAGTAACACACAAGCAACAATCGAAACAATGTAATACACATATTTAGTTCTGATATTTTTATTCACATTCAAGACTCCTTGTCCTAGTTGTTCTTCTATCTTATGACAGTTCTTCTCTTTTTATACACCACATAGAAATAGCCACACAGGCATGATGCCCATATGGCTATTTCTACATTGCGCATGATATCTATCATTACGTTTTTTCTCTTGTACATCCCCCAAAATGCCGTTTTCCGTATTTTGACTCCTAGCTACAGCTAGGTGGGTAACCGCATCCGTTTTTCTGCCTTCCACTGCAATAGGTGGCCTGACATATTTCGAAGATATAAGAATCCCGTTTAAAGTATTGTAGGTTCAAAATACAGGAAGCATCGGACATCTCAGGTTGTTGTTTCTAAATATATTATATCCTATTATCGTTTTTTTTACAAGACAAATGTACTTGAGTTTCCATGATATATGGGGTCACAAATTCGTGACCCCATATGATACCAACCTAGTTCAATTCTTTTACTAATTTTTTCAATGCCTCAAGTGCCTCTTCAGGTAATTTATCATATCCGTCTTTTAATTCTCCAAATGCAGTTACTTCATCTACACGGTCTTGCATACGTGCTTTTAGTTGTTTGGTGTAGTCTGCATCATTCATATTCGGAACAAATCCATCCCAATCCATAATTTCAATATCCGTAAATGGTCCCCATTTCTTAAAATCAGCTTTTCCTTCTACAATAGTCTCCAAAATCCCCAATGTGTCTTTTGGTTGTACCTTCTTGCCCATAAAATCACCAGTATTAATGATGTAACAATCTACATTCTTTTCTTCAACTAACTTTTTAAATTTCTCATAGTCATTTACTAATGGGTAAGTTCTAAACGGGTTCGCATAAGGAACCACTACTAATTTATTAGGATCAACTCCCTCTGCAAGTCTTTCAGCAGAAGATCTCTTTGTTGCAAGTGTAGCTCCCATAACAGATGCCAGTGCAGAACCTTTTAATTTCACTACTGGTGGAATGGTAGGGTCTTTCATAATCCAAAAGATTGAATTAACAGGAGAATCTATCTTGTCTACACGGTTTGGTGACCACAATTTGGATTTGATTGCACGTCCGTTTCCATTTCTGATATCTTCTGTTACTAATTGAATCTTTCCATCTTCGTCTAATGTTGCAGAACAGTTCTGTGCAGTCAATAGATATTTGTTATCTGGGCAACCAGTTGGATAATCTGCAGTCTTATCAAAATAAGTTGGCTCTAATGCAATTGATGCACAAGTATCTGTATTAATAACAAATGCGTCATCATGAAGAACCGTAACTCCATATTTTCCATCATGCTTTGCATGTGTAATCGTTGATTTTCCAGAACCTGACAATCCAAATACAGAAGCCACGTATTTTGAACCATCTTTCAACGTATATTCTTTTTGTCCACCATGGCAAGAAGCATAACCATTACGATTTGCAATTGCCCACGCCATTGTAAGGGTACCTTTTTTATGTTCCCCAAAATATCTCATACCTAAGATAGCCGCACAATTCTGCTCGGTATTAAAGTAGCATAGGCATTTTGGATCATATGCAGGCTTATCTGTTCCTGTCCACTGAGGATCTGAAAAGATATAGATATCTGATTCTTTTCCCGCTCCGACTGGCTGAGACTCTTTATACATCTTTACATATTCATCTGACATATATTGGAAATTCAACATCCATGAATACATTACATTTTCTTCGCCTTCTGGTATAAGAAGATGTGCCTTTACCATGAATTCAGGATCAAGACCAACATACACTTCTGCATGATACATTAATTTCCATCTTGAATCATATACTGCATCCATTGTAATCTTATCTAATTCATTACAATCTACATTTGGCTCTCCTGCAATTCTTCTTGCTGCTGCATAACGTCCTGTGATAGAACCATCATTAAATAAGAGAACTTTTGCATCTTTTTCAAGACCAAACTCTTCGCCTCTGTATACCGGCATATCCGTAACAACTGTTCCAGGTGAGTTCTTTGCTAATTCATATGCTTCCTTTAACGTATTTACTTTCATTACATTGTTTCCGTAAAAAGCTGCTTCAATAATAGAACGTGTTTTAGAAAAACCGGGCTTCCCCGCACCGATTTCATTGATTGGATAGTAAGCTTTTGTTGACATAGTATATTTCCTCCTTCAAATTCGTAATTTCGATTATTATCTCATTTTTATTTTAAAAAGTCAATTGTTTTATTGAAAGTTTATACTTTTTATATTTCATTAACAGACGGTTTTTTAAGTATTTTTCAACCTGTCAAGCTAAAAAATGCAAGATTATGATTTTAATCCTGCATTTTTACTATTCTTGCGTTCATATTTCAACGCTTTTTCAACGTTTTGTACTTATTTAAGTACAATATTTTGCAATTTGCTTGTTAAATATTTCACTACTCTGGGAAATATTTCTTTTTCCCTTTTGCTACCGATACCGCAAACCAAATTAGCACAACCATAAATATTCCCGCTACAATCCAGAAGAACTGTCCTACAGGAAGCCCATAAGCATCACCAAGATCTACTCCTCCATATAGGATTGCCGCAATTCCCATGACGAGTACCTTTGGCGTCATCTCTGACAGATAAGCCGCCGTATCCCTGCATTTCTTCGGATTTGCATCTTTTGATAATAAAATCGTCGTATTAATCTGTCCCGTCTTCTTCATCGTCATATACGCATAGATACAATATATGCCACATGCCATACTAATAAATCCAAATATTCCGTACATTTTTTTCTCCATTTCTTTATCTGATTTTACACGATATTCAAGATATCTTTCACCACTTGTTTCATATCCGAACTGTTACACTCACATGTATGTAACACTTTTGCATCTCGAATCTCTTCAATTGCTTTCGGTACTTCTACATGAGACACTTCTTTTAATGCATCAATTAATTCAAACTCTGTTTGATCTTTATATTTTGGATCAATCGCTGTCATAACACTTCTTGCAAACTTGTAAGGACTGGCCGTAGATGCGATCAGACATTTACCAGAATCCTGACACTTGGCCCGATAATCTTCACATACGGTAGCAGCTACTGCTGTATGGGTATCTAGTACATACCCTGTATTCTGATAAATCTTCTGTATCGTTGCTTTTACCTCATCTTCTGTTGCATATCCCGCAACAAAATCCTTCATCTTTTCTTTCATCTCATCGGTAATTTCATAGACACCTTGAGACTTTAATGCCCCCATCAGCTCCGCATTCTTATCTGCATCTGCTATCGCATAGATTAACCGTTCTAAATTACTAGAAATCAAGATATCCATAGATGGCGAAGTTGTCAGTACAAACTTCCGATTCTTATCATAGACTCCCGTTTCAAAAAAATCAAATAACACCTTGTTTTCATTGGAAGCACAGATAAGTTTGGCAATAGGCACTCCCATCTGTTTTGCATAATATGCCGCAAGAATATTGCCAAAATTCCCGGTAGGAACCACAACATTTATCTCTTCTCCATCTATAATTTCTTCATTCTGCAATAATTTTGCATACGCATATACATAATATACAACCTGGGGTACTAGACGCCCAATATTAATGGAATTTGCAGAAGAAAATTGGTATCCAGCATCGGCCATCTCCTGCGCTAATTCCGAATCTTCAAAAATCGCCTTCACACCACTTTGTGCCTGATCAAAATTCCCGTGGATAGCCACAACTGATGCGTTGTCACCCTTTTGCGTTACCATCTGTAGTTTTTGGATATTGCTGACTCCTTCTTTGGGATAGAACACAATAATCTTGGTATGTTCCACATCTGCAAATCCCGCTAATGCAGCTTTTCCCGTATCTCCTGAAGTCGCAGTCAATATAACCACATCATTCTTTACATGATTTTTCTTTGCCGCCATGGTCATAAAATATGGCAGAATAGATAGTGCCATATCTTTAAATGCAATGGTTGCTCCGTGGAATAATTCAAGATAATACGTTTCGTCCACTTTGACTAACGTTGTAATCTCTTCTATGTCAAATTTATCATCATATGCCTGTTGAATACAAGATTTTAATTCCTCCTCTGTAAAATCCGTTAAAAACTGTTTCATAACATCATATGCAATTTCTTGATAACACTTATCCTTTAATTCCCCCATGGGTACATCTAATTTAGGAATGAACGTAGGAACATATAACCCTCCGTCTTCTGCCAATCCTTTTAAAATTGCTTCCGATGCCGTAATTGTCCGTTCCTGATTTCGAGTACTTTTATAACATAATCGGTCCATCTGCTTTCCCCTTTCGATCCGCTTTCCCATTGGTATAATTTACAAGCCCACCTGCTGCAATAATTTTTTGCATAAATTCCGGAAATGGTTGCCCGATAAATTCCGTTCCTTTCGTCCTATTATATATCTTTCCGTTGTCAAAATCTACTTCTATCTGATCATTCGCCTCAATTCCATGCGCTGCTTCTTTGCATTCTATAATTGGTAAACCAATATTAATTGCATTTCGATAAAAGATTCTTGCAAATGTCTCTGCAATAACACAGCTTACGCCTGCTTCTTTTAAACATAATGGTGCATGTTCTCTGGAAGAACCACATCCAAAATTCTTAGTTGCAACAATTAAGTCACCTTTTTGAACCTTTGATGCAAATTCCGGATCAATATCAACCATGGCATGGCGTGCCAGTTCCTTCGCATCATAAGAATTCAGATATCTTGCAGGAATAATCACATCAGTATCTACATTATCACCATATTTAAATGCCCGTCCCGCTACCTTCATACGTTCTCACCTACTTTCTCAGGATTTGCAATGTAACCTTTAATCGCACTGGCTGCCGCTACTTCCGGTGAAGCCAGATAAACCAGTGAGTCCACATGTCCCATGCGGCCAACAAAATTACGATTCGTTGTGGAAACACAGCGTTCTTCGGCTGCCAGAACTCCCATATGACCACCCATACAAGGTCCACAACTTGGTGTATTCACCGTACACCCCGCATCAATAAAGGTCGTCATAAGTCCTTCCTCTATACACTGTTTATAGATACGTTGTGTTGCCGGTATAATTAACACACGCACCCCTTTCTTTACTGTATGTCCTCGGAAGATCGCCGCCGCACGCCTCATATCTTCCAGTCTGCCATTGGTGCAAGACCCAATCACAACTTGATCAATCCGAATGGATTCCATCTGTTCCACCTCATCAATGGTCTTGGCATTTCCCGGAAGATGTGGGAATGCTATGGTTGGCCTAATCTTGGATAAATCAATTTCTATAATCTCTTCATAATGGGCATCTTGATCCGCCTCATAGATGGTATAGGGCTTACTTCCATGTTCTTTCATATAATTCTCGGCTTGTTCGTCTACCACAAAGATTCCGTTCTTGGCACCTGCTTCAATCGCCATATTAGCCATGGTAAATCGGTCATCCATAGTAAGATTGGATACACCGGATCCTACAAATTCCATTGATTGATATCGCGCTCCATCTACGCCGATTTTTCCTATAATATGCAAGATAATATCTTTACCGCTAATATAAGCAGAAGGCGTCCCGGTAAGAACAAATAAAATCGCACCCGGTACTTTAAACCATAATTCTCCCGTTGCCATACCAGTTGCAATGTCGGTTGTACCAACCCCTGTGGAGAATGCCCCCAATGCTCCATATGTACACGTATGGGAATCTGCTCCAATAATACACTCTCCCGCCACTGTAATTCCCTTTTCCGGAAGAAGCGCATGCTCGATTCCCATCTGCCCGATCTCATAATAATGTGTTAATTCCTGATCCCTTGCAAATTCACGGATTGCTTTTGCATTTTCTGCAGACTTTATATCTTTATTAGGGGTAAAATGATCCGGTACCAGCACTACTTTTTCCTTGTCAAATACGTGGCTCGCCATCTGATAAAACACAGGTAACGCCATAGGGCCTGTAATATCATTCGCCATTACCACATCTAACTTTGCTTCTATTAATTGTCCCTCCACTACCTGATTAAGTCCTGCATGTGCAGCCAATATCTTCTGTGTCATCGTCATTCCCATGGGTCTGCCTCCTTCTTTCTGTTATTTTATTTATACGCTTTATCTATCAGAATCTCCTTCGGACTTCTTATTCGAATTCTTCTTTTTTGTATCAAGAAAGTTGCGTAAATCTTCTAATGGTTTTTGATAGTTTCTAGATTCCATTCTTGGAAATGCCTTGATCAAACGTTGATACATAGGAACATATCCAGTACTTAGTTCTTGATAGTTTTTCTTTAACATTGCAATCTGTTCTTTCACCTCTGCAGATACGTTCTCCGTCTTATTTTTAAACTCTTCCTGGCGTTCAATGGTATCCATAACTCCATGATAGATATTCGTTCCAATTTGTTCTGATATGATATGAAGTTCCGTAACAATCTCGTTCATCTTAGCCAAACGTTTATTCATCTTCAAGATACCTGCTACCGTCACATAAAGGTCTGCAATCATTGCAAAACTTAGAATCAGCAATAATACAATCCCCACTACCTGTGGAATGAATGCAAGTCCTTTCTCAATAATCGGATGTATAAAATCTACAATGAGAACACATGCAACTCCCCAGATAAGAGAAAACAATAAGCAAACATATCCATTTAGATTCAATGGCATATGAGAATAATCCCACCATTTATTATGAAATACTTTTTCCAGTATCAGTCCCGTCACCCATTCAAGCACAGTTACAAGAACAACAGAAGTCACATATAACAAGATTATATTGGAACGATAAGGCGTTAAAAACTGTACTACAATCCCAACTCCGACTCCATAGATTGGACAGATTGGTCCATTTAAAAATCCTCGGTTTACAAACGTGTGTTGCTTCGCCGCCGCATAAGCAACCTCTGTGCACCATCCTAAGAATCCATATATAAAAAAACTAAGCATAAAATAATAGACTGACATATTATAATCCCTTTCTGTAATGATTCCCTAATTATATACATGTTTTTCTGCTCTGTAAATGAATTTTCAAAAAATACGTTATGTTCTTCACTACAAACGATATATTTGTATTATTTTTATTGACTGTACTCGGAATCTATCATATAATTGTAATAGATAATGATTCTCAATTACAGCATATGGAGTACACTATGAACTTAAAAGAAGGATACAACCATCACATGTACCGCGTAGATAATATTCACATGGAACTACAACTAGAGCGCCGACTTGAAGCTCTTGGGCTTACAGAAGGCACCACAATACTAATTTTAAATAATGATAAAAACGGCTCACTTACGGTCAAGTTTCGAGGCACTCGGTTTGCTTTTGGAAAAGAAATTGCAGAACATATATTTGTAACGGAGGTAATCGACCATGAATAATTGTATTACCGTCGGATTTATTGGCAATCCGAATTGTGGAAAAACAACCCTCTTTAATGCATATACCGGAGCGAATCTTAAAGTAGCAAACTGGCCCGGTGTAACTGTTGAAAAAAAAGAAGGAAAAACAACTTATAAAGGTCAGGACTTCAATCTCATTGATCTTCCCGGTATCTATAGTCTTACCTCATATACAATGGAAGAAACTGTATCCCGTGAATGTATTATGAGTGGCGAAGTAGATGTCATCGTAGACGTAGTCGATGCTTCTTCTTTAGAACGTAATCTATACCTCGCTCTTCAATTAATTGAACTTGGAAAACCGGTAGTCTTAGCTCTTAATATGATGGATATCGTAGAAGAACGAGGCATGGAGATCGACCTTCACCGACTTCCTGAGATGCTTGGCGTTCCTGCCATTCCGGTATCTGCCAGAAAAGGCACCGGATTATCAATTCTGATGCATGCCGTAGCGCACCATAAAGATTATTCCCATCAAGGGCCTTTTATCCATCACCATCATCATAGATACAAAACCAGGCATCAGCACAACCACCATGATGAATATGCTATGGTATATGAAGATTATATTGAAGATAGAATTGATATTATTATGGACACCCTTGACCGAACATATCCGGAACTTCCGAATAAAAGATGGCATGCTTTAAAATTACTGGAACAAGATAAAACTATTATGGAACGTTATCCTCTTGAGCTTGCAGATACCATTGACCGCAGCTATGAAAAAGATATTATTAACCAAAAGTATGATTTTATTGAAGAAATTATTGCAGAAGTATTGGTAAATAAGAATAAAAAAGATGAATTTACGGAAAAGATTGACCATTACCTTACACATAAATACTTTGGTCTTCCTATATTCTTGGGAATTATGGCATTGGTATTCTTTTTGACCTTTACCATTGGTGATTGGATGAAGGGATATTTTGAAATTGGCGTGGCTGTATTTGCAGACAATATCGCCGCACTTTTGTCTTCTCTTCAGGCCAGCGAGATGATGACTTCTTTGGTCATAGATGGGGTCATCGCAGGAGTGGGTGGAATTCTTACTTTTCTTCCCAATATATTCATTTTGTTTTTGGCTCTTGCGTTTTTAGAAGATAGTGGGTATATGTCACGTGTTGCTTTTGTTATGGATGATATCATGGGACACTTAGGTCTGTCAGGAAGGGCCTTTATTCCTCTTTTATTGGGATTTGGCTGTTCTGTTCCCGCCATTATGGCTTCCAGAGCATTGGAACATCGAAAAGATCGTCTGAAGACGATTCTGATTACCCCCTTTATGTCTTGCAGTGCAAGATTACCGATTTATGTATTATTTTCACAGATGTTTTTTCCAAGACATTCCATATTAGTCGCATACTCCATGTATTTGCTTGGCATCTTTGTTGCCATTGCAACCGCATATATCTTATCCAAATTAGATGGCAGCAAAGCAGAACAAAATCTACTAATCGAATTACCCGAATATAAGACCCCAAACGCAAGAACCATTGGTATCTATGTGTGGGAAAAGATAAAAGATTATCTTTCCAAAGCAGGTACCATCATCTTAGCTGCTTCTGTCATTATGTGGGTGATCCTAAACTTTGGAACTTCTGGATATGTAACTGATATCAGCCAAAGTTTTGGTTCTCTCATTGGAAAAGCAATTGTTCCCGTCTTTGCTCCATTGGGACTTGGTTATTGGCAGATTGTTGTTGCTTTAATTGCCGGAATTGCCGCAAAAGAAGTGGTGGTATCTAGTTGTAGTGTTCTCTTTGGCATTCAAAACATTACGTCCGGTGTCGGAATGAGTACCATGGCAGCAACACTTGGATCACTTGGATTTGGCACTGCAAATGCATATGCTCTTATGGTGTTTTGTCTGCTGTATGTACCATGCTCTGCCACCATTGCCACGATTCAACGCGAAGTGCACAGTAAAAAAATCACTGCAGGAATGGTATGTTTCCAATTGGCAGTTGCCTGGTTCATGAGTTTTATCGTCTATCATGTGATTCAACTTTTTTAATCCATCTCACTACATACAAAGGAGGATTCTATGTATACAACTGATCATCATAAGTCTACGCAAGGATTTACTTTAATAGAAGTTCTAATGGTATTAGTCATCATCGGAATCATGGCCGCCTTTTTGATCCCCAGTTTTACCGGTTATATCGCCAAGCAAAAAGAGAAAGAGGCTAAGGACGAGTGTCGCATCGTCGTAGCCTCCAGTCAAAGAGCTTATGTAAACCAATACTCCAAGAATGCTCCAACAGCTCAGATATCCACCGCAGAGATTCTTAGCTTTGCCGATGTCAACGGTACACTCTATAGCAACAATATTGGTTTTGATGAAACCACCTTAAAAATCACGGCATTAACCTATCAGGCGGAGAATGGATTATTTGTAAAATACAATATTAAAAAAGATGAAAAATATCAGATTACCACGGGTTCTACCGGCTATATTGAATTAGAAGAATTCATCGCGTCTTATCAGGAAACTATCCAGCAACTTGTGAATGATGGCAGTTTCGCGAACAATTATCCCGGTCGAGAAGAAGCCACTGCACAGTACTTAAAATCAATAGGTGGCACATTACCGGCTGTCGACCACAGTCTTCTAGAAAGTGACAATCTTCATACCTTAGATACTCCACTTTTTTGGCAACCATATTGGGTAAGTGACAATAAGCAAGGGATCAAGGATTCTTCGATCACCGTGTTATTCGCCACTCCAAATAATGGTTCAAATCCTACCAACATTCAAAATAGTTGGAACGCTTATCTTATCTATGTGAATGGAAAAGTATATGAATCCACAGCACAGAAGGACGGAATTTCTAAACCAATTGGAATTAGTAAACTAAGCGAATACTCTACACTAGAAGACATTGACCAATTTCTGACCACACAAGGATTTGTCGTAGCATCTCATTAAACATTATAAATACTGTTCTAAATCCTTTGTATCATTGGAATACTTTCTGGCATTCTCTTTTGAGATGGTTCCTAAGCGAACTAAGCGTGCAAGGTCTCCATTTAACGTATGCATACCTGTGGACATTCCGGATTGCATCATGGTATTCATCTGGTAACATTTATTTTCTCGAATTAGATTTAAGACTGCATCACTTCCAATTAATACTTCTGTCGCCGGTATTCGCCCTTCTCCGGTTACAGTGGGAATTAATGTTTGAGTAATTACCCCTTTTAAAATGCCTGATAACTGGGTTCTAATCTGCCCCTGACTGTTGGTGGGACAAGCATCTACAATTCGGTCAATCGTCTGTGCCGCTCCGGTGGTATGCAACGTAGATAAGACCAGATGTCCTGTCTCAGCAGCTGTTAATGCGGCTGAGATTGTTTCATAATCACGCATCTCTCCTACAAGAATCACATCGGGATCTTCTCTTAATGCACTCCGAAGTGCTGATGCAAAATCCTTTACATCTAATCCTACTTCTCGCTGATGAATCAAGGAACGTTCTTGGGTATAGACATATTCTATAGGATCTTCAATAGTTAGAATATGCTCTGCACGCTGATGATTGATGTAATCAATCATGGATGCCAAGGTGGTGGACTTCCCACTTCCCGTTGGACCGGTAACAAGAATTAATCCTCGTGGTTGCTCTGCCAGTGTTGTTAATATAGTAGGTAAATGCAGTTCTTCTAATGATGGAATATAGGCATCTAATAATCGAATCGTAGCCGCCATCTTCCCCTGTTGATGAAAAACATTCACACGTTGTCGATTCCCATCACCAGTCTGAATGGAAAAGTCCAGATCTGCCCCCATTTCATAAATAGCACGTTGGTGGTCTGTCAATGTAGAATAGATGATATTCCTAGTCTCTTCCTCAGACAACTGAAACATTGCGTCTTGTAGCTTTCCCCACACACGGATGGTCATAGACATGCCCTCCGAAATGTGTATATCAGACGCATGTTTCTTTCTTGCTGTGACAATAAGTTCTTCCATGGTAATCATTATTTTCCCCTCCATGATTCTAAGAATAGTAGGCAACTTTCCATAGTTCTTCCATGGTGGTAACCCCTTCTCGCACTAGTTTAATGGCACTTTCTCTTAAGGTTTCCATTCCTTGTTCCTGAACTGCATAATTCTGAATATGCTCCATGGTTTCTTCTTGAGATATCATACGACGAATTGTCTTATCAATAACTGCAATCTCATGAATCGCAACTCTTCCTTGATATCCTGTCTGATTACATTTAGGACACCCAACCGCTTCTACAATCTGCGTAACGTCCTGTCCTAAAATTTCTCGTTCTTCCACCGTAGTCTCTATAAGACGGCCACACTCCGGACATACCTTGCGCATCAGACGCTGTGCCACTACTCCTACCAACGAATTAGCAATCAGATAGGGCTCTAACCCCATATCAACAAGACGTACAATGGAAGAGACGGCATTGTTCGTATGTAGTGTGGATAATACCAAATGACCTGTAATCGCTGCTCTTACTGATATAGACGCAGTCTCTGCATCTCTGGTTTCTCCTACCATAATAATATCCGGATCCTGCCGCAAAAGCGCGCGAAGTCCTACATCAAAAGTAAGTCCTGATACCGGATTCACCTGCATCTGGTTAATTTTTGCTATATTCTTCTCCACCGGGTCTTCAATGGTTGAGATATTTACTTTCCCTTTTGATAAATATTCCAGAATCATATAGAGCATGGTGGTCTTACCGGAACCGGTGGGTCCTGTAAGATATAAGATTCCATTGGGCGATTTTAGCAATGGTAAAAAAGTCCGGTAATGCTCCGGTGTCATGCCAAATGTCTCAGGTTGGTCAACGACTGTTCGGTTACTCAAAAGACGTATGACGGCTTTTTCTCCAAAGACGGTTGGAATAACTGAGATACGCATATTAATATCATCTTGTTCCACCTTCATCTTAAAATGTCCATCTTGTGGAATTCTTTTTTCTGCTATATCCATATTGCTTACAATCTTAATGCGGGCAATCAGTGGCGCATGTAAGGAATGTTTTAATTTCACATATTCTACGATGGTACCGTCAATACGCATACGAACAATGGTTTCTTTCTCATAAGGTTCTATGTGAATATCACTGGCATTGGTATTATACGCTCTCATAATCAAACTATTGAGCAGTCTGATAATGGGCACTTCGCTGTCACTTTCTTCATCTGTCGCACTTACAAGTTCTAATTCTTCTTCCTGTTCACTAATACTTGTATTCGCACGATTTGCAGCCTGTTTTGCCGAAACCTCCGCATAACAGTACTCCAATGATTTTTGAAGAGGTGCTAACTCTGTCAATGCGATATCAAGATGCATGCCCGTTAACTGACGGATATCTTCTAATGCGTAAAAATTCAGTGGATCATTAACTACCACAAAAAGGTTATTCCCTTTCATCGCATATGCTAGGATATTATATCTAATTGCCAACTGTTTTGGAATCTTGGCCACTGCTTCCACATTGATATTACATTGTTCTATATCAATGGTCTTCACGTTCAGACGGTCCGCAAGTGCACCTAACATCTGCGTTTCATTCACAAATCCCAGTGCTACTAATACCTCTCCAACTTTTTTATCACGATGTTCTTTTTGGTATTCCAATGCCTGCTCTACTTGTTCCGCAGTAACATACCCACGTTCTTCCAGTACTTCTCCAATTCGAATATTGCTCATGGCTCCCTCTTTTCTAGCCTACTTCTGGCACATATAGATTTCTAATCCCAAGCTTAGTGTGGTATACTCTGTGACATTATTATCAGTTGTCATTGCTTGTTCTGATTGTAGGTTATACTGTGTCACCCGCATTGCTTTCTGATTCTGATAGATACTGTCAATTAATTGTGACATATGCTCTTTTGTCCCAACTGCTTTAATTGAAACAGAAGAAGAATATACCGTATCTTGCGGGATTGCATTTTCTTCTTCGTTCTCATCTGTAGCTGCCTGTTCCACTTTTTTCGCTTCTTGATCCACTTTTTCTTTTGATGCCATTTTTTCCCCTTGTTTGCTCTGATCACCTGATGAATTCACCTTTAACTCCAACGCCATATCAGAGGCAAAATAAGGAACCAGCTTACTAATATAAGGTTCACTTGTAATTTCAAAATCATGTGCTTCTAACCCATGTTCTAATATTAATTTAGTAATCATTGGTTCTATCTCATAAGCTTGCATCATCGGATAAAAATCTTCTGTAAGTTTTGTAAATTTTGTATCCATACTTTCTGCTGCTTTCTTATCTGAATCTATAGAAAGAAGCGCTAACTTCATCTCTGATTTTTCTGTCTCTTTTGCCTGAAGTGTATCCGATAAACGCTCTTGGGCCTTCCACTGTGGACGAATCAGACATACGCTAAATAACACAACTACTAATAGAATTGTTAATAGATATAACAACTTTTGATCTCGTTTTGTTACGGTCATAAGATTCTCCCTTCTACTTTCCTGCCACTTCACTTAGGTAACCACTGATATGGATATCATACTGTCCAATCTCATCGGTATAATTATAACCGGAATATGCCAGATTGCCAAATAGCTTTGTCTGCTCCAGTTGGTCAATAAACGCATAGATATCTGTAACCACCGGAGCTCTTGCTGTAATCTCATAGACCCCAGTCTTTGCTTCATACTGATCAATAGATACATGAACCTTATCCCCTGCGCAGCCAACAATCGCATTCTCTATTAGACTATTTGCTTTTGGATAAGATGATAACACATTCCAAGCTTGTTGTACCTCTTGAATCTGCGTTTGTTTTTGATCTATCTGTGCACGTAACGCAAGTGATTCCTCATAGATTTTCACATTTTTTTTGTCTGTCAGATAGGCATCTGCCTGATCAATTTGTTGTTGTTTCTGTATATTCATAGCAACTAGAGCACCAAAAGCCAGCACACAGACCCCCGCAACAATGCCTAACAACAACATTAACCTATTCTTTTTCTGTTCTTCTTGGGTGGGTATCTTTTTTTGATATCTGGTATAGATGTTAATATCATGTTTACATGTAATTAAATTACCCATAACATAGCTATAATCACAGAGTGCATGTTCATCTGGAATTATAATAGAGGCTTGTGTCTCTATCTGTCTGACATCAATCCCAAGTTGTTCAATCGCTGTCCTACAATTCTCATAATCTGCTTCTGTAAATCCCCCCATATAAACATCTTGAATCTTTTGTTCAAACTTTTCCGCCGCATGGAACTGTTTAATTGCACTGATTCGCTGCCCCACCTCGATACCAAAATCTTTCGTTCCATGATCACTAAAGATTCTGGCACGATTAAAGTATGTATATTGCCCATTTACCATAAGAATGCAAGTAAGATTATGTCCATCTAGATGTGCATTTATAAAGGTTTCTTCCTCCATATTTGGAAGCAAGTTTAAGAGCTTTAATTCTCCATTCATTGCAATATCAATCTTCTCAATGGAAATGTCCATGCTCTGAAACAAGTCTGTATATCCTTTGATAAACTCTTTCTCTACCGCAATCCCAAGAATGACTACCATACCGGTTTTGGAATGTTCTTCCAATACACGATAATCATATAAATGCTCTTCCGGATCCGCAATATCTGAAAATTCTCGTTTGATGGCTTCTATTGTTTTCTGATCGTTGAATTTAGGAATGGTAATAGCCTTTGTAAAAAACTGGGGACTCTCGATAATCAATCGGATATTCTTCTTACTAAGCTGATGACGGGACCAAATATCTTCCAATTCTTCTTTTAACAAACTCTCCGAAGTAATCACACCATTTAACAAGCTGCCCTCTTCTAGACGTTCATGATACAACTTCTGTACCTGTACACCTGTTTTCCCTGTATTCCCTACTGCAATCTGTATATTCCGATTTGATAAGTAAATAGATATACTCATGGTCTGTATCCTCCTAATATCCTTGTTCTATGGCTGCATATGATTGGTAGATTGGTAAGATAACTGCAATCATTACAAATCCAACGATGATGGCCATTAAGATAATCATAGCTGGTTCCAGCATGGTTACTAATTGCTCTAAGGCGCGCTCTGCCTCATAATCTAGATGATCTGCTATGGAATCTAACATAGTATCCAGACTTCCTGTCTCTTCTCCTACCAAAATGGTAGATGCCATCTTCTTCTGAAACCCATCCACCTGCATTAAGGACTGCGATAATGCTTCTCCTGAGCGGACACGTGCAATAACATCTCCAAATTGTGATTCAATATACGCATTCCCTATAGTCTTACTCCCCACTTGTAATGCCGTTACAATGGGAAGTCCACTACTATACAGTGAACTTAATGTTCTAGCAAATCTTGCGGTGTATATCTTACGCAATAACTTACCAATCACAGGAATTGATAATTTAGCTTTATCTTTATATAGTCGAACAATTGGAATCCGAAACAGCAAGCGTATTACAAGAATACACACTGAAAGTCCAAGGAGAATCAATAGCCAATATTGTTTCATTATATCACTCATGCCTAATAAGAGAACCGTTGGAAGTGGAAGATGATCCATCGTATCAAAAATATCCTGAAACTGTGGTACCAGATAGGTCAGAATGATGATGACAATCCCCACCAATAAGATACTTAAGATAATTGGATATACCATTGCACTTCGTACTTTCCCAGCAAGCCGATATTCCTTTTCATAATGATTAGCCATACGCAGTGAAGCCTGGTCTATATTCCCATGACTCTCTGCGGAATGCATCATATTTGTCAACAATGGAGGAAATGCCTTTCCTTGCTGCTCCATTGCTTCTGACAACGGAAGTCCTTGACGAATCAAAGTCAACATATTCAGATAGATCTGTTGTACCTGAGGTTTAATCCCCTCTTCATTGGCTATAATATGAAGTGCACGCACCAAAGAAACACCTGCTTGTAGCAATGTTCCCAATTGTCTGCAATAGTCCGCAACTACCGGAATCTTTAACTTCGTCTTGCCGGAAGATTCTTCCGTATCACTCTTACCGGCAATCAGGTACTTGCCTTCTGCTTTTAATGCTCGGTATAGTGCATCTTCATCCGCCGCCTCCAACGTTCCCTTCAGGTTCTTACCATCTTCTGTCTTTGCTGTATATGTATACTTTGGCATGTAACAAGCCCCCCTATTCTATAGCAATCCAAGATACCAATCCATGATGCCTTGCCCCTTATACAGTGCCAATCCAATACCAACACATAAAAAAGGGCCAAATGCAAAATGGTCTTTTTTGTCTTTTTTCTTCCTAATCAACAGGTATATTCCATAGAATCCCCCTAATAAAATCGCAAGTAGTATTGCTACGATATTAAGTTTCCAGCCAAGAAACATGCCTGTTGCCGCCATCAACTTAATATCTCCACCACCAAAAGCTCCTTTTACAGCCACAGTAATAGCCAATAACGGAATACTGACCACCACGATTCCCAAGATTCTCTCTCCCATAGAAATTCCGGGAAAGAATGGAATAGATACCAGTCCACAGAGAAACACCCCTACCACAAGTTCATTGGGGATCTCTAACGTATCTATATCAATACCTGCAATACAAGTCAAAATGGTAAAGAAAAGAAATACTACCACAGCTTGTGCCAGTGTCCATAAGTGTAATATCTCAAGTGCACCATATTGAGCCACAATAGCCACCGCCAAGATGCCCCCCATTAACTCCACACATGGATATCTTTTGGATATCTTACTATGGCAATAACGACAACGTCCTCCCAAGGCCAGATAACTTCCAATAGGAATCAGATCCCGTGCCTTAAGTGTCTTCCCACAGGTGGGACACTTGCTTCTGTCATTGACCCAAGGCATTCTTCTTGGAACACGATAAATCACTACATTCACAAAAGAATAAATGGATATTCCTATAAAAAATGCATAGAGATAGATGATGCCACTGATTCCTGTCATGCTCTCTGCTCCTTTACTTTCTCATGCCTTTATAGCCTCTTCTCCCAGTTATAAGCATGCTATAATAAAGTACCCTTTGCAGAGCATCTGCAAAGGGCCTGTATATGCTGTTCCTGTAACTGCTATGGACGGTAAGTTGGTAAGAATTACTTACCATCTATGGCATTGCCACTCCATGTACCATCGGTATAGGTCGCAGTATACGTTCCACTTGTATATGTTAATGCCGTTACCTTGCCTGAGCCATCTACGGTTACTGTCTTAATATTTTTCACTTCTTTAATTTCACCTAAATCTGCAATTTCTTGGTTCGTTGGTGCCGTTGTAATATCTTTTGCATAGTTTTCAGAAGCCAAGGTTTGAGCTGCCATCAATGCATTCCTAGCCTCTGTTGCCACTTTCTTTCCTTTTGCTTTTCCAATATAGCCTGTCAGCGCTGGAACTAATAATGCAATCAAGATACCTAGAATTACCAACACCACAATTAACTCTACCAGTGTAAATCCTTTTTTGTTCTTCTTTAACTTATTCATTCTTTTGTTCATATAATATGTGCCTCCTTATGTCGATTACCTTCACATGGTTTCCTTCGTTGTTGCTTTATGTATTTCATCACTATTCATACTCTATATTGTAAAACTTTCCAGTCATTTCGTCAACCCTTTAAGATAGCGTAGATAGCGTAAATTTACTGTAGGATTTGATTAAGTAGCTCTTCTATCCTTTTTATTCAAACCCCTGACTGTCAATCTTATAACATTGGATTACCTTTTCTCTGGTATAAGTTGTTCCCAATTTGGGATTCTTCATCTTTAGAGTTACTTGAATTAGATTCCGGTCCCCCAGTCTTTGGTAGGTCAGTGATTCTATCTGATGATTCATATACGTCTCTTTGGGAATATACCAGTCCACTTCCTCTTCTTCATACTTCAGGTGCAGCATCTTATCTTCTCCCACATACATCCACATGGGCTGATGTTTCTCATTGACATACCGAATCCCGGAAGACTGTATCGCCACATGTCCTAGGGTATCATCTAATTCTCCGGTGATCTTCTCTAATAGAATATCCGTAATCCCTTGAGCACGACTCATGGCCGTTACTTTGGCATAGACATTCATCGCCGGTGCCATGGTTGCAATAGTAGCCGTCATTAGGATTCCCAACACTGCAAAGGAGACGATCAGTTCTACCAAGGTCATGCCACTTTGATTGCGCTTTATCTTCCTTACTCTCTGTCTGAATTTCTGGCTAAAACTCTGTCTCATTGATAATATCATAGTCCATCACCTCTTGTTCCCAGATAATAGATATAATACCCATTTGGACTGACATATGTACCCGAAGCAAGCTCCAATTCCCAACTCTCTCCATCTATGCTACAGGTCCCTGTAATAGGGGTCGTTGCTTTTGCATCTGCCTGATAGTAAGATGCCAATGTTTCATCCATCTGACTCTGTATTTCGTCTGCCTTGTTTATCTGATTTAGTGACAATACGCTGGCTTTATAAAGGCTCGCAATACCCAAGAGCAGAATGGCAAACGCAACAATCACTTCCACTAAAGTCATGGCTTTTTTCTCTTTGATTACATCAACGATCCGATTCTTATATCCCGGTACGGTTTTCTGCTGCTCCTGTAATTCCTGCTCTTTTTGTTTATCATACTTTGCCATTCGTTACCTCCTATCCGATTGCAGTATCCGGATTATACCAGACCCAGTTTCCACTCCCTACACTGTCAGGCTGTAGCCTATACTGTGTGGTGACACTGAATTCTTCTCCCCGAAGTGATGCTTTCACCACAACACTTACTAATCGATTATCATAGAGTAGCTCCGTTCCTTTCTGTTCCCAGAATACCGTTGCCGATAAGGTGCCCCCTTTCTTGGACCACTCGTCTCCCATCTCAATCTTCAGAAGTCGATGACTTTCTGATTTTCCATGTCCCGATTCTTTCTTATCATAACCGGGCCAAGTATCTGCTACAAACTGCTTATGTAGATAGGAACGTAGACCTGTCTCGGTTTTGGTTTGTGTTATATCTTTTTCCAATGCTTTACTAAACGTAATGGCAGTGATTCTGCACTGTTCTTTTGTCGCAGACTGTTGTGCATTTCGCAAGATATGAAAGGAAGTCAAAATCATCGTAAGCGCTAATACAACGAAGATACATAACGCACATAGCACCATGATAAGCGCACTTCCCTCTTGTCTGTCTTTTATCGATTTTGATGTTCTTTGGTTTCTGATACGCTCACCCTCTTTCTTGATGCCTGATTGCATGCTTGGTTTCGTTCCTGTTTCCTCGGAGCTCTTTTATTTAACTTCTTCTATCTTGGTAGTTCCGCTTGCATCAATTCGCTTCCATTTCATCGGATTTGGTGCTTCATATAATGTTGCATCGGTTACAACATTGGTAATGATAACTTCTGTGGTATATTGATATTCTGGTAATTGTGCCTCTGTTCCATAGACCTTGGCAAGTCCTGCTGTGGTTGTAACATCCGGCAATACCATGCATATGCTATACCACGGTTCCACCCCTTGTTTGGTATACTTCACACATTCCACATATCCGACTAACATTGTATCATAAGTTATATCTTCTACTGTATTGGAGATGGTTCGTTCATATCCATATGGATATGAAAAAGTCGTTGCTGTAACTCCCCCACCCTGTGACGTAACAACCGGTCCATCAGGATCTGTACATGGCTCATATATGCTGGTTCCATCAGCATTCTTTTGATTTGTTTCTTTTACAATGGTAAATGGTTCTTTTTCCTTTGATGCATTTCTTATAATGGTCAGATGGAATTTTTCTTGCAACGAAGTCATCAGCTCCACCTGATACTCTTGAACATACGCTTCCTCATTCCATGTCAACTGTGTCTGTTCCACTCCATATGCAGTATTTAGTTCTTCGGTCATAGAAAGAATCGACATCTTCTTGGGTGGCGCTACGATCTCCGGAGCTGCAGGTTCTTCCGTTGTTCCCTGATTTGAATCTTGAACCATCTCTGAATGTTCCACAGAAGTTTCCTCTTTATCCTGCTGATTTGGGTGATTCGGCTGATTTTTATCCTCTGCCTCCTCTACCATATCCTCTTCTGATTCCTCCTCTGGTTTCCATAACAGATGGTCTAATGGACTTTTGATTGTCCCTGCTGCAATCCTTGGATTTTTCAAAAGTTCCAATACCTTCTGTTGTTCTGTACTCTGTTGTTCTATACTCGGTTGTTCCGTATTCTGTTGTTCTGTATTCTGTAGCTTCGCATCTTGCTGTTTTGCCACTTTTACATCTTCTCTTGTTGTTACTTTTGTCACACCCAATTCATCTTGAATCGCCTGATAGACTTCTGCACAGGTACCGGCATCCCCATTTTCCGGATCAATATCAGTTGGTGTTCTCGTTAATGGCACTGTATTATAGACTCTTTGTGCTGTATTACCGGCTTTGTATACGCTATCTCCATCTATCGTTAACCCTATTCCAAGTCCTTTGTTTATCCATGTAGCATCTACAGCACTATCTCGTCCATTGAGTTGTATCTCCCCTACCGTGATACGGGTTCCCTCATAGATATCATCGGGAGTAATCTCCAGTTGAATACCTGTAGCTTCTGTAACTCCAAATGAAGAAAGATCGGTCATAATTGATTCTTGTCCATTTCCTGTTTCTGATGTAAGACCATGTAATTTAAACTCTCGATCAATATAACTAATTTTATACCGATAACTTTCTCCCACACCCGGCCACACCTTCAATGTATGAAGATCCTGTGGTTGTTCAAAACTAAAAGTCAATGTACTGACTCCCTTGGCATATGGAATATCATATCGATATATAGAATTTGGTTGATTATCAAATAATTCTTTCCCTGTTCTTGGTGCAAGTTGTGTCCCATTGGCATCTTGTATCACAATCTCATCCACGACAACTGCATCCGCGGAATCCGAAAGTGCTTGTTCTTTTATGAAATAATAATTTTCTGTTGATTCTTTGGCTTCTTGATGTGCAATGGGATATTGACAATCCGAGATTCCATAACACCCCATGATACGCACATATCCTTTTAGAGCGCTACCATCTCCCACAATTCCACTCATCTTCTTCTGTGGCTGTGTATATGGTGCGACTCCTGCATTTCTACAATTTCGAATGATCGTTGGTACTGGCATATCAGGGCTTCCAAGAATACCCGCACCGTATCCCAGGGTATTATCAATCAATCCCGTATTAACACAGCCGTCTAAGGTAACTGATACACGATTCAATACAATAGGACTCCCTTGTGTTAATCCCAGAATCCCAGCCGTTCCTCTTCCTGTTCCGGTAATACTTTCTTGATTCGTGCAATTTTTTATAACAATACTGCTATCATCTCTTATGTTCTCTACAATTCCAACAATTCCACCACTGCTTCCTGACTTTATTGTCCCAATACTTCCATGATTCAAACAATCTGATATAGTTCCGCCTCCGTTTATCCAACGACCTACAATACCACCTGCTATTCCGGCACCTGTAAGGACTCCATAATTTTCACAACTATCCAGTGATAAGACTCCCTTATCACTGTTTTGCAACCCGATAATTCCACCGACAGTGCTTGTACCGGAACCATTTGTACGTACCTTACCACGATTGGTATTATTAGTTACGGACTTCGTGGATTCATTGGTTCCAATCACTCCACCGGTTCCCGAATCAATTCCCGGATTCATTCCTTTTTCAATATCTTTTACAGTCCACATATGACCGGTCAAACAATTTTTCACCTGACCATCGGAATCATTGAGTCCAACAATACCACCTACGTGACCATAAGAAAGCTTAACCGTTAATTCTGTTTTTTCACCTACACTCTCACAGCCACTTTGTTCAATCAACCCACTATTATATCCTGCTATTCCGCCGGTTGATGCGGCTGCTTTTGCTGTCCCACCACCACGGATAGTTCCTTGTTTCAAGTAACATTTCTTAATAATTGTTGTATTATTATATCCTGTAATACCTCCTACATACTGAGTCCCTGTTACATCTCCCCAGTTTTCACATTGGGCAAGCTGTAACGTCTGATTGGTTCCATCTGTCCTAGTATGGATTCCTTTGATGTACCCTACGATACCACCTGTATAATCTTTTCCCTCTACGGATGCTTTATTGGTAAGATTTTGATAAACTCTGGCTGCCCCTGTATGAATAATGGTTTCCCCATTTACAATCTCCGGACGTCCTGTAATATCACTTCCTGCAATTCCTCCCGCATAAGCTCCACCTTGAGTCTTAATTTTCCCACTGGTGGTCAGATTCCTAAGTACACCACTGTTCACACCACAAATTCCACCTACATAGTCCTTTCCTTCCCCAAATACTGCAACATTCCGAATTTCTACATCTTGAATCGTTCCATAATTGATTCCAAATAAGCCCACCGGTAAATTGGACGTGGTTTTCTCTCCTGCAATCTGAAAATTATTAATTTTAAATACATGTTTTTCCTTGCCTTGATAGCTATTGCCTACAGCCAATTGGTGAATCGTCGGGAAACTATTTGGTCCTACATTTCCTTCATCTGGAGAGATAAAGATTGGCTTTTGTCCTATAAATGCTTTTCGATGTGCTACAATTCCGTTCGTTCCAAACCACCCGAAATCATTGATTTGCTCATATGTATAATCTACGTCTGTAGCCTTTTTATTCTCCTTGGAACTTTCTAACAGACGAATATTATTTAGATGCCTTGCATTTGCAATAGAATAAGTCTTATCTGTAGTTCCACTTTCCTTAGCAAAGAGCGCCTGTTCCACATTCGACTGTTTCCATTCTTCTGGTGCATAAGTATTTCCAGATGCTTGTAACTTCGCATAGACTTTTTCACTATCCACCCCAAAGCGCTTAATACTATACGTCTTCGTATAATCTTGCTCTGTCTCCGGTAATTTCAAGATGCGATCAATATCCGTATCCAGTGCATCTAACACCAGATAATATTCCTGTTCCGCTGATACGTAAGCAATAAACTTTACACCCGTTACTTTTTTTGATTCTTTCCCATCTGCGTCATATAATTGGATATCACAAAGTACCGTCGGATTCTTTCCGGCGATTGCTTCTGCACGTATGGTACTTTCCTTTGTCTTATTCAATTCCAAAGATAGCATTGGTTTGTGAGTGTCCTCAGAAAATAGTTTGACAGAATACTCTAACTGTTCCTTAATATCAGGTTCTAACTTCCAGCGAAGATGAAGTGTTTCCTCATTCATTAAGTCCATCTTGGCAATCAGCGAACGTTCTATCTTCTTTGGTGCCCGTGCGCCTAATTCTTTCACTCCATAATACCCTACCAAGGTCTTCTTTCTGGCCTCTTCTGTGCGATTCCTGATATTGACTATTCCTGTTGCCCGATGCTTACCACCTTCATAAGTAAATCCTGTGGCTTTCTCACTATAACAAACTCCAAGAACAAGACCATCTATGGGATCGAATTCCACACAAAACGTTGCGTCCAAAATAGTCGCATCATAGACATATGGCGCAATCATCTCATATAACGTCTTATAAGCACCCGTATAAGCGGATGCTTTTTCACCTTTTTTAAAGGTCAGATAATAAAGGCTTTTGGTTTTTTTTGTAGCATCAGGAACTTTCGTGCCTCCTTCAATATTGTTCGGAAGAAGATTGCCTGTATACGCCGGCGTATCCAGCATATCTGAAAACATTTCCAATTGTCCACTCATCTTGGCATGATTCAAAGAGGATTGTGCAATGGAGAATATAGTCTGTGCATATTCATTATTCTTCTTAAAGGTTGCATGTCGCTGATACATCACAAGTCCACCCATTGTGATTGATGCAATAATTGCCGTAATTGCAAGAACTACTATCATCTCTACAAGTGTATACCCTTGATTATACCTTTTTTTATTATGTATTCCCTTATTATATGTTTGTTTGTTGTATCTTTGCTTTTTGTACATCACGTAGCCCCCTTGTGCCCCCTCATTACTTATGCACTTTGGTGCCTCTTAATAATAGGTCGGTCCAAATCCGGGTAGGTCATTGGTTGTAACTCCCCCTGTGTGAAACGCATGTGCGCGAAATACTGCATATACTTCTGCCTCTGTTGCATCTATATATGGCATTACATAGAATATTGCCAAGATACCACAGGTAACTCCCGATAAGATGTACCACCCTGCATAAGACAAGTCAAGAACGAACATATCGAATTTCTGTCCCATCATCATCTGTTTGCTTAAGGCAAATGCTTGTTCTCGATTCATATCCGGATGCTCTGCCAATATATAAGGGATCATACGATATTCATAAGATTTGACAATCCCGGGAATGACAAATAATAAGGTCCACAATCCGGTAAACAGATCTTTTAAGAACATCGTCAACACTACATTCCCATAACCATTTCCTTTAAACATGCTTAGAATCGTCCCTATCTTCGGCTGACTTTCTCGATTCTCCATATAGAATCTACGTCCACCAACTGCAAGTGGATAACCCAAGAAAATACGAAGCATAATCCCTGCAATTCCTACAGACATAATAAATATAGCAAGTATCCATCGTATTCCCGCATTATGTCCGTTATAATACGTGTCTATATCCGGCATATGTTCATTCCAGCCACGATCCAATAAATCTGTTGCTCCTTGATACGTATATGGGACACGACGAGTTACCGTCTTAGATGCCCCTGCCCCTGTCATCGCACCTCCGATTACAATCGAAAGAATCAAGCTTACAACAACTGCTGCCCAATAATTTTTTTTGAATGCAATACGCCCTCTTGCTTTTAAATCTGCTCTTGTCCACATATCTTTTCCTCACTTTTTTCGCTTTATAAATGATTCTGTATTGAATGCATATTTAATTCAATTGGATCAATCGGATCTACCGGATTCTCCAACTGTATCTTCTTCTTTCTACGACTTCTCTTTAACAACTCTCCACCTTTATTATAAACCCAAAATGAATACACCAATAATTGATTCACTTTTCCAATCTTGTCCTTTGTTGTCTTACCATAGATGATACCGCCTGTTTCCACCGGAACTTTATTGCGAATAAGTGAAATAAGCTCCGTCTCACAAGTCACATCTTCCGGGAACTCCGTATATCCCATGCCCACACAATCCGGTTTATGTGCATCACTTCCACCGATTCCGGGTTTATGGTACTTCTGTGTTAATTTCCATGCATGTTCATTAGACTCTAAAGGTTCACACGCATTGAATGATTCTATAAAATCAAATCGTTTCATAATCTCCGGTGCATGTTCGTAACGTTTTGTCTTTGTAAAACTTAGGTATTTTTCCCCACACGGATGTGCCGGTCCTAAAATTCCACCATGACGATGTACAAAATCAATTAACACCACTACAGGCAAACCACGTAGCTCCAGCAAACGCATCTTCACACCTTGTGGCATAATTACAAGAATATGGCCTGCATCACAAGTGTCATATTCAATTCCTTTAAATACATAAAAATCTGTATGAGAAATATCTTTTATATGATTCTTCCAATATCGGTATCCATGGTAAGTATCGTGATCCGTTACTAACATTCCCTGTATTCCATGCTCCTTTAATATTGTAATATATTCTTCTAAGCTTACCCTGCTGTCAACAGACCCTTCTTTTACGTGACAATGCATATCTATCTTCATTAGTAAGCCTCCTTTACTTTTGAGATACTCTCATTATACATCTAAACCTTACTATTATGCAATAGTTCTGATAATCCCTTAACAACAATCAAAATACATCTTCTATTCTTCTTTCAACGCATTTCTTGCTTTTTCCACTTCATTTTCAACAGAAGTAACTTTTTGAATCTCTTTGGCTTTCTTGGCTGACTGTGTTCCCACCTTCCTTGACTCCATCATAAATTGAACAATTAAGCCCACAACTCCGACCACAATTCCAATGCCATATCCTATTAGTTGTTGCTGAATACCAAATAATGCAATGATCGCCATACCTGCTGTTAATCCTCCCTGTAATGACGTCACGATAATTGCCACAGGATTTACAAACTTCATGGCAAGAATCCCTATCACCACTCCAATCATAATACAGACAATCATAAGAACCCATGAATGTGGTTTTATAAAAACAGCTGCAATGCTTGTCCCTAAGAGCCAGCATAATAATACAACCCCCAACAGATATAACTTAAATGCAAGTACTCCCAGCAATGCCCCCACCACCAGACTGACGCCGATGACAATAGGTATAACCTCCGTAAACTGTGTGGTAATTGCATAGCCAAGGCCCAATCCAACAGTCACTCCCGTAAGTGCAACCCAAACCCGAAATAACTTTAATCCAAAAAAGCAATTAAGTACTCCAACTGCAAGGACAATCACTAAAGTTACAACACCTAGCGCACCTGACATCTGACCTTGTTCTGTAATGGAACGAAAACTATTTATGATCTGTTCTACATTCATTTGTGTATCCATCTACTTTTCCCCCTAAGGTTTTACAATCTGAACCAATGACTGATATTCTTGATTCATCTTTTCATAATACGCCGGTACTCCTTCATACTTTTCATGGCGCAACGCTTCCGTTAGTTGAGAAAAAGATTGGTATAACGGAGTTAAGGATAGATTCCCGGACACCCCTTTAAGACTATGTACACTTTGAAATGCATTGTCATAATCTTTTGCATCTAAAAATTCTTTTAAATGTATAAATTCCGAGTCTTCTATAAAACTTTGAATACACTGGTCATAGAATTCCTCATCATCAACCATGCGAGCCAACCCTTCTTCTACATTAGCGCCCCATTTTTTTAACTGTTCCATATATACCATATGTTTATTCCTCCTTTTAATTTTTCGTCTTTATGACTTCAACTGAATTACATTATCTACTAATCTAGAAACAATTCCCGAATCAAACGGTTTGTCAATAAAGTAAACCGCTCCCAATTCCAACGCTTTCATCTTAATCTCCGGCTCTGAATACATGGTTGTCATAATAACCGGTATGGCACGATATTCTCTGCGCTTTTTCATATCTTCCAACACTTCAAGTCCGGTCTTATGAGGCATCATATTATCTAATACCACCGCTGAAATTCCTGTTCCATATGCTTCAAGCACCTTTTCAACCTCAAGACCATCAAATGCTTCTAACACCTCATACTTGTCACATAAGATACCGCGTAAAATCATGCGATGCATCTCCACGTCATCCGCTACCAAGATACGTTGTTTCTTCTCCGGTTGATTGGACTCATAAATCGCATATTGGTTTTTCCCTCCACGTTTTGAGAAGTATTGTGCCTTATCTGCATTTTTGTATAATTGGTCATACGTCGTTGTTTCCTTATCAACAATTGCAACTCCCAAAGAACAGGAAAAACAAATATCAACCTCTTCCTGCTCTTGAATTTCATTCACTTTCCTGCAAGTGTTCTGTGCAAATTCTTCGATTTTATTACGTGCAAACTGTCCAGGAAGAAAGACTGCAAATTCATCACCACCCATGCGCGCAACAATTGAAGTGCTTGTAAAAGATGAGTTTAGAATAAATGCAACTATTTTTAGAATCTCATCTCCATATGCATGACCTTTTGTATCATTAATCCGTTTGAAATTGTCGATATCTAGCATATAACACACACCGTTTTGATAGCGTTCCAGATAATTACTTACAATCTCTTGGAAACTAATACAGTTATATAACTCCGTCAATGCATCTCTATCTGCTTTTTCTTTCAATAACAATTCATATTCTTTCCTGTCATTAATATCCTGACTGGTCCACATACAATAACGATGACTGTTATCTTTGCATTCAAAGAAAGTAAAAACACCTTCAATCCAATCATATTCTCCGTCCTCTGAAGAACGAACCCGATATTCAACTTTTACTTCTCCTAAATCATTCTGGTCATCTAATAATAATTTTTGATAATTTACTTGTGTTAAAAACATATCCTTATCATCCGGATGTATTTTTGTCTCTGCTATATCAGTAATTAACTCTTCAAAACTGGTGCTTTTTGCATGTCCCATTGTTCCAAGGCTCTCTTGATCACCATCTACAATAATATTGTGAGTAAGATCAATCTCGTAGAATGCAACCGCATTAGCTACCACCGTTTCACGAAAATGTCGTTCCTGAGTATACTGTGACTGTAATTGCTCATTTGCAGTTTTCAACTGGAGTTCCATTGATTTCATCGATGTAATATCAGAATCTATGGAATTAATAATAATTTCATCTTCTGTATACATAATCCCTACATTGCATAGAAATGTTTTAATTTCACCATTTCTGCAACGTACACGAAGTTCATATTCTGTCTTATCTTGTCCTTCTTCAATTGCTTTTGTTATAATCCGCTCTGCTCCCTGGGAATCCTCCGGCAACATAATACTTTCCAGATTGTTCTGCTCTTCTTTTTCAAATTGCTCTTTTGTGTACCCTCTAGAAGAATAGAAAACATCATTGGCATATATGATCTCGTACTTTTTTTCATCATCATAGTAAAATTTACAAACGCCTGCCGAAGATACGTGAATCATCGTTTCTAACTCAAACAATGTCCGTTGTAACTTTTCTTCCATCTTTTTTTCATCTGTAATATCACTAAGTGCTCCATAAAAGACATAACGATCTCCCACACCACTAAGATACTTTAATTTTAGATTTACCCAGAACATATTTCCATTTTTTTTATCTCTTCTAAAATTCCCCTCCGCAAAATCAGTCGTACGTTTTGCGCGTTCAAAGATATCAATAAATTGTTCATAATCATCTGGATGAATAACCTGTTTTAGAGTTACATCTACATTATTGATAATATCATAACTATCTTCTGTCAACTCTACATATCCATCATTCACACGAAGGATTTCTACCGTATCTCCATTCATCTCATAGATAGCAACAGCACTTATAATGCTATTGAACAATAAATTAACTTGTGCACTTGGTGACCATATATCATCTATATTCAGATGATTGGATGTCTCAAGTTCTTCATACTTAATCCGTCTTTTTTCTGCATCAAATACCAACGCTTCATATTCTACAATTGGCATTGGCTTTGCAAAATAATACCCTTGTCCATCTGCACACCCTATACTTTTCAAGAAATCCGACTGTTCCTTTGTTTCAATCCCCTCTGCAATAATATGAAGGTTCAGCCATTTTGCCATACGTACAACAGAAGATAAGATGTTACCGCCTTTTCCGGTCAAATCATCTCCTGCCAAGAACTTAAGATCTATCTTTAATACATCTACTGGCAACTCCTTCAACATATTCAAAGAAGAATACCTGCTTCCAAAATCGTCCATCATAATTACAAATCCATACCCCTGCAGACGTTTCATCACGTCCAATACTACCTCCGCATTGTCTGTATAAGCACTTTCTGTGAGTTCCAATTGCAATAGCTTAGGTGGTAATTGATACTTTTCCACTAAAGATATAATGACATCACATAATTGCGGATTATAAATATTGACTTTTGATACATTTACTGAGATTGGCAATGGATCTTTTCCCTCATCTATCCAACGGCGTAATACCTTACATACCGTTTCCCATACATACTCGTCCAACTTCATAATGAATCCATTTCTCTCAAAGATAGGAATGAAATCATTGGGATATATCATGCCCTTTTGAGGATGTATCCAGCGCACCAACGCTTCCGCTCCTGCCATCGCATTATTTTGAAGTTGATATTTGGGTTGTAAGTACACTTGGAAATGATCATTTTCAAGTGCTGTTTTCATCATATTTAAGATTTCCTGCTCATTTTGAATCTCCAAACGCATCGTATCATCAAAATAGGCATGACGTTCCATATAATTGCCTTTAATTGTCTTCAGTGCCAGACTCGCTCTATCACACAAGATTTCAACTGATACATCTCTCGTATCCACACGACAAAGTCCAATGGATGGAATAACATCAAAGTTTAATGGGTAGTCCTTTGCAATATAATCAATTTTGCCCAATAATTTTTCTATCTGTTTATGCTCATATGGCACACACATACAGAAGATATCAGCTTCTATTCTACCATATACACGTTGTTCAAATATTCGAAGATCTTTTGCTAATTCTTGTGCAATATATCGAAGTAATTTATCTCCCTCACCGTGTCCGAATAGTTCATTAATAATCTTAAATCGATAGATATCCAGTCGTATAATTACATAGACCGTATCCGGATTCTGATCTAATAAAGCCTGTGTATATCGATAAAAGTTATTGGCACTATAAATTCCTGTCAATACATCAAATTGAGCTTCATAACTGCGTTCCAGCAGTAATTTATTTTCACACTCTAGATGTGCAATATTCTCTCTTTGCAGATCATGAATATTGGTAATATCTTGAATTAGACAAGCACAGCTTCCTTTGCTCGGACTATATAAATAGACAGAATAATGCTTGTTTACATCAAATACTCCATCTTGTTCATATCCATATTCTCCGCCATTTTTAGCAACATCGTAACATTCTTTCGCCTTCCATGTGGAGTCTATTGCATATAAACCATTCAACTCTTTGCCAAGAAGTTCTTGAACTGTGACTCCTCTTAGGTCTGCGTAACTGCGATTACAATACTCCAATACCAACGTTTCCTCTTGCCCTTTTTTCGTTTCTTCCAGATGTAGCACTAAGAAAGCCACTGGCATATCGTTAATATATCCATAAATTTGAGCTCTTGCTTTCAGTTCAGCATTCTGAGCTGTGATGGTTGTAATAAGATTTCGATTTACAACACTTTTCACCCTGGTCTTTACTGTGTCCGTATGAAATGGTTTCGAAATAAAGTCCCAAGCTCCTCGATTTAGTATCTCCACTTCTGAAGTATTCTCACTGGTAATTGCAATGATTGGAATATGCTTCAAATCTCTAGTATAGGAAATCGCCTCCAATACTTCATATCCATTCTTCTTTGGCATATTAATATCTAATAACACAACGCTCAATCGGTCCTTCTTTTCTTTCATAATAGTCAATGCTTTATCGCCATCTTCTGCTTCCAAGCACTCAAAATCCCGTTCAAATATCTTATGCAGTATCCGTCTGTTAATCACTGCATCATCTACGATAAGCATTAGCTGTTTGTTCATGTTTCTCACCCCCTATGCATGAATACACTTTATATTAGTGCCTCTGTAATCTTTTGATACTGTTGTTGTATGTTTGGGAATTCCGCTTCTATTGCCTCCAAGTTATGATGTCTAAGATAATCTACAAATGTGATAAGACTTTGATGAAAAGTGTTCATACTTAGATTACCTGCAACCCCTTTCAGCGTGTGTGCATACATATATGCCTGTTCATAATCTTTTACCTTCAATGCTTGTTCTAGCCCATAAAAGTTTGTGTCTTCTAGAAATTTCACTAGATATTTCTCGTATAGATTCGCTTTTCCTGCAAAACGTTGTATTCCTTCTTCATAATCAATTCCAATTGCCTCTAATTGTTGAATATCCACGTCTATTCCTCTTTTCTAATATAGGTATCTAATGTACTGTATAATAATTCCGGCTGGATAGGCTTTGCTATATGAGCATTCATACCGGAGTCCTTTGAATGTTCCCTATCACTTTCAAATGCATTGGCTGTCATAGCAATAATTGGAATTATGTTACTGTCTGCTCTATCCAAAAGTCGTATGCTTTCTGCTGCTTTTAGTCCATCCATCACTGGCATGCGTATATCCATAAGAATAGCATCATAATAATCTTCCGGGGCTGCTGCAAACCGTTCTAATCCTTTTAATCCATTTCTCGCCACATCTACCTTGAATCCTTTGATCTCTAGTAATTTCTTTGCAACTTCCACATTCAGTTCATGGTCCTCTACAAGTAGCACCCGTTTCCCTGTAAAGTCAAAACTCTTTGCTTTCAAATTCTTTACTTTCGAGTTCTTTGCAGGCACTTCCTTAATTGTCTTATATTGAGATTCCATTGGAATTCCCATTTTTACTTCTACGATAAATTCCGTACCACTTTCTCCGCTACTCTTAACCCATATCTTCCCATTCATAAGTGTTACGATATTATGAGAGATTGCAAGTCCCAATCCTGTCCCACCATAGATAGAAGTATCTCCTACATGTTCCTGCGCAAAAGGTTCGAATATATTCGGCAAAAATTCTTTACTGATTCCACAACCGGAATCTCGAACTATAAACCGCAAGATTGCATCCTGTCTTTCATATCCAACTTGTTCCACAATAAAAGATACCTTACCTCCCTTCGGGGTAAATTTAATCCCGTTGGTAATAATATTTATTAATACTTGTTGTAATTTCATGGCATCTCCAATATAATACTCCTCCATTGGACCCTGTATGTTTATCTCATACTCTACCCCCTTTTGTTCTGCCTGTGCAAAAGAAAGTGTGTTAATTCCTGTCATAAGCTCTTGAAATGATATCTTGTCTCGCTGCAATAATAGCTTCCCACTTTCAATACGCGTCATATCTAAGATATCATTAATTAAAGCCAAAAGGTATTGTGCTGAAATACCAATTTTAGAAAAATATTCCCTTGCTTGTTCTGAATCCCCTATGCTCTCTTCCCCTAAAGTAGACAGCCCTATAATTGCATTCATCGGAGTGCGAATCTCGTGGCTCATTCTGGATAGAAACTCGCTCTTCGCCACATTGGCCTGTTTAGCTGATTGTAGTGCAGCTTCTACTAACGCTAGTTTTTGTTGTTCTTCTTGATAGATGTCTGTAATATCCACACGCGTAATCATTAGCATATCCTGAAAATCTCCAATGTAAGAATATGTTAATTTTTTTCGTTTCGTAAACCCTTGCTTATCTTTCATGCGAAAAAACACCTGATATTTTTTATGTGTTTCTAACTGTTTGGTAACAACATCAAGATCAATCTCTTTCAAACACTGTTCTTTGTCTTCATTTAGAACATAAGCTGCGCAAGATGTTTGACATGTTTTTTTATAATCTCCCGTAGGACTTGCTTCTAAATTCGAATTATGCCCTCCTGTAAACATCACGTATTGACCGGTACCTTTTTCCACATACATAAGATAATCATAATCAAGATCTATTACCGTATCCACTATGTATTTCATCATCTTGTTCTTATGAATATCTTTGGTATAAAGAAATGCAATTACATCACCTGTATTTGGTTGTTTCATCAGATTAATGGTAACACCCAGCCAACAAAACTTCCCGTCTTTTAAATTCCGCCGATATGCTACATATTGTTTTGTCTGTCCTTCCGAGAATCTTTCCAACAACATTCTCACATCTAATATGGACGTTCCGGCAATCCTATCCTTTTTACTATAGTAAGTAGGAATAATGCTAGAAAAAAGTTCTGATGCTTTCTCATATTCCTGAAGATTATTCAACTTTGTTGTATTACAAGTACAATCTTCCACCCTATCCTTGGTTAGATTGATTCGAAAAGAAATCAAAGTATTTCCTATCGCCTGTTTACGATAAGATAATTCTTCATTATATCGAATTTCCAGTAATTTACTCTCTGTAATGTCTTGAGAATTTCCAATAGCCGTCATTGGCCTTCCTGCATCATCATAGATTGTTACGTAGCTCATCTTATGCCACTTTATGTCTCCGGTTGGATCAATTAAAGCAATCTCTGCACTTACATGCTTTGCCCCTGCATGTAATTCTTCATGTAAGCGACGATATGCTGCTATACTATCCGGATGAATCCACCCCTGTTTAATAATAGATTCCGGTGCATCTTCCATAATGGCTGTAGCACCATATTCTTTCACTGCTCTTGCGCTTTGTATACATCTAGAATTCTGAATATCATATTCCCATACATAGATATTAGAATGTTCAATGGCAACTTGAAGTCGGTACTCTACCAGTTCCAGTTCTTGTTTAGCCTCCATCTCAGCTTGCATATCGGCATATGTTCCATAGTAGATATATACTTTTCTTTTTTTTTCAATGCAACTAGCCGTCAATCGAACCCATCGATACGTTCCTGATTTCATCTTAATTCTATACAAGCAATCAATCTGTTGGTGTCCATTTAGTGATTCTCGTATCTTTTCTTCCACTTTTTCTACATCTTCAGGATGAATCAATTGACGATATCCACCATTCATCATATTCAGATATTCCCCTGCGGTATATCCTATCATCTTACAAAATGCATCGCTGATATAAGTCGTTTTTACCGATTTCCCCACCTCAAAAGTTGTAATTCCTCCCGGCACATTATCCATAAGTCCTTGCAATTTTGCCGAAGTACGACGAAGTTCTTCCAACTTGCTCGTTGCATAAGAAGATGAATACACGCCATTGTTATCTTTCATATCCTTTGCAATAGAACTATGAACGGAATTAATCTTATAATTTCCATTGAGTTTCCGACAACTATATGTATTTCTCACCTCTACTATCTTATTGTCATCATTCTGATTTGAGATACGTAATAGTAGTATAACCATGGAAATATCTTCACTGAATTTATTTTCCTCTATCTTTAAAATATGAATTTCTATTGGATTTGGACATTCTTTTATGATTGTCGTTATGAGCTGCTTTACCTCTGTTTTTCCCATTGCCTGTTCAAATGCCTCTGTACCAATCCATACAGCATCTTCTGTAAAGCACGCAAGAGTGGCCTCAACATCACGATATTTCATATATGCTTTTAGGAATTCCAGTACAATTCTTTTACCGCTTTGGATTACATCACTCATAATCGTTCTCCTTTTGCATCAGTCACAGCGAACACCTAACATTCGCTTTGCAAGATTATACAATAACTACATTAAAGTATACCAATATTATGGGCATAACGCAATGTTTTCGCCAAAAAGAAAACATAAAAAGAAACAAAAATAAATTCAAAAAGAAGCATCTCATGTAACTCACACAATACGCTTCTTTTCTCATCTTTTATTTTTTTACAACCGTCCACGTTCCATTTCCTTCATCATAGGTAACCGTATACGCTCCTTCTGTATAGGTCAGTGTAGTTACTTTAAATGTTGTGACATCATTGATTGCAACTATCTTTTGAAACCCTGCCACATCTTTTAATTCCGCCAATTCTATAATATCTTTCTGTGGATAACCTTTTCCACCGCCTGCTACCACAGTGATCTTATCCGGATTACCCAGTCCCTCTTCTTTCTTAGTATCTCCAAATGCTTCTGACAGCACAGTTTGTGTTGCTGTTAATGCCATACGGGCATGTACGGCTGCTTTCTTTTCCTTTGCCTTATCTATATACCCAGTCAATGCTGGAACTAACAACGCAATGAGAATAACCAAGATAACCAACACAACAATCAGTTCCACTAAAGTAAATCCTTCTTTTTTCTTTCTGAATCTGTCCAATCGATTATACACTTTGTTCTTCACGTTTTCATTCCCCCTGTATATTCCTTATATTCACACTATTTTATCATACTATTTAGCTCTAGATTTGTCAAATCCAACGTAAGGAAATTAAAAATTACTACACATTTTATTATATTTCATGTATACTTTAAAAATATGACTCTTTATAAATTTGAAGAAAGTAGGAAAATTTACCTATGCAAATATCAAAAAATATACACAAAAAGGGAAGCCTTGGTGGAAATCTAATGTTACTGCTTACCGCCTGTATCTGGGGTACTGGCTTTGTTGCTCAAAGTGTGGGAGCTGATTATGTTGGTCCATTTACATTTAACGGACTTCGCACGATATTAGGCTCGCTAGTACTATTACCTGTGATCTTCTTTTTGGATTGTGCCAAAGAAAAAGCAGGTACAAGAACCTCTAAAACATCTTGGCGTTCCAAAGAACTTTGGATTGGTGGTCTACTCTGTGGTCTTGCCTTATTAGCCGGAAGCCAATTGCAACAAATTGCCATTCAACATACAACCGTAGGAAAAGCAGGATTTATTACAACCTTATATATTGTACTGGTCCCTGTACTTGGTGTCTTTTTAAAACATCATGTATCAAAAAGAACGTGGATTAGTGTAGCAATCGCTGTAGTTGGATCTTATTTTTTATGTATTACCTCAACATTTACCATCTCCCAAGGAGATTTGTTAATGCTTCTCTGTGCTATCTTTTTTTCCATTCATATTCTGCTGATTGATCATTATTCACCCAAAGTCGACAGTGTAAAGATGTCCTGTATCCAATTCTTTGTATGTGGTACTCTGGCTCTCATTGGCATGGTGCTTTGGGAAACACCTATATGGAGCGATATTATAGTTGCCTGGTTTCCAATTGTATATGCCGGCATATTTTCCTGTGGTATCGCCTATACACTTCAAGTGGTTGCACAAAAGACAACTGATCCCACCATTGCTTCTCTTATCTTATGTCTGGAATCTGTAATCGCTGTACTTGCCGGTTGGCTGTTACTTGGGGAAACTTTGTCTCTTCGCGAAGGATTAGGGTGTATTCTAGTCTTTATTGCGATTATCTACACTCAGCTGCCGGAAAAGCAGCCAAAGGAGAATTTATGATACGTCAATTCATTACACAGTTAGAAAATCATGTGGAAATACGTCAAACACTCAGCAAGCTACGCCAAGCAATAAAAGTTGCAGAAAAAAAAGAGGAGGTTGTTTATCGCATACAAGAAAGTGGCATTAACCTTTCCCACTTCCTTCAATCCGAAGATGCAAAAACCCGAAAAAATGCCGCATTACTTATTGGAGACTTACAGCTTTCCCAATATATGGACGATTTGTATGAATCTTATATGCAAGAAACCCAATTATTTGTAAAAAGTTCTTACCTTATTGCAATGCATGCATTTGACTTCAATCCCTATTTGCCCGAATTAAAGGAACAGCTTGCACGTCTCTGCCATATAGAAGTATCAATAGAGAACAAAAAACATGTGGAAGAAGAAATCCGTATCTTAACCGAGATCGTTGTCTCTCTCGATGGGATTCCAACCCACACCTTCCAAGACTTGTCTGCTCCTATAAATGGTATGTTACTTACCAATCCACTACACGCTGAGATTACAGCAACACAGTTGGATACAACAGATTACGAGCTTCTAAACGTTGGTGTAAAAGTACAGAAAGAATCTCTAGAGCATCTATTATCGATTCGTACTTATCAGCAATTATTATTGACCATTCCCGGCTTATCTACCTGCGAAATGGATCCAATTCTTGCCGCCAATACCGTTGCTGATTCTCCATTATTAAAATTTTTAATAAATCACCACGATGGTGCTGTCCCTTTTTATTTTCGTGTAGAAGTAAAAAGCAAACGTGCATTAGATGAAAAAAGTGATTTTGCCAAGAAATTCTCTTCAGAGCTAGAACGTCTTACACAGCGAAATCTAATCAATTCTACCTCACATTATGAAGTAGAATTACGATTGATTGAAAGTAAATTAGAAGTATACAATATCTTGGTCAAACTAAATACAATACCTGACCAACGATTTTCTTATCGCAAAAATTACCTTTCCACAAGTATTCGACCAGAACAAGCTGCGTTACTTGTGGAATTGGCAAAAGAATATATGATTGCAGACGCACAAGTATTAGACCCTTTCTGTGGAGTAGGTACAATGCTTATCGAACGTCAGATAGCCGTAAAAGCCAATACATCCTATGGCATTGACATACTGGAAGAAGCCATTGTCAAAGCAAAAGAAAACACTGCGCTTGCCGGACAGATTATTCATTATGTAAATAAAAATTGTTGTGACTTTACTCATGAATACCTATTTGATGAGATTTTTACAAATATGCCTTTTGCCATGGGGCATACAACCGATGAACAAATCTATGATATCTATGTGGATTTCTTGACTCATGCAAGAAATTTGCTTACCAAAGAAGGGATTTTGATTCTATACACTCATCATCAAGAATACATACAATCTCTCTCGAAAGCATATGGGTATTCTATACTGGAACAATGGGAAATTACGGACAAAAATCACACCCATCTAATTGTTCTTCACGTATAGCATCTGATCATACTTTTCCTATCTTCTATCTCCAGTAACTGTTTCTACAGATAGATTGCGTATCAGATGTCGAAGCTCCAGAATTCGGGCAGGAACCACCGATAGCTCATCTATCTCCATCTGAAGAAATTGATTAGTAAACCTCTTATCTGCCCCTAATTCTCCACAGATGCTTACTGGGATACCTGCTTCATGGGCATGTGTTGCGACCATTTGAACCATACGTAACACTGCCGTATGGTTCTCATCCGCCAATTCATCTAATTGTAAATTGTGCCGATCCAATGCCAATGTATATTGGGACAAGTCATTGGTCCCAATACTGAAGAAATCCACCTCTTTTGCTAAAAGATCACTTAACATGACTGCTGCAGGTGTTTCAATCATAATTCCTTGTTTGATTGTTCCATAAGCAATATGTTCTTTCTCTAAGTTAACTTTTATATCTTCCAGCATATGCTGAATCCTCTGTATCTCTTTTACCGATGTAATCATCGGATACAAGACTGATACTTGTCCATATATACTGGCACGTAAAATTGCACGTAATTGTGTTTGAAACAGTTCTGTTCTCATCAGCGAAAAGCGAATCCCACGATATCCTAAAGCCGGATTCTCCTGTGCTTCCATATGTAGATATGGTGCCTGTTTATCTGCGCCTATGTCCAGCGTGCGAATCACTACCGAACGCGAGCCCATCGCTTCTGCCACTGTTTTGTATATTTGAAATTGTTCTTCTTCTGTTGGTGCTTCCATTTTCTGAAGAAATAAGAATTCACTACGTAACAATCCTATCCCCTCTGCATCATTTTCCAAAATAATCTCTAAATCCTCCAATGCCCCCATATTGGCTGATAGCTTTATCTTTTTATGGTCTAATGTAACGGTTTCTTTGCCAAACATTGATTGCAGGGTTTCTTGCTTCTTTTGTATTTTCTTCAGATGGTTTTGAGTCTTTTCCAAAAACTCTTGATTCGGTTCCAGACAAAGGGTTCCTTCATATGCATTTAAAACTGCTAATTTCCCTTGGTTCTCTCTCCCTACGGATTCCTGAATATCTGTCAATGTAGGAATCCCCATATTCTTTATTAGAATCGCTGTATGTGAATTGGCAGCATCTTGTCTCATAACAATCCCAAGTATCTGTGCTCTTTCAAGCCCTATGGTTTCACTTGGTGTCAAACTGTCCACGACTAAAATTATCGGTTCTTTTATGTCTAAGATTTTATGTGTCGTTCCATCTAATATAGAGCAGATCTTATCGGAAATATCTTGGATATCTATTGCACGCTCTTTTATATATTCATCTTCCGTCTTTAAAAGTCTACGAGCAATATTGGCTCCCACCTTAGCAACTGCATCCGCTGCCCCTATGCTCCGGGTTTGTATCATCGTTTCTATAGCCTCTATATATTCTGAATCTTCCAATATCATCTGATAGATTTCGAATATCTGTGCATACTCCATTCCAACTTTTTCAGTTGCCTGTTTCTGTAATTCTTTGAACCAAATACTTGCTTCTACTCTTGCACTCTGAAATCTTTCTCTCTCCTTTTGTGGATCTTTTATATTCATGGCTGCACTTTTGAATTTTTCTTTTGGGTAGTGGTATATGTTCCCAATTCCAACTCCCTCACACAAGCTTCTCCCTTGATATATTCTCATTGCATCACCCATTCCTTCTGATTACAACTTAATAGTCCCTATTTTATTTAAGTAGTTTTCTAATAGGTGCACCAATTGTTCTGTTCCTTCTTTGTCCTGTTGTTCAAACCGATTGATGATTGGACTATCAATGTCCAACACCCCTATCGTACGCCCATCTACGTGAATCGGCACTACAAGTTCAGAATTGGACGCACAATCACAGGCAATATGACCCGGGAATTCATGTACATCAGAAACTAACTGGGTAGAATCCGTCGCTATTGCCGTTCCACAGACACCTTTTCCGACTTCAATCTTCGCGCAGGCCGGTTTCCCTTGAAATGGACCCAATAGAAGGATTTCGTCTACAAGAATGTAGAATCCCACCCAATTAATGTCCTCTAACATCTCATACAAAAGTGCTGACATATTGGCAAAACAGGTCCACGGGTATGAAATACCATCTAAATATCCTTCCAACCTAGTCTTTACAATTCTATACAGTGTTTGTTTATCTTCTATCTTTTTCATTGATTCTCCTTTTATTTCTTTAAAAGTGTTGCAATTACTTCATATAATTTTTGTGATTCAATTGGTTTTGCAAGATGCCAATTCATTCCTGCCTCTTTTGATTTTTCTATATCCTCATCAAATGCATTGGCCGAAAGCGCAATGATTGGTATCGTGCTTGCATCTTCTCGTTCCAGATTCCTAATAACTCTGGTTGCTTCAAGTCCATCCATATGTGGCATGCGTATGTCCATAAGAATCAGTTGAAAATAATGAGGTTTTGATGCCACGAATTTTGAAACAGCAAGTTCTCCATCTTGTACAATTTCTACTTGTATCCCCACACGCTGTAGCATCTTGCTGGCAATCAATGCATTAATTTCGTTATCTTCCGCAATCAGAACACGTATATTAGTTAACTCCATCTCAGAATCTGTTCTTAACTTAACCCTATCGGATTCTTCAACAATTCCCTTATCAAGTTCCAGTATAAATGAAAATTCACTTCCCTCGTTTTCTTGACTATGCACCTTAAGTTCACTATTCATAAGTCCTATCACACTGTTAGAAATTGCCAGACCCAATCCAGTTCCTTCACTGACATCTCCACGTTCTTCACGTTCAAACGCCTTGAATATACGCCGTATATTCTCTTCTTTGATTCCAACTCCTGTATCCGCTACTGTAAATGAAATCTGTACACTTTTCTCTGTTTCCTGAATCTGAGATACATGAAAATACACATTCCCTTCCGGCTTATTATATTTAATAGCATTGGAGATCAAATTAATAAGTACCTGTTTAATTCGTAGTGCATCTCCAATCATAATTGAATACATATCAGCTTCAAAGCTAGTATGAAACTGTATATGATGTTGTTCTGCATGAATAAGATAGATGGTCTTAATATCTTCCAGCATCTCATATATATCAAATGGTTTCTTTGTGATACATAGCTTTCCTTCATTGATCTTTCCCATATCAAGCACATCATTAATAATAGATAATAGATGTTTGGCTGAAGAATCAATTCTTTTAATACAGTTTTCCTCTTCTTCTATATTCCCCTGCTCCATATTTCTTTTTTGCAAATCATTCAATCCAATAATTGCACTTAATGGTGTTCTCATCTCATGGGACATATTGGATAAGAATCGAGTTTTAGCCTCATTTTCAGCCTCTAATAAAACTTGTTTTTGTCTGGAATAAATCAAATACAGTATAATTAACATCAATATACACCCCATAGTCAATACTTGAATTGGATGCAATCGAATATAAGATAATAACGAAAAATCGGCTTTCCCTTTATCAAATTCTTTCATCAGATAATTATATTTTTGTGTTTCATCAATTGTTGTAATCGCACGATTTAAAATTGTCAACACATTAATATCTGTATCTTTTAACACGCCCAGACAAAAACCATTCGAGATTCCTGGCATCTGCATCGTCACAACATTGGGATAATTTTTCTCTGACATGTAATAACTAACAGAGTAACTATTACCATATCCATAATCCGCTGCTCCATGATTCACCGCATCCATACATTCTTCAAGGGTGTCATAAAATTTGACATGATTTGACGAAAGTCCGGGGAATGTATGCCCTATATTGGAAACCGCTGCTGTTCCTTTCTTCACGTTTTTAGTTTTGTCGTTATTATTTGTTTGATTCCTTTTAAAATTACGAGAAGAATACATAATAGTATCCGCCTCCATATATGATTTACTTAGAATCAATTGATTCGCACTGGCATATTTTTCTTCTGCCGGAAGTCCCGCAACAATATCAATCTCTTTCTCCTCTATGTTTTCCGAAAGAGTTTTCTTCATGTCTCGCTCAATATATTGAAACTTTAATCCTGTTTGTTGTTCTATATCAGATAAAAGGGAAAGGGTAATTCCATCAATTTTCCCATTATTGTCTTCGTATTGAAATGGTGCTAAAGATAAAGAAATCAACACCCGAAGAGGTTTCATCTCTTCTACATAGGTCTGCTCATGTTCTGTCAATACAAACTTACGTCCTTGTTCTCCAAAATATTTTTCATAAAGTTGTTTTTGAAAGTAAGGATTTGACTGTTCTTGTTTTTTCATGGCATCATCAAGCACATTTACAATCTCTGTATTTCCCTTTGTAGTCATGAAATAATAGGGAGAACCTGCAAAAGTTTTTATAACCTTTGTTCCCGGTTCTTTACTTAGATCCACGCCGAGAATAACATCTGCCTCACCTGTTGACAACGCATTTACAAGAGCCAACTCATTTTCACAGGGCACTAATGTATACTGAAAGTTATTTTCTCTGCAATATTGTTCCAGAATGGCAATTTTCTTCTTTGCTTGTTGCAATACCGCTATATGTATAGAATTCTTTGCTTTTGCTGCTAGATTCACGTCTGATATTGTTGTATTGGTCTCCAACACCGATAATGTGGAATATGCAACGCCATAATTTAATTGAGGAAAATCATATTCTTTTATCGTCTGATCTGTTTTTAGCATACCACCAAGTACATCAATCTTTCCATCTTTCAACATGTTCATTAAGGTCTCTAATTGTTCATTCACGGTTCCATTCACACGTACAAACTCACAATCCCACCCTGCAAACTGAGAAATCGTCTGTAAGTATTCATACGTATATCCTCTATATTCCCCTTGGGCGTTCACTTCCGTCAATCCTGGCTGAATTGGAAACCCTACACGAATTACTTTTGAAGTCTGCATGTCATCTGCCGCTATCGCATTCATAGAGATGCTACATATCAAAAGAATTATTAAAAAAGAACAACTTATCAATAATCGCCAACATTTTTTTGTCATAACGATACCTCTCATTTTGCCTTAAGTGTATATATACTTCAGTATATCAAACATAGCCTATATGTGCAACATTTTGCCTTGTTTTCCAATCTTTTAAGACAATATAAAACCTCGATTTTTAATATTTGTTTTTCTTTATCAATAAATCTTTGAAACCACGTCTAGCCTATGCTATAATAGAGGAAATATACGTCGGGGAGGACACTGTTATGCCATTTAAAAATCTATTTAAACAATCACATCCGTCTGAAGACTCAACTAAAAAGGAGTCAACCATAGAAAACATTCTAGCAAAAACTATTGCACCACCTGAATCTACTCCTGAAGAAGATGAACGAAAAGATCCCGGTAAAACTTCTGTAGATGATTTATTTCCTTTTGGTACACGTACATATGAAGCAGTAGCACCTGACACCGATGCTCCATATCTATGTGACCATGCTTCAATATGCCCTGTCTGTGGACAACATATTACGTTACCAAAGCCATTAACTGCTGCGTTATCACTTGTACACGTAGATAATGACTTACGTCGACATTATAAAGAATTCAGTCCTTTGTGGTATGATATCTGGTATTGCCCACACTGTTATTACACCGCCCTATATACAGACTTTGAGGAATCCCGAAACTTCTATGCTCAAAATATCAAACAGGCTATGCTGCCATATCAACAAGCAGGCATACTATCATTTTCTACACCACGAACGGTAGATGAAACCATCACTTCCATGTACATGGCACTTCGTTGCGCTGACTTCTATGATTGTGAGCCTTTAGCAATTGCCAAGATATGGTTGCACTTGTCTTGGATCTACCATGACTTAGAAGATGAAGATATGTTTATGAAAGCTTCTGCTAAAGCGCTGGAAGCCTATAAACGAATGTATTATGAGCACAAAGAAGATTTTCCACCTGTGGTAGAACAAACTTGTTTTCTTGTAACCGCAGAATTATATATCTTACAAAAAGATTATGAAAATGCATATACGTGTCTTGTACACTCGAAGAGAGTAGAGGGTGGAAATCGTTTATACATAATGAACGCCCAAAATAGAATTGACGATGTCAAAGAGATGCGTCAAGCTGAAAAAGAAAAGATGCAATCATAAAATCTATTAGTTGTTAGAAAAAGACAGAAATCGAAAAATTCGATTTCTGTCTTTTGGTCTGTAAATGCCTAACATTCTATTGCATTTTAAGATGTTTCTCCTATTGCCCGCGTAACTCCTATCATTAATTTAACGAATGTTGCTTTTGTCTTATCGGCTGTTTCCTGCACTTCGTTATGACTTAACGGAACACCTGTAATACCACTTGCCATATTGGTGATACACGAGATTCCACACACATGCATACCCATATGTCTTGCTGCAATTGCTTCACATGCTGTACTCATGCCAACTGCATCGGCACCTAATGTTCGGCACATGCGTATCTCGCTGGGAGTTTCATAATTAGGTCCTGTAAATTGTATATATACTCCTTCTTGAAGTGGAATCTGTAGTCGATTTGCTTCTTTTTTAATTACCATTTGATAACGTGAACAATATACTTCACTCATATCTGGAAATCGAATTCCCAATTCTTCTATGTTCTCACCTATTAGTGGGCTTGGAACAAACGTAGATATTTGATCTTTAATCAACATAAAATCTCCTGGTGCATAAGATAGATTCACCCCACCTGCCGCATTTGTCAGAATCAATTTTTTCGCTCCTAATAATCCCATTAAACGAATAGGAAGAACCACATCAGAGATTTTATATCCTTCATAATAATGAACTCTGCCCTGCATAATAACAACCGGAATATGTTCTGCATATCCAAAGACAAATCTTCCTTGATGTCCGACTACCGTTGACTGTGGAAACCCTGCAATATCGGCATAATTCATGTAGGATACTACTTGAATGCTATCCGCATATGCACCCAGTCCGGAACCTAAGACCACTGCTACCTCTGGTTTAAAATCTACCCGTTCACGTACACTTTTTAAACATTGTTGTAATTTATCATATACTTTACTCATACATCTCCACCTGTTCTTTTGTAACCCTTGCATAAATCAATGGGGTATCTTCGGGTTTCTTTTGTTCAATTGTAATTGCATCTGCATACCTCTTTCTCGCTGCTTCAAACAACGTTTGATTCGATGCATACATCGTGGCAATGGATTGACCTGCTTCCACATGCTCTCCCACCTTATGATGCAGAACAATCCCTGCCAATGCGTCTATTGTACTTTCTTTTTTCTCTCGGCCTGCTCCTAATATAGATGCTGCAATTCCACAACTTTGGGTATCCATATGGGTAATATACCCTGATTGTATAGCCAATACATCCTCACGATAAGGTGCCTGCAAAAAGGTATTCGTATCTCGTATCACATTGCTTTCTCCCCCTTGTGCCTCTACCATGGCAATCAGGCGTTCTAAAGCACTCCCATCTGAGATTACTACATCTACCATAGACATACACTTCTCTAATGATCCCTTTCCTGCCAGATATAACATATTACCTGCCAGATGTCTGCAAAGGTATTGTAAATCCTTTGGAGCCTGTCCTTGTAATGCTTGCACTGCTTCTATTACTTCTAGACTGTTTCCAATATTACAACCCAACGGAATATCCATATTTGTAATTAATGCAATGGTTCTTTTTCCTGCATTTTCTCCAATGTTAACCATCTCTTTTGCAAGAAGAATTGCGTCTTCTATGGTTTTTACAAATGCCCCACTGCCCATCTTTACATCTAATAAGATACCATCATTTCCTGCTGCCAGTTTTTTCCCCATAATTGAAACTGCTATCAATGGAATGCTATCCACCGTTGCTGTCACATCCCGAAGAGCATATAATTTTTTGTCTGCCGGTGCAAGATTCCCTGACTGACCCACAATGCTAAGTCCCGTTTGATTTACAACCCGAATAAATTGCTCCTTGCTAAGTGACGTCTGAAACCCGGGTATAGATTCCAATTTATCAATGGTTCCCCCTGTATGGCCCAATCCACGTCCTGACATCTTGGCAACTTTCACACCACAAGCTGCTACAATTGGTGCCACAACTAACGTGGTCTTATCTCCAACTCCACCGGTAGAATGCTTATCTACTTTCACCCCTTTGACTTTCGAAAGATCCACCATGTCCCCGGAGTGTGCTACCGCATTCGTCATAGCCCATGTCTCCTGCTCGGTCATTCCTTTAAAATACACTGCCATTAAAAATGCGGACATCTGATAATCCGGAATGATGCCTGTCACATAACCCGTAATCATCTGGTCAATCTCTTCTGCTGTAAGCGAAAGACCATTTCTCTTTTTTATAATCACATCATACATTCGCATAGCAATTCCTCCTTTTTACATGATTAAATGTTTAAAACTGGTTCCATCTGTACGATTGGGGACTTCAAAGATATCCAAAATTGTAGCTCCAATATCCGCGAATGTTGGTCTTGTTCCCAGAGAAATACCTTGATAAATCTCAGCTCCATAGATCAGCAGTGGCACGTATTCTCTAGAATGATCGGTACCCGGAAATCCAGGATCACAGCCATGGTCTGCCGTAATCATCAGAATATCGGTGTCTTGCATCTGCTCTATAAATTGTTTCAGTTGTACATCTACCTCTGTCGCTGCCCTTGCATATCCATCTATATCATTACGATGTCCATATAGCATATCAAAATCCACAAGATTCACAAAACATAATCCGCGAAACTCTGTATCCAATTGTTTTATGGCTTTGTTCATTCCATCTGTATTATTCCTAATTCTTTCAGTATGTTCGATGCCCTGTCCCGCAAAGATATCGTATATCTTTCCGATTCCGTAGGTTGCATATCCATATTCTACCAGTATGTCCATCATCGTTGGTTTCGGTGGGTGCAATGAATAATCATGACGATCAGTGGTTCTTGTAAAATGAGGTGCATGTCCAACAAATGGCCTCGCAATCACTCTACCAACGCCATATTCCCCCACTAATATCTTTCTTGCCAGCTCACAATAATGATACAATAATTCTAATGGTACAACCTCTGTATGAGCCGCAATCTGAAATACACTGTCTGCTGATGTATAGACGATCAAAGCCCCTGTATCCATGTGCTGTTGTCCATATTCTTGAATGACTTCTGTTCCGGAATATGGTTGATTGCAAAGAATCTCTCGTCCTGTCTGCTTTTTAAATTCCTCCATTACCTCCGGTGGAAATCCTTTGGGATATGTGGGTAATGGGTTTTGAGATACAATACCAGCAATCTCCCAATGTCCAATGGTAGTATCTTTTCCATTGGAAGCTTCCTGCATACGTCCATAAACACCCATAGGATTGCGTTCTTTTTCACCACAAGTAACACCTTCTATATTAAAAAGGCCCAATTGTTTCATACACGGAGTATCATATTCTTTTGATTTCACAATCGAGGCTAATGTATTACTCCCTACATCTTTGAATTTCTCTGCATCCGGTTCTGCGCCTATTCCATAGCTGTCTAATACAATTAAAAACACCCTTCTGTCAACCATATGATTTTCTCCTATTCCACTTTTATTTATCCTAAGATACAGATTCTATTTTTACCATACGATACCCAATTCCTATATGGGTCTGAATGTATTTTCCTTTACTTTGTGTCCCCTCTATCTTTTTTCGCAAAGATGCCATGTAAACCCGTAGAGAAGACAGATCGCTTTCTATTGCATTGGTCCACACCTTGTCTAATATAAACTGATGGGTCAGTACTTTCCCTACATTTTTTGCCAACAGACAAAGCAAACTATATTCGATTGGCATCAGATGGAGTTCCCGTTCCCCTACCTTCACACATGCCGCTGAATAATCGATCATCAGCTCTCCATTATGGAAGACGCTTTCATTAACAGTTCCATTGGATTCTATATACTGAATTCTACGTAACGTAGAACGCAATCGTGCTAATAATTCTTCTACGCTAAATGGTTTCGTAAGATAATCATCTGCTCCGGCATCCAATGCCTGAATCTTATCTTTGTCTTCATTTCTTGCACTAATTACAATGATTGGATTCACAGACCAAGAACGTATCTTCTTAATGATGTCTACTCCGTCCATATCCGGAAGTCCCAGATCAAGTAATACAATATCTGGATTCTCTGAGGTCATCATCAAGATAGCCCTTGCCCCATTCTCCGCTATCATATGCTTGTAATGTTGTGTATCTAATGTTGTAGTAATAAGATTACGTATAGGCGCATCATCTTCCACCACTAATATAATTGGTTTTCCGTTAATCATCTAACTTTACCTCCTCTAAATGAAGCGTGAATTCAAATACCGTACCTCTTGACTGATTATCATAGACACATAACTCTCCACCATGTGCATTGATAATAGACTTGCAAAGTGCTAATCCAAGACCCATACCACGACGTCCATCAGAGGCGCCTTCTTTTCCCGTATAAAACATAGTGAATATCTTTTCTTTTTGTTCTGTACTGATTCCATTCCCATTATCTGCAATGGCAATTTTAATACTTTCTTGTTCCTTTTTCGTTATAATCTGAATCAAAGAGCCCTTGTTTGTATACTTAATAGCATTATCTACCAAATTGATAATCACCTGCATAATCAATTTCGCATCCATCTTCGCTACTAGCATATCATCTTCTTGTTTGACTTGAATTATATGTTCTTTGGATTTTCTGTTAATATGCTTTAAGCTCTCACTAATCACATCATCAACCAGCTCTGACACCATGTTCAGCTGCATGGTTCCATTCTCTATACGGGTAACGGAGAGTAAGTTCTCCACTAGATTAATAAGCCACATAGAATCGTCATAGATATCCTCATACATCTGTTGTCTTGTGGTGACACTTAATCCCTCTCCATTTCCAATCAACATGCCTGCATTTCCAGAGATACTTGTAAGGGGTGTTCGCAAATCATGGGAAATGGAACGTAACAAATTCGCTCGCAGCTGTTCTTGTTCTAATCGAATTGCTACTTTTTGTTCTCTTTGAATCATCTCTTCTTTACCAAATGCCAACGCACTTTCATTCAGAATTGCTGACATAATACTTTCATCAAAGGCAGTATTCTTCTTCCCTTCCATCTCGATGCCCACCACCGCGAATATCTTTTCTCCATTTCTGACGGTTAGATATAAGCATCTTGCCCCCGGCAGGGTAGTTGTGGAAAATCCCGCATGTTTATTATTCTTATATGTCCACTGAGCAACCGCAAGTTCTTCTTTGGGTAATTCCTTTTGTATACTCCCTTTTGCACAATAGAATAATGGAATGGAGTGTTCCATAGGATTCCCAATAAAACAGTAGATCTCTTTATTTAACAATTTGCCTAGCTGTTCCATAGTTACTTCCGCAATTTTTTTCATATTATGTGATTGCTGTAATTTCTGACTCGTTTCTAATAATATTTCTGTACGATAGGATTTCATAGCTGCCTGTTTTGCAACTTTTTTTACTTTCTGCGTTAAGGAAGAACTTAATACCGCAGTCAGAAACATCACCACAAATGTTACAATATAGCTGGGATCATCTACAGAAAATGTCCGCTTTGGTTCTGTAAAAAAGAAATTAAAAGCAAAGACACTTAGTACACTATACAATACACTGGAGATTCTATACTGCGTCAACAGCGACACCATAAGCACTCCTAAGATATAGGACATAATTAGATTGGCATCACTTAGGTTCCACCTATCCAATATAAGTGAGATAATCGTTGCACATAGTAACATACTACTCACTGCCAAGATATCCGTAGTGAATTTCCCCTTGTCTATCTCATTTTTCTTTTTTTTCTTCTTTTTAATATATTCCTTTTCATAAGTATCCGGAATCAAAAATATCTCCAACTGTGGCGCACATTTTGCCAGTTGATCAGAAAAACTTTCCCGCACCGAAAACAATGGCCTTTTTGTATATGTTCTTCCTAATACAATCTTTGTGACTTTTGCTATTTTGGCATACTCTGCTATCTGTTCTACAATATCATTTCCATAGGACGTAATGGTTTTTGCGCCCAATTGTTCCGCCAACTTGGTATTGACTCTAAGACGTTCCATATCTTCTTTGTCAAGTTCCGAAAAATCAGAAGTTTCCACATAAAATGCGGTGAATTTCCCATGAAATGCTTTGGCCATTCTAGATGCCTGACGAATCACTTTGCCATTGGAAGGAGAGGGGGACAGGCACATTAAGATATGTTCCGTAGCCGCCGATTCTCGTTCCTTCATATCTCGGTTATTTTCCTGTTCTTGATTCACCCAATCTGCCATACGGCGTAATGCAATCTCACGTAATGCTACAAGATTCTCTGTAACAAAAAAATTAGACAATGCCCTTTGTGCCTGTGTTTCTTGATATATTTTTCCCTGCTCCAGACGTTGAATCAACTCTTGTGGAGGGATATCCACCATCTCAATCTGACTTGCCATATCAAAAACCGAATCCGGAATTCTTTCTCTTACCACTACATTCGTAATGCCTGCGATCATATCATTTAAGCTTTCAATATGTTGAACATTTACCGTTGTATATACATCTATACCTGCATTTAATAATTCTTTAATATCTTCATAACGCTTACGGTGTCTGCTACCTGCTGCATTAGTATGTGCCAGTTCATCTATTAGAATCAATTGTGGGTGTCTTAAAAGTGCTTGATCCAGATTAAACTCCAAGACCTTGATGTTATGATATTCAATCTCTTGTGGTTCTATTCTTTCAATTCCTTTCATCATCTCCATCGTGGCCGGTCTTGCATGTGGTTCTATATAGCCTGCCACCACATCAATATGATTTTCTTGTGCCATATGTGCAGACTCCAACATGGCATAGGTTTTCCCTATGCCTGCTGCATATCCAAAGAATATTTTTAATTTTCCTTTTTCTTCCATACATTCACCTTTTCTAATATGATGACATTATTCTAACACTTACGTTTTAAATATACTATCTTAATCTATTGATTCTATTATTTTCTATGCAAATAATACTTCAACTTGTATGGGAGATTCTAATTGTTTATGTCTCGGACAGTCCTGTTCCTCATAGGCTATTATCCCCTCCTGATAGAATGCACAGCATCGATCCAGATTATATTGTGCAGGAGCATATGTTGGATCTAATGCATAGGCCGCTCTAAAGTGTTTCATCGCTAACGTATGGCTGTGTTGCGCCTCTAATAGAATTCCCATTAAATTATGTGGAATAGGTGAATGTGGATATCTGCCCATAACATCATCAATCTCTTTCTCAGCTATCATATATTCTTGTGCCTGAACTCTTTCTTTTATAATTATACATAATTGGTTTAATTCTTCTTTTCTCATTTTGATTCCCCCTAAGAGCTTGTTGCTCTTCTTTTTTTCATCTTTATTCCTATCTTTATTCTAACTTTTCTAATATAAAATAGGGGTAAGAAAATTAAGTATCTTTATTAAAATGGCATTAAAGTTGAGTTATTACAACCAAATTCTTCTTTTCAAATACAAAAACCCCGATATAAGAGGTTTTAGTAAAACCTTTTATATCGGGATTCATTACTTTAATAGAGCACCTATTAAAAATCTACCTTATTGAATAAAACCAAAGCAATTCAAGATAACAACAAGCATGAGAACTGGAACAACTACAAGACTTAATATCTTCTGGAACTTGGATACTTTTCCATCTCTTCCATCTGCAGTTACTTCTTTTGCATAATTATCAAATCCCCATATCTTTGCAACATAGAAAGAGATCAATAAGCAACCAAGTGGTAGCAATATGTATGCTGTAAACGTGTCAAGCCAATCGTACATATTTAATTGTGTGATACCATGAAGGTCTAACCACGGAATCCTTATATAACTCAACACACCAAATCCAAGTGATACTACAATATCTCCTGCAAAGACAACTAACCCTGTTATAATTGTTGCTTTCTTATGTGATATCTTAAATCGTTCTTCTACCCATTTTGCAGGAATCTCCAAAATTGTAAATAGCGTAGATAATACTGCAAATATCAATGCAATAAAGAAGAAACAACCAATAATACGTCCACCCGGAAGGTTACTGAATATCTGTGTCATAACCACAAAAATAAGAGATGGTCCTTTTGCTACATCAACACCTGCACCAAATGCAGATGGAATAACAACGAATCCTGCAAGAAGTGCTACACTTGTATCACATACACATACCCACATAGAATCTTTTGAAATATTATTGGACTTCGGAAGACTTGCTCCTAATGTAATAAAAATTCCCCACCCAATACCAATTGAGAACAGTACTTGCGTCGCCGCATCGGCAAAAGTCTTCACTGTTAATTTACTAAAATCCGGAACCAAATAATACTTCAACCCTTCCATAGCACCTTCTGTAGAGAAAATTGCCCATATACCACAGATAATCAATAGTATAAATAAAACCGGCATCATAACCTTTGTTACTTTTTCTACCAGATTTGTAATACCAAAGTAAAGCAGGAAGATTACAAATACTAATAAGATACCCGAATAAATAATCGGTGCTATCGTAGATGAGGTAAACTTATCAAAATACTTTTGTGTATCCTCACCAAAATTCGTTCCAATTACATAATCCACTGTATACTTTCCAACCCAACCACCTACAACAAGATAATACATGTCGATAAGTGTCGTACAGATAATTGCAATGATACCAATAATCTTTGCTTTTTTATTCACAACACCAAACGCATCTGCTACGTTTGCCCTGCCATAACGTCCAATTGCACTTTCCATCTTTAGCATAGGGTGTGCCATAATAATAATCAACATTAAATATACTAAGATGAAAATTCCACCACCGCCTCTATATGCGAGGTAAGGAAAACGCCAAATATTTCCAAGTCCTATTGCTGCACCTGCTGCTACCATAATGTAACCAAACCGTGATCCCCATTGAGGTTGCTCTAAACTACTGTTTGCCTGTTTCTTTTCCATAAAAACACTCCAATCTCTTTGTTCCTTTATGAATGGTTGACAATGTTGCTCAAAGTACTGAGGGGTTTATTTTAATGTAATGACAAGGTGCTACTATAATAAAAAAGGTGCTCCCATTCTTCATGAGAGCACTTTTAGGAAAAACAAACCTCTATTTCATTTTAAATCAGATGGCCTCTTAAGTCAAGGTCATTCGTTCGACCATTACTTATACGGGGTATCATTCAAGAGTCCAATCTCACATGCAATATCAATATTGGCTTTCAAAACATTGACTTTCTCTTCTCCAAACACTCCGATAATCTTCTGCTGTGTATTTCGTTTTGTGATTTCTTGAATTACCTGTTCTGATAGTCCTGTTGCCTGAGCAATAGCAGGAATCTGTATCTGTGCAGACTTAGGACTAATATGAGGATCTAATCCAGAACCTGATGCAGTTAATAAATCAGCCGGAATATCTTCTTGTCTTACGGTTGCATGTTTTTTCAGAAATTCTTGAACGTCCATCTCTACCCTTTCTTTTAATGCCGGGTTCGTAGTGCCATAATTGTAACTTCCTGATGCCACACCTTCATACTCGACTTCGTCCTTTAACCCCACTATCAACTCATCTTCCGTATAGGTGTTGTAATGAATAGAAGACACTCTGCCCTGAAAGAATCTTGGGTCCGTAAACTGTTGCCCAACTAATTCGGAACCAACCATCTCTCCATCGATCTGAATAAGATTACCATTGGCCTGTTTTGGAAATACCAGTTGGCTAATGCCTGTTAATGCCAGTGGATAAGCTACCCCACATATTACAATCAATGCCACTGTTAAGATGGTTGCTTTTTTAATTATAGATAATAAAGATTTCATTGTAATTCGACCTCCCTATCCGTCTGTCGTGCAGACGCATTATTTCATTGTTATATACCTAATAGTGCAAGCATCGGTGCTATTACTATATCAATTATTTTTATTCCCACAAAGGGCACTACCACACCACCAAGTCCAAAGATTCCCATATTTCTCAGTAGCATCTTCTCCGATGACATTGGTTTATATTTGACCCCTTGCATCGCAATAGGTATCAAAGCCGGAATGATAATTGCATTGAAGATAAGTGCTGATAGTATTGCACTAAACGGTGTCGTAAGCTTCATAATATTCAAAAGTTCCATCTGTGGAATTATCAGGGTAAACATTGCTGGAATAATCGCAAAATATTTGGCTATATCATTCGCAATGCTAAACGTGGTAAGGGATCCTCTCGTAATTAAGAGTTGCTTTCCAATCTCCACAACTTCTAGAATCTTAGTTGGATCAGAATCTAAATCCACCATATTAGCAGCTTCCTTGGCAGATGTAGTGCCACTATTCATAGCTAATCCCACGTCAGCCTGTGCCAGTGCAGGAGCGTCATTGGTCCCATCCCCTGTCATGGCAACAATCTTTCCCTGTGCCTGCTCTTTTTTAATCTCTTCTATCTTATCTTCTGGTTTGCATTCCGCAATAAAACCGTCCACTCCAGCTTCTCTGGCTATGGTTGCTGCAGTCAATGGATTATCTCCGGTACACATTACTGTTTTAATTCCGATTTCTCTCAGTCTTGCAAACCGTTCCACCAATCCCGGTTTCACAGTATCTTTTAAGTAGATCACTCCGTATATCGTACTGTCTTTGCATACAACAAGAGGCGTTCCACCCAAATTAGAAACATCTGCTACAATCCCTTCCAAATCGCCGGGTATCGCACCACCTGCCTGTTGTACATAATGTACAATTGCATCATAAGCACCTTTTCGTACCCGAACCCCGTCTGGAAGATTCACACCACTCATTCTTGTCTGGGCTGTAAATTCAATAAATTCCATCTGTTCTGCCATCTTCATATTTATCTGTGTATCTTGCATTCTTCCAAGCTCTACAATTGATTTTCCCTCCGGTGTCTCATCTTCTAACGAACACATCACACTATAATCTACCAGGTCATGTTTTGATACCCCTTTTACAATTAGAAAATCAGCGGCAAGACGATTTCCATATGTAATTGTTCCTGTCTTATCCAAAATCATCGTATCTACATCTCCACATGCCTCTACCGCCTTTCCCGACATAGCAATCACATTAAATCTTGTCACACGGTCCATTCCCGCAATTCCAATGGCAGATAATAGCCCACCAATCGTTGTGGGAATCAGGCATACCATCAATGCAATCATCGCAGATATCGGAATGCTTACTCCCGCATATCTTGCAAATGGATATAAACATGCACATACAATTAAAAATATAATAGTCAATCCAACCAGTAGAATATGAAGTGCAATTTCATTGGGAGTTTTCTGTCTGGATGCTCCTTCTACCAAAGAAATCATCTTATCTAAAAAAGATTCTCCCGGGGAAGAAGTGATTTTAATCTTGAGCCAGTCACTGACTACGGTTGTTCCTCCTGTTACAGAAGAAAAATCCCCCCCTGCTTCTCTAGTTACCGGTGCCGATTCTCCAGTAATTGCCGACTCATCTACGGATGCAATTCCTTCTATAATTTCTCCGTCATTGGGAATGACTTCTCCTATCTCTACAAGAACAATATCCCCTTTTTTTAATTCAGAAGCATTCACTTCTCTTCTGCTTCCATTGGCACAAAGCAGTAGTGCCTTTGTATCCTTTTTGGTCTTTTTCAGTGATTCAGCCTGGGCTTTTCCTCGTCCCTCTGCCACAGATTCCGCAAAATTAGCAAATAGAATTGTAATGAGTAGCACCAGTGCAACAATCCCATTGAACACCTGAAGTCTTGCATCATCGCCAAACATCGTTGGCCATATTGTAAGTATCACCGTAATAGCGAACCCTACTTCTACTACAAACATTACCGGATTCTTTATCATATATCTTGGGTCCAACTTTTGAAAAGCACCTAAGATAGCATTTTTCAAAATATCCCTTGTAATAAACTTTGTTTTCTTTTCCTTTGACATATCTTATTCCTTTCTTTACTCCTTAAAACCATAAGGTTAGATGCTCTGCAATCGGTCCAAGCGCTAGCGCCGGAAAGAAGGTAAGTGCTGCAAAGATGTAAACCACAACTACAAGAATCAATGCAAACATTACGTTTGTAGTCTTTAAACTTCCAACTGTAACATTCACTTTTCGCTTTGCTAATAATGAGCCTGCAATTGCAAGCTGTGCAACAATCATCATATACCTTCCAAAAAACATGGCTAAACCTGTTGTAAGATTCCAAAAAGTGGTATTATCCACCAATCCTTCAAACCCGGACCCATTATTTGCAGCAGAAGATGCATATTCATACAACACCTGTGATAACCCATGGAATCCCGGATTCGAAATACCTGCCACACCACCTGCCGTTGATACCGCTAACGCTGAAAATCCAAGAATCAATAGTGGGTGTAGAATCAATACAAAAGCAACCAATTTCATTTCTTTTCCTTCGATTTTTTTTCCAAGATACTCTGGTGTTCTGCCAATCATCAGACCACATAAGAAGACCGCTAAGATTGCATACATTACCATATTCATAAGACCTACTCCTTTTCCACCAAATACACAGTTTAACATCATATGAAGCATAGGAACCAATCCCCCCAATGGGGTTAGTGAATCATGCATGTTATTAACTGTTCCAGTTGTAAATGAAGTAGTAACTGTGGTGAACAATGTAGATTGTGCAATACCAAACCGCACTTCTTTCCCTTCCATATTGCCCATATCCATATTTAATCCTGCCTGTTCTAATAGTGGATTTCCTGCTTTTTCTGAGAAAAAGCAAAGGCTAAGACCCAAAAAGAACAAAATGCTCATGGTTGCAAAGATAACTCTTCCATGTCCACCAAAGATTGGTTCTCTCTCTTGTTCACTTTTCCGGTTATGAAGCATCTTGCCAAAAGTAATTACACAAGCCCCCGGAAGTATCATCATCGATATCAATTCAATGATATTAGATAGAATGGTTGGGTTCTCAAAAGGAGTCGCTGAATTGGCCCCGAAGAATCCACCTCCATTTGTTCCCAGATGTTTAATAGATTCCAATGCCGCTACCGGTCCCATAGCCAGATCCTGCAAGTTTCCTTCTATTGTATGTACCGTAATATTACTGATTAACGTCTGTGGCGTCCCTTGACTTACCAATAGCAATCCTATTAAGAAAGAAAATGGAACTAAAATTCTGGTGGTAATTCGAATCATATCTTCATAGAAATTCCCCATATCCTTACTTTTTCCTGCCAATCCACGACAAAATGCCATGCATGCTGAGAATCCCGAAGCTGCTGATGTAAACATCATGAATGTAATCACAAGCATCTGGCTTAGATAAGAAAGTCCTGATTCGCCGGCATAGTGTTGAAGATTGGTATTGGTCATAAAACTTATAATGGTATTAAAGGACAAGTCAGCTTCCATTCCATGAATCCCATTAGGATTGCCTGGTAATATTCCCTGTAATCGCAGAATCAGATATCCTGCAAATACCATGACTGCATTTGCGATAATAAGATTCATTGTATATTGCTTCCAATTCATACCTGCTCTATCTATTCGGCAGATTTTGTAGATGCAGTTATCTACTCTGTCAAAGACAGGATCTGCAAATGTTCTTTGCTTTGTGGCAATATGATACATATAGGTTCCCATGGGAATGACCAGTATGATAAAAATTGCTAATGTTAGTATTATCTGAAACATTTCTTTCCCTCCTTAAAACCACATTGTGGTTTTACACTTCCTAAAGTCAAAATGGATTATTAACAATCCGATTCGCTATTTTCTTGATTCAATTTGTCTTTGGCACCAATCCATAAAAAATTTAACAATTACAAAACTAACAATTAAAATGCCAACCATAATGATATCTGTCATATGCTTCCCCCTCCTTCTATTGGGTACGGTCATCTTAACACGAGTCATAAAAATACGGCATTAAAAAAACCGTTTTCACATTAAAACGGCATTAAAGTTAAAGCATATGAAATTATATCGTATGGCTGATGTGGTTTTTCTCACTTACTCATTGATAATTTGTATTTGGCATAACTTCATTGTTTCCAATGCTTGTCTATGTGTTGCCGGTGTGACTCCCGCACAACAAGAAGCATCTACTATAATAGGTATCTGTGGCAGGAAAGCCTTGAGTAACATCGCATTAGAAATGACACAAATATCCGTACATAAACCAATCAAAGTAATATCTTCAATGGGAGTTTCCTTATCAATATCTGTTAATAAATTCCCCAATGCCACACTGCCAAACGTCGGTTTATCTATGGGTGCTTCCTGTATGAATTTACTGATTTCAGAATGTAACTGCCATCCATTCGTCCCACGTATGCAGTGCTGAATTGGAAGTAGTTTCCCCTCTTGTGTTTCTAAGTAATTCTGTTCATGTGTATCTTTGGTCGCTAATATACGACCATGAAAATCTTTGATTTTCTCTACTGCCTTTGGCAACATCGCTACGGCCTCTGAGCTCCCTAACGTACCATCAATAAAATCATATTGCATATCTATTACAACTAATATCTTCATAATTATTCCACCTTTCCACTTCTGCTTATCATATATATGATGTCTATCATATTCAACTATATCCACTTTTATCTTAGCACGAACAACTATATTAGACAATTATTTCATGATAGTTTTAAAAAAAAGAGGTCCACCCGTCATTGCGGTGAACCTCTCTGAATTTAATTATTTTTCACTTTTATTCTTTATACTATTTGTCATTTAGTGCTGCCTGTGCAGCTGCTAACCTTGCGATTGGAACTCTAAATGGTGAACAAGATACATAGTTCAAACCAATCTTGTGACAGAATTCAATAGAACTTGGATCTCCACCATGTTCGCCACAGATACCAAGCTTAATGCCTGCACGTGTAGCACGGCCTTTTTTTGCTGCCATCTCTACTAATTGTCCTACTCCATTTTGATCCAATCTTGCAAATGGATCTGATTCGTAGATTTTTGCTTTGTAGTAAGAATCCAAGAATTTACCAGCATCATCACGAGAGAATCCGAATGTCATCTGGGTTAAATCATTGGTTCCAAATGAGAAGAATTCTGCTTCTTCTGCTATCTCATCTGCAAGTAAAGCTGCACGAGGAATCTCGATCATCGTACCAATATGGTATTTGATATCAGATTTTTTCTCTGCTTTTACTTTCTCCGCTGTTTCAACAACAATATCTTTTACGTATTTTAATTCCTTTTTCTCTCCAACAAGTGGAATCATGATTTCAGGAACTACATCGTATCCTTTTTCTTCTTTCACTTCGATTGCAGCTTCCATTACAGCTCTTGTCTGCATTCTTGCAATCTCTGGATATGTTACTGCAAGACGGCAACCTCTATGACCCATCATTGGATTAAATTCATGTAAATCTGTACATTTTGCTTTTACTTCTGCTACTGTTAAGCTCATATCTTTTGCTAATGCAGCAATATCTTCTTCATTGGTAGGTACAAATTCATGAAGTGGTGGATCTAAGAAACGAATGGTAACTGGTTTTCCTTCCATAACTTCATAGATTCCTTTGAAATCCTTTTTCTGGAAAGGAATTAACTCATTCAACGCTTCTTCTCTGGCTTCTACGCTATCAGAAAGAATCATCTTACGAATCTTAGGAATTCTGTCTGGTTCAAAGAACATATGCTCTGTACGGCAAAGACCGATACCTTGTGCACCTAACTTCACTGCATTAGCAGCATCTTCCGGTGTATCTGCATTGGTTCTGACTTTCAATGTTCTAAATTGATCTGCCCATCCCATAAGTCGTCCAAAGTTGCCACTTACTGTAGCTTCTTCCGTTGCAATATCTCCTAAATATATCTTACCTGTAGAACCATCCAGTGAGATGTAATCTCCCTCTACAATATGGTGTCCACCAAGTTCAAAGTATTTTGCTTCTTCATCAATCTTAATTTCTCCACAACCAGATACACAAGCCGTACCCATTCCACGAGCAACAACTGCTGCGTGAGATGTCATTCCACCACGAACGGTTAAGATACCTTCCGCTGCATGCATACCTTCGATATCTTCTGGTGAAGTTTCAAGACGAACAAGAATAACTCTTTCGCCTCTTCCTTCTGCTGCTTTTGCTTCATCTGCTGTAAAGTATACTTTACCTGCTGCCGCACCTGGTGATGCAGGAAGTGCAGAACCAATGACTTCGCCTGCTTTTAGTGCTGCTGCATTAAAAGTTGGATGTAATAATTGATCCAATGATTTTGCTTCAATTCTCCTAACTGCTTCTTCTTCTGTAATCTTTCCTTCATCTACTAAATCACAAGCAATTTGAAGTGCTGCAGGAGCAGTTCTCTTACCATTACGTGTTTGTAAGAAATATAACTTTCCTTCTTGAATCGTAAATTCCATATCTTGCATATCTGCATAATGGTCTTCTAATTTATGAGCAATTTCCATGAATTCTTTATAACATTCAGGAAGGTCACTTTCCAGTTTGGTAATAGGTTGTGGTGTACGAATACCAGCAACAACATCTTCTCCCTGGGCATTAATTAAATATTCACCATAGATACCATTGGCACCTGTAGATGGATTACGTGTAAATGCAACACCTGTTCCTGATGTCTCACCCATGTTACCAAATACCATGGCTTGAACATTAACAGCTGTTCCCCAATCTCCTGGGATATCATTCATACGACGATATACGATTGCACGTGGGTTGTCCCAAGAACGAAATACCGCTTTAATTGCTTCCATTAATTGAATCTTAGGATCTTGTGGGAATTCTTCTCCCATTTTTTCTTTATAAATTGCTTTATATTTACCAATAACTTCTTGTAAATCTTCTGCTGTCAAATCTGTATCGAATTTAGCACCTTTATCTTCTTTAACATCTGTTAAGATACCTTCAAAGAAAGTTTTGCTCATCTCCATAACTACATCTGAAAACATCTGAATAAATCTTCTATATGAATCATATGCAAATCTAGGATTTCCTGTCTTTTTAGCGAATCCTTCTACAGCTACATCATTTAATCCCAAGTTAAGAATTGTGTCCATCATACCTGGCATAGAAGCTCTTGCTCCTGAACGAACTGATACTAACAATGGATCTGTATTGTCGCCAAATGTCTTGCCTTGAATCTTTTCTAATTCTTTAATAGCATCAAAAATCTGGCCTTGTACTTCTTCTGTAATTTGTTTCCCTGCGTCGTAGTAGTTTGTACAAGCTTCTGTTGTTACTGTAAACCCTTGAGGAATTGGTAATCCTAAATTAGTCATTTCTGCTAAGTTCGCACCTTTTCCGCCAAGAAGGTTTTTCATATCTGCTTTACCCTCTTTAAATAAGTAAACCCATTTTGCCATGTCTTAATGACCTCCTGAATAATATTTTTTAGTACAAAACACAAAAACCATGCTGTTTTCACATTTTTTTTGTATGTTTTGTATGACTAACAGTTACATTACGACCCAGTAGTCGCACACAATATTGTATATGTTTTAACACATTTCGTCAAGTATTTTCTTCTTTGATTTTTATACGATTGTATCGCAATAAAAATAAAATTAAAAACAATTTTTTATTGTATATGTTTGACTTCACTCTTCAGATTGAGTAGAATGATAAATATGAACAAATGCACGAATGGAAGAAGGTGAATGATATCGATAAAGTATTGGTAATAGACGATAGTATCATCATATGTAGTACGGTTGAGCAAATATTGCAGCAATATCAAATCGAGACCGTCATGGTACACACAGGTAATGAGGCATTAGAATGTGCCGTGCGAGAGATGCCTGAGCTAATTTTATTAGACATTGTATTACCGGATATGAATGGGTTCGAAGTATGCAAACGCTTAAAAGAACATGATGCAACCTCTGAAATCCCAATTATCTTCATTACCTCTATGTCGGACGAAGACAGTATTGCCAAAAGTTTTACCATGGGGGGTGCAGATTATGTACCAAAACCATTTAGTGATGTAGAGTTGCTTGCAAGAGTTCACTTTCACATTCAAAATAAGCGGACCACCAATTTACTTAAAAAAGCAAATGATGAATTAGAATTAACAAATAGAAAATTAGAACTGACAAACCAACAATTAGCTGAAGCACTGGAAGAAAAACGTCAATGGGCTTATAAAGACCAATTAACCAATCTTTATAATCGACACTATTTTTCAGAAATGCTTTCACAATGGAGTAAGCAGTCCTTAATGACTAATTTCTCTATTTTAATGTTGGATTTAGATGATTTCAAAAAAATAAATGATACGTATGGCCATTTTGCCGGAGATTATATTCTATATACTGCTTCCGAGATATTATTGACATGCTTAAAATCAGAACACATTGCCGTTCGATGGGGGGGAGAGGAATTCTTGATTGTTCTTCCTGATTCAGACCAACATACGGCTCGTGCATTAGCTGAAAGTATTCGGTTTTCCATTGAATCCTACCCATTTTGTTATGATGGAATTCCTTTATCTTGTACCACAACAATTGGCGTTACACAGATTAATCCTGATATCAGCATTGAAAAGAATCTAATCAATGCCGATATGGCACTCTATGAAGGAAAGAACTCTAACAAAAACTGCATTGTTGTAAAATAAATTGGAAATCTAGCCTCTTAAATCCGCAATCAAACGTTTTTGTTGCAATAACAGATCCAATCCATCTTCGATAGAATTCACACATATATCAGCATTTTGGACAGATTGTACACAAGCTCCCTCTGTTCCAATAATTGCAATTGACAGCTCTGCCGTTTGGAACATTAGTTTGTCATTGCGCCCATTCCCCATACATACACACTGGGCTGCGCCTAGTGTCTTTACCATCTGTGCTTTTGCTTCCATGGCATTTCCCACCGGAAATGTATGAATATGTAAAGGCAATCCCACACAATTTTCTTTTGCCGTACCATGGGTGTCTGCCGTTAATACAGTAATAGAAAAGTCTTTTGCCAACTTTTCCAAACGCTCCTTCACCGGATTTGGTATTATGCCATCTGTTGCAATTGTGCCATTATAATCTAATACCAGTTCTTTTAAATCAAATGTTTTATATCCTGGAATCTCTATTCTCATCTTTTATACTCCTTT